>JALHRJ010000033.1 GCA_022841475.1 Cyclobacteriaceae bacterium | reverse complement strand
CTCAATTAATGAATCATATATCGATTTATAATCATTCTCTGAAAGTTGTTTGACTATGTTTTTCAGTTTGGCCATTATATCAAATCAATTTGACCGCAAAAGATACAAATTAATAACCTCGCAACAAGGTTCCAGGACTATGAATAAAATTTTACAGTCGGGAATTTCATAAGTAAAGACAGACTCTTTCAGTCTTGGTAAAAGCTTAACCACCTATCAGGTTCAAATAACTACCGTCAAAAGTAATTTTTACCCTGTTTGATTTTTCCGTAATTCGAGTGCATACAGCAATAAAACTGAAGCTAAGTATATGAAGAAAATCCTGTTATTGATTATTGTAATTCTCCCCCTTTGGGTAAAAGGCCAGGGCATTCGATGGGGCAACGATGGCAACTCATATTATCGGATCGAAGCCGGTGAAATAAACCGGTATGGATTGCCGGCTAACACGAAAGCAACCTTTGTCTCAAAAGTAGACTTAACCCCTACAGGGCAAAGCAAAAGCCTTTCCATTCGGAATTACTCTTTTTCACAAGATCAATCCAAACTTCTCATTTTCACTAACACACAAAAGGTATGGCGTCTGGATACCCGAGGTGACTATTGGGTTTTAGACCTCTCTTCTAAAAACTTGAAACAAGTTGGAAAAGGAAGGCCTGCCTCCTCGCTCATGTTTGCTAAATTCTCACCCGATGGCACCCACGTAGCGTATGTCAGCAATCAAAATGTATATGTGGAAAGTCTCGCAACCGGAGAAGAAAAAGCGATCACAACCGATGGCAACCGTAAATTAATTTATGGCACGTTCGATTGGGCTTATGAGGAAGAATTTGCTTGCCGCGATGGAATACAATGGAGCCCCGACAGCAAACACCTCGCCTATTGGCAAATAGATGCTAATCAGATTCGCGACTTCTTTATGATCAATAACACCGACTCCGTATACTCAAAAATTGTTCCGGTGGAATATCCAAAAGCAGGACAAACTCCATCGCCAGCAAAAATTGGGGTAGCCGATGTTGCTACTGGCAAAACAACCTGGATGGCGATACCGGGCGATCCTAAACAAAATTATTTACCCCGCACCGAGTGGAACAACCCTCAGGAATTATTCGTGCAGCAGATAAATCGAAAACAAAATGAAAGTAAAATCTATTCCTGTCAACCGACTACTGGAGCTGCCAAGTTGATATACTCCGAACAAGATGAAGCCTGGATTGATTTATTTACACCCTGGGAGAATGTGTATGCCCTTGACTTTCGTCATTATTTTAAATGGCTTAACAACGGAAAGGAGTTTTTATGGATTAGTGAGAAAAATGGCTGGCGGCATGTTTATCGGATCACGAAAGACGGGACAAAAGAAACCTTGATTACCAAAGGAGACTATGATGTTATGGATATTCGTTTGATTGACGAAAAAAATAATCTCCTCTACTTTTTAGCTTCCCCCGCCAACGCTACACAAAAATATTTATTCAAAACAAAATTAGATGGCAAAGGAAAGACTGAACAGGTATCGCCCGTTGCATTTGCCGGTACCCATGACTATTCGATCTCGCCATCAGGCGCATTTGCCACGCACAGTTTTAATAACAGCTATACTAAACCTGTCAGTGAACTTATCTCGCTTCCTAATCACAAACCATTGAACGAACAAGAGAGTATTCAAGCAAAAATAAATAACGCCCAATCCAGTAAATCAGTTGAATTCTTTAAAGTAAAAACTGAAGAAGGAGTTGAAATGGATGGTTGGATGGTAAAGCCAAATAACTTCGATCCTTCAAAAAAATATCCGGTACTGTTTTATGTTTATACCGAACCATGGGGTGCCAATGTACATGATACCTACGGAGTAGCCAATAACCAACTTTTCGCAGGAAACTTAGCGGATGAAGGTTATATCTACATGTCAATTGATAACCGTGGCACACCAGCACCCAAAGGTCGGGCATGGCGCAAAAGTGTCTATAAAAAAATTGGGTTGGTGAATATCAGCGATCAGGCTCTGGCAGCGAAAGAGATTTTAAAATGGCCGTATGTGGATGCTGAGCGTATCGCAGTTTGGGGTTGGAGCGGGGGTGGTTCAGCCACACTTAATCTGATGTTTCAATATCCGGAGATTTATAAAACCGGTATTGCTGTAGCTGCCGTGGCGAATCAATTGACCTATGATAACATGTATCAGGAGCGATACATGGGATTGCCGCAAGAAAATCGGGAAGATTTCGTAAAGGGTTCCCCACTTACGTATGCAAAAAATCTTCAGGGCAATTTGCTCTACATCCATGGAACAGGCGATGATAACGTTCATTATGCCAATGCCGAAATGCTTATCAATGAATTGGTAAAACATGGAAAACAATTTCAATTTATGGCCTATCCCAATCGATCACATAGTATCTCGGAAGGGGATGGAACTTTTCAACATCTCTCCACGCTGTATTCAGATTATTTAAGAAAACACTGTCCTCCGGGCGGGCGATAGAAAATGGAAGTTCCTATTCAGACCTTATATTTATTTCTTCCTCTCGATCAGAAATTGATTGAGTTGCTGAAATCTCTTTCATATGACGAATGGAACAAACAAACAGTAGCTGAACAATGGACAGTAAAAGATGTTGCCGCGCATTTACTCGATGGAAATATGCGCACACTTGCAACTGTTGAAAACTTTTCTGGAGATCCACCGGGTGCGATCCACACCTACAAGGATCTTGTCGACTATCTGAACCGGCTAAATGCAGATTGGATAAAAGCAATGAAACGGGTAAGCCCGAAAACGATAATAGAACTTTTAGAAGCAACTCAAAAGCCTTATATAGACTACTATCGTTCGCTCGATTTATGGGCGACAGCACGATTTGCCGTGTCGTGGGCGGGTGAAGAGGAATCAAAAAACTGGTTTCACGTTGCCCGCGAATACACCGAACGCTGGCACCATCAACAACAAATTCGGGATGCTGTAAATATACAAGGGATTATGGACCGCAAGTTTTTCTTTCCCTTGATGCAAACTTTCATGATGGCACTGCCCTACACGTATCGCGATACACTGGCTCCGGAAGGAACAATTATCTCAATTAACGTAACTGGGGAAGCTGGTGGAGAATGGAAAATAAAAAGACAACCTGGTCACTGGCAATTTACAGATGATCCAGATAGGGTTGCCACCACCATTGAACTGGATCTGGATACAAGTTGGAAGCTATTTACAAAAGCCCTTCGAAAAGAGGAAGCAGTTACGAGAGTAATGATATCTGGTAATCAGAAATGGGGCGAACCCATTTTTGGTATGCTGTCAATAATTGCATGATAAGAACATAATTCAGGCGGAATAAAAAGAGGCTTCCTCAAAAGTCAACAATAATCAACGCTGTCATGCCGGGCCTGCCTTTGCCGAAGCGGCTACGCACAGGCAGGCTCGACCCGGCATCTCATTTTAACCAGGGAAAAACTGGATCGCGGGTCAATGCCCGCGATGACAACCAGACTTTTGAGACAACCTCTAGTGGAGAATATCGGAGTCGAACCGATGACCTCTTCCATGCCATGGAAGCGCTCTAGCCAGCTGAGCTAATCCCCCTTTTTAAAGCTTGCAAATATATCACTTTTCCAACTATTGCAATACCGGGGTTTTCGGAATTCAAAAATTCAGTGTCCTATTGAATATGATTCTTCTCAATAAATTCCTTAAAGGATTTTTTATACGTATCGCCAATGGGCAAAGAGGCACCTTTTATTTCCACTTCGTTTTTTTGCACCACCTCAATCGCATTCAAAGCAACAATAAAGCTATTGTGGATGCGTATAAACTTATCAGCGGGAAGTTGCTCTTCAAGGGCTTTCATGCGTTGGAGTGTAGTGATCTTCTGGTGGGTAGTGTGAATAGTAACATAATCCTTCAACCCTTCCACATAGAGAATTTCGTCCAGTTGTATTTTGACAAGCTTTGTACCGTCTTTTACAAATACAAATGTGGGCGCAGGAGAATTTTCAGTTTGTGTAATCCCATGCTTGGGCTCGGCTTCCAACCGTTGCATAATCTTATCAACGGATTTGAGAAAACGCTCAAAGGTGATGGGCTTTAGAAGATAGTCTGCAACATCCAATTCATAACCTTCCAAGGCATATTCTGAATAGGCTGTTGTTAATACCACTAACGGTCGCTTCTTTAAAACTTTTAGTAAAGAGATACCGGTAATCTCTGGCATTTGTACATCCAGAAATAGAAGATCTACCGAAAGAGTGCGGAGAGCTTCCAGGGCTTCCAGTGGATTTGAAAAAGCGTTCAGTAAATTCAGCTCGGGTACCTTCCTCACATATTCGGTCATGAGGTTACGAGCCAATGGCTCATCTTCAATAATAACGCAATTCAGTTTCAACTCAAAGTGAGAATCAATTGAACGAAATATACATCCTTTTTATCTTCGGTTGAAAGCTTAAACTGACCCGGATAGCTTAATTCCAGTCTGCGATTGACATTTTGCAATCCTATGCCTGACTTTTCGTTAAGGTCAGTTTTTTCTGGTTTACTATTCTCAACGGTATAAATGCATTCGTTACCCTCTAACTTAACGGTAACATTTACCCACGCTTTAGGATTATTGTTGCTTACACCATGTTTAAAAGCATTTTCTAAAAAGGTAATAAATATTAGAGGAGCGATCCTTCGGTTTTCAAACGAGCCTTGGATATCAAAGTTAATCGGGATTTGATTGTTTAACCGCAATCGTTCCAGGCTAATATAGTTTTGCATGTACTCAATTTCCTTGGTCAGTAATACCTTAGGGTGGTTAGAATCATAAATCATGTACCGCATCATTTGCGACAGCTTGGCAATCACCTCCGTAGTATTTTCTGATTTGGTGTAGGCCAGGTAATACAGGTTATTGAGTGTATTAAATAAAAAGTGCGGATTGATCTGAGCTTTAAGGAAATTCAATTCTGCAATCAATTTTTCGTTTTCAACCTCCTTGCGCTTAGCTTCCAGTTCAAACCAATCCACTGCAAAGCGCAACATGCCAACAAAAATCACGATGAATAACGTAACGGCAAAGATCTGAACTATAAAAAAACTCGAATAGAAATATTCAACCTTATGGGTATAACCATCCACCAGATAGCGCTGCAGATAAACGCGCGCAGTGAGCAAAGTCACAAAGGGCACTGAAAACTCCAACAAATAACGCCACAGGTTTTGGGTCTTTATGAATCGGGGCCACGTAATGAAATAATTGAGATACGCTATCAACATAGTGAACACTAACTGAACCGATGCAGAGGTTAGCATGCGCTCCCAATCATAACCACGCCCTCGTTGAAACGCGCTGATTTGATACAGATTAAACGAGAGATACACAAACCAAAAGGAGATGTGTAGCAAGGTTACTCTGTTGCGATTAAAAAAGGTCTGCATGTATCTAATGAAATTCTAAAAAAGAAATCAAAGGTAGCACTCCTTCTAAACATTGAAATGCTAAAAATTGCATTTTCTACCACTCATAATGTTTAATCGACCGAATGTCCATTCTGTCAAATTAACGGGATTGTCGAGTAAGTGCCGGACTTGTCGATACAATTGACCCGACTGTCTAATACCCAATGCAGAGTGCGAACAAAAAATTTCCTTTACAGTTTATAACAGTGCACGAAAGCGCACAAGCTCTTAAATCAATCAGATACAATGAAAAACCTGTTTACGCTAATTACTCTTCTAAGCCTTGCAACTGTATTGCCTGCACAAGATCAGTCACCGAAAGGAAACGGAAAAATTTCCGGAACCGTTATCGACACTAAAACCAATCAGCCTGTTGAGTTCGCTACTGTTGCACTTGCAGACGCCAGCGGCAAAACTATCGATGGAACCATTGCCGATGCAAAAGGAAAATTCACAATTTCAAAAGTAGCTGATGGTACTTACTCCCTGGTAATTTCATTTATCGGGTATGAAACAATCACGAAAAGTGATTTGGTCATTGAAGGGAAAAGAAGTGATATCAATGTAGGCACCATAAAAATAGGCGAAGAAGCTACTCAACTTGGCGAAGTTGTAGTTGAAGCTCAGAAGGACTTGGTAGAAGAGCGGGTGGATAGAACCATTTATAACGCGGAGAATGACGCTACCACCCGCGGTGGTGATGCAACTGATGTGTTAAAGCGTGTACCTATGCTTTCTGTTGATCTTGATGGCAACGTAAGCATGCGTGGAAGTACTAATATCATGGTGCTGATTAATAATAAGCCCTCTACCATTATGGCCAATTCGGTGGCGGACGCATTAAAGCAAATTCCTTCAGACCAGATTAAAACAGTAGAGGTAATCACTTCCCCATCGGCTAAGTACGATGCTGAGGGATCTGCCGGTATCATCAATATCATTACCAAGAAAAACACGCTGGAAGGATTGACTTTGAATATTGATGCCGGTGCAGGCTACCGGGGTTCTAACCTTGGACTGAATGGTAATTACAGGAGAGGAAAAATGGGATTTTCGTTGGGCGGATTTGGAAGGGCTAATTATAACGTTGAAGGAGCTTTTGAAAATGACCAAAATACAATTGATGGCACAGAAACTTTTCAGACTATACAAAGAGCGAACAATCGTAGTCAGGGTCTTTTTGGAAATTATAATCTGGGCTGGGATTATGATATCAATAAGAAAAATTCTGTAACAGCTTCTGTTCGTTATGGTTTACGTAATAATAATGGTTTTCAGGATAACCTTACTTCCCAATCCTTTCAAAACGGATCAACCACACCTTTGTCATCCAGCTTGAGAAATGTAACCACTGTTGATCAGTCGGGTACAGTTGACCTTAATTTCAATTACACCCACCTTTTTGAAAAACCTCAACAAGAATTTAGCATTCTTGCGCTCTATAGTAGAAATGATCGCAATAATGATTTTACTAATTCAATTTTGGATTTCTCATCAGAAGAAATTATTCAACGCCTTAAAAATGAAAATCAGGGACTCAATGAAGAGTTTACTATTCAGGCCGATTATCAAACTCCAATTGGTGACAACCAAATGCTTGAATTAGGGGCTAAGAATATCAGAAGGAAAGTATTAAGTGATTTTGCCTCTTTTACCGCAGCTGGATCGGATGGTGAATATGTGATTCAGGAAAGTCAAAACCTTTCCAATCAATTAAATTACAATCAGGATGTTTTAGCAAGTTATGTTTCCTATACCTATAGTGCAAAATCGGGATATAGTTTAAAAACAGGCGCGCGCTATGAATATACAATTATTAATGCATTTACCCGAACTGAAGCTGACATTGATATTCCCGAATATGGGGTATTGGTGCCCAGTATTAACGCGTCCAAAAAACTTAAGAAAGGAACTTTGAAAACTTCTTATAACAGAAGAATTCAGCGGCCCTCTATTCAATTTCTTAACCCAAACATTCAGGCGCCAAATCCTTTTCAGAGAACAATAGGTAACCCGGAATTAGACCCGGAATTCACAAACAACTTTGAATTAGGATATAGTACCTTCATCAAAGGAACTTCTTTAAACTTCACAGGTTTTCTTCGCAATAGCAACAATGCAATACAAAGTTTACGGAACGTAGCTGGTGATACCGTTGTAACAACCTATGCCAATATTGGAAAAGAGAATGCTTATGGAATGAGCTTCTTTGCCAACATCAGCGTAGGTAAGTTATCCTTGAACGGTGGTGGTGATGTGTATTATGCAGATCTATCCAATAATGTACCTGATCCTACCCAAAATGCAAGCAACCAAGGTTGGGTGTATAGTGGTCGTCTTTTTGGAAGTTATGATCTGGGCAACCGCTGGGCATTACAAGCGTTTAGTTTTTACCGGGGACGCAGAGTAAACCTTCAGGGTTACCAAGGTGGTTTTGGAATTTATAGTCTGGGTGCTCGTAGAGAATTTAAAAGTAAAAAAGGTAGCATAGGCTTAGGCCTGGAAAACTTTTTGGCACCGTCAATGAAAATCAGAAATGAAACTATAACACCTACAATCAATCAATCCAGTATTACAGTATTGAATAACTTCAGTTTCCGGGTAAACGTAAGTTACCGGATTGGTAAGATGAGTTTTGAACAACAACGCAGAAGAAGCCGCTCCATCAATAATGATGACATGAAAGAAGGTGGTGATGGTGGTGGTGGTATGGACAATGGTGGTGGAAATTTTGGAGGTGGCACACAACAAAGAGGTGGTGCACCAGCCGCAGCGATAGTGCCTGCAGCGACAAAGGCTAAAACAGATGTAGAAACACCGGCTGTTGATCCTACGGCCATCGTTCAGGTTGATGGCAATTGGACTTATTCAGTAGAATCACCACAAGGTGCTAACGGAGGTACAATGAAAATCAATAAAGAAGGTGATGCCTATTCTGGTGTAATCATCAGCAGCCGAAATAATCGCGAAACTCCTCTGAAGAATATCAAAGTTGTTGGGAATGAATTAAGCGCAAGCTATGAAGTAAGCTTTGGCGGAAATACCAGTGAAATATTGGTAAAAGGTATCGTAACCGGTGATCAGTTTGTTGGCACCATGACCATGGGCCAGTTTGGAGCATTCCCGATGACGGGCAAACGAGCTGAATAAAGAAAAGGGTTAGTTAGGGTGATTGGGGATAAATGCCGGCTCGAAAGGGCCGGCATTTTTGATTTTAATTCTAAATTATTGTAGAGCTGAATTGCCAAAGAATATTACTTAACTCTTTTTGCCAACAACCGCATGGTACGTACTCTTTCCGGATCAACAGTTCGATATTTAAACTCAGCGCCTTCTTCTGAACCCATACCCGTAATAGCCTGATTGCGGTATTGCATTACGCTATCACGAAAGGCGGTAGCAGAAAAATGTACCTCCGTTACCTTTGTCTTGCGTACAATTTCTTCCACTGTATTTTCATTCACCCCGGAACCGGGCATGATAGCAATGCGGCCATTGGCTTTTTTCACCAACTCTGCAATCAAATCGGCACCGAGTGCAGCAGTCGTCTGATGGCCCGCTGTAAGAATTCGGTCAAAGCCTACTTCAATACAATCTTCCAGCGCCTCGAAAGGATCACGTGTCATATCAAACGCGCGGTGGCATGTTACTTGTAAAGGCCGGGCTTTATCGATCAGTTCTTTACATCGCTTTTTATCAAGTGTGCCATCGGCATTTAATATTCCAAACACGATTCCATCCACACTTATGCGCTGGCATTGATAGATGTCGCGCTTCATGCAATGGAACTCATAGTTCGAATAGTTAAAATCGCCACCTCGCGGACGGATCATTACAAAGAGATCGAGATTCACATTTTGCCGTACGGATTCTATCATTCCAAAGGAGGGTGTTGTGCCACCTTCGGCTGGATTATCGCACAGTTCAATACGATCTGCCCCACCCTCCTGAGCTTTGAGTGCTGATTCTATGTTGTAGACTACGATTTCAAGAGTCATGCGTGCTTATCTTTTACCGACCGTTTCGGTATCGGTATCCTTTATTCGAGATGTTGCAGGATTCATTACAAAAGCAAAGCCTGTATTTTCTTCATTATCCAATGACACCTCTTTCGCTTCGTTTCTCCATTGGGTTAACGCATTAACAGCTAACTCAAATTGCACTTTGGTAGTGGGTAAGATTTTTACAGTGTTCATAAGTCTAGTAATAACTCTTCGCTTCAAAAATTTTGTTGGGCACCTCCTTGCTATACACTGCATACGTAAATCCCTTCTGAAGTGCATAGGCCCCATAGTCTCCATTTTTATTCAACGCCAAAAATCCAACCTGAATCTCCTTTGATTTCTTTGGTTGGTTTTTGACGATGCGCTGTACCGCTTTCTCACACGCTTCCTGTGGTGTGTTTCCTTGTCTCATTAATTCAACAACCAAATGAGAACCTACAATACGAATAACCTCTTCACCCACCCCGGTTGATGTGGCTGCACCAATTTCATTATCCACAAACAGAGCGGCACCAATAATAGGCGAATCCCCTACCCGACCCTGCATTTTAAAAGCCATGCCACTGGTTGTGCAGGCCCCGGATAAATTTTGCTTATCGTCAAGGGCAACAATACCGATGGTATCATGATTCTCAATATTAGCTACAGGTTTGTATTGGGCTGTCTTGAGCCACTCCTTCCAGACTTTCTCAGATTCTTTAGTTAACAACTTTTCTTTTTTGAATCCATTGTCAAGGGCAAACTTCAACGCGCCCTCGCCTACTAAAAAAACATGTGGCGTTTTTTCCATCACCTTTCGGGCGACCGAAACCGGATGTACTATGTGTTCGAGACAAGCAACAGCCCCACAGTTGGCAAATTCATCCATAATGCAGGAATCCAACGTAACCCGTCCGTCACGATCAGGCAATCCCCCTAAACCTACTGAACTCTCTTTGGGATCACCTTCCGGAACTCTCGCTCCGGCTTCTACTGCATCCAAAGCCCGGCCATTGTTAGAAAGAATTTTCCAGGCTTCCTCATTTGCTCCCACACCAAAATTCCAGGTTGAAATAACAACGGGCTTTGAAACTATCGGTGGTGGGGTGTAACCAAAAAGTTTGGTGACTGGAGCCAGTGAAGCCAGCGTGCCAAGTTGAAGAAATTTTCTGCGGGTAGTCATGAATTGAGGTGTGATAAAATTTAATTAATTAATAATTCTGCGGGCAGTCCGAAATCGTTTGGTATAGTAGTCAGAGTACAAATTAGTTTCCACCACCCCGAGTGAGGTAGACGCATGAATAAATTTCACATTATCTTTTGACTTAATCTCGGTAACGATTCCCACGTGGGTTATTTCCCGCTTCTTATCTCCGGTAGCAAAAAAAACCAAATCACCTGGGGCAAGTTTTTTGAGTTTAACTTTTTCGCCAACCAACGCCTGAGCACTCGCTGTTCTTGGCAAACTTAAACTAATTGCCTGAAATGAATTTCCTGTCAAACCAGAACAATCCATACCCGATCGGGTAGTGCCACCATATTTATAGGGGGTGCCCGTAAAGGTGCGGGCTGTTTGAATTACCTGGTTAGCTTGCTCTTTGCGCGCCCGAGACTTTCTTACAGAACCACAGGCGCTAAACAAAATTAAAATGAGGACGAAAAGCGAAAGCCTTTGAATACTTAATTCCTTAATTTTGTGTCCTGTTTTTGAGATCATAGATTATTCAAAGTTACGGTATTGATGGCACACACTAAAGTAAGCGAAACAACAATTACTCCACCCATGCATAACGATGTCATTGGCCAATTTCGTGCCATCGTGGGTGCCGATTATGTTATTGTGGATGAAGAGCAGCGAAATGAATACGGTCATGATAAAACCGAAGACTATCAGTTTCTGCCCGATGTAGTATTGAAACCAGGTTCTCCGGAAGAAATCAGTCAGATTTTGATGGTGTGCAATGAACATCATATACCTGCTACACCGCGTGGTGCTGGCACCGGATTAAGTGGTGGTGCGCTTCCTGTAAAGAAAGGTGTGATTATCTCGATGGAACGATTCAATAAGATTCTTTCTATCGATGAGCTTAATCTGCAGGCTACAGTAGAGCCGGGTGTAATCACGGAAGTATTTCAAAATGCGGTGAAAGAAAAAGGATTGTTTTACCCGCCTGATCCCGCCAGTAAAGGCTCCTGTTTTCTCGGAGGAAACCTAGCCAATAATTCGGGCGGACCCAAGGCTGTAAAGTATGGTGTAACCCGCGACTATGTATTAAACATGCAGGTAGTTTTGCCTACCGGTGAAATTATCTGGACAGCCGCTAATGTTTTGAAGAATTCCACCGGCTATAATCTTACTCAGCTAATGTGTGGCAGCGAAGGAACGTTGGGGATCATCACTAAAATTGTTTTTAAACTGCGCGGCTATCCGCAAAAAAATGTATTGCTGTTAATTCCGTTTGTTACCAACGAAGAAGCGTGTAAAGCCATTGCTGCCATTTTTGTTGAAGGTATTACTCCTTCCGGGATGGAATTCTTTGAACGCGAAGCAGCTGCAAAAACATTTGAATATTGTGAGAAGGTTTTAAATAGCCCTGTAACAACCAAGCTGGATGCCGGCATGGATGCGTATGTGTTGTGTGAACTGGATGGCAACGATGAAGAAGTTTTGATGCGCGATGCAGAACGAGTTATGAATGTTGTAGAAAAGTTTCAGTGTGGCGAAGTTCTGTTTGCAGAAAGCAGTGCGCAAAAAGAAGAACTATGGAAAGTGAGGAAAAATATCTCGCCCGCTGTTAATTGGTACACGCTGACCAAGTCGGATGATGTTGTAGTGCCACGAAATAATTTACCGAAACTTATCAAAGGCATTAAAGAGATCGGTAAGCAATATGGATTCAATACCGTTTGTTTTGGTCATTTGGGCGATGGCAATTTGCATGTCAATATCCTGAAGGAAAATATCAGCGAAGAAGATTGGGAAACAAAAATCCCTGAGGGTATTGGAGAAATATTTAAACTTACTGTGAGCTTAGGCGGCACACTTTCCGGAGAACATGGTATTGGGATTGCCAAGAGACCTTATATGCCCTTGGCAATGAGTGAAGTAAATTTGAATCTCATGCGCGGAATAAAGAAAGTTTTTGATCCGAATGGCATTCTGAATCCCGGGAAAATATTTTAACTACTGGAATAAAAAAGAGGCGATCTCAAAAGTCTGTCTGTCATCGCGGCCTTTGAGCCGCGATCCAGTTTTTCCTGGCTAAACGAGATGCCGGGTCGAAGCCCGGCATGACATCGGTTTTTATTGCTGACTTTTGAGATCGCCTCTTTTTATGTAGAGACTGTTATCTGAAAGATCGCAGAGTTCCGAAATAATAATGAAGACCAACCTGTACACCAACCAACAAATTAGCCCGGCTTCCAAAAATATCTCCAGTATTACCACTTTTTATGGCATCAATTACATCACCGTTGCGCATGTCCGTTAAACTATAATTAGCTCTTACCTGGGTGGACAAAAACAAATGTTTAGATAAATCAATATCAAGTCCGAAGGCTGCTGCCAGCTGAAACTCCGTATTTTTAAACTCATTAGCCTCCTTCGTTAACAAATCCTTCGTAGGTACATTAGGAATTGTATAGCTTCCATTTCCGGCATCAACAGCAGCAGGAAACTCTTGCTGTATATCTGCTATATCTAAACCTTCTGGAATTTCGTAAGTACCGGCATTAGCTTGTATGGTTTCAACAGCTTTAGTGAGTATAGATACTTGTGGTCCAAAATTAAAGTTACCACGAACAGCGCCTGATCCACCACCCATAAACTTCATCATCATTGGAATCTGAAGATATTGCAAGTCTATCTTGCGCTCACCGGATACTTGTTTCGCAAGATTAACCAACTCATAAATCTGTCCCTGATTCGAGAGAATTGATTCAAGCGAAAGTCCAAATTTATTGCCGAAGTCAACCCCAAAACTAAAACCGATCGGAGCTAAGTGGTAAGTATAAGTTGAATTATAACGCGGATCTTCGCTCAAGCCTTTGTCCAACACAAACGTAGCATTGTAAGCGGAAGTGGCCCCCAGATGGATCTGCGCGTGAGCAGATAAACCCGCAAGAATTAAAAATGAAGTTGTGAACCAGTAGATTTTAAGTTTCATATGTTTAACTTTTGCCTTAATTTCTAAAAAAATCAAATAAGTAACCACTTGTTAAAAGCATAAATCCATGAAAAAGGTACTCATATCATTATTTGCGGTTTTCTTACTTGTATCCTGGAACAGGTGCAGCCCAAAGAAAATAGAAGAAAAACCAGAAGCAGTTGCCCCCGAAACCCGCGGAGACAACGTACTTACTGAAGGACAAAAATCAGAAGGTTGGCAACTTTTGTTTGATGGCCAAACCACCAAGGGCTGGCAAATCTTTAAAGACCGGAAAAATAATACCTGGGAAATTGTGGATGGAGTACTTCATTGTAAGGCAATAAATGAAAATACAACAGGCGATGGCGATGAGCGAGCTGACCTGATGACTTCTGAACAATTTGAAAACTTTGAACTACAGTTTGATTGGAAAATTGCAAAAGAGGGAAACAGTGGTGTCATGTTTCGGGTAACCGAAGAGTTTGAGCAACCCTACTACTCGGGTCCGGAATATCAACTCATGGACGATGCCGGATTTCCAAATGAAACGCCCGACCATCTTACGGGATCGAATTACGGTATGCATGCTGCCGGAAAAACAAGAATCAAACCTGCCGGAGAATGGAACACATCTAAAATAGTAGTTAACAAAAATCATGTTGAACACTGGTTTAATGGCGACAAAGTAGTCGCGTATGAATTAAATTCCCCTGAATGGATTGCACTAAAAAAGGCAAGCAAGTGGAATGAAGCTACCGGCTATGGCGCTTCCCCCAAAGGACATATTGTGCTGCAAGACCATGGCAGTGAGGCGTGGTTTAGGAATATAAAAATCAAGACATTATAAACTAAAAAGTAGGCAGTAGGCGGCCACCAGTAGGCAGTCAACTAGCAAAAGTATGTGCGGCATTACAGGAGTTTTTGCTTTTAACCTTGTCGGGAAGTTTAACATGATCCATGTAACGGCCGCAACAATGGCCTTGCATAAACGCGGCCCCGATTTTCAGGATGTTTATATTGATGAGTTCGTTGGTCTTGGTCATCGCAGGCTTTCTATTATCGATACCAGCTCCGTGGCCAATCAGCCCATGTGGGATCGCGACAAGCGTTATTGTATTGTGTTCAATGGCGAGATCTTCAATTATCAGGATTTAAAGAAAAATCTCGAATCCCAGGGAGTCTCCTTCTTCTCCTCATCCGATACAGAAGTATTACTCAACTTATACATCCGAGAAAAAGAAAACTGCCTCAATCAACTCAACGGCTTCTTTTCCTTCTGTATCTATGATCGGCAGGAACAAACATTCTTTTTAGCCCGCGATCGCTACGGTATAAAACCTCTTCTTTATCTCTTCGATGAAGATAAATTTCTTTTTGGCTCGGAGATGAAGGCGATGATTGAATACGGAATTGATAAGGAAATCGATTATCAATCGCTACACACGTATCTTCAACTGAATTATACAACTGCCTCAAACACCATTTTTACACACGTAAAAAAACTATTACCAGGGCATTACCTCAAAGTGGGTCGCAAAAAAATCGAAACACATGCCTACTACACTATACCCAAAAGAGAGGCTGGAAATCAAAACTTATCCTACGAAGCCGCTAAGGTTAAACTAAAGGAGTTGTTGGAGGATTCAGTTCAACGAAGATTGATTTCTGATGTTCCGCTAGGAGCCTTTTTAAGTGGCGGAGTTGACTCCTCCGTGATTGCTGCGCTGGCCGTAAAACACAAACCCGATCTGCACACTTTTTCAATTGGCTTTCGGGACGAAAAGTTCTTTGATGAAACAAGCTATGCAAAGCTGGTTGCAAAACATCTCCAAACAGAACATACGGTATTTTCCCTTACCAATGATGACTTGTTGGCTCATGTGAATTCAGTGTTGGATTATATCGATGAACCCTTTGCCGATTCATCTGCTCTAAATGTGTACATCTTAAGCAAAGAAACCCGAAAACATGCTACCGTTGCCTTATCCGGAGATGGTGCCGATGAGTTGTTAGGTGGGTATAATAAACATGCAGCATTTCACCGAATAATCAATAAGGGCTGGCAGGAAAACCTGATCAGTTCATTAGCACCGGTTTGGAAATCGCTACCCCAATCCAGAAATAGTTTTTTGAGTAACCGATTCCGGCAACTAAACCGATTTGCGGAGGGAATGAAACTTACCGGCAAAGAACGCTATTGGCAATGGGCAGGATTCGCAAAAGAGAACGAGGCACTTAACCTCTTTACAGAAGAAACAAAACAAAAATTCAGTCAGCAGGAATATGAAAAAAGAAAGGAGGAACTCTTGCGTTTCATTCCAAACCATGAATCCATAGGTGATATTCTTACAACCGACACGAGTCTGGTGCTTCCCAACGACATGCTTACAAAAGTTGATCTGATGAGTATGGCCCATGGTCTTGAAGTTCGGGTGCCTTTCCTCGACTATCGGCTTGTTAATTTAATTTTCAGTTTGCCTGATGATTATAAAATCAATCGATCCATCCGAAAACGAATCTTGCAGGATACTTTTCGGGATGTATTGCCGGCACAACTTTACAACCGACCCAAGAAAGGGTTTGAAGTTCCTTTGCTTAAATGGTTTCGCAAGGAATTAAAGTCGATGATTATGGATGATTTGCTTTCTGAGAAGACTATCCGCGAACAAGGAATCTTTGATTATGCAGAGATTGAAAAGCTAAAGCTTCAATTAATGTCATCCAATCCACAGGATATTCATGCCCGCATCTGGGCGCTTGTTGTTTTTCAATGGTGGTGGAGGAAGTATATGTAACAGCTTGTAATTCCAGCCGAATAAGAATCACGCATTGACTAAATAATACTGGGATCGCGGCTCTTGAAACAAGGCCGCGATGACAACTAAAATTGAGAACTTTGCTATCCGTATATCTGGTTTAACAAACCAGCCAACCGAACTCCCGCTTGCAACATTCGGGTTTTAGCTACAGAAAAATATTTATAACCGTATTGATAGCTAAGATTTCCGTTGCCAATATCATACACCTGCGGCCGGGCAGCCACCGATTCCAAAGCCCAATCTCTAACACCCGTGCTCTGCCATTTTTTTATAGTTTCCTTATCCGGATTACCGAGTGATTGCGCCAATTCTGTATAACTGAGTTTTGTATCATCAATCATCTCACTGTCCCACACTCTATGCAAATTTGAATCCGCTCGAAACCATTTAACCTTCACGTCATTTCCGCCACGATCTCCCGGCTTGCCCACATGCAAGGGTTGATGCATATCCCCTACCATGTGAACCAACATTTTTAAATATTCCTGCTGCTGCTTCGTGGTGAGTTTACCTGATTTTAATTCTGCGGTAAATTTTTCAATCATCATAATCACCTTACCATCCGGGTTTGATTCTACATCTTCGTAGCGACCGCCATCCGCTATGGTTGTCCAATGCCAATCGGTTGTATAATTATAGGTTGAATCAGACCGTATTTCATCCATCCAGGTACTCACCATTGCCAGAGACTCGCCACCCAGAATTTGCTGAATTCGTTTCTTCGCTTTTTTAGTCAAATACCGTTCGGCAATAAGCCCGGTAGCACGATGCCCGGTTGCTCCCCACCCAAAGCCATCTGTTAAAACCAGAAGCATAATCACTACTAAAACCGGCTTTCTCATAATTTTATCAATATGGTTGCAATATTATGATTTTCAGTCAATCCAAAATTTTCTGAGGATGATAATAAGTTTAAATTTGGTATAAATGGTATGGGTAAACGGGTAAAACTTTCCGCCTTGCTGGTAGCCAATCAATTAGATCTTAAAGGCATCAAAACCTTTTTAGATCTAAAACCCCTTGCCGACACTTCCTCCGAATTATTCTACAGCTTTGGTGGCGATAAGTATCAGTATTATTTCAATTATGGGGTAGTCGTTTTTTCCGGCCATAGCGAGGAAGAGATCAAACTCTCCATAAAAACTATCGACTCCTTCCTAAAAAGCCCCACCAATTCTTTGATTTTGGATGATCATGAAATCAGTGTAGAAGAAGGCGAGATGAAATTTGAATTTAATCAGGTTGTAGTTAACCGTCTGGACGCAAAAGTGTTTCGGATCTCGATGTTCAATATTGCCCAATCGGTGGCATTAGATAGATACCATCAAATTACAGAAAACCTGTTAACGGAAATCCGGGGTTTTACAAACCACTTGGAAGCAACCGGCAAGCTGAGTATAAGCAGACGAAACATGCTTAAGTTTATTGGCAAAGCGTTAAATACACAAAACGATATTGCCGATAACATCTATATTTTTGATGCCCCCGAACAAGTTTGGGATGATGAATACCTTGATAATCTACATAAGGGATTAATGAAGCACTTTGATTTACGGGTGCGCTTTAGTGAAATTGAGTATACCCTACGAATCATTGAAGACAACCTCAGTGTATTTAGGGAAATTACACATCAACGCGAAAGCAACACACTAGAGTGGATTATTATTCTGCTTATCCTGGTAGAAGTTATTAATATGATCGTTTCCAAGTTATTATAATGCCAAACCGTCAAGCTCTCTTTCTCAATTTTGACATCAAGGCTCAACCTGATGAAGTAACTTGCGGGCCCACCTGTCTCCATGCACTCTATCAGTATTACCGCGATGAAATTCATCTCAAAGAGGTGGTTCAGCAAGTTAAAAGCCTAAAGAGTGGCGGAACGCTGGCTGTCATGTTGGGTAACCATGCGTTGCAACGCGGCTATCAGGCACACATCTACACCTACAATCTAAATGTGTTTGACCCCTCGTGGTTTAAATTTTCAGGAAAAGAAATGGTGACTTTTCTGAAGCGGCAAATGAGGTATAAGTTCAAGAAGAAAAAACTTTTGGTAGCCTCGCGGGCGTATGTAAAATTTCTTGAAGCCGGGGGGAAGGTTTATCAACATGAACTAAATGCTGATCTGATAAAAAGCTATTTAAAAAAATCGAAGCCGATTCTGACCGGATTAAGTGCTACTTATTTGTATGGAACGCCCCGTGAGATACCCGAAAACAGCAAGTTTGATTCAATTAAAGGTGAACCTGCCGGCCATTTTGTAATCATTAATGGATATGATGAATCAACGCAGACGGTATATCTCGCTGACCCCATGAACCCCAATCCCCTGAAAAGTCAATATTATAGTGTAAGCTTTGATCGGCTGATTAACAGCATTATGCTGGGCATAGTCACCTATGATGCCAACCTACTCATTGTTGAACCCAAAGAATAAGAATCCATCATGCCAAAACTGATTGTGGTTGAAAAGCCAGAGCTTTGGAAATTTAGTGTACAAGATGTTGAGGTTATTTCACCGGATCGGTATATAACCGATGTTGTTTTTCAGGAAGCCAAAAATCTGAAAGTACTCAATCTTTGCAAATCGTATCAGTATCAAAGTGAAGGATATTATGTTTCGTTGCTGGCAGAAGCCCGCGGGCATAAGGTACTACCCGAAGTTTCCACCATTCAGGATTTGCGTTTTCCTTCCATCCTGCGTGACGATTCTCTTGACTTCGATACTCTTATTCAAAATTCATTTAAGAATGAAATAACCGATCGGGTAGAATTCAATATTTATTTCGGCTCCACACAGTCTGAACACCTAAACAAACTGGCCCTACAACTTTTTCAAATGGTGCAGGCACCGTCTTTGCGGGCTGTGTTCTCTAAAAAAACAAAGTGGGTGTTGCAAAATATCAGACCCATCAGCTTAAGTGAAGTGCCGGATACAGACAAACCATTACTTGTTTTGGCGCTGGAACGTTATCTGCTACGAAAGCGGGACTTCCGTCCGGATAAAAAGAAATATGATCTTGCCATTTTGGTAAACCCGGATGATAAAAATCCACCCTCAGACGACCGGGCTCTGAAAAGATTTTATCGGGCGGCAATCGAAGCTGGGTTCAATACAGAGTTTATCACTAAATATGATTTTGATCAGATCATCCAATACGATGCTCTTTTTATTCGGGAAACGACCAACGTAAACCACCACACGTTCCGCTTTGCCAAGAAAGCCGAATCGTTAGGATTGGTTGTGATTGATGATCCCGACTCGATACTAAAGTGTACGAATAAAGTTTATCTGCACGAGCTTCTGAATTCAAAGAAAATTCAGACTCCTAAATCATTTGTGATCACGGAGGAGAATTGCGATACCCTCCATACCAAAATGGGGTTTCCATTCATTCTTAAACAACCCGATGGGGCCTTTTCAAAAGGTGTCTTTAAGATTGAATCATTGAAAGAATTTAAAGATATCCGCGAAAGCATGTTTGAGAAATCTGACTTGCTGATTGCGCAGGAATTTCTGCCTACCGCTTTTGATTGGCGCGTTGGTATTATTGACGGACAAGTAATTTATGTGTGCAAATATTTTATGGCCACCAAACATTGGCAAATCGTAAACTGGAATGCCAAAGAACAATCACGCGATGGTGAGGTGGAAAGTATCCCGATCGATCAGGCTCCTTCGGGTCTGTTAAAAACAGCGCTTAAAGCAACGTCCTTAATCGGTAAAGGATTGTATGGAGTGGATATGAAAGAGGTGGATGGAAAATTCTATGTAATTGAGATTAACGACAATCCAAACATTGATGCCGGAATAGAAGATAAAATTTTAAAAGAACGGCTCTATGAAATTATCATGGAAGTATTTCTCAACAAAATCAAAGCTGAAAAATGAGCGCACCCTATCACCTGTTTGATGGCTTCGGCATTGAGCTGGAATACATGATTGTTGATAAAGAAACGTTACAGGTAAAGCCCATAGCCGATAATCTTTTAAAACATGAATTGGGAACCATTGGTAGTGATTTTGAAAATGGGATGGTAACCTGGTCCAATGAGCTGGTCCTCCACGTAATTGAAATTAAATCGACCCGACCCGAAGCGGACTTACAAACTTTGGAAAAAGCATTTGTCCGAAATGTGGCACACATTAATTCAATACTAAATGAATGGGGTGCGCGATTATTACCCTCCGCAGCCCATCCTTTTATGAATCCATTTTCGGATACACAACTTTGGCCACATGACAACAACGAGGTTTATTCTTTGTATGATAAAATCTTTGATTCAAAGGGGCATGGTTGGTCAAACCTTCAGAGCACACATCTTAACTTACCTTTTCATAGTGATGAGGAGTTCGCAAAGCTTCATGCTGCTGTTCGTCTGATATTACCCTTGTTGCCTGCACTGTGTGCAAGTTCCCCGATTCTGGATAGTCAACCAACAGGAATGCTGGACACCCGGTTACGATATTATAAAACCAATCAAGCCAAAATACCCATCATCACCGGAAGTGTTATACCTGAAGCCGTATATTCAGAAGAAACCTATGGCCGGCAAATCTATGAACCTATTGCCAATGAAATTGTGCCGTACGATCCGGAAAAAATTCTTGATCCGATATGGGTTAATTCACGCGGTGCCATTGCACGCTTTGATCGGGGTTCTATAGAAATCCGGGTCATGGATATTCAGGAATCTCCCGCTGCTGATTTGGCAATTGTGAATACTGTAGTCGAAACATTGCAATGGTTAGTTGCCGAAAAATCAATACCCCTGAAAGAGCAAATGAACATAGACACCGTTGAGCTTTCAAACATCTTTGATAAAACTATGGCAACAGGACTTGCTACAAAGATTGAAAATATCTCGTATCTGGCTTCGTTTGGTTTATCTACTCCATCAACTGTAGCCGATGTCTGGAAGAACATCCTAACAAGTATTCCCGCCATTTCTGCCTATCAAAAAATCAACCGACAGATCATCCACACAATCCTGAATCAGGGTTCACTTTCGGAACGTATCCTTCGTGCATTGGAAGGTGATTTCTCAAAAGAAAAAATCCTGTTTGTCTACAAGAAGTTAGGCATCTGTCTTGAAGAGAATAAACTATTTATTCCCTGATGATGTACCGATCGGTTATTCTCACATGCGAGCACGCTGGTAACGAGGTACCCGATCGATATAAGTTTCTGTTTGAAGGGGATGCCGAAGTTTTGGAAACACATCGCGGTTGGGATCCGGGTGCCTGGCAATTAGCCGAATATTTATCGGTCAACTTAATGACGCCTCTGTACGGTTGCCATACTACACGCTTACTGATCGAAGCCAACCGTTCGCCAAACAGCACGGAATTATTCTCTCAATTTTCTGATGTTCTTCCCAAACCTGATAAAGAAAATCTATTCGAGACATATTATAAGCCCTATCGAAATCAAATTAAACAAGCGATTGAAGATTCTCTAAAGCCTGTTCTTCATCTTTCCATTCATTCCTTTACTCCTGTTTGGAATAACGTGACGCGATCTGTGGATATCGGAATTCTCTTTGACCCGGAACGCCAATCAGAAAAAATGTATGCTGATTTACTACTGAGCGAATTAACAAATATTCTACCTGCCTTAACTACTCGTTTCAATGAACCCTATAAAGGGACCGATGACGGAATTACCACCTGGCTAAGAAATTATTATTCTAATGATAAGTATACAGGCATTGAATTAGAATTAAATCAAAAATTTGTATCCGATCTTTCTCTTATTCAAGACAAACTCGCCAAATCCATTCGTGCAACTCTGCTTCAACAACCATAATTTTTTATTAAATTTCTATGCATGAATCGATTAAAGGCTTGGCTCAGGGCATTTTTTGGTCTCTCGCGAAGAGAAACCCGGGCCTTTCTTATTCTACTGCCCTTGATGCTTATTAGTATTTATTTGATTCCTGTTTACAGGCACTATCAAGCGAATCAAAAGCAAGACTTTTCCAAAGAAACCAAACAGTTGGATAGTTTATTGGCGTATTGGAAATGGGAAGAAAAGAAAGATAGTGCAACACAGATTGTGGAATACAGGCTTTTCACCTTTAATCCTAATACAGCAACCCGCGAAGAACTAATACAACTTGGTTTCCCGACCTACCTGGCAAGTCGCATTGATAATTACCGTTCTAAAAGAGGTCGGTTTACAATCAAATCTGATCTACTGAAAATCTACGGCATGGATTCCGCACTTTACAATCGTCTCTATTCCTACATCGATCTGCCTGCAGAAAGGCTAACCAATAAAACAGAAGTAAAAGCACCCAAAGAAGTTGCCACCATTAAAGTAATAGAACCATTTGATGTAAACCTGGCTGACACCACCCAATTAATTCGCATTTACGGAATCGGAACCAAACTATCGCAACGAATAATTAAGTACAGGAACCAGTTGGGTGGATTTATCACGCTTAATCAAATAGAGGAAGTATACGGTCTGGATACAACCGTAATAAAAGAACTAAAACAAAATATTTTTATAGCGGAAAATTTTGAGCCAGCGAAGATTTCAATCAACACGGCTACCGAAAAAGAACTAGCCGCTCATCCCTATATTAAATACCCTTTAGCGAAGGCCATTGCCACCTATCGCTTTCAACACGGCAATTTTTCCTCCGTTGAAGACCTTAAGAAAATAGCCAGTGTAGATGAAACGTTTTATAATAGAATAAAGCCTTATCTTTCCTTAAATCCCTGACGTGGCCAATCCCGATCAAACCAAAAAATTACTTACCACCTACCTGAGGAGATTGACCAACTTATCAGGAAACAACCGGTCTTTATTTCTACCTAAACTCACTTCAGATAATTTTATAGATGTTCAGGAATTAAGCCAATTAAATGGAGAAAATGCTTTTTCGATCATTCAGGCACTTTTGAATGAAAAGCAAAAAATACTCTGCCCTGTTTTGGATGCCCGTTTGGAAGCGGCCAACGAGATGAGCAAAAAGTTAAAAAAACTGCAGCGCATCGATCAGCTGATACTTGAGGAACGGGGTTCTAAAGACCTGCATGTAGGATGGCCCATTGTACAAGGCAAATTTAATGATGGTACTTTAGTAAGATGTCCACTACTATTTTTTCCCGTTGCCATTAAAATTCACAACAATCAATGGATACTCGAACCGCGGGCAGAGGCTGGGATTTCATTTAACAAATCATTTTTACTTGCCTATGCATTTTATAATAAGGTAAAACCCGATGAGTCATTGTTGGAAGAATCGTTTGAAGAAATCGATCGCGAAGGCACAGCATTTAAAACAGCGCTCTATCATCTGCTTCAAAAAAGCAATGTAGAACTTCATTTTAATCCGGATAACTATCGGGATGAGTTAACCACCTTCGTCAATATTAAACGTGAAGAGTTTGAAGAGGGGCTTAAGAATGGAGAACTGAAATTATTTCCGAAAGCAGTGTTGGGCATATTTCCTCAGGCAGGATCGTATCTAGTTCCCGACTACCTGCATCTGTTGGAAGCACAATCCATTCAGGATCTTGAACAATTTTTTGAAGCGCGATCGGTTGAGCAAACTAAGTCCGACACGACCAACTTCCTGCAGCAGGTTAAGGAAGAAAAAGTCTATTCTGTTTTCCCGCAAGATGTTTGGCAGGAGAATGCGTTCAAGGCCGCAAAACTAGGTCACTCATTGGTTGTGCAAGGCCCTCCTGGAACAGGTAAATCACAACTCATTTGTAATTTGATTGGAGATGCCATGGCGTCCGGCAAACGGGTTTTAGTCGTGTGCCAGAAGCGTGCAGCGCTGGATGTGGTCTATGCACGAATGCGTACGCATCAACTCAGTGATTATCTTGCACTGGTTCATGATTTTAAAAATGACCGTAGAGAGATCTACGAAAAAATTGCACGACAAATTGAGCGTGTTGAGGAATATAAATCAAAAAATCTTAGTCACGATTCAATTCAACTGGATCGGAAGTTTCTCCAACTCAGTCACCGGATCGATCAACTTACGGAAGAGTTGGAAGCCTTCAAGCAGGCACTTTACGATGAATCGGAATGTGGCTTCAGCATAAAACAACTGTATCTTCAATCTGATCCCTCGCAAGAAACAATCAATCTACGTCAGGAGTTTCAACATTTCAGATTTGACACACTACCAGAATTTCTTCGTAAACTAAATAGCTTCGTCCATTATGCCCAGAATTTTAACCGGGACGACTACCCCTGGAAAAAACGGAAATCATTCAGCTCATTTACGGTTAGTGATCAACAACAAATAAAAAAATCTATTCAGGAAGTTACCAACTTCTTTAACGAACTATCGGAGGAACTGATCAAACACTTTGGCGCCCGTCTTGATTGGGAGCAATATGAGGCGTTGACCGAAATGGAACCCCAGATAAAAGAGATCAAAACGTTACTTGATCACGAAGATTCCTATTTCTTTTTTCAAAATATGGTGCCCGAACAGGATGACGAAACAAGTTCGCTTTGGCTCTCCAATGTTGAAAAGAATTTGATGAGCTGCTTTATTGCTGAGGGTCCTGAAACTCACACACCCGCTTTTCAACTTGGGAACTTACAAAAGGCGTTGTACCGAAGCATGAAAGCGCGAAAAAGTCTATTTGGGCTTGTGCGGTGGGAATTATTTTCAAAAGATAAGTTTCTCATCAAGCGTACGCTTGTAGCCAATGAGTTGGAAAGTAATAAGAAGGGTTTCAAAATACTGGAACGCAAGTTGGATAATCGACTTAATCTGGAACACAACCTTTCGAAACTTAAATCCAAAGCCTGGCTGCGCAATGTTCCTGAAACCATGGGGCAAAAAGAATTCATTCAATGGTTTGCTGATCAGCATTTTGCCTTGCAGGCAAAATTAAACTTCAGTAGCATTCGGGGAATAAAAAACATGATTGATCCGGCCAATCTCTCATTGCCCGAATTCATTCACAAAATTGATACGCTTTTTAACTTGTTGTCTCCACTGCGTGCACTTAAAATAAAATGGATGCATTATCTCACCCCAGCGCAGATTAACTCCATTACCCAACAACCCGGCTTTGCCCAACGACTTTCGGATAGCCTGAAAGATGATTTTGATGCTCTTTGTGAATTCGACAGGCTGGAAGAAAGCCTGACCACGGATGAACGTGTGATTTTAAATAAACTTCATGAACATGAAAAAAGCTGGGATGAATATGCATTGAGGAAATTATTTGTGAACAGCCTTAGCCTGACCTGGATCGAACACCTGGAGTCAAAAAAGCCTGAACTCCGGATGGTTTCATCAGGAAAAATTGGTTTGCTCGAAAATGAATTGCGCGATCTGCTTACAGAAAAACATGCCATCAGTGAAGAAATCATAATCCTGCGCGCCCGCGAAAAAGTTATAGATGACCTCAAATTTAACAGGCTTAATAATCGTGTTACCTATCGGGAGCTTCTTCATCAGGTAACTAAAAAGAAAAAAATCTGGCCCCTGCGTAAACTGATCGGAGAATTTGAGGAAGAAATATTCAAAGTTGTTCCTTGCTGGCTTGCCTCGCCTGAATCAGTCTCGGCAATTTTTCCTATGGCCGAACTTTTCGATCTCGTGATTTTTGATGAGGCTTCTCAGTGTTATGCCGAACGCGGAATTCCCTCCTTGTATCGCGGCAAGCAAGCCATTGTGGCTGGCGATGCCATGCAATTAAAGCCGGGCGATTTTTATCAATCGCGGTGGCAGGAAGAAGATGAGACCCAACCCGATGCTGAAATTGATTCCTTGCTGGAGTTGAGCAGTCGCTATTTGATGAACACACAATTGCAAGGACATTATCGAAGCAAATCACTTGAGTTAATCGATTTTTCAAATCGTCACTTCTACAAGGGCAACCTTCAACTGCTGCCCGACATGCAGGTGATCAACAGCCCCGATCCGTGTCTTATCTATGAAAAGATTGAAGGGCAATGGGAGCACAACACCAACCCAGTGGAAGCAAATCATATCGCCACGCTGGTTGCCAACCTAATGCGTGAAAATCCAACAAAAGAAATCGGTATCGTAACCTTTAATGCACCGCAGCAATATTTGATTCTCGATGCACTTGAAAATACGATGGGCGAAGTTCCTGAAACGCTCTTTGTAAAGAACATTGAAAACGTGCAGGGCGATGAACGCGACATCATTATCTTTTCCGTGGGGTATGCACCCGATAAAAAAGGAGTTGTGCACGCACAGTTTGGAAGTCTGAATTTGGCAGGTGGAGAAAATCGATTAAATGTAGCTGTGAGCCGGGCCCGGGAAAAAGTAATTGTAGTTACCAGTTTCTGGCCCGATCAATTAAATGTGGACCAAACGCTTAACCGCGGCCCTAAGCTCCTGAAAGAATATCTTCAATTTGTGTTGGATGCATCAAAAGGAAATTTTGAACCCTTTACCCAACCAACCACTGAAAGGAAGTCGACCACGAATCTGAAAGAAGAAATCAAAAAATGGTCGCTGAAAAAATGGCCAGAATATAAACTGTCAGAAAATAAACTTCCGTTTTATGACCTGACGGTGGAAAAAGAAAAGCACATGTTAGGTGCATTGCTCACCGATGATAATTTCTATTATCAAAGTTTAAGTGCCAAGGCCGATCATGCACTTGCTCCTCACTTACTGGAATTAAAGCGATGGCCCTTCTTGCGGTTATATAGTCGCAACTACTGGCAAGACCCGGATAAGTTCTTTAATGAAATCAGTAAATTTTTGAATAAATAAGAGATGTTATGCAAAACAATTTAAATGGTGTGTCAGCTTGAGGCTCTCGAAAGCCATTTTGATAGTTGTGTCCGTTTTCGAGGGCCTCAAACTGACAGCGAATATAGTTTTGCGTAATCCAAGCAATAACTAATCGCGATAATTCAAAGCGGGAGGCCGGTCACCAATCAATGATTCGTACTTGAATTCTGCTCCGATCTTCGATTTAAATTCTTTCCACGCAGATTCAACAAGTGTTGGATTGGTGTATACATCGATGATACTAAGTGCAAGTGTTTTAGCAGCCATCATCATGCCCTTTTGCCCAATGGTAGTTCCACCTGCGGCCACAGCCTGCCAACTATGCGCAGCTGTGCCCGGAACCCACGTTGCTGTTGATAAGCCTACAGTTGGAACAACCCAACTAACATCTCCTACATCAGTAGAGCCAAAGCCAGCGCCCGGTAAAATTTTAAATTCACTAATGGCATTGGTGCTTGTAAGCGGAGGCGGAACGGTAGTAAATGTCTTTTGGATTTTTTCTGCAAATGCTTTCTCTTCTTCACTGTAGGCATATCCTCCTACGGTGCGAAGGTTGGTATCTACCAGCTTAGCGAGGGTTTCGTTGGGCAACAAATCATAAACACCGCCTGTTATCTCCCACTCTACTTTAGTGTCGGTACCCAAAGCCGCACCTTGTGCCGCACGCGTTACTCTATCCCAAACTTCTTTCACAACATCGCGTTGTGGATGGCGTACATAATAATAAACTTCGGCAAAGGCCGGCACTACATTAGGAGCTTCGCCTCCACGGGTAATAACGTAATGAATCCTGGTCTCAGAAGATACGTGCTCACGCATCATGTTCACCATGTCGTTCATCGCTTCAACTCCATCCAACGCAGAGCGACCACGCTCCGGAGCAGCAGCAGCATGAGAAGCTATTCCGGTGAACCGGAATTTACCACTCTTATTGGCCAATGAACTTCTTGCCGCAGCACTATTCTGCGCACCCGGATGCCAATGAAATACAACATCCACATCCTTGAACAAACCATCGCGCACCATATATACTTTTCCGGAACCACCCTCTTCAGCCGGTGTACCATAAAACCGAATCGTGCCCCCTTTCTTATTGGCAATCAACCAGTCTTTAACAGCAATAGCTGCTGCAGCGGATGCAGTGCCGAATAAATGATGACCGCAGGCATGGCCGGCAGGACGACCTTCCACTTTTTTTATTTCAGGCACTGCATCTTGCGATACACCGGGCAACGCATCGAACTCACCTAAGATTCCAATCACAGGTTTGCCTGAACCATAACTTGCTACAAACGCTGTAGGCATACCGGCTACTCCTTTTTCAATTTTAAAACCTGCTTGTGAAAGAGTTTCCTGAAGCAGTGCCGAGCTTTTCGTTTCCTGATACCCTACTTCGGCAAACTCCCAGATTTTGTGTGCCACATCAGCGTACTTAGTGTACCCGGCATCAATTAATTTTACAACGTCTTGCTTGGTCCTTTGGGCCCACGCTACAGATGAGGACAATAGAAAAACGGCAAAGAAAAACTTCTTCATACAAGATAGGTTTGAAGTAAAAATAAAATTTTCTTCGGATGATGAGTCTACTATTTGACGGGCGGCTACGAAGAAGTCGACACCTCAATTTTTGAAGACGTTCGCATGGTTTCCGAATGCTGGCTGATATCCAAGCCCAGTCGCTCATCTTCAGGAGATACCCGCATGCGCGTCATCATGCTCGTTATTTTAAAGATGATGTTGGATCCACCGAATGTAAATACACCGACAATCACCAACGCCAGCATGTGATAGCTGAATGTTTTATATTCACCATGTATCAATCCAACATCCTTTGCGAAAATAGCGGTCATGATCATGCCCACAATACCACCCACACCATGACACGGAAATACATCCAGCGTATCATCAAGGGTTGTCTTTTGCTTGTAATACACAGCCATGTTACTAACGATGGCCGCCACAAAACCGATAAAAACACTCTGGCCTAAGTTTACAAATCCAGCGGCTGGTGTGATGGCCACCAATCCAACAACAGCCCCAATACACGCGCCCATAGCTGAAATTTTTCTTCCTACCAAGGCATCAAACATTACCCACGTAATCATGGCAGATGCCGAAGCCATATTGGTAGTTGCAAAAGCCTGAACGGCTAAACCATTTGCCGCCAACGCAGAACCCGCATTAAATCCGAACCAACCAAACCAAAGCATGCCCGTGCCAAGGATAATAAAAGGAATATTGGCCGGATGATGTTGTTTGTCTTCGCGTTTGCCTAAAATATAAGCACCAGCCAATGCAGCAAACCCAGCCGACATATGTACCACCGTTCCACCAGCAAAATCAAGCACACCCCATTGCCGTAAAAATCCTTCGGGGTGCCATGTCCAATGTGCCAGCGGACAATAGATCAATAAAGAAAAGAGACACATGAAGATCAGGTAGGAAGTAAACTTTACGCGCTCTGCAAAACTTCCAGTAATAAGAGCCGGAGTAATGATGGCAAACTTCAATTGAAACAACGCAAACAATAGAAATGGAAATGTTGGTGCCAGCAAAGGATGTGGATTGAGGCCTACATTCTTAAATGCAAAATAGGTTGTGGGATTTCCAATGAAGCCACCAATACTATCACCAAAGGCTAAACTGAATCCGACTAAATACCAAAGCAAGCTAATAACCCCCAGCGCGATAAAACTTTGCAACATGGTAGAGATTACATTTTTGAAACTCACCATACCACCATAAAAAAAGGAAAGTCCAGGTGTCATGAAAAGAACGAAAGCCGTTGCCACAATCATCCATGCAGTATCTGCTTTATCAATTGTATCGGCTACATCACTGATGGGGTCGCTGGCATTAAAAAGCACTAGTAGTTGAAGGATTGCCAGAATTGCAAAAATGACAATCCAGCGAGTTTTAGGCTTGCTCATGGTAGGTAGATTTGAACCAAATTTCGATTAATTGGGCAGAAATAATACCTATCGAACCTAAAATATTACTGAAAACGATTTCGACAGGGCGAAAAATGATGCTCTTTTAATAAAATCCTACTTTTTTTGCTTTTTACGTTGCATGATTTTCTTATCGAGCGCAATGCCCGCTGTACCCTGTGCTCGAAGTATCCATTGAATATCTTTTCCTGTAACGAGTGAGGCATAAGAGGTTATCCGCAATGAATCAACCGTAAGTGTCATCTTATTGCCCGACTTTCCCTTCTCGATAGCCTGTTCAATAAGTTGTGGAATTCCTGCTAGTTCTTCGCTCAAATCTTTTTTTACTGTGTCGGCTATCATCAAAAGTAATTGATCCTTCAGCATCCAATCGGCTGAGCTGAGCAAAATTTCTTCTGTATGCAAATCATAACGCAAATTGCTTAGACCAATCACCTGATTCAGGGTGTCGTAATAAGGCAGAGCCCGTAAAAATACTTTTCCTCGCACCGTACCTTTCACGTTCATCGCAAGCGCTAATTCCTGTCCACTACCATAGAGCTCCGCATTTCTTATGGCTACAGTGTATGACTCATACGAATAAGAAAGTTTATGCAGGTTCTCACTTGCAAAACGATTGATCTGATCAAAAGGAATTTTTGCCATCACATATAAATCAAGTTCTTCGTCCTGCCTGGTGGCATAGTTGTGTTTGGGCAGTGGAGGCTTAGCTTGAGTTGGTGGTGATTCAAACCAGGAATAAACTTGTGCCTTCAAGGTTATCATCACTGAGATATCACCATCAGGATCATTATTCCATCGTGATGTGAGATCCTGGGCGTGGGCCAGTAAACCAATTTGAGGCTCAGTTTTTTTTATAACAATGGGTTTTTGAATGTCGTCCCAAATCTTCTCCACTATTTTGCGCGTGTCGAGCAACTCGTGAGAAAGGCTATCAAACCGGAGGGTTAGCTTAGTTTGATTTTTTTCGAGGTAGGTTTCTGCAAACTTTCTAAGATTGAAATTAAAAAAAGCGATTTTGATAGAGGGCTCCATTTCCCAGATAACGCTATCCAACTCGGTCGTGGATTTCACTCGCCACGCATCATCCAAATTAATTTTTGATTTTAAGTTCAGGATCACTTCCGCAACTATCGGCTTATCATTCTGAATGCGGATACCTGCCTTCCGCGTAACAAAGCGAAAACTTATTCGCAAGGGCACACTGGCAAATAAAGTAGCTGGTTTCCAGGCAAGGCGAATCGGGTTAGTACGCTCCAACTCCAGGTAGACACTATCCCTTCCTTTATCCCCCACGGGGATCCATTCCTGAATAAAAATTCCTTTCAATCGGGTGTTGACCATTTTCTCCAGATCCTTTAATTGAAATTCAATAGGAATCCGGATGGTAGACACCGGCAACGTCAGCGTTGAATCCAGTGTAGATCGAGCAGGTGCGATGGGTCGGATGCGCGGTTTATTGAGAAACATAAACAGCCAATAACCTGCAGTTAGACTTATGATAACTAAAACAACAATCGCCCACTTTTTCATCTTCCTTTCATCATCGATTCGTTTCGCTTTTCACAACCCCGTAGATTTGATCCTTCAAAATACGTACTTTCCGAACCTTAATTAAGCCTATGAAAAAGATATTCCTGATAATCAATCTTTTCCTTTCAACTGCTCTCGCTGCGCAGGTTTTAAAAGCACCGGAAATAAAAGAGGGCGAAGGCCCGTACACCCAACTTATTATTCGTGGCGTGATGCTGATCGATGGCACCGGGGCACCACCCGTAGGCCCGGTTGATATTATTGTAAAGCAAAACCGGATTGAACGGATCGTTAGTCTGGGATTGCCTACCCCCGGCATGGCCAGCACAGGCAACAGACCTAAACTGGAAGCCGGTGGTAAAGAACTTAATTGTGAAGGTATGTACCTGATGCCGGGCTTTGTAGATATGCATGGACACATCGGTGGCAATCAGGCACCCATTGCAGAATACGTGTTCAAACTCTGGATGGCCCACGGTGTTACAACAATTAAAGAGCCCGGCTCTGGGAATGGCGTTGACTGGGTACTCGATCAAAAAACGAAGAGCGAAAAAAATCTAATCACTGCACCACGCATTAAGGCGTATGTAACATTTGGTGCCGGAGCAAAAGAACCTATTCGCTCCCCGGAGCAAGCCCGCGCCTGGGTAAATGAAAACAAAATGAAAGGTGCTGATGGTATTAAGTTTTTTGGTGCAGCTCCGGAAATTATGGATGCTGCCATTCGGGAAAATAAACGTCTCGGCTTGCGATCCACCTGTCATCATGCGCAATTGGGTGTGGCCCGATGGAATGTATTTAACTCGGCCAAAGCCGGTATGACTTCGATGGAACATTGGTATGGCTTACCAGAAGCTATGTTGGAGAATGCCACTGTACAGGATTATCCACTTACGTATAATTACTCCAACGAACAGCATCGTTTTGAAGAAGCCGGCCGATTATGGAAACAGGCGGCCGCACCTTATACTCCCAAGTGGAATGCGCTGATGGATTCCTTGTTGAAATTTAATTTCACACTCGATCCCACATTTAATATTTATGAAGCTTCGCGCGATTTACATAAAGCGCGCAGGCAAGAGTGGCACGAGCATTATACCTTACCACAACTTTGGGCATTTTATCAACCCAGTCGCATAGCACATGGCTCGTATTGGTTTTCGTGGGGAACCGAACAAGAGGTTGCGTGGAAAGAAAATTATCGGTTGTGGATGACCTTCGTGAACGAATATAAAAATCGTGGCGGCCGCGTAACGGTAGGCACCGACTCAGGATTTATTTTTCAACTCTACGGATTTGCCTTTGTAAGAGAAATGGAATTGTTGCGCGAAGCTGGATTTCATCCACTCGAAGTAATCCGGTCAGCAACCTTGCATGGCGCGCAAGCACTCGGCATGGAGAAAGAAGTGGGCTCTGTTGAAATTGGAAAGCTGGCCGACTTTGCGATTACAGATGTAAATCCATTGGAGAACTTGCAAGCACTGAATGGGATGGGCGCTATTAAATTAATGGAGGACAATTCTGTAAAACGCGTGGGTGGAATTAAATACACCATTAAAGATGGTATTGTGTATGACGCTAAAAAACTTTTAGCCGATGTTAAGAAAATTGTTGATCAGGAAAAAGCGAAAGCTGGTTTTGTGTTGAAGCAACCGGGTATTGATTGATTTGCCACAAACCTGCCTGTCGGCAGACAGGGGCACGAAGACACAAAGTATAATTTGTAAGTTATTAACTTAATGAACTCTTCCTATGAAAAAATCAATTGGTCTGTTGTTCATCGCGTTGTTGATGACACGCTGTGTGGTGAATAATCCGGAGGAAGCTGCTGCTGAAGCAGCCGAAGTTTATTCGCTGTTAGGGCTCGAGTACTACGCACCCACGGAGCCCAATCCAAAACTCGATAGCAATCTTGCCGTGGCAAAAAAGAATTTTGAAGCCGATGCAAGCGAAGATAACTACATCTGGCTGGGCAGGAGAACTGCCTACCTCACACGCTACAATGAAGCCATTAATATTTTTAGCGAGGGTATTGATAAATATCCCAACTCCTACCGCCTCTATCGCCACCGTGGGCATCGCTACATTTCACAACGTAAGTTTGATGCAGCCATTGCGGATTTAAGCAAAGCTGTTGATCTCATGCAAGGGGTTCCTCTTGAAATAGAACCAGACGGTCAGCCGAATAAAATAAACAAGCCACTCTCTTCCACACAATTTAATGTGTGGTATCACCTGGGTTTAGCGCACTACCTGAAAGGAGATTTCGAAACCGCTCAGAAAGCATATCTAGAATGCATGAAAGTTTCCGATAACGATGACCTGATAACGGCTACTGTGGACTGGCTTTATATGACGTATCGTAGAATGGGCAAAGTTGAAGAATCACAGAAGCTGATGGAATTAATCACCCCTGCTATGACCATTATCGAAAATGATTCCTACTTCAAGCGATTGAATATGTATAAGGGATTATTACCAGCGGATTCAGTTTTATCTGTTAACAGTTCCAATGAAGATGTCGATCTGGCGCTTGCCACACAAGGCTACGGTGTAGGCAACTGGTATTTATACAATGGCGACACCACGAAAGCATTTGACATCTATCAAAAAGTAATTGCCGGAAAACATTTTTCTGCCTTTGGGTTTATTGCTTCGGAAGCAGACCTGGCACGGTTAAGAGAATAAATTAAAACTAATTCATCATCCCGAAACGGAGACGATGCCCGACTGCAGGATTAACGGGATCGTGATTCTTCGTCAAGCATCGTCTCTCTCAGAGGACGATGCGATGCTCGACAAGAAAAAACAAATTAAAACTAATTCATCCGAAACGCAAACGAGGCTTCACTAGAAAACCTTCAACTTTCAACTAAGATGGTTGTCGGTCGATCAGGAAAAGAAAATTCAAACTGACAGGTTTGCTGGCTCGTTCTCTGAAGTCTGGTAGCTGCGCGCTTCTGGAGAATGTTTAGATAAAATTGATTTTCGTATTGAAAAGACTGTCGGCTTACTTTTTCATTGAACTCTTTCTCCGGCTTTTCAAATAAAGTATCCAGTGGAGAAAAAACAGACTTGTTATTCACCATCACCACATGCAAATAGACCATCGTTGTTTGGATAAAGGAGTGGCCTAGTAATTCTTTGATCGATACAATGTCCAAGCCTTGCTCTAATAAATGGGTAGCATACGTATGCCGAAGCGTATGTGGTGTTATTCGCTTTTGTATGGATGTTTTACGATGTGCCTCACGAATAGCCCGTTGAACTCCCTGGGGTGAATACCCATTTAAATTCTTTCCATTGAATAACCACTTTATAGGTTTATCCTTCATCAGGTAGTTCTTTATCTCATTCATCAATACTGCACCCATAGGAACATACCGGTCCTTTTTCCCCTTACTCTGTCGAATGTGAATCATGTTTCGTTCAAAATCAACATCTTTAATTTGAAGTTTTCGCAATTCCTGGCAGCGTAACCCGCAACCATACAGGATTGCAATGATCGCGCGATGTTTTAACAGAATCGGGGCCTGCAATAATTCCTGTACTTCCTTCTGACTCAAGACAACAGGCAACTTTAAGTTACCTTTTAAAGCAGGAAGTTTAATCGCCCGGTCTGGTAATCCTACAACCCGGAATAAAAAACGTAAACCATACACCGTATGCTTAAAGAATGACTCTGCAGCGCCTTTCTTTTTTAAAAGATAGAGATAGTCTTCAAGTTGATCATGTGTAAGGTGTGTGGGCAGAATATTAAAATGAAGCGCCAGATGAGCCACACATCGTGTGTAGTTATTTAACGTACTCATGCTCTTGCCGGTAATCAGAATTCTTTTTTCCATTTGTAAGCAAAGACTTTGAAAGCCTGCCAGCTCCTGGCAGGCGCGTTGAATAATGGTGTGCATAGATTTGGATTTGAAGGTTAATAAATAATATTCAGGCCTTGTATCAATTCCGATGATACGAGTGGAAGATGGCTAATTAAAGATATGTCTCTTATAGTTAAGCATTACTCTCACAGAGGGTTCCGGTCAAGCATCGTCTCTGGAATACGATATCGAAACTAACACATCGTCTTGAAATGGAAGACGATGTTATACCACACGATTGAGCTATACTACCTCAAAGTAAATTGCTTATCTAATGTGTAAATCAAACTTACGTTCCAGTCAAAATTCGGTGCCGGTATGTCGGATTCGATTGCTTTGTTTACAATGCCCGAAATGGTTAATGGAAAGCCTCTGATCCCAAAAGTTGTGGTTAAGTTGACATAATAACCATCTTCAACATCTAACTTAAGATAAAACGCTTGTGGATTGAAGCTGAGATACGTTTTACCCGCTAGTTTGATTTTATTAAAGTTCCCAAGAAGCGATAGAAAAGTAGAATTCTGAGGTCCGTGATTCTGAAAGCCATAACCACGTAAATAATAAATACCTACACTCCTGTTATCTGAAAACTTATACGTTGGCAAAATTTCAAGGGCAAGGAAACGCCTTGCCACTGATAGTTGATCTTCAATACCATTAATTACAACGGTGCGGGTTATATAATTCAATCCGGGTAGGTGACCACCAAAAGCTAATTCGAATTTTGGTTTGATGATCGCTTTGTAGCGATAGATAAAAACAAAAGACCATGGGCGCCCTTCAAGTGCATAGCGAAACTGAGGCTCAAAACTCAGGCGCCTATTTCCCATTCGCATGTCCAGAAAGGCAGCGGGTTCGCCCAACGTAAATGCTGGTATGATGGAAAAGCCATTGTTGGTTATGCTTAAATCGGCCCTGAAATAGAAAGTGCTGTCATGTTGCGCGTTGACGGAGCTCAAATAAAGCGAGCAGACTACTAAAAGGAGTGCTTTAATTTTCATGTTGGGAAGATTTAGGAGGGCTTCATAGATTCACCTGCTACAAATTAAATCACCTGGCAGCGATTTGAGGAGAAAATCAAAGCAAGAATTGCGAAAAAACAAATAATGCAGAAAACTAAGAAAGTCGTGACACCACTGTAACAGTGTCACGACTGAAATAAACTATCCTACCGTTATCCCTTCACCCAAATAAGGTTGTTGGTAATGGCGCTTACCCGTTGCTTTATAAAGTGCATTCGCCAACGCACCCATTACGGGTGGAAAGGGTGGCTCACCAAGACCTGTAGGATCTACCGTGCTGGGAACAAAATGAACATCAATTGCTTTGGGTGCTTCGCTGTGTCGGATTAATCGATACTTGTTAAAATTGGTTTGATCAGGTGTGCCATTCGTAAATGTTAGTCCGCTGTACATCGCATGTCCGATACCATCTACCGAACCGCCTTCTACCAGGTTAATCGCTGCAATAGGATTAACTACAATTCCACAATCTACAGCACAATGAACTTTCTCTACTCGTGGATTGCCGTTCTCCACTACTAAATCAATCACATGCGCTACATAACTATCATGACAGAAGTACGCTGAAACCCCGCGGTGTACATTGGGCATGTCTTGTCCCCAATTCGATTTGCTTCTTACCAACTCCAGCACACCTTTTAATCGTTTCGCCTCATAATCATTTTTCTCTCCTACTGGTTGGTTGAGCGCACGATCTAACAAATCAAGCCTAAACTGAATAGGATCTTTTTCTGCAACTTCCGCTACCTCATCGAGAAACGACTGCTCGGCACCGGCAATAAAGTTGGAAGCCGGGGCGCGGAAAGCACCCACACTAATGTTGGAGGGAGCTGTCCACTCTTCCGCCAGATAGTTATCCACGGCACCAGCCGGAAAACGATCGGCAAACAATGGACTCTCCGGAATACCACCCGCCTTCACATGAAAAGCAATTAGATTATTATCCGCATCCAATGCTGCACGATATAAGGCATGGTACGCAGGCCGGTATACTCCGAAAGACATATCATCTTCGCGGGTGTAAATTAATTTAACAGGCGCTTTAATTTTTTGGGAGATTACGGCAGCCTCTACGAGGTAGTGGCCATACAATCTTCTTCCAAAGCCTCCACCCTGCCGCGTCATTTGAATCTCAATTTTTTCTAACGGCAAGTTGAGACGAGCAGCTACACTTTTCTCCATGAACTCCGGTGTTTGAATCGGCCCTACCAATTCTGCTTTCTCTTCAGTAACATGAGCGAAGAAGTTCATTGGCTCCATGGTGTTGTGCGCGAGGAACGGAGCAGAATAAGTTCGCTCAATAACTTTGGCTGCTTTCTTGAATACGGCTTCGGGGTTGCCGTCTTTACGAACTACTTTTGCATTCTTAGCGGCATAGTCAGTCATCAACTTGGCATGTTGCGAGCTATTCTCCAACCCGCCCGGTACTTTTACCTTAACAGTAGTACCCCAGAAAGTTGAAGAAGATATTTCATGATCCTGAAATTGTTCCCACTCCAGTTTCAACGCCTTGCGAGCATTCATCACTTCCCAGGTGGTGTTACCCACTACAACTACCAGTTCAGGAAAGGAAGAAACATCGCACCACTGCTGGGCGTAATCTTCAGGATAACTTTTTATAGTAAACACATCTTTGATGCCAGGCATAGTTCGCGCCTGAGAATCGTCAACACTTTTTAATTTCATACCAAACGCTGGTGGATGTGCGATCATGGCTACCAACATTCCCTCTGCTCGATAATCCAATCCGTAAAGGGGTTGGCCAGTAACAATCTTCTTACCATCTACATTGTTGCGCGATGTACCAATGATTTTAAAGTCGCTGTTGTTTTTGAGTTCAACTTCTTTAGGCACTTCAATTTTGGCTGCTGCCGATGCCATTTCACCATAGGAGGCTGACTTGCTACTGGCTTTATGATAGAGCATGCTCGCCTCGGTAGTAATTTCTTCCACTGGTACCTGCCAGGTTTTAGCAGCGGCTTCGCGTAACATTTTTCTCGCTGTAGCTCCCGCCATGCGCAAGCTCTTCCAACTCTGACTGATCGATTGACTACCGCCAGCAAGTTGTCGGGTAAATACAGTTGTATTCAGTGGCGCTTGTTCTACGATTACGTTTTTCCAATCCACATCCAGTTCTTCAGCCACCAACATGGGCATAGAAGTTTTTACATTCTGCCCGATCTCCGGGTTGGGCGACATAATGGTTACCAAACCATTTTCACCAATTTTTAAATAGCCATTCAATTCGAACCACTCTTTAGGAAGTGCCAAAGCTTCTTCGGCTGCAGGTTTGCATCCGGCCAGCCAACTGAAGCTTAACATAAAGCCACCACCTGCCAGTGCAGAGGCCTTTAAAAATGATCTCCGGTTTATATTCGTTTTTACGATTGTCATGGAAATGAAAGGTTAAGGTGATTAAGATTTAGCCGTTGCTGCTGTTTTGATGGCTGCTTTAATGCGCACATAAGTTCCACACCGGCAAATATTACCATTCATTGCGGTTTCAATCTGTTCATCGGAAGGTGCAGGATTTTGCTTGAGCAAGGCTGTCGCACTCATAATCTGGCCAGCCTGACAATAGCCACACTGTGGCACATCATGTTCAAGCCACGCTTGTTGCACGGGATGATCTCCGTTTTCGGATAAACCTTCAATGGTGGTAATCGCCCTTTCTCCGATTACAGACACTGGCAACTGGCACGAGCGCACAGCCACGCCATCCAGATGAATGGTGCAGGCACCGCATTGCGCGATACCACACCCATATTTGGTACCTACCAGATTCAAGTGTTCGCGCAGCACCCAAAGCACAGGTGTTTTCGGGTCTACATCAACGGATTGTTTTTTCCCGTTTACGTTCAGGTTAATAACTGCCATAGGATTTGATTTTGATTATAAAGCAATGATTTTTTACGTATAAATGCAACTACTTAAAGCAGGCAATTGACTATGGATTTCAAACATGACATAAACTCTTTGGCTTTTAACCCACAGCATTTTTCAACTTTTAGTACAATTCAACTTTTACCGATTGCCATTATCAGGGATACTGCGTACATCTACTCCAATCTTGTTGTTTTTACTATCTTAGGGTCACCAAACTTCAAAAAAAACCTGCTATGCAAAACAGAAGGTCATTTATTAAGAAGTCCGGATTGCTATTAGCAGCCGGCACGTTACCACTCTCCGCATTCACTATTATTCGCACGCGTCAAGACCAGACTCAAAATATTGTTGTAACCCTGTATGTAGACACAAGCCTTATTAATAACAAGAATACAGACACCACATGTAACTTTGGTCAGGACGAGGGCATATCGAATGAAGAATTCACCATTGATGCAAACGTGGGTGATACTGTTACCTGGCAAGGCGTTTCCACCAATGCACCTGAAACGGATCGGGTGAATATCAAGTCAATTAATCACGAAGGTGGTAAGAATGTTTTTGGTCAGAACGTACTGATTGGAGACCGTGGTACACCCGAAAAAGTAGTGGGCAAAGTGGTGAACAAAACCGGGGATGAAAAAAAGGATCAATTCAAATACAAGATTTCTTTTACGGTGCTGAACAATGGCAAAAACCGCAATGGAACCTTTCACATTGATCCTGTTATCCGGGTTCATTAATTGGCGGTTACATTTTCTTTCTGGAAATAAGGCTCGTTGATGGAAGTTCTGAAAAGCGCTGGATTAATAACATTATTCATAGTTAGTTGGCTGCATAGCCAGAGTCAATCGCAATCGATTATTGATAGTCTTGAAACCCAGTATAACAAGGGTATCTATGAACCTCAGCAAAAACTCTTGCTACTGAAAGAGCTGGCCATCAACCATCCCAATGCGGATCGCGCACTCTATTTCAGCGAGCAACTCATTGAAGCTGCACAGGCTGTCGATTCTATCGAATATTTGTTTCAAGGATATCTCGAGCAGGGTAATGCTTATCGCTTAAAGAGTGACTTAACTCAGGCGATGGAAAGCTATTTTGAAGGAGCTCGTATTGTAGACAATGCAAAATACAGACATAGGCTGGGAGCCGTATATGTTGCCATTGCCGATGTTTATGCCATCATGGGGAACTATCCCAACGCGATGAGCTATCATCAAAAGGCTATTCAGATACTGCGGGAAGCAAAAGACTCAGTCAATATTGCTTCGGCTTTGCTCAATGCAGGTGATGCCTTCATCACGCTCAATCAATTAGATACGGCTTTGCTGTATACGCGCGAAGCGGAAGTAATTTTTCAAAAGATAAATTCTCAAATAGGAGAAGCTTATAGCCTGGGTAACCTGGGCATGATCTACGCGAAGTTGGGCGACAACCTGCAGGCTTCGGAGAACATGAATGAAGCTATTTTATTGCTGGAGGCTCAGCAGGAATACTATCCCATTGCTGTATACCTCAACTATATTGCTGATATCTATTTTGCCCAAGGAGATGAGGTAACAGCCCTGAAGTATGCCAATCGTAGTTTGGAATTAGCCAGGCGCCATGGTTTGAAAGAACAGATTAGCGTGGCCTACTTAAAACTCGCGCAGATTTATGAACGAGCCGGTAAGTTGAAAGAATCCTATACTTATTATAAGGATCACATTGCCTACAAAGACAGCGTAAAAGACATTACTGCTGTGCAGCAAATGGCCGACTTGCGTACCAATTTTGAAGTTTCCAAAAAACAGATTGAGGTTGATCTTGCCAACCAACAGAAACGAAATCAACAAATTATTACCATTGGCACTGGCATTGCGCTTTTGCTGATTGGGTTGCTCTCCATTGGGCTGTACAGGCGTTATAGCTACATCAAAAGTACCAATCTGATCATTGAACAGGAACGCAACCGCTCGGAAGCCCTGCTACTAAACATTCTGCCAAAAGAAACAGCACAGGAATTAAAACAGCTTGGTAAAGTTAAGGCGAAAAAGTTTGCTTCAGTAACAGTACTGTTTGCCGACTTCAAAGGATTTACACAGTATGCTGAAAACCTGACTCCCGAACAATTAGTAGAAACGGTTGATTATTACTTTTCAAAATTTGATGAAATCATACAGCAACATGGTATTGAAAAGATTAAAACCATTGGCGATGCCTACATGTGCGCGGGTGGGTTGCCCTTTCCGAGTACAGATCATGCCTTAAGGGTGTTGCAAGCCGCTAAAGCTATTGCAGAATTTGTAGCTGCTACAAGGAAGTCGGCTGAAGTAAAACATACATTTGAAGTACGCATTGGCATACATACCGGACCTGTGGTAGCCGGGGTTGTGGGCACACAAAAGTTTGCCTACGACATCTGGGGTGATACCGTAAACATTGCGGCACGTATGGAGTCCGCATCAGAACCTGGAAAAATTAATATTTCCGAAAGCACCTATCAATTAGTTAAAGATACCGTGCCTTGCACTTACCGCGGTGAAATAGAAGTAAAAAATAAGGGTACTCTTAAAATGTACTTTGTTGAAACGACATAGCTCGTTGCCCTCGTAAATACCGTGTACCTAGACACAGAAGAAATCCTTCTTTTACTCACCTGAAAGCGTTTTGAATGCCCTTTTAAAGCTATGGCATTTGCTCAAATTCAAATCAGTTAAATCTGCAAGAAATAATCATAAATGTGTAAGTCTTGATCGTTCCCTTACGCTCACTTTGCCGGATTAAACGCCAATCCGCTTGAAAATATATATCAAATACATGGTTAGCAATCGCTGTAAAATAGCGGTTCGAGAGGTGCTCAGGAAAATGGGGTTGCACTTCGTTGTGGTAGATCTGGGTGAAGTGGAGATCATGGAGGATGTGACCGGAGAAAGCCTGGAACAACTTAAAGCGGCCTTGCTGAGCGAAGGCTTTGAGTTAATGGACGATCGGAAAGCCATCCTGATTGAAAAAATAAAAAATGTGATCACCGACATGATTCACAACTCCGATGAAGAAATCAATATAAATTATTCGGATTTCATTGTTGGAAAACTAGACTACGATTATAACTACCTCTCCACACTATTTTCAGAACTAAAAGGAATCACCATTCAGCAGTTTATCATTGTTCATAAGATTGAACGGGTGAAAGAATTGCTGCGGTATGGAGAATTAAACCTTACGCAAATTTCCTATAAGCTGCATTACAGCAGCGTTGGCCATTTGTCCAATCAATTTAAAAAAGTGACTGGCCTTTCCCCTTCCGAATTTAAGCAATTAAAACACAATGGCCGTAGACCCATTGACGAAATCGGTAACTCAGACGATGCTGTTAAATTAAATAACACCAACAGTTAAGCCAATGGAAACACAGCGCGAATCGAGATATGCGAGAAGTTTAATAGAGGCCAGCCTGGATCCTTTGGTAACTATCAACATAGCGGGAAAGATTACGGACATGAATGAAGCAACCGCCAACATTACGGGTGTCTCGCGCGAAAAACTTACGGGCACGGACTTCTTCGATTATTTTACAGAGCCACAAAAAGCCCGCGAGGTATATCAGGAAGTTTTTGCAAAGGGATCAGTGGCCGATTCGCCATTAACACTTCGCCATAAAAACGGAAAACTTACAGACGTGTTGTTCAACGGGTCGGTATACAAAGATGGTGAAGGCAAAGTAGTTGGAGTAGTAATTGTTGCCCGCGATGTAACTGCACAAAAATTACTTTCCAAATATTCACTCAGTCTGATTGAAGCAAGTCTGGATCCTTTGGTGACCATCAATACCGAAGGAAAAATTACCGACATGAATAAAGCCACCGCAGATATCACCGGCATCTCGCGCGAAAAGTTAACGGGTACCGATTTCTTTGATTATTTCACGGAACCCCAAAAGGCCCGCGAGGTATATCAGCAAGTGTTTGCGAAAGGGTCAGTGGCCGATTCTCCATTAACTCTGCGACACAAGAATGGAAAGTTGACAGATGTTTTATTCAACGGTTCGGTGTATAAAGATGGTCGCGGAAATGTATTGGGGGTAGTGATTGTTGCCCGGGATGTAACCGAACAAAAAAGAATTGCAACCGAGTTGACGGAAGCAAAAGTAGCCGCTGAATTGGCAACCGAAATTGCAGAAGAAGCCAAACGAAAGGCGGAAAGCGCAACCCTTATTGCCGAAGAGGCTGTTAAAGCCAAACAGCAATTTCTATCGAACATGAGTCACGAGATTCGCACACCCATGAATGCGATCATTGGATTCACTAAAGTAGTATTAAAAACAGATTTGTCTGAAAAACAAAAAGAGTATCTGAATGCCATCAAGATCAGTGGCGATGCCTTGATTGTTCTTATCAACGATATTCTCGATCTGGCAAAAGTGGATGCCGGCAAGATGACCTTTGAACAGACTCCTTTTAAAATGGCATCAACTATTTCCGCCATGCTTCATTTGTTTGAGCCAAAAATTCAGGAAAAGAATCTCACCTTAATAAAAGTATACGACAGCAATATTCCGAAGGTGCTCCTGGGAGATCCGGTGCGTTTGCACCAGATCATTCTGAATCTTGTAAGCAATGCTGTAAAATTTACAACCACCGGAAAAATCACTGTAAAGGTTCAATTACAAAAGGAGGAAAAAGAGAAAGTGTATATTGAATTTTCGGTTTCTGATACAGGCATCGGAATAAGTAAAAATAAAATCGAACACATTTTTGAAAACTTTCAACAGGCAACCAGTGGCACATCAAGAATCTATGGTGGCACAGGTTTGGGATTGGCGATTGTGAAGCAGTTGGTAGAAGCCCAGGATGGTACCATCCAGGTAAGTAGCAAATTAGGAGAAGGCTCTATATTTAGTTTCACCTTAGGTTTTCAAACTACAACAAGGGATGCTGAATTGGATGCTGGCTTTGTAGAACTAAATCCTGACATCAAGAATATAAAAGTGCTGGTGGTTGAAGACATTGTACTCAACCAGCTATTGATGAAAACTTTGTTAGACGATTTTGGATTTGAACGGGACATTGCTGGCAATGGCAGAATTGCCATTGAGAAATTGGAAACAAACACCTACGATATTATTCTGATGGATTTACAAATGCCGATCATGAATGGCTTTGAGACTACAGAATATATCCGCAACATTATGAAATCTGATATACCCATTATTGCGCTTACCGCGGATGTGACCACCGTGGACCTGGCAAAATGCAAAGCGGTGGGGATGAATGATTATATTGCCAAGCCGATCGATGATCGTTTATTGTATGCCAAGTTGGTCGGCTTAGCGAAGCAACCACGCGAGGTGAAAGAGGTTGAGACTGAAAAGGAAAATGATACAAGTCCACCCCAATGTGTTGAGCTATCCTACCTCAACCGACTCACCAAATCAAATCCTGTGTTGATGATGGAAATGATAAGCGCTTACCTGGATCAAACCCCGGTTTTAATCCGGGCCTTAAAAAAAGGGTTGCAAAATCATGATTGGGATTTGCTCTACGCTTCGGCTCACAAGATAATTCCCTCGTTTGCTATGATGGGTATGGACAATCAATTTGAAACCCTGGCGAAAGAAATTCAGCAGTATGCCCTTTCAAGAAAAAATGCAGCTATACCCGTGACCGTGTTACTGGAGGATAGCAATGAGCAGGATAAACTAACACAGTTTGTTTGGCAGTTAGAAGTCGAATGCAATCAGGCGTGTAAAGAGCTGGAGGAGAAGTTTAAAGAACTAAAAAATGCAAGCAATGAAAACTGAAAAATTAAAACTCTTCCTGGTAGATGATGATGCCCTGTTTTTAAAGTCATTGGAAATAGAATTTCTTCATCAAACTGATTTTACCGTAGAAACATTTGCTACGGGCGAACTTTGCCTGGAAAATTTATCGCATAAACCGGATGTAATCATTTTGGATTATCACCTGAATGGAATTGAAAAGGATGCCATGAATGGAATTGAAACCCTAGATAAAATAAAGGCTATTAATCCCGATATACCGGTAGTCATGTTATCTGCCCAGGATAAAATTGATGTGGCCATTAGCTGTATGCACCACAAAGCGTTTGACTACGTGGTTAAAAGTGAGACTGCATTCTTACGCCTTCAAAAGAATATTACAGCCTATTTCCATTACGAGCGGATCGAAAAAGAGCTCAATTGGTATATGGCGAGAATGTAACTCGTCACCACTTACCCCAACAGAAATACTTGTAACAAATGATAGAAGAAGTGCAAGGCTTGAGAGTCAGGTACGATTTTGATGACTTGGACCGTTCTATTCTAGCCGCTGTTAGCTAATTGCCTTTTCTGGAGTAATTCTTAAAGAACACAATGTAGCAGTTATATTCTTAGCATCCTGCGTAGACCATTCCAGCTGAAAAATGTATCTTAACCGGCTGAAAAAAGATACAGCCTGGTTTCTGATTTTCTTAAAGTCTATAGTCACCAAAAATAGAGACGGCATAAATATTACCTCGTTAGCTTCTGCACGATGATCACAATCGCAAAATGGACCGTCATCCTTTTTACTTCTTATCGGAGTTATTATTTAAATCTCACTGTTATGAAATCAATTAGAGTAATTCTTGTACTGATGTTTACGCAATTCGCGTTGCATAATGCCACCGCTCAGGAAAAGGAACAAATGGTAAGAATGGCAAAGCTC
>JALHRJ010000032.1 GCA_022841475.1 Cyclobacteriaceae bacterium | reverse complement strand
GCTCATAAAATAACAGTCCCCTTTCCCTGGGGATCGCAATTGTCGGGCGTAAAAGACAAAGCCGATATCGCCTGGTATAAAAGAGAGATCACCATTAGTCCGGAATGGAAAAACAAAAGAACCTTCATCACCATAGGCGCTTCCGATTGGGAAACCACCGTATGGCTGGATGGAAAATTATTGGGCACACATCGGGGTGGATACACACCTTTCTCATTCGAACTAACCGAATATCTTAATTACGGCAAAGCTCAAAAACTTGTGGTTCGTGCCGATGACAAACGAAGAGACTTTACATTGTATGGCAAACAGGGCTATGGCAACGCACGCGGCATCTGGCAAACCGTGTATGTAGAGGCGCGCGGAAAAGACTATGTGGATGCTGTTCACTTCATTCCTGATATTGATAAAGGTCAGGTTACCGTAACCACCTATTTACCTGCGGAAACAAAAACTGAAATCAAACTATCGGTGTCGATCAAAACCTCTACCACACCTATCATCAAAGAAGTAATCATTCCAAAAGGAAAAGACAAATTCAGTTTCCCGATCCCCATACCACAACCACATCTGTGGTCGCTGGAAGATCCTTATCTCTATGAGACCGGAATAAAACTGGGTGATGATGTTGTGAAAACATATTTCGGGATGCGTAAGATTTCGGTCGTGAATCTTCCCGGAACAGAATTTCCTTACATAGCACTCAACAACAAGCCGGTGTACCTGCAGCTTACGCTGGATCAATCGTATCACCCCGAAGGGTTTTACACATTTCCCACAGACGAGTTTATGCGCCAAGAAATTGAACTCGCGAAGTCGATTGGATTGAATGGCATTCGTCCACATATTAAATCAGAAATCCCACGCAAATTATATTGGGCCGATAAGCTCGGTGTGTTAGTGATGGCCGACTTACCCAACAGCTGGGGTGACCCCGATGCAAAAATGCAACGCGAAGCAGAAACAACCTTTCGCGAAATGGTGAAACGCGACTTTAATCACCCTTCCATTTTTTCGTGGATACTCTTTAATGAAACCTGGGGCCTGCGCACGCATGTAGAAGAAAACGGAAAACGTGTAGGCCACTATCTTCCTGAAACACAAATGTGGGTGTCGTCTATGTATTACCTCGCTAAGTCATTAGACCCTACCCGATTGGTTGAGGATAATTCTATTTGTTGCGGAGCGGGTCATACCGTTACAGACATCAACTCCTTTCATGACTATTTGCCTGGCTGGGAATGGGAAGAACATTTGAAGAAACTAACCGAAAGTTCTTTTGAGGGAAGCGCGTTCCAGTTTGAAGCCGGATTTAAGCAAGGCAAGCAACCAAAAATAAATTCAGAGTGCGGCAACGTGTGGGGCTATGAAGGCAGCACGGGCGATGTCGATTGGAGTTGGGATTATCATCGCATGCTGAATACGTTTAGAAAATATCCTGAAGTAGCAGGCTGGCTTTACACAGAGCATCACGATGTAATCAATGAGTGGAATGGCTACTGGCGATTTGATCGCACCAATAAATTTACCGGGCTCGAAGAATTAATGCCCGGCATGAAACTCAACGACTTGCATGCGGATGTTTACCTTTCAACAGGAAATGAAATTTGCAAAACGGTATCTGGCGGAGCACAGGTAAAGGTTCCACTCTACCTTTCTTCGATGACGAGTGTAGATTATGGAAAACAATTGAAAATCTCTTATCAGGTTACACAGACCAATGCAATCGGAGAAACTTCACTCGTTACACAAGGCACCCGGCTAATTGAGTATCAGCCTTACATTCAAAAGGAAGTTGAATCATTGATATTGCAAATGCCAAATACAGGCGGGTTGGCAATTCTTACCCTTCAAGTGGAAGATTCAAAAGGAACAGTGCTGCATCACAACTTCATGCACTTCGAAATTATTTCAGAAAACAAAATTCCAAAGACAGAAATTATTTCTGTTAAACCTACACCCAACAAAGTAGAGTTTGCTGGAAAAATCTGGCATGTGCTGGATGGATTAAAATTTAATGGATCGGGCAGCGGATATTTTGAGTACGTATTTAAGCTCGATAAAACTGTTAACCAAAAGGATATTAAGGAGTCTTACTTCATCGCAGAAATTTCAGCCAAGGAATTGTTTGTAAAAGATATGGACACCAAAGAAAAAACAGATGTAGACTATATGCTGGGTGGTTTAGCCTCACCGAGCGCAAACTTCAACTCCTATCCTATGACGGATGAAAAGTTATTTCCATCGAAAGTAAAAATTACAGTGAATGGGGAAACTGCGATAACTACTACACTGGCCGATGACCCCGCTGATCACCGTGGCGTGTTGTCCTGGCATCATCAATTAAAAGATCGGAAATTACGTGAAGCAGGTTCGTATGGATATCTCACCAAAGTACCCATCTCCAAAAAGCAATTACAAAGCTCATTGGCAAAAGGTGAACTTACAATCAGGATTCAAACAGAAGGTGCGGGTGGAATTGCGGTGTACGGAAAATCTTTTGGCAGGTATCCTATCGATCCATCGGTAGTGATGAAACTAAAATAAGGAGACTGGATTACGAGCGCTGGATCTCAGCGAAAATCATTTCTAGTTCTGGCTTGGTGATGCCTAACTTGTCTTCCAGTTTTTTGAGCATGCTTTCTTTTTGGCTTTCGTCATAGACAAAATCTTCATCCGAAAGAATAGGGAATCTTCTTTTCAGTAAAATCTTTTGTTCGCGCCAGCTTCTCAAAATGTTCATAACAGTGTAAATGTAAGTAGAAACGATGAATGTCTGTGAATACAACGATATAAATCCTTTTTAAGTGCCAAATCTGGGATCAGCGGCTACATGTATATTTCCAAGGGCGGCCAGTGGCGAATACCCCCGTTTCAGGCAGATCTCTGGTTATAATGTGTCCCTTATAAATCTATTGACCAAGGGAATAATCAACCGGGGACTTTCTTCCATGGGAACATGACCAACACCGGGTAACACAACCACCGAATCAACGGGCAGATCGCGCGAAAATTTATAGGCATGCGTAACCGGAATCAACTGATCTAGTTCGCCCCAGATTACCAACGTGGGAATTGCCAGGGTGCCAATCACAGTAGTATCTGTTTGATGTTCCAGATTGAGTCGTTGCACCAGGGCTTCGCGATTGCCCTCTCGGCAAGCCATGTCGCGATACTGCTCCGCAAGTTCATTCGTTACAAGCGTTTTGTCGCCATAGGCATCTTCCAGGCTTTTGCGCACCAATGAAATCGGTGTGATGACTTTCAGGATATTCTTCAACACCGGAATTCTTCCCAATGTGAACGCCAGAGATCCTTTTGCATTCGTTATGGGATAACCTGCTGCATCTAACAAAAGTAGTTTTTTGACTTTGTCAGGATAAGCTGCAGCAAACTGATAAGCGATCAGTCCGCCCAACGAATTGCCAGCGAGATAACACTGTTCAACGTTTGTTGCTTCCAGAAAGGCGGCCAAAAAGGCAACATACATGTCGATGTTATAATTATGCTCCGGATGGGGTCCTGTTAACCCAAAGCCTGGTAAATCCATGCGCAGCACACGATGTGTTTTAGTCCATTCGCTGGCACAAGCGTTCCAGGTATGTAGAGAGGAAGCTGTTCCATGCAACAAAACAAGGGGTATCGTATCAGTTTCAGAACCTTCATCCCGATAATGAACCTGCATGTTCATGACATCAACAAACCGGGAGGGAGCCCCGGCATACTTTTTTTTAAGTGTTTCAAATGGAATATCCGGCTGATAGAAAGTAACCATACCTATCATAAGAGCAAGCGTCAACACACCTATAGTGACAATCAGTACTTTGAATCTCATAGTTGAACAAAAAATTAATAAATCTCTTTATTGTTACCGTTTCCACAAAAGTGGGGAAAAAAATACCCAGTAGCATAATTAGCAATGGCCATGTTATGCACGTATCAGTGTCGTGTTTGCTTCCGAAACTGGCATCATTGTTAGACATCTTAATGTTGCATAAAAACAATCTATATGAAAAAAGGAATACTAAGTCGAGGTGGTTTGATTTTGCTACTCATTGTGGCGGTTCAGGTCATGTTAAGTTGCAAATCTTCCAATATGGCTAAAGGTACCGCTATTGGTGCGGGAACCGGTGCAGCAATAGGTGGAGTTATTGGACACCAATCGGGTAACACAGCGGTGGGAGCAATTATTGGCGCAGCCGTGGGCGGAAGTGCCGGAGCTCTAATTGGCAATCACATGGACAAGCAAGCCGAAGAATTGCGAAATGATTTGAAAGGAGCTACCGTTGAACGCGTTGGCGAAGGAATAAAAATAACGTTTGATTCCGGTTTGATGTTTGACTTCGATTCGTATTCACTTACTGCAGGAACCCAGGAAAACCTGGTAAACTTAGCGGAGACGTTGAATAAATACGAAGACACCGACATTCTCATCGAAGGACATACGGATAAATCCGGTACGGGTGCCTATAACATGACCTTATCGAAGCAACGCGGTCAGGCAGTGACTAACTTTCTCGTTAAGAATAATGTTAAAACTGCACGAATTACTACCACCGGCTATGGCGAAGACCAACCTGCATCAACGGTGGATGAAGAAAACAGACGCGTAGAAGTTGCTATCTATGCAAACAAAAAAATGAAGAGAGCTGCCGAGAAGGGACAACTTTAATTGTTTGGTTCAACTCTTATTCATGGTTACACCTGGTCAAGTCGTTGATCAAGTGTAACCATTTTATTTCCGGGCTTTGCAGGAATCTGATTCATGGCATATTCACTTAAAGCCGTAATGGTTAAAGAAGGATTTACACCCAGGTTGCAGGGCATCACACTACCATCCAGAATAAAAAAATTCGAATAACCGTGAACGCGAAATTGATCATCAACCACACCCGTTTCCTTTGTGCTTCCCATCGGGCACCCGCCCAGGATGTGCGCAGTAGAAGAAAGACCAAACATAACTTCTGTGAGCGCATTTTGTGGAACCCCGTTTACTTTTTCTGCATACCGATACAAAGCATCCTGACCAATCGGTATAAAACTCGGCACCTTTTGTCCGCTATCATTTTTCATGATGAGTTTCGGCCCAAAGATTCCTTTGCGCAGTTTCATCTGCATGGCATTGGGCAACGATTGCATAATCAAAAAGATGATGCTGGTTTGCGCGACTTTAAAATTGAAAACTGAACGGAGAAACTTCAATGGCTGTGTAAGTATATTGCCCACCATCTTCAACGTTCGTACAAACGGATTCCCATTTCCGGCAGCCATCCCCGCCAAGCGAATCATTGCTCCCGAGCCATCGGGAAATTTGCAGAGCTCAATGTGCGTGTGCTCATCCGGATTAAAAATAGAACTGATCGCAACACCATGATTTAGTTTTCGGTCGGCTGCTACTACCCCCGAAAGCATTTCAGAATTGGTTAAAATATTATTACCTAATGTATCTGATAAGTTGGGCAACGTTTTGTAAACATGTTTTTGGCGCAGCAACAAATTCATCGTACCCAAAACTCCACCACTCATCACCACTCCTTTCGCAGAAATTATTTTCTTGCGCTTTGTAAACCAAGTGGTGCTTTGTTCTGTGTGCACCTGGTATTGGTTATTCTTATTCTCAATTTTAGTTACCAACGTCTCCGCCAATACCGTAACACCAAACATATTTTCGGCAAACCAGAGATAATTTTTATCCAACGTGTTCTTGGCATTATACCGGCAACCCACCATGCAGCCGGCACATTCAATGCAACCACTACGTTTAGGACCTAGCCCTTTAAAATACGGATCAATTTCTTTTTTGGCATTCCCGAGATACACACCAACATAATCCACACGATCATACGAACTGCCCTGCCCCATATCTTCTGCTACGGATTTCAGAATCTTATCTTCCTCATATTCTTTTGTAAACTTCTCGCTGCCGAGCATAAACTTTGCACGCTCGAAGTACGGTGCCAACACCGATTTCCAATCCTTGAGGTGTGACCAAATGGGATTTGTATAAAAACTTTCACGCGGCATCATGTGGGTGTTGGCATACACCAACGAGCCACCGCCCACACCAACGCCCGAAAGAATAAAAACCTCCTTAAAGAAAGTAAGCTTTTGAAACCCAAAACATTTCAAGACAGGCAGCCACAGGTATTTACGAATATTCCAATTCGATTTAGGGAAATCCTGCGTTTGCCAACGTTTTCCTTTTTCAATCACCAACACCGAATATCCCTTCTCAGCAAGACGCATAGCCGATACAGAGCCACCAAACCCGGAACCGATCACGATATAGTCATACGTTTGATTCATAAACACTACTGCGGATTATCCTTGCGCTATCCAGATTTCAGCTTCCTGCGTATTCGCAAAATATTCAACTTGAATATCCTCCTCTATGTCGTCCGTGTTTTCAAAAGTTTCGAACATAGAAGTTACTTTCTTTTCAACGATAATCGCATAGCGCTTAATTCCCAAGTCAATAATCTGCGGCATGTAGATGTGATTGATCCAATGTTGAATAGTTTCGTTGGCACGAAATGGGTACTTACGGGAATCTACGATGATATTGGAAATAGGGTATTCAATAAGGTAATCGAGAATCTTGTTAATTTCTTTTTTCACACCTTCTTCATCGAGGTCAACTGATTTAGGAAACCATGTAACCCGCATCAGTTTTTTTTCCGGTTCAATATCTATGGATGAATAAAGGCTTGTATAAATACGCATACCCTGGACTATTAAAGACTGAAATATACACAGTCTGGTCAAAAGCAAGGGTAGAAAATTTTACAATTGGTAAATGAAGGGTGTGAACATTGTGGCCCTTACGAGTTGATGCGACCAGAATGAGTTAATAATACCTCATCTTCATGATCACCGACTTGTTGCCCGTCAGATAAAATCGAAAATCATTATACACAGGTTTGCGAAGAGATTTATGATAATAGTCTGAAAAGGCGTGACCTTCTTTAGGAAATACCCAACCGAGGTCCAATTCCCAGTTGTCGTTCTCATCATCCAGCAGCGCAATGCCCATCCGCTGTGCTGTAAAGCCATCATAGGTGGCTGTAAAGGTATTATTCACTACTTCTGATTTCGGAACGGCAATCCGTAAAAATCCTTTATCGTGCGGAAAGGGTGTAGTCTCATCATAAAACTTAAAGCGAAGTACTCCGTCTTTATTGCGGATATTAGTTACTGTGATGGTGATCGAATAGGTAGGCGTTTCAGTGGAAGGACGCGCTATGGCATCATTCTCCATAAAAATTGAAAACTTGTCGTTGGGATTTTGAGGGCGAAAGGCCCTGGCCATCATCGAATCATCTTGTGCCTGAATAAAAACAGGAATGAACAAAAGGAACAGGCAAACAGACTTAATTAACACTTGTGTAAGGTACACAATTTAGTCATGCAAGAAGGGAATACGGTCAACTATATTCCTGGTGAGTTGCTTTCCCTGATGAACCGCCAAAAGTTGGCGATGTACGGTAGCTGAAGTATGAAATAAATTTCAGAGGCTTCATTATCTTTACCAACCTATGCCTCCTAAACCCAATGAAGCTGCCGCACAACGATGGAAAGATATTGTTATCAGTTCCATCATCTCGATAGTTATCACGATCGTATTCGGGTATTACTTTTTATATGTGGGCATCCGCGAGCGTAAACCTACTTTTTATGTAGACCCTACCCGTACAACCATATTAGATAAAGAGAATGCAGCCAATGCGCCTCTTATGTTGTTAAAATCGAATGGCGATACCATTACCTCCGATGTTACCTCCATCTATTTTTATTTCTTTAATCAGGGCGAGGAAACTATCAAGCAAGAAAATATTTACGCGCCCTTAAAAATTAAATTGAGCGATCAGGCCGAAATTCTTGATTTCAAAATCCTTAAAGTGGCCCGGTCCGTATCCGGCATAGAAGTAACACGAGATAGTCTTGGCAATTCGCTTAATATCAACCTAAAAGCTCTCGAAAAAGATGATGGATTGGTAGGTCAAATCATTTTTGAGGGAAATAAAAATGCACTCATTAATCTGGAAGGGGGCATTGATGGTGTAAAACAATTTGAAACTCATCTATTGAGTATTGATCCACTTTATTTTCTGGGCGCTATTGTTATCTTCCTGATAGCTGCCTATGTCTTTTTAATCCTGAGCAGGCGAAATCCTAAGAACTCACCCAAACTGCTGTTTATTTTTTCGGCTATACCCATGCTTTATCTGTTGCTCATGTTATACAAAACAGAGTGGTTCATCACCCGTGATTTGCCCGAAACCTTACAACTGGAAAAATATCAAGACGATAAAGACGCATCGTTGTTTTCAATTACAGGCTGGTTTAACTAACCACACCCACAATTTTTAGTACCTTGAACCGTCATGTTCCCAGGGATGGTATGGAAAATCCAGTTGTTAATTGTGCCGCTTATTGTGCGGGTGTTCGGGTAGCCCACGTTGATATCGACAACATCGGGGCTGTGTTACAAGAACCCGATAAATTTGTCTGGATTGGTTTGCACGAACCCGAAAAAGAATTACTGGCCAAAATGCAAAAAGAGTTTGGCCTCCACGACCTCGCCATTGAAGATGCGCATCGCGCCCATCAACGGCCTAAGATCGAAGCCTACGGAGACACACTCTTCATTGTACTACGCACAGTTCAAGTCCATGATAAAAAAATTGACCTGGGCGAAACCCACTTCTTTGTAGGTAAGAATTTCATTATTACAGTTCGTCATGGATCTTCCCTGGCCTATACGGATGTGCGCACCCGGTGCGAAAGCACTCCCCACCTGCTGCAACGTGGGCCCGGCTTTGCGCTGTATGCCGTCATGGATGCCATTGTCGACCAATATTTTCCGGTGATCGATGCACTCGGGGAAGAACTGGAAGATCTGGAAGAAATGATCTTCGATGAAAAATTCAGACGCGAGACAACAGCACAAATCTATCACCTCAAACATCAACTGTTGGATGTAAAACGATCGGTATCGCCCCTGATTGATATTTGTAATCGGCTGATGCGTTTTGATCTTAAAGTAATTGAAGAAGAAACCCGCCCCTACTTTCGGGATGTGTATGATCACGCCATTCGTATTAATGAAATGGTGGACAACTCGCGCGATCTGTTATCCACCGCGCTCGAAGCTAATCTCTCTTTGATTTCTATCTCACAAAACGAAGTGTCAAAACGGTTTGCTGGTTGGGCCGCAATCATAGGCATTCCCACCATGGTGGCCGGTATTTATGGAATGAATTTTAAATTTATGCCCGAACTAAACTGGGCATGGGGTTACCCAATCATTATGATGATAACGTTTGGATCAAGCATTGGTCTTTATCTTCATTTCAAACGATCCGGTTGGTTGTAATGAAAACCACTTCCGTTCTTGTTGAAGAAAATTATTCTATTCTCAAATATGAAGGAATACCCGAATCGGTAATTACCTTCTTTGAGGAAACAAATTGGGGAAGTGCAGGAGCCGTTTACGTCCGCAAAAATTCCCGTGAATTAATCCGGTTGTTGAAACGGCCTGCTCTCTTTGCTGTTCATCAGGGTGAAACTATTGTAGGCACGGCAGTCTTTTGTCATACCACACCTACCGTGTTGGGAGTACCCTACAATTGTTATATCATCCGCTACTTTGCTGCTTCAGATTCTATTCGAGGCAAAAAGTTAATGAAACAGTATGCGGGTAAAGTGATGGAGGTGGTGCGTGAAGCAGAAACGGAAAATACGATTTATGTGGGGTGCGTTGAGAAAGGAAATATCCGATCGTATAAAGTTGTAGAGAATGCAGGTTATGAACCGCTCGGACTATTGCAGGTCAATGCCTTCAGTCGTTTCTTTCCCAAACATCAGAAAAATATTGATCGTATTCAAAGCGAATCTGATAAACGTGAAGCACTACAACTGCTTCGCAAGCAATATGAAAAACACGTGTTGGTGCATTTCGATTATCTTTTTTTGAGCAATAATTATTTCGTTATGCGTGAGCAGGGCGAGATTGTTGCGGGCTGTCAGTACCATCGTGTGCATTGGGCTATCAACAACATGCCGGGGCTAATGGGTAAAATCATAATGAATGTATTGCCCAAACTTCCGTTGATCAACAGGCTCTTTAATCCGAAACGATTCGAATTTCTTGCTTTCGAGGGAATCTATTTTAAGCCGGGCTATGAATCTTCGTTACAAGATTTGTTTGAAGGGTTGCTGCATCAGGAGAAGTTGAATTCAGCTTTATTCTGGATGGGAGAAAATTGTCCGTACCGCCAACAAATAGTAAAGCATGGAAAACTTGGCTTGATAAATCATTTTGTTAAAGACTCAGGTGTGTACATCATGACCTCCTACCGGAATATGAGTACAGAAGAAATTTCTGTATTAAAATCGGGGCCGCTCTATGCATCGGCATTTGATTATATTTAAAGACCATTACTTTATCATTATTTGCAACTATGACCACTTTAGAAATTTGCTTGCTTCAATGGAATACCTACAACCGTAGAATGCAAAAGACACTGGATACAATCAGCGAGGAAGACTTTCACAAACCCATCGTACCCGGGGGCAATTCTGCATCGTGGTTGCTTGGCCATCTTGCCGAAACCGATGATGCGTTGCTCGAATTATTTGCAATCCGAACCCGTATGTTTCCAGAATTGGCCAAAGTGTATCACCATGAACGCGGCACCAACCAGAACGGTCATTTATCCAAAGCAGATCTTGCGGCAAAGTGGAATGCCATTACAGCCGAACTCGACAAAGCTTTTAAATCAATGAGCGAACAAGACTGGCACGGCCGCCATCAGGCCGTAAGCGAAGAAGACTTCAGGAAAGAACCGCATCGTAATAAACTAAATGTGATGTTAAGCCGGGTGTGGCACAAAGCATCGCACCTGGGGCAAATCGCGATGTTGCCGGCTTGAACTTGTTGCATCCGGCATTTCGTCAAGAAAAAAATACAGTATATCAAGATGACCGCTGAACAGTTCACCGTTTGGCTGGCCATGCCGTATCTTCAATAAATGTTTAACCAAACAAATACGGCCATGAAAACCATGATCAAAATCTTAGCAGTCAGTGTCTTCTTTTCCTTTGCACCCCGTTTCGGAGGTGAGCATTATCAGATCCATGTAAATAATACGCTGCGTGTTCAGCAGATAATTGCGCATCAGAAAGAAATGCCCAGCCTAACTTTAAGCTCGGCTGCGTTGGGTAACATCACTGTCTTTTATGATCACTGCGGACAAATCGGTAAGAACCGGTCACTTACAATTCAAACGGATCAGGGTAAAGCCGTGAATACCTGGAGTTTTATAAACGGTTCCGATAAACGAATGGCGTTGGATGCCAAAGAAGTGGTTGCGATCCTGAAACGCGAAAATTCAAACCTGAAATTGATTTACATCTCAACAGAAATACCAAAGGGGCGGGAACTTGCCGCGTTGATATTGGATAAAGGGGAGCGAGGAAGTTAATCGGCAACTTTAAACTGACAAACACACGATGAAAAAACTAATCACCTTTTCGGCAACTATGTGGCTTTATACGATTTTGGCTGCCTGTTCGACTAACAATCGACAATCGGAATCCCAAGTCAAGGACGAAATTCAAAGCCAGCTGGATATGTGTGTGAAGGCCATTGCTGCTAAAGACATTGAACTTTATATGGACCTAATTCCTGAAGACTTTGTAATATATGACGAACGTGGTGAAATTATTAGCAGAGAAAAACAAAGGGAATACACACTTAGAGATTGGAGCATCATAGACAGAACATTAAGTAATAAATATACTGCCGACAGCCTCAAAATAAGTGGAGATAGTGCGATTGTTTTTACTTCTCAACGTTGGGAAAGACTGATGTTTCAAAGAGATGGCAAGACCATCGATACAATTCTGACTACTCAAAAGCACATTGAAACCTGGAGAAAAACAAAAAAAGGATGGCTTAATTTTGACGTGAAAGAACTGGGCGGACAAGTTTTTGTTAACGGCAAAGAATATCTGAACTGAGGAATAAATTGAAACACGCTTTGAAACGACTCTATCAAATCGGTCTGCTTTTTACTCTTGGCACTTTTATAAGTTGCAATGGGCAAACTAAACAGAGTAATGGAACTACACCTAATCAACAATCAATTAGTGGTGCGTTTGGAACCAGCGTGTTTACATACTATGGCATTGCTAAAACAATCAGTGCTAGTGATACCAGTTCAGGTTGGAATCAAAACGGGCAAAAAATTTTATTAACGGGAATCGTTTACCAAATTGATGGAAAAACACCTGCACCTGATGTTCTGTTATATTACTACCAGACCAACACGGACGGCAAATATTTACACAAACCAGAGGAAACGAGAAGTATGCCACCAAACGAACTTGGTCAGACTCACGGTTACATTCGTGGATGGGTAAAAACTGATAAGGAAGGCAAATATTACATCTACACAATAAGACCAGGAACCTATCCCACGAATGATGAACCTGCTCACGTTCATCTTACGGTGAAAGAACCCAATGACTTAAATGAATATTACATTGATGATTTTGTATTTGATGATGATAAACTTTTGACTTCGGTGAAAAGAAAGAAAATGGAGAACCGTTGTGGAAGTGGTGTGCTAAGAATGGTTCAAAAGGGCGATTTACAAATTGGCGAACGAAATATTATTCTTGGATTAAATATTCCTGACTACCCGCAAAAAACAACCTACCTAAACTCAGGAAGAAATATTGGGGAGGACATTATTTCATTTATTCCCTATCACGCCTGGGGTCCAGACAAGGGTACAAGAACCTGCCCCATATGCAAATATGGTTGGTATCACGGAGTACTCTATTTTGTTGGCAACAATCCGAATTGGGCTGAGATAAAATTATGGTTGACTTTTTTAGAAAAGGAAAGCAAGAACAGAGAGAAGTATCTTAAAGTCTATTTCGTTTATGGTAACGAAATAGATTACAATCAAAGTGACAGGGAAAAGGAATTAGCAAATGTTGGAAAGGAATTACAATTAGAAAAAGTCGCCTTAACTTTTGTTCCTTCCTTTACTGACCAGGAATCTGAAATAGATTTAAACAAAATAAATCCCAAAGCAAAAAATACATTTATACTTTACAAACGAAGCCGAATAATTGGTAAGCTTATCAATCTAAAACCAATTCCACACAACTTCAATTTAATAAGTAAACAACTTGATCATACGATCAATGAATACTTTGATTTACCCAAAACAGATCATAATTGAAAGAGGGCAGCCGATAGTTTTATTCAAACATTCTTTGCGTTATAATCTGATTAATATTTTCAAATCATTTGGAGAGGACCTATTCTAAAAAAAGCTGAGCCCAAAGTTAAGTGCGCGTACCTCTCTCCTTGCGTTTTCGGATCAATCTCCCTGCGAACAGTGGTTGGAAGCGCAAATTGTGCAATTATACCTGTCAACATCACTTCATGTAAAAGCATTGGCTTTTTAGGGTGCAAATGGATAGATTGCTTCTACCGCTTCCCTCATACCTCAAACCATACGATCATGGAAAAAAATACCAACAATCCAAAAGCCCTCAATCGAAGAAAATTTATCGGTGGTGTAGCTTCGGCCGCCCTCGCCTTCACCATTATGCCCCGGCATGTTTTAGGTGGCAAAAATTTTATTCCGCCCAGCGATAAAATTACAATGGCCTATATCGGCCTTGGCACACAAGGGCTGCGCGAAATGTTGCCGCTGCTATCAGTACCTGAACTACAAATCGTTGCCGTATGCGATCCCTGCAAGGAAGCCATCGGGTATCGCGATTGGGGTAAAGATTATTTGCGTAACGAAATCCGCACCAAACTCAACATCCCTACGTGGACTGCCGGGGGCGACAATGACATTCCCGGAGGCCGGGACAATGGAAAAGATATTGTAGACACCTATTATAAACAGCAACGGGGTGCAGAAAAATTTAATGCTTGCACAGCCTATGAAGATGTCCGTGAATTATTCGCCAAAGAAAAAGATTTTGATGCCGTTAAAATCATGACACCCGATCACCTGCATGGCATACTTTCTATGGCCGCGTTAAAACGCAACAAACATGTAACCATCCATAAGCCTATTGCCAATCGGCTTGTAGAAGGTAAACAAGTTGTTGATCTGGCAAAAAAATCAAACGCTACCACCCACCTCATTGCATGGGAAGCCAATAACCCCATGGATGAAACCATGAAATGGATCAACAGTGGCGCCATTGGTAACTTAAAAGAAGTACACAACTGGACTAACCGGCCTGTGTGGCCACAATATGCTTCATTGCCAACAGATGCTCCACCTGTACCAAAAGGATTTAACTGGGACCTATGGTTAGGACCTGAAAGTGATCGACCCTATCATCCTAATTATACTAACATGGTGTTCCGCGGGTGGTATGATTTCGGGGGTGGCTCGATGGCTGATATGGGTTATTACAGTTTGTGGACCGTATTCAATGCACTTCAATTAGAAGCACCAACCGTTATTGAACCCTGCCGCAGTCATGCAGTTGATTTCAAAGACAAGGTTCCCTTTCGCATCAGAAATGATTTCTCTTTTCCAATGGCGAGCATGGTGCGCTTCCGTTTTCCTGCAAAAGCTAATCGCCCAACCGTAGATTTATGTTGGTATGATGGGGGCATGCGACCAGCCGTGCCGGAAGAACTCGTAAAACAAAATAAAGAGTTACCACAGGAAGGAATGATGTTTGTTGGCGATCAGGGAATTATCCTCGCAGGCTTTCATGCCGACAACCCGCAGATCATTTCAGGAAAAAGAGCCGGTGAGGTCCGAAAAGATCCCGCGCCCGATAATAGTCCGGATCATTATATTCCTAAAAGCTTTATTTCGTCTATCAAAAACGGAACGCAGTGTCCAGGAAGTTTGCGCGATGCCTGGCCACTTACCGAAACCATTAATTTATATGCAGTGGCTTTGCGCACCGGAAAGACACTCTATTACGATGCTGCCACCATGAAGATTACTAATGTTGCCGAAGCGAATAACTATCTCAATCGTACGTATCGCAAAGGTTGGGAACCATCAAGTATCTAAACAATTTAGTCATGAAAAAATTTACCAGAAGAGATTTTATCAATACGAGTATTGCAGGATTGGGATCGGCCCTGGCAATTTCTCCACTCGCCAATTTAACAGCTGCCACATCACTAAAACTACCTGCGCCTATTGGCTTTCAAAGCTGGACGATTCGGGAGGCGCTTGTAAAGGATTTTCCCGGTACCTTAAAGTTGATGGCGGGCTTAGGTTATCAGAGTATTGAAATGTGTTCGCCTCCTGGCTATGCCAATGCCGGCTTTGGTCCGCTGCAGACCCTCAAAGCTTCTGAAATGAAACGCATCATAACTGATGCGGGCCTCATCTGTAGGAGTTGTCATTATGGATTTAAGGAATTGCAAGAACATGGTCCAGAACGAATTGATTTTGCCTTTGAAGTAGGGATGACACAGATGGTCATGTCGTCTCCGGGCTTACCCGACCGCGCTACGCTGAGTGATTGGAAGAAAAGAACTGATGAAATGAATGTACTGGGCGAACAATTTAAAAAGCAAGGCATGCAACTGGTGTATCATAATCACAACTTTGAGTTTGAAAAACTAGAAGGCGAACTCATTTATGATTGGTTGCTCAACCACCTGGATCCAGATCTAATCAAAATGCAATTTCAGGTATGGGTGATTATTGCCGGCTACAAAGCTGCCGACTATTTCAAAAAATTTACAGGTCGGTTTATTTCAGCGCACTTATCCGATTGGTCGGGCACTGGCGAAACTCAGGTGCCTGTAGGTCAAGGCAAAGTTGACTGGAAAGAATTTTTTGAAGCCGCCACATCGGGTGGACTCAAAAACTTCTATGTAGAAATGGACATGCCTACGTTTGAACCAAGTGCCAAATTTTTAAAAACCCTTTAATTCACCTAAAAAACATTTCGACATTCTTGTATGAAATATTTACCAATCCTTCTTCTGTTGTCATTCTACAGTATTGCTCAGGACAAGAGTTTGCCCTATTATCAAATTCCTCCCTACCCGGAAACATTTACCGCTGGCACGGTGGCAGCCCGGATGGTAGATGGATTAGGATTTCGATTTTACTGGGCCACCGAAGGTTTGAGAAAAGAAGATCTCGATTATAAACCTGGTGCCGATGCAAGAACATGCCTGCAAACTATTGAACACATTTATGGGATGTCGCTGATCATCTTAAACAGTACAACCTATACTATGAATGTGACACAGTCGCCTCCATCTTTATCATTTGAAGACATGCGCAAACAAACATTGCTGAACCTCAAATCTGCCAGCGACAAACTGCGTACCTTCTCTGATGAAGAAATGAATAATAAAAGAATAATTTTCCAGCGAGGGAACGGTAAAATAGAGTATCCCTTCTGGAATCAGATCAACGGGCCCATTGCAGATTGTTTATGGCACGTGGGTCAGGTAGTTTCTTTTCGGAGAGCTTCCGGAAATCCGTTTACTGACAGAGTAAGTCTACTAACCGGGGAAGTGGTGAAGTAAACCCTAAGGTTTAAACACTAATAAAAAACTCCACAAACCATCAGGCATCATTGGATACCCCACTGTACGTGATTTATAACAGTATCGTGGCAAATCCGTTATGCTAATGAACCTATTTCTCTATTTTCTCCTTTCATTACCATGGACAAGACTTTTTCGCACAAACTATATCTTACACACCAGGAATGCCCAACCTGTCCGGCTCCCGCAGAGGTAAAACAATTCTTTATAGACTTATTGGGTGCCTTATTCGCAGACTTCACCCAGCTCTCGCACTTGTCGGAGGTTCAATTCGAAGAATTATTGAATTCCTTACAGCGCGAACTTGAGCGGATACTTCTGCACAATCCCACTCGTGGAATTGGCAATGCTTCGCAAACTGCCAGCGAGTTTTTTAATGATCTGTCAACGTTATTTGAAACACTGCATCAGGATGTTGGTGCGATGTATGAGGGAGATCCGGCTGCGAAAAGCAAAAGTGAAGTTATTCGAACCTATCCTGGATTTTATGCCATCGCTGCCTATCGCATAGCGAATAAACTACACCAGTTAGGAGTGCAAGGCATTCCGCGAATTATTACTGAACACGCACATAGCATAACCGGCATCGATATTCACCCCGCAGCCCGTATTGGAAATTATTTTTGTATCGATCATGGAACGGGAATTGTGATTGGCGAAACTACTGTTATTGGCAACCATGTTAAGCTATATCAAGGGGTAACGCTTGGCGCTTTAAGTGTAAACAAAGAGGATGCGGAAAAGAAAAGACATCCAACCATAGAAGACCACGTAGTAATTTATTCAGGCGCTACTATTCTGGGTGGTGAAACAACCATTGGCCATCACAGTGTTATTGGCGGCAATGTGTGGATAACTCAAAGTCTTAACCCCCACACAAAAATTTATTACCAGTCACAAGGCAACCGGATGGTAGTTAATGAAGCATGAGTGAATTTGTAAATTTGATTTCATAAGGATCTACATGAGACTGGCAGAATTGATTGGCAACACGCCCTTGGTAGAATTGCAGCATATACCTGTTAATAAACGGGTAACCTTGTTGGGAAAGCTGGAAGGCGACAATCCGGGCGGCAGTGTTAAAGACCGCGCTGCCTATGGCATGATCAAAGGTGCATTGGAACGTGGAGACATAAGACCAGGAGATCAACTTATAGAAGCAACCAGTGGCAACACAGGAATTGCACTTGCCATGATTGCGCGAATCATGGGATTGAACATGACCTTGATTATGCCCGATAACTCAACGCGCGAACGCGTACTGGCTATGGAAGCATATGGCGCCCGCGTGATCTTAACACCTGCTGCCCGCACGATTGAATACTCACGAGAACTCGCAGAAGAAATGGCGGAGAAAGAAGGCTATCATATTCTTAATCAATTTGCTAATCCCGATAATTACGGAATGCATTATAAAACTACGGGCCCTGAAATCTGGCGCGACACGCAAGGCAAAGTGACTCACTTTATTTCCGCGATGGGAACCACAGGAACGATTATGGGTGTAAGCCGATACCTGAAAGAACAAAATCCAGCGATACAGATTGTAGGCACTCAACCTACAGAAGGTTCGAGTATTCCGGGAATCCGCAGGTGGTCGCCTGAATTTTTACCTAAGATCTATGAACCAAACCGTGTTGATCGTATTGTAGATGTAAGTGAGACAAATGCCCGCTCTCTAACGCAACGGCTGGCGAAAGAAGAAGGTATCCTGGCGGGGATGAGTAGCGGTGGCGCTTTATACGCAGCACTTACCATTGCCAATGAAATTGAATCCGGGACTATTGTCTTCATCATTTGTGATCGTGGTGATCGTTACCTGAGTTCTGATTTGTTTGGGTAAAAAAGTTTAACTATTGTGTATCAATCTTAAATTACACGCTATGAATTCTCGTAGATTATTCTTGCAAAAAATTACTGCAGCCGTAACCTTGCCCCTGGCACCTGCTTTTGCAAATGCATTTGATCATTCATCCATTGCCTGGCAAGGCCCGATATTGAAAGTGGCCATTATGGGCTTAGGCAGTTATGGCACCCGCGTAGCAGAAGCTATGCTGGCGAGCACCAAAGCAAAACTAACGGGAGTAATAAGCGGCACACCATCCAAAGTAAAAACATGGCAGGCCAAGTATGGCATCCCTGAAAAAAATTGCTACAACTACGAGAACTTCGATCAGATAAAAAACAACCCCGACATTGATGCAGTCTACATCATTACACCCAATGGGCTTCACCATAGTCAGACGCTTCGTGTGGCCAAGGCGGGCAAACATGTGATCTGCGAAAAGCCTATGGCATTAAATGCAGTGGAAGCACAAGAGATGGTAACTGCATGTAAGCAAGCTAACGTAAAATTACTGATTGGTTACCGCATGCATTTTGAGGCCAAGACGCTTGAAGTTGTGCGTATGCGGCAAGCCGGTGAGTTTGGTAAGCCTTTATTTTTTCAAGGGCTCAGTGGATTTCGCATTGGCGACCCTGGACAATGGCGGCTATCAAAAAAGCTGGCTGGCGGTGGCGCCATGATGGATATTGGCATCTACTCGGTGAATGGTGCACGCTATATGCTGGGCGAGGAACCCATCTGGGTAACCGCACAGGAAACTAAAACTGATCCGCAGAAATTTAAGGAAGGCGTTGATGAAACCATTCAATTTCAATTAGGGTTTGCCAGTGGCGCTATTGCTTCATGTCTTAGCACCTATACCATGAACAACCTTGACAAGTTTTTTCTGAATGGCGAAAAAGGTTTTGCTGAGTTGCAACCGTCTACAGGCTACGGTCCTATCCAAGGACGTACACACTTGGGTGCTTTAACACAACCGCATGTAACTCATCAAACCACACAGATGGATGAGATGGCTGAAATTATTTTGAATAATAAAAAAACCATCATTCCTGTGGATGGTGAAGAAGGACTTAAAGACATGAAAATTGTTGATGCGATTTACCTGGCGGCTAATACAAGTAAGCGTATTGATTTGAAGCTTTAGTCTGTTTCGTTGAGAACATAGAACATGGCAAGACTCTATTTGAAAATATTGCTGTCTTTAACCATTTTTTTATACTCAGGAAGAATCTTTTCGTAAAGGGCTTCATCCACTTTCTTTAATGAGTTCATTAATCCGCCAATGCCAGAGTCTTTCAGGCTCACGCGCTGCTTTCTGATCTCTTCCATTTTAATTCTTATGGTAGCTTCTAATTTGATCAGTTCCCTTTCGGTCATTGAATTAATTTTTATTATGTAAAATATCGCAGCCTCTTTACTTTTTGATTCAGTCTATTTCAATATAAAAATATGCGCCTGGCTATTTTTGTGAAACCGATTTTTGATCACGTTTTTCTCTTTCACAAAATGCATAACGATGGTCTCGGAGTATTCCCGTTTACACTTAAAATAGGTGACTTCCTTTTTCAGGTTTTGTGTTTTTAGTAGCGCGGTCAAAGAAGGCTTATCGTGAGCCCCTATTTCACATTTTGGTTTTACGGCCCTTTCTATTTCAGCGATAACCTCGTTAACTTCCTTAATTTGTTGCGCGTTTAAAATAGCCATAGCCTTATTGGTTAGATGAAGTACAAAAGTAGATCATTCCCGGAAGGATACAACTATTGTCTTACCGATGGATTCAAGATCGCGGAAATTTTGTAACTCGCAGTCATGTCTTTGTTTGTTGCATCATTAAATTCGGGAAGCAATGGCAATTGCTATTATGTGGGCACGGAGCAAGATGCCGTGTTGATTGATGCAGGCATCAGTTGTCGCGAAACCGAAAGAAGACTGAGGCGGCTACAGCTCAATATCGCGAATGTTAAAGCGATTTTTATCTCGCACGAACATGGCGATCATATTGGCGGACTATCAAGGATTTCGCAGAAATACGGACTGCCCGTGTATATCACATCAGCAACGGAACAATTCTGCAATGTGATGCTTCCGGAAACCCGAGCCGTGCGCTTTAAGGCCTATGAACCCGTTTATATCGGAAATTTAAAGGTTACCGCATTCCCTAAATTTCACGATGCCAATGACCCGCATAGTTTTATTGTTTCTTCGCAAGCCATCAATCCTGCCGATGAAGTTCACGTGGGTGTCTTTACCGATATTGGTATTCCCTGCGAACACGTCATCAAACATTTCAGTCAATGTCACGCAGCCATTCTGGAATCCAACTACGATGAAATCATGCTGGAACATGGAACGTATCCATTGGCCCTTAAAAGACGGATTCGTGGTGGAAAAGGACATTTGTCGAACAGGCAGGCACTGCAATTATTTACCGACCATCGGGCTGCTTGTTTGAGTCATTTGTTTCTGGCGCATTTATCGCACCATAATAATTCCCCCAAAATCGTGCAGGATTTATTCGATGCACATGCGGGGAACACAAAAATTGTAGTGGCTTCACGCTATCGCGAAACCGAAGTGTTTCACATCAAACCCAATGGCAATAATAATCTGCCCGTAAAATCAAACGCCAGACATTTCACCCATCAGTTGAATTTGTTTCAATAGGCCGGGCAGTCATTACTGTTGTTTGTCTTTGTGAGTTTAATTTTTTTCGAAAGTTAGGTAGTCCGTGCCACCATTACCTCCGCTTACATCTACCAATCTGATTTTCGTAGCCGTTGATTCCAGAATATCCCAGTCGTCAGTTAATTCTTCGAAAGCCGGTGGAGCTGTAAACGCTATATTGAAATGAAGATCATCCATGGAATCATCGTTGCTGTTACTGTCGCTAATGCTCCATGTTCCTGTGTAAGTATTGGTATTGTTCGAAGCCGTTAATGCCGTAGTACCAAAAGTAAAATTGTACCCATTATAATTTGCAGTCTCTTCCTTATCGGTGTCATAATAGTAGGTGATCCGCCATGTGCCTGAAGTAACTGCATTTTTAATCTGATCTTGATTTTTTGAATCAGAACCCTTGTCCTCACAGGCTACTGCGGCAAGTAGAAAAAGAAAAATTAATCGGGTGGATTTCATAACTGTTTTTTTTAGATGAGTGATAGGATTTAAATACAGGACAAAACTAGCCGAGGCCGGTCCTGAATATGGTGACCAAAGTCACCACCGACTATACTTCGCTATAAACAACGTCCAGAAAGGATAAGAGTGAGCTATTGGCAGTTGGAATACTATAATTAATAATTAAGTCTTGATGATATTACCATTTAGGGCTTCAAGATTGATGAGCCTAGATTCTATCTCAATTCCCTCTTTTTACAAATCTGCCCGGATACTCTGGCATTGCTTTCTGATCGCTATACACCCGCTTGCCATTTACCCACACCTGATGTACTCCCGTGGAGAGAGCGGTGGAATTTGCGATGGTGGCATTGTCATTTACGGTAGCCGGATCAAACAAAACTAAATCAGCAAAATAACCCGGTGCAATCAGGCCCCGGCTTTCAATGCCGAGATGTTCAGCCGCGAGGCCAGTCATTTTATAGATTGCCTTTTCGAGTGGCATCAGTTTTTGGTCGCGCACATACTTTCCCAACACACGTGCAAACGCTCCATGACCCCGTGGGTGACCACTCATGGCACCATCAGAACAAATGTTGGTGTGTTCCCAATTCAAAAAATTATAAATGTCAACTTCACTCATAGAAGTGGCAACAATAGTGCTTCCCTTGCCCGAAGCTTCTGACTCGCGTATAATGCGTAACAATGCCTGTGCATCATTCTCTGAATTAAGTTTTGCAATTTCAGAAACTGTCTTCCCTGTGTAAGCCGCGTTGGCCGGATAGCGCACCATTACTGACACGGCAGGATCAAATAATTCGCGGGTAGCGAATTGAGCACTGGCAAGGTTATCAAAATCTTTTTTCGGAAATAACACCCGCGGGGTCGAGTTCCACATGGTATAAGGATATACATCAGCTGTAATGTTGATTCCTTCAAGCCGCGCGCGTTGCAGTTTGTTCAGAATGGATGTGGATGTTCCCCACTTGCTGCGCATCGCAATTTTGAAATGTGAAATTTGAACTGGAATTTTTGCAAGTCGCCCTATTTCAATAATCTCATCGATGGCTTCTTCTAGGTTCATGTCTTCACTGCGGATGTGGCTGATGTATCTACCGCCCTTTGCCGCTGCCACTTTAGCTAGCTCCACCACCTCATCACGATTGCTGTAAAATGCAGCTTCATATTCAAGGCCCGTGCCCAACCCCAGGGAACCTTTATCCAGCTCCTGTGCCAATAATATTTTCATGGAATCAATTTCTATCGTTGTTGCTTTTCGCAATACTCCATCTTTCATAAACTTTTCACGAAGCCAGGCCTGGCCGGTATAAGTTGCCACGTTTATACTGACGGGTACATTTTTCATTGATAGAATAATAGAGTCTATGGGTGTAGAGCCTCCATCCTGCCCCACTACAATGGTTGTGATGCCTTGGTTTGTAGCCGCGATCGCGGAAGGATTTTTTTCAAGGCCCCAATCATGATGACTATGACTATCGATGAAGCCAGGCGCAAGTACAAAACCTTTACCATCCGTAACGGATTCATTAGCAAACGGAGTGAGCGGACCCAGATCACGGATGCGATCATTTACAATCCGAACACTTCCTGAAAAGGCTGGAAGTCCTGTGCCATCAATCACCTTTACATTTGTGATGAGATGCGTAGTAGGAAGTGTAATGGGATTCTCTTCCCAGATATTTCGTACCAGACCATGTGCCCGGAAGTTGGAGGAGTTGTCGAGCAGGATTAAGGTTTGATTTTTGTCAAGGTATCGGATGATGATGGTGCCAAAGCCAACCCAACCCCCTGTATGCGCTACAATCTTTCCGGGTTCAATGATACCCCAACCAAAACCATATTCAGTAGCCTTTCCATTGTTTAATGTGCCCGGTGTGATGGCGTCTTGAAAAGTAGATTTCTTAACCAACTTCTCGGTATACAAGGCTTGATCCCATTTATAAAGATCTTCTACCGAAGCATAGACATTACCATCGCCTACAATTCCATCAAAGCGAACCAAATCATTGATTACGGGTTTGCCACCTTCGTAACGCAAACCAAACACGCGCGAGGCTGGATATGATTTCATTTTAAGGTGATACACATAACTATTACTCATCTTAAGCGGACCGGCAATGTATTGCTGAAAATATTTTTCGGTTGTGGTGCCTGAAACTTTTTCGACTACGGAAGCAAGTGTTGTATAGTTGGTGTTGCAGTATTGCCATTGCTCGCCCGGTTGAAAGACGAGCGCAGGTTTTTTTGCTGCAAGAAGTTCCAGCATAGATTGGTTCGTAAGCGTATCCAGCAACGTCATGTCGCCCTGTGCGATGTCAAAATATTCGGGCAACCCAGAGATTTGATTCATCAGGTGCCGGATGGTAATAGTGTTGTAGGGAAAGAGAGGCAGGTGTTTCTGCACGAGGTCATCATAATTCAATTTTCCCTTCTCTTTCAGCATCATAATCATCATCGTGTAAAATTGTTTTGATACCGAGGCAAGGTTAAACGAAGAAGCGGTCGATAAAGGGGCCTGCGTGGTTGGGTTCGCAATGCCGAAGGCCTTCTTGTAAAGTACCTTTCCCTTTTCGCCTACCAACACGGTACCGTTGAAAAGTTGACGGTCATGCAAATATGTAAGCACGGAATCAATGCGCGTGATTTTCTTTGTTTGCTGAGAAAACGAAACAACCGGGATGAGAAGAAGAACCAGAAGCTTTTTCATAATGATCTTGATTTAGAAACGTGGTTAAGTTAGTAATTTAACGGTCCCTATAAAATCTTACAGGACGACTCATTGGAATGATTGACTATACTTTTTACATCCGAATAAGTATTTTTGATCCTATGTTTACATTGTCGAAAAACCTGGTTGTCTTTTATTTGCTGATCTTGCTGCCCCTGGCGACATCGGCACAAAAGGCAAAAAGCTATACCGCTGTTACTGCAGAGCTTTCGCAGAAAATAGTGGATGCTCCCGCAGTTCGCCTTCCCCAAAATTTAGCAGTAGTCCCATTCACTGCCACCGCCTCCTCAACACAACAATCCAAAGCTTTTGGCGAATACCTCACCGAAACTATTCTTGGCTCGCTCTCAGGTCATCCACAAAAACTGAAACTTTTTGAGCGCACCCGCATGGATGCTATTTTAAAAGAGCATGAGTTTATTCTCACCGACTTAATGAAACCAGCAGCTGCATTAAAGATCGGACAGTTAGCGCCTATTGATGCATTGCTTTCTGGCACCTACACCAAATTAAAATCGTATGTGGATGTAAGTGCGCGCATTATTGATGTGTCCTCTGGGGAGATCACCATGAGTTATGTGGGCCGGATTAAAATGAATAAAAATCTTTCTGCCCTGTTTTCGCAAAGCACCCTGACAAACAGTTCCAATGGAATTGCGAATAATTCACCACCCACACAAATCACGATCAATAATTCCGTGAATGGAAATGTGATTTCAAAAACTAAATCACCCGAAGAAATTTGTAAAGAACGTGTAGCCGAGTTTCGTCCACGGCTGAATGATCTTTCTTCACAGGAAAAAATAAATGCGGTGGTTTCTGCGGCTATAGCCACTCCGTTTGACAATCAGTGTGGCAAACTGCATTACGATGTGATGTATACATTCACCCGTTTTAAGCTGGACCCAGCTGAATATAAAACCTTTTTGCTTCGTACCCTTGACACTATTGCTTACCCTGCGGGTGACGACCGCGCTTATGAAATCATTCGATACCTAACGAATGATGCGCGCGTTGATGAGAGTGAATGGAAATCTTCTTTTGCTGCCCTTACACGGGTTGGTAACTATTCCATTTCCAATTACATCAATTACCTGATTGCTAAATCAACCAACGATGAAGTTGAGCAAAAGGCGCGTATTGCATCCTACTTTAAAGTTGCCTCTGAGAATAAATTAGGTCTGCCCCGTCCCGTAACAGGGGAAGTCGCATTTGTTGAAATGATGGAAGGATTAAAAAGTAATCAACCCTTGCGACAACATGTATATGAAACCTACGCAGGCCGATTGGTGACCGATGATAAATTGAAAGCTACTTTATTCAGTGAATTATCATCCATGTATAAAGAAGAATCTAAGACACAGCGAAAAACCGAACTGCTTGGCTGGCTTGCCACATTTGTCAATGCGAATGAGTATCCAAAAGCGCACGAACAACTTTACGACTTCGTCTGGAATTATAACCTAACCTACAACGAAGGTCAAAACGAAATAATCAGGAGAGAATTTCCCGAAGCCGATCTGAGGTTGTTGGCACAACGTTGTCGAGATAAATTTTCGAGCTATACATTGCTAACTCCTTATCCCAGTCAAAAAGAGGATCGCATCAATTTTTGTGTAAAATATAATATCCCCATACCCGGTGTTATCCCAACGCTGGAAGAAGCAGATATCATTTTAAAAGGCAACAACGTACAAGAACAACTTCGCATTATGAAATTGCTTATACTGATGGAGACCCCGCCAAAGAAAATCGAAAATACACTCATCCAGGTTTTAAATAAACGGAGTCTGGAAGATCGCAGCACGATGAATCAAATTCAAACCCTCGCCATTCATGTTTTGGGTAATTGTAAAACAAATGACTTAAAAGCTATCGAATCCATGATCAATGCACTGCCGCATTATGGCAATGATACCGAAGCCGCCAAAGAAGCGTTGGTAAAAATTGGCAAGCCCGCTGTAAAACCCCTCATAAGCAAACTGGATAAAACAACCGATCAGGATGGCGGACTTCAGTTTCAGTTAATCACCTTACTGGGTAAAATCGGCAAAGAGGCTGCCACTGCAGAGAAGTCCATACAGCGTGTGTTATCCATCTCTCGCAACAATGATGTACGCTATGCAGCAGAAGCTGCCCTGCAGTCCATTCAGGGAAGGTAGCGGTTTAGAACACTACCGGATAAACCCTGGCAGTTCTGAAAAATAAATCGCTTGCTCTTTGGAAAGCAGGTAGTCCTTCACAGCCCACATGATGGCTTTGAAGGAACTGAATAACTCACGGTTGAAATTAATGAGTGTAGATATTTCGATTTCATTTAACGAAGCCACCCTATACAACTTACTCAGGTTCTCTGTATATCCTTTTTGCAATTCACTATAATGTGCCACTACTTTTTCAAACGGATCCTGGGTGCCTGCCTGATTGAGAAGCTCACTCAATTGATTGCAGAAGGTACGCACCCGGTGGCGGGTGTCCATGTACATCTGGTATTTAATATCGTTCGATGAATTCCTGAATTGAGCTATATCAAGCAGCGAATCATTCATACTCTTTGCGGCAAACATACAGTTGCGCATACACGACATCAGCTGTTCAACCCGCTCCTTTTCATCTTCCGTAAGAGATTCTTTGTTGAGAAACAGATAATAGGCATGAATATCCCCGTGCAAATGTTTCAGGTGTATGTATTTTTCACTATGCGGCTTTTCGTAATAGCCATCCTTTTCGACCTGGTCGGAAATAGTTGCTTCGCCAAATGCCTCAAGTAAATAATAGAGTGTTTGATCGATGAACCATTTTGCTTCCTGATTCAAGGCATCTAATGCTACTTCACCCTCAGAAGGTGGAATCGCCTTTATAAACCGCGCAACATCTTCTTCTTGTTTAAACCAACCCTCCAACATACGGCCAAATATTTTTAAGAAGGGGAAGAAAATAATTACACCAAGAATATTAATCCCACTCTGAAAGAAAACCAGCGCCAACAATTTATCTTGAATGTTTACTGTATCAGTAATAAAAGAATGAACCGGCTTGAGCACAACTAAAACCGTGATGATTATAAACGTGTTGTAGACAAAATTTCCAAACGCTACGCGCTTCTTGGCAGGAATGCCCTTGGCGGATGCAAGTAAAAGTTTGATGGTGGTGCCCACTTCGGCACCCAGCACAATCGCCATGGCAGAATACAAGGTTATTGCTTCTGCATACAAAGCACTCAATGCAATGGCTACGGTGGCCGCACTGGATTGAATTAAAGAAGTGATAACAAATCCGACCAGCACAAAAAATATCGCTGGATAGGAAGAGAAAAAAGAAAAATCGATCAGTTTCACTATGTCCTCAAAGCCTTCTTTAATAAAGGCTAGTCCGACAAATAACGCTGCAAAACCAAAACCAAATTTGCTCCACTGATGCGCTCGTGTGCGATTACCAAACAACGCCATGGTAATTCCGGCTACCCCGATTATGGGCAACGCAAAATTTTCAATATTGAATTTGAAACCCAACGTAGCAACGATCCAACTGGTAAGCGTGCTTCCTATGTTGGTACCCAGAATAACCGCCAATGCATTTTGCATGGTTAGCACTCCGGCACCCACCAGGGCCAACACCATAAGATTTACAACGGAACTGCTTTGCAACACCCCACTCAGCACAGCGCCACCTCCTATCGCCTTTAGAGGATTGGTTGTTTGTTTGCGCAGAAATAATTTAAATGACCTGCCTGATAAACTACGCAGCGTTTCCTCGAGAAAATTCATTCCCAGCAAAAAGATGCCGATACCAGCCAATATTTTAGAAAGATCAAGACCGATGTCCATATCGATTCATGTGCATTACCCTTACGTAAAAAGCACACCTAATGATTTATCAATAAGAAAAGTTGTTTGCATGTGAATCTGAAAAATGATTCTCAGGAATACAAGTACGTAACATTCTATTTAAAAAACTATCTTTGTGTCCTGCCTGGGCAGGAAGCTATGCCAAACATTAAGATTAAAGACCTTGCATTCAAGAAATTCATTTCTTCTTCGAAAATAGAAGAGAAAATCGCTGAACTGGCCGCTCAAATCAGCCAGGATTATAAAGATAAAACTCCGGTGTTCCTTCCTATTCTCAATGGATCGTTCATGTTCGCTTCTGATTTGTTAAAGGAAATTAGAGTGCCGTGCCGTGTTTCGTTTGTAAAAACATCTTCCTATGCCGGCACGTCAAGCACGGGCCAACTTAAAACATTAATTGGCCATGATGAGAGTTTGTTTCAACAGCACATTATTGTTGTGGAGGATATTGTAGACACGGGTCTTACACTCGATAAGATAATTGAAGAATTACGCGAACGTGGCGCTAAATCGGTAGAGGCGGTTTCTCTGCTACGCAAAAAGCTAGCACGCGAAAAAAAAATTGACGTAAAGTATGTAGGCTTCGATTTGGAAAATGAATTCGTACTGGGCTATGGCCTCGATTACGATGGCCTGGGGCGCAACCTTACAGACATTTATAAAGCGATCGATTCGACCGCGATCGAACAGTGATTTTTTGATCGTTGTCTACAGCCAAGCTACTACGTTATTCATTGGCTATTTGTTCAATTGATCGTTATCTTGCGATCCCTTTTACCTAAACGATTAACCCACATGATCAATCTAGTACTCTTTGGCCCGCCTGGCGCAGGCAAAGGCACACAAAGTGAAAAGCTTATTCAGAAATATGGATTTGTGCATATCAGCACGGGCGACCTTTTTCGCTGGCACACGAAGAATGACACTGCATTAGGCAAGCGCGTTAAGGAGATTATGAACAGCGGAGCGCTGGTGCCCGATGAAATCACCATTGCTATGTTGAAAGAAGAGTTGGATAAAAATCCGCAAGCGAAAGGATTTCTTTTTGATGGTTTTCCGCGTACCGTGCCGCAGGCCGAGGCCTTGGATAAATTTATGAAGGATAATGGCTCGGCTATTCATCATATTGTGGCACTGGACGTCTCCGAAGACGAAGTTCGTGCGCGCATAGCCAAACGCAGAACCATAGAGAACCGCGTAGATGATGAAGAAGAAAAATTAAATAAGCGCATTACAGAATATTTTTCAAAAACGATTCATGTACTTCCCTACTATAAAAATCAAGGCAGATTGGATACTGTGCAGGGCATTGGTGTGATCGAAGATATCTTCAAAAACATTTGTGCCGTACTGGATAAATAGTTTTTTTGATATAAGGATGACTGTTTTGAATAATAAATCTTGAATAAATGTCCTCGCCCAACTTCATCGATTATGTAAAATTCAATGGCCGTTCCGGTAACGGTGGGGCAGGCTGCCGGCATTTTCATCGTGAAAAATTTATTGAGAAAGGCGGCCCCGATGGGGGCGATGGCGGTCGTGGTGGTCATATTATTTTACGAGGCAATGCACAACTGTGGACGTTGCTTCATTTGAAATTTCGCAAACATGTTTTTGCAGAGGCCGGAAAACCGGGTGAATCGCAAAATTCTACAGGCGCTTATGGAAAAGATATTATTCTGGATGTGCCGTTGGGAACTGTTGCCCGCAAAGCCGACACCGAAGAGATTCTATGCGAAATTAATGAAGATGGAAAAGAGGTAATTCTACTCCCTGGTGGCCGGGGCGGAAAAGGAAACTCTTTTTTTGCCACCTCTACCAACCAGGCACCCCAGCATGCTCAACCCGGAGAACCCGGACAGGATGAGTGGATTATTCTTGAGTTGAAACTATTGGCCGATGTTGGCTTGGTTGGTTTTCCTAATGCCGGCAAGTCAACGTTACTATCCGTTGTATCAGCGGCCAAACCAAAAATTGCGGACTATGCTTTCACAACATTAACACCCAACCTGGGTGTAGTTAAGTATCGTGATGACCTGTCCTTTGTGATGGCCGATATTCCGGGAATCATAGAAGGTGCGGCTGAAGGCAAGGGATTGGGGATTCGCTTTCTTAAACATATCGAACGTAACTCGTTGTTACTTTTTATGATCCCTGCGGATGCCAACAGTATTCAGGATGAGTTTTCGATCCTGTTAAATGAACTGCGCAAATACAATCCGGAATTGCTGGACAAGAAAAGAATTCTGGCAATCACGAAAAGTGACATGCTGGATGAAGAATTAAAGTCCGATTTAAAGAAAGAAGTACCAAAAGAAATTCCATCTGTGTTTATTTCTTCCCTCACAAACCAGGGTATTACGGAATTGAAGGATCTGATCTGGCGCGAACTGCATTAAAATTACTCAACGCCAATCTGACACAAATTCAACTATTGGCAAAATTCTTGTCATTTTGCACCGCATTAATCGATTATTATGGAAAATAACCTCCAGCCCGAACAGGAATTGGAAAAACACGATGATTTGAATCTTGAAACCCCTGATGGTCAGTCCGATGAACCTGTTGGCTCAGATAAAAAGGAAGAAGCAAAAGATCCGATAAAAAAAATACAGGACGAATTGGCAGAAGCCAAGGATAAATATATTCGCCTATATGCGGAGTTTGACAATTTCAGACGCAGGTCTTCGAAAGAGAAACTCGAAATGATTCAATCAGCCAATGAGCAATTGTTGGTGGCGCTTCTTCCAGTGCTTGATGATTTCGAGCGCGCAGAGAAATCGTATAAAGATAAAAATGATAAAGAGTCTGAGGGATTCTTTCTGATTCAGAATAAATTTAAAAAGACGCTGGATCAATACGGAGTAAAGCCAATGGAAGTAAAGTCAGGTACAGACTTCAATCCCGATCTTCATGAAGCTATTACGCAAGTACCAGCACCCAATGAAAAATTGAAAGGTAAAATTGTTGATGCCGTTGAAAAAGGATACCTATTAAATGATAAGGTGATCCGGTTTGCTAAAGTTGTTGTAGGCAGTTAACACTATTCATTTTCAATAAACTATGTCAACGAAACGAGATTATTACGAAATACTTGGTGTTAGCAAATCTGCTACTCCGGAAGAAATAAAGAAAGCCTATCGCAAGGTGGCTATTCAGTTTCACCCCGATAAAAATCAAGGCGATAAGGCTGCTGAAGAAAAATTTAAGGAAGCTGCAGAAGCCTACGAAGTATTGAGCAGTGCTGAAAAGCGCGCACAATATGATCGCTTCGGTCATTCACGCCCAGGCCAAGGCGGATTCCAGGGCCACGACATGAACATGGAAGATATCTTCAGCCAGTTTGGAGACATCTTTGGAGGTGGTAGTCCGTTCGATAGTTTTTTTGGTGGCGGTGGTGGCGGAAGAACTCGCCAACGCAAAGGGTCTAACCTACGCATCAAACTTAAACTTACGTTAGAAGAAATAGCCAACGGAGCAGAGAAGAAAATAAAAGTAAACCGCCTTATCCGGGCAGAAGGTGTAACGTTTAAAAACTGCACTACGTGTGGCGGAACAGGCCAACTGCGTAAAGTTGTAAATACTATGTTAGGTCAGATGGTTTCTACCACTACCTGTTCATCCTGTAACGGTGCTGGTCAGTTAATTGACAAGCGCCCTCCGGGTGTCGACAATTCTGGCCTGGTCTCTAAAGAAGATATGATCACCGTTAAAATTCCGGCTGGTGTAAGTGATGGTATGCAACTGTCTATGTCGGGCAAAGGAAACGAAGCTCCAGGTGGTGGAATACCCGGAGATTTGCTCATCCTGATAGAAGAAGTCGAAGACAAGGAATTAAAACGCGATGGAACTAATCTGGTGTATGATCTTCACATCAGCTTTATCGATGCAGCGATGGGTACCAGTGTAGAGGTGCCTTCCATTGGCGGCAAGGTGCGGATCAAAGTGGAACCCGGAACCCAGAGTGGAAAGATTTTAAGGTTGCGCGGTAAAGGGTTGAAAGATATCAATGGCTATGGAGCAGGCGACCAACTCATCTATATTAATGTATGGACACCAAAAAAGTTGTCCAGTGAAGAAAGAGCCAAGCTAGAGAGCCTGAAAAATTCTCCCAATTTTCAGCCGCATCCTGATGCCAATGAAAAAGGCTTTTTTGAACGTATGAAGGAATATTTTGGCTGATTGAAAATATTTTCAACTTTACTATAACCCAAATTGAGTTAACCCGTATAAGTCCTTTACGGGTTACTTTTTTTTCTCGCCAACGGTGAATAGGCCGCAGATCGAGACGAAAACTATAACCTTTCTTACATCGGACAACATTAACCTGAACTAACGCGTAGGTAGAGACATGTGTAGACAGATTATTTTGACATTACTCGGTTGCAGTTTGGCTGTTGGCGTTAGCGGGCAGATCAAAAAACAATTCTCTGTTGAGAAAAGTAAGGAATGCGAGCGTGTTGACTTAAATCTTAGTGCAAAAACAGGCAATTGCTTTATTCGCCCCAGCCAGAATGAAGACATCCTCAACATTTATAGCAACCAGGATCTCGATGAATATGCCCATACATTCAATAATGAAGTTACTGGCACGACCTGCTCAGTTCACCTTTCGCTTGAGCAAGATGGACAACGCGGTGTAAGTCAGAAAATCTCCTATCGTGTTTTTGGTTCAGAAGAACGACCTACTGATAAATTCTGGAAAGTTTATCTTTCAGAAGCTACCACCTATTCACTCAATCTTGATTACGGATTGGGTAATGCCAACATTGATTTGTCTGGTCTTTCGGTTGACAAACTAAAAATCAATACGGGAAGTGCCGATGTAAACATCAGCTATAGTACTGGCGTAGAAAATAAAATTGATATGGACACCTTCTTTGTGAAGGTGGATATGGGTTCACTCCATGCCCGTGAAATTAATCTGGCCAGGCCCAAAGTAGTTGTGGCCGAGGTAGGGTTTGGAAATATGTTTCTAGACTTCAGCAATAAACCTGCCCGTAGTAACCATGTCATCGGTAGTGTGGGTGCCGGTAATCTGGTTATTCAACTTCCCACAGAGGATGTGCCGGTGTTGGTAACGATAAACGAGTCGTGGTTGTGTAGTATCAATCTTTCGCGGAGCTTAAAAAAAATAGGACCTAACCGATTTGCTAACGCATCCTATACAAAAGATAGTGAGAAAGCCCTTGTTTTCGATCTGGATGTATCCATGGGCAAGATTGTCTTTCGCGAAAAATCCCATTAACTAATAAAAAAGAATTGTTGGTTTTTTTTATTGAATCAGAAAAATCTTCTGGTTCATGTAATTGTATTGCTATTTTTGTTACTAAGCATTATTACTAACCTATCCGCCTGTGAACGCACTTATCACCACCGATGTGACCAAACGCTATGCGAATCATACCGCACTCGATTCGGTAAGCATCACCATCCCCGAAAAAACTATTTATGGATTGCTGGGCCCCAACGGAGCTGGCAAGACAACGCTGATCCGCATCATCAACCAAATCATCAATTCCGATCAGGGATCTATTGAAATCTTTGGCGAACGCTTACAGGAGAAACATGTGGGCATGATCGGGTACCTGCCTGAAGAGCGTGGGCTTTACAAGAAAATGAAGGTGGGAGAACAACTCCTTTACCTGGCCCAATTAAAAGGACTCAGCAAAAAACAAGCAATGGATCGGATCAAGATTTGGCTTGAGAAATTTGAAATCAAAGATTGGTGGGGTAAAAAAGTGGAAGATCTCAGCAAAGGGATGGCGCAAAAAGTGCAGTTCATCAGCACGGTGATGCACGAACCCAAATTGATTATCCTGGACGAACCCTTCTCGGGATTTGATCCGGTAAATGCCCAGTTGATAACGGATAAGATTCTCGAGCTTAAAGAGAATGGCAGCACCATCATTTTCTCTACACACCGGATGGAGACAGTTGAGTCTCTATGTGATCATATTGCCTTGATCAATAAATCCAAAAAAATTCTGGAAGGCCCTAAAAAACAAGTTAAAGATCAGTATCGCTCAAATACGTTTGTAGTGGAACATCGTGGCAATAACTTCAGACTACCTGCCGATCGGTATGAACTGATGAACCAGCAACCCATAGAAGGTGATTTATTCTCTTCGTCTATCAAAGCCAGGGATGGCATTAAAGGCAACCAGGTAATACGTGATCTTATTGACATTACGGAAGTGCATTCCTTCCAGGAGAAGTTGCCGAGTATGGCCGATATTTTCATCAGCCTTGTAAAAGGCGAAGGAGATGAAGCGCTCAAAAAACATTTACAAGAAGCCTAATTCAATAACCTAGCTATGAACAAAATTTGGTTAATTATTCAGCGCGAATTTCTAACGCGCGTGCAAAAAAAATCATTTCTGATCGCCACCATTCTGGTACCCTTGATCATACCGGCCATCATGGGTGGTGCTGTTTATCTCATGATTAAAGAAGCCGAATCTGCAAAACCGGAAAATCTCCTGGTGCTTGATGAAAGTGGCGCTTTCAAATTGGAAAACTCTAAACGCTTTATCATTGTGCCAGTAAGTGGCCCTATCGAGCAAGCAAAAAAAGCCTATAGCGAGACGAACGATTTCGGTCTGCTCTATATTCCGGCAACCAGTGTTAATGATCCTAAAGGTATCACCATCTATACCAAAGAGAGTCAAAGTATTGAGAAGATTGGAAGTATCGAATCTATGATCAACAATATTGTTAAGGATGCCAAAATGGAACGATACAATGTAGATAAAGAAACGTTGAAGGACATTCGAAACACCGACATTGATTTTAAACAAATAAATCTTAGTGAAACCGGGGAAGAAAAATCAAGCAATACTTTTCTCCTGTACGGATTAAGCATGGGGCTTGGTATTATGATATACATTTTTGTTTTGGTGTATGGCATACAAATCATGACCGGTGTAATTGATGAAAAGACTTCAAAAGTTGTAGAGGTAATTGTTTCATCAGTAAAACCTTTCCAGCTCATGCTCGGAAAAATTCTTGGAATTGCCTCTGTGGGACTTTTGCAGTTCACGATCTGGATCGTACTGATGGGGGTTGTGAGTTCTGTTGTATTGGGTTCGTTCGGCTTGAAAATGCCACAACAACAAGCGATGGAACAAGTAACTGCGCAAATGGACGATGAAGCAAAAGAAGAAATGGAAAGTCAGGCTAAAGGCCCGGCTGTAGCTGAGTTTATGGATAACTTAAATCAGATTCCTTTCACAAAAATTGCCATTGTCTTTCTATTCTATTTTTTAGGAGGATATCTGTTATACGGTGCTTTGTTTGCAGCCGTTGGTTCAGCTGTAGATTCGCAGCAAGAAGCCCAGCAATTTCAATTTCCTGTAACTATTCCGTTGTTGATTGGCTACCTCGGGTTATTCATGTTTGTCGTGCGCGATCCACATGGTCCGGTTAGTTTCTGGCTATCCATTATTCCATTTACTTCACCCGTTGCCATGGTAGGCCGCATTGCCTTTGATGTGCCCGGATGGCAGTTAGCATTGTCCATGATCTTATTGGTAGGTGGGTTTTTATTAACTACCTGGATTGCAGGCAGAATTTACCGCGTTGGCATTCTGATGACTGGTACAAAAGTTAGTTATAAAGTATTAGCCAAGTGGTTTATGATGAAGGGCTAAGCGACTTTAAAGTCTTGTAAAAAACCGGATCGATTCGTCATCCGGTTTTTTTATTTAATTTCCATGCAGATATGACCAAGAAAGCACAATTACCTGCCTCGATGGAATTTTACAAGGACAACACGAAGTTGAAGTGGATCATTCTGGCTGTATCTGTCCTGATCAGTGCCGGGTCAATTTATTATACCAACATTCTGGTAGAGCAATTAAAGGGGCGCGAAAAGCAACAGGTTGATTTAATTGCCAAAGCTTTGGAATATGTTATTAATGAAGACTACAGTACCAATGTTGTTTTCGTCATCCAGGAGATCATTAATAAAAATAATTCAATCCCGATCATTCTGGTTAATGATACAGGTGAGGTTGTACAGGTGCGCAACATAAAAATTGATTCATCCCAAGCTAAAACGAAAGTAAAGCAACAACTGCAAAAGGAACTTACATCTATGAGCCTGGTGTACGAACCCATTCTTATAGAATTAAAGGATGCCACGAAGAACAACGAGGTTTTTGAAAGACAAAAACTTTATTATAAAAACTCATTTCTTTTAACTCAACTCATCGCTTTCCCCTATATACAACTCTCCGTACTCGCCATTTTTGGATTTATCTCTTACCTCGCTTTTAACTATTCGCGCACAGCCGAACAAAACCAGGTGTGGGTAGGCCTCGCAAAAGAGACAGCACATCAATTGGGTACACCGTTATCCTCGCTGATGGCATGGGTAGAAGTGCTGCGCGATGATCCCGATATAAAAAACAAGGGCATTGTTGATGAGCTTGACAAAGACGTGCGCAAGTTGCGCGTGGTGACAGAACGTTTTTCCAGCATCGGATCGACACCTGTTTTGAAAGATGAAAACATTTATCAGTTGATTAACAATGTTGTTGGTTATCTACAGCCCCGCGTTTCATCAAAAATAAATTTCGAAGTATACACGCTTTCCGAAACTATTCGGGCCCGGGTGCACCCGCCCCTCTTCGAATGGGTTGTGGAAAACCTCTGCAAGAATGCCGTAGATGCCATGGGCAATTCAGGCACCATTGCCATTAAAATCTTAAGGGGCAGCGACCAAAAAGTGTTCATTGACATTTCCGACACCGGAAAAGGCATTCCTAAAACCATGGTGCCAAATGTTTTTAAGCCCGGGTTTACAACCAAAAAAAGAGGTTGGGGCCTGGGTCTCGCCTTAGCGAAACGAATTATTGAAATGTATCATGAAGGTCGAATCTTTGTTAAGGCATCTGAAGAAAACCTGGGCACCACCTTCCGTATTGAATTAAAAAGCACCTAATCCGCAGAGAAGCGAAAAAATCGCTTTACCTTCTGTAAATCAGATATTTATAAATCTGCTCCTCTCAATCATCTTCCTTAATAAAACCTTGGCTTTCGAGTTTGTATTAACCCTGTAAAAACCTACTTTTGCGTCCGGATTTTTCAGCCTTATACAACAGTAAAATCCCAAAGACAGCTAATAATCTTTAAATTCTAATATTCAATGGCCAATAGCGGTAGAATCACTCAAGTAATCGGTCCGGTGGTAGACGTTGCATTTGACGAGCCCGGCACCAAACTTCCTAACATTCTGGATTCCCTTGATGTAATCAAAGGAGACGGCACCCGCGTGGTGCTCGAATGCCAGCAGCACCTCGGTGAAGACCGTGTGCGTACCATTGCCATGGATGGTACCGAAGGGTTGGTTCGCGGTATGAAAGTAATTGACACGGGATCTCCTATCCAAATGCCTATTGGCGAAGATATCAAAGGTCGTTTGTTCAATGTGGTGGGTGAAGCCATTGATGGTATTCCACAACCAAAAGGAACGCAGTCATTACCCATCCACCGCTCTGCGCCTAGCTACGAAAATCTTTCTACCTCCACAGAGGTACTTTTCACAGGTATTAAGGTTATTGACCTGATTGAACCCTACTCAAAAGGTGGTAAGATCGGATTGTTTGGTGGTGCCGGAGTGGGTAAAACCGTATTGATTCAGGAATTGATTAACAACATCGCCAAAGCTTATGCAGGATTATCTGTATTTGCCGGAGTAGGTGAACGTACCCGCGAAGGAAATGACTTGTTGCGTGAGATGATTGAAGCGGGCATCGTGGATTACGGTCCTGAGTTCATGAAATCACTGCACGCGGGTGGTTGGGATTTATCCAAAGTAGATTCTGAAAAACTGAAAGACTCCAAGGCAACCTTTGTGTTTGGTCAGATGAATGAACCTCCGGGTGCTCGTGCCCGAGTGGCTCTTTCCGGATTGACTGTTGCCGAATATTTCCGCGATGGTGATGGTCAAGGAAAAGGAAAAGATATTTTGTTCTTCATTGATAATATCTTCCGTTTCACACAAGCTGGTTCTGAAGTATCGGCTCTGTTGGGTCGTATGCCCTCTGCTGTGGGTTATCAACCAACACTGGCTTCTGAAATGGGTGCCATGCAGGAACGCATTACCTCCACAAAGAATGGTTCTATCACATCGGTACAAGCAGTATACGTGCCTGCCGATGACTTGACGGACCCTGCGCCTGCTACCACTTTTGCCCACCTGGATGCAACAACTGTATTGTCGCGTAAGATTGCCGAATTAGGTATTTATCCTGCGGTGGATCCATTGGATTCTACCTCACGTATTTTGCGTGCCGACATTGTGGGTGAAGAGCATTACAATTGTGCGCAGCGTGTAAAGTTGACGCTTCAGCGGTACAAAGAATTACAAGACATCATCGCCATTTTGGGTATGGATGAATTGTCGGATGAAGATAAACTGGTTGTTTCGCGTGCAAGACGTGTACAACGTTTCTTATCGCAACCCTTCCACGTGGCTGAAGCCTTTACCGGACTTAAGGGCGCTTTGGTGGATATTAAGGATACCATCAAGGGATTCAATATGATTATGGATGGTGAAGTGGATCACTTACCTGAGATGGCGTTTAACCTCGTAGGTAGTATTGAAGATGCCATTACCAAGGGCGAGAAAATGATGGCTGACGTGAAAGGATAATTAATTGAAAGTCAAGATTCAATATTTCGAATCCTGAACATTAAATCTTGAATTTTATATGCAACTCGAAATAACAACCCCTGAAAAGAAAATCTTCGAAGGTGAAGTATCGTCTGCTACCTTTCCGGGAGAAGATGGATTGTTTCAGATTTTGAATGGTCACGCACCGCTGGTGAGTTTACTGAAAGAAGGTATTGTGGAATATAAATCAAAGGATCTGTCAGAACGTATTCACATAACCGGAGGCGTTGTAGAAGTACTGAAGAACAAAGTGATTTTGCTGGCAGACGGTGTGAAATCTTAACTTTAAAAATTATTGAAGGCATAAAAAAACCCGGTTCTCGCCCGGGTTTTTTTATGTTATTTGAAATTATTGTCTTACCAGCCATTTCACAAAGAACACAACACCAATAATAAAGGCAATACCACTAATAATCCAAAACACCTCACCACCAATGATTGATGCGACTACACCGACTGCACCAAAAATTGCGGCCAATTTCAGATCGTTGTCCATTGCATTTGTTGCCTCGGTTGATTGCGGAGATAACTTGGCCTTCTGATCTCTTACATACGTCTTAATTTCACTGCGCAGATGATTACGAACTACCTTACGCTCTGTTTTTGACATCTGTACATAGGTCTTGCGGACTTCTGTGTTTGGACCAACTTCACTTTTGATTTCAACAGGCGCATGGGATGTGCTTGCCAACAATTCAGGTGAATGGGTCGTTGTCACTGGTACCTCAGACGCTTTAACTGGCCGATAACCAGAAGGGGTGTCATAAGAATTAAAGCTTGCCGTATACTTAGGGCTGGAGCAAGCAGCAAAAAGAACCGCAGTTAATAAGTAGATAATTTTTTTCATAGGAACATGGTTTATTTTCTAAAGTTAGACATTATTCGACTAAAGAATCGCTTCTCAAATTCCCAAAAAAAACGAAACTGGCCAAAAACGAATCCATAAAACAAAAGAAAAGCATTGTAAACAGGAAAAATCAAGATCCAATACAAGATGCTGGCCCATAGGGGCTTTTCACCAAACGGAAACCAATAGTCAAACAACGGGCGCTTGATAAACAAGACAGTAAACCCTGTGCAGGCAAAAACGATCAGTATAATAACCACCTGCCCCAAGGTCTGCACTTTCCATCGCGTCTGTAGTCTATCCAACCAACTCATAGTAAAATTTATTGCGGTCCAAGATAGTAAAGACAATAGTTATGGACCCGATTTACGCAAAGATCATTTTCATGTCTTCAGTAGCACTCAAAGCAGAGGCATTTATTTTTCATTAATGCTTTAAAAAACAGTGATTTATAATACCGGTTTGGCTTGCTATTGTTGATGCAGCGTTAAATAAGTTATCTTCTATCCAAAAAATTAATAATTAAACCTGAGCGAAGCTGAAATGCCGAAGGGCTAAAAGTAGATTTCGTTACCCCAAAACCAGACAAGTAGTGATTGTAATTAAGGTCAAACAAATTAAATCCAACTCTTCTAGAAAATCTTAAAACAATACCAAAGCCGGCAGCCGCGCCCATTCCTTCATCAGCTAATGAAAAACCTAACTCATCTTTAAAATCATAAACAGATTCCATTTTGAAAACTTTTGCAGTCGCATAAATCTGAAAAAAACGTTCTCTACTGGTGGTTATTTTTCCAGATATTCCATACTGCATAAAATCATATGTGCCATAATTGCCATCATACGCCTGGGGGGCGCCCAAATAACCTCCGACTACTTCCTCGCTAAACATGGACCTAGTATAAAAAATCCCGGCTGCAAACTTTCGGTTAAAGTAATAATGAGCATCCATGGAATATCCAACCCCGATATAGGAATTAGCTTCGGTGTAAACCAGATCAGAGGAAAGAAGCGTACCCTTAATACCCAATTCCACTTGTTGATCCTGGGCAAAAAGAACCGTTGTAAACAGCATGAAAACAACAACTCCCATTATTTTTAATCTTATCATATAAGTCATTTTGAAGAAGGTGCGTAACTATACTCAATGCCTTCCAAATTCCATTTCGATGTTTTGGCAGAATTACTTTTAATCCATCTAACCTCATTATCAACAGAGGCCAGGTAAAGTGATGTCAGGTCAGGGGTGACTTGCGGTAGCAACAAATAGGTGTTTAGATAGTTATCGCCAACCGAATAACAATAATTAGCATAGCTATCCATATAACCAGGCTTGTTATAAAAATTTTTATTCCTCTGATAAACTGAATTTGAAAAAACCTGCCTACAATACTGATTGTTTAAAATTTGCGTGTAATTATTGTCAGTATAGAATTGATCATTGTATGGGTCATTTGATTTTGTTAATGAATACCCTGTTTTGTTCAATTCATTAGCAACGGGCGTATTACTAGTACAGTCACAACTTCCATAAAAGCTTTGGGATAGCGAATAGCTTTGAGCTTTGTTAAAAGGGAAAATGCTTACAAAATTCGATTCATCAACTCGTTTATAGAACCCTGATTGGGTTGTCATGTTTGGCAGAGTTCTCATCTTTGAGATACTATCCAATTGATTATTTATATAATAGAATTTCAGGTTATCCTTAAAAAAAGAATTTTTAAGTTCGGTAATTAAATTGCCGTCATACATGATTTCATCCACAATCTCTATTCCATCTGAGTATAAAGTTGTGATACTGGTTGCATAGCCGGCATTATTCAATTGATAAATTGTTTTAACCAGATTCTTATTATAAAAGAAGATATCGATGTCAGCTGGCCAGTTAATTTCAACCTTATTGATGGTAAGAACTGGCTTAACGGTTATGTATTTATATTCACCAGTATCTTCATTAAAGAATCTTAACGAAAGTTGGCTCACCTGCACATCCTTAGGAAAATCCTCAAGTGCATCATCAGGAATTATTGTACAAGCCGTTGCGCACAAGAACAGGCAGAAAGATATTTTTCTTAGCATCATGTAAAATTTGGGTTGTAATGAACCCAAAACAAACAGAACTACAAAGCATAATTGTTTTAAGAGAAAGATTTCCAGAGATTATTATTTGGAAGGTCAGCCGTGATTATCACTTCTTCCTTTTTCACCGGATGGATGAACCTGAGTTGTCGCGCATGCAAACCAATGCTGGCATCAGAAGTTGGATTTGGGTATCCATATTTTAAATCGCCAACAATCGGGCACCCCATGGAAGCAAGTTGAACCCGGATCTGATGGGGTCTGCCTGTAATGGGGTTTACTTCCAGCAAAAAATATCCGGCTTTCTCTTTAATGATCTTATAGTTTAACTCCGAACGCTGACCTTGCGCATTCTCCCGGGCATAAGCTGTAGTCTTATTCTTCTTTTCATCTTTTACCAGCCAATGGACCAGTGTGCCTTCTGGTTTAGGGGGAGTAGTGTGTACGAGCGCCCAATATGTTTTGAGTGTTTCCCGATCGCGAAAGAGTGCATTCATCCGCTCCAGCGCCTTGGAAGTACGGGCAAAGACAACCACACCGCTCACGGGTCTATCCAACCGATGTACAACTCCTAAAAATACCTCGCCCGGCTTGTTATATTTGACTTTGATATATTCCTTTCCCATTTCCACCAGTGGAGTATCTCCGGTAACATCGCCCTGCACCAAAATCCCCGCAGGCTTATTAATAACCAGTAGGTGATTGTCTTCGTATAAAACCTGTAGCGGACTAATCATAAAACTTGTAAGTTAGAACCCGATATAGAACAATCAAAGCCCATGACAAAACACCGGACCCCGATCTGTCTTTTAGCAATTGTCTTTGCATTTGCCGCATGCGATCAAAAACAATCGGCCGATGACCTCAAGAGGAGCATCTCTGAAGTGTTATCCAAACAACCGGGAACCTTTGCCGTAGCATTTAAAGACCTGACAACCGGTGAAGAGATTTTTATCAATGAACATGAGTTATTTCATGCTGCAAGTACCATGAAAACACCGGTGATGGCAGAAGTCTATAAACAGGCTGCGGAGGGCAAATTTTCGGTTAAAGATTCAATCCTGATTAAAAATGAATTCATCAGCATTTTTGATGGCAGCACTTTTTCAATAGACCCAGCCGTGGATAGTGACACCTTGCTTTACCATGAGATTGGAAAGAAACGTACCATTTATAGCCTCATGTATGATATGATCATAGTGAGTAGCAACCTGGCTACAAACCTGATTATTGAATTGGTAGACGCGAAAAAAGTTACAACAACCATGCGTTCCATTGGCGCCAATAAGATGCAGGTACTACGCGGAGTAGAAGACACAAAAGCTTTTGAGGCCGGCATGATTAACCAGGTAACGGCTTATGACCTGATGCTACTCTTTGAAAAAATCGATACTGAAGAGTTGGTGAATGCCGAGGCCAGTATGGCCATGATGGATATTTTGCTGGATCAACGATTTAATGATATTATTCCGGCTAAGCTGCCTAAAGATGTAAAAGTGGCTCATAAAACCGGTTCTATAACCGGTGTTCAGCACGATTCGGGTATTGTATTTCTACCCGATGGAAGGAAATACATTCTTGTACTGCTCTCCAAAGAATTGACCGATGCTGATGCGGGAATCGAAGCGTTAGCTACCGTTTCTGAAATGATTTATAAGTATGCAGTGGCGGAGTAATCTAATCTTTGAACTCCGAGGTAAAGTGAAAGTTAATCTCAGGGAAATTGTCCTGAACCATTTGTAGCCACGCCCTCGACTCAGCCATAAAAACTAACTTATCATCTTTATCACGGGCAATGTGGCGTTGTTTTGAATCTATAAACTCCTGCAGTTTCTTTTGATCCTTACTACTAATCCAACACGCTTTATAGATATTCTGACCGGCAAATTCAGCAGATGCGCTGTATTCATTTTTCAAACGGAACTGAATTACCTCAAACTGTAATGCTCCAACCACACCAACCACCTTTCGTTTACCGAGTTCATAGGTAAACAATTGCGCAACACCTTCTTCCATCAACTGAAGCAATCCTTTCTCTAATTGCTTTGTCTTCATGGCATCTTTGTTGATCACCTCCTTAAATATTTCAGGTGAGAAACTAGGAATGCCGGTATAGATCATCTTTTCCCCTTCCGTGAGGGTGTCTCCAATTTTTAAATTGCCGGTATCATAAATACCTACAATATCGCCCGGCCAGGCTTCATCTACCGTTTCGCGGTCTTGTGCCATAAACGCAGTAGCGTTAGAAAATCGCACACTCTTATCATGACGCACATGATAATAATTAGCGCCACGTTCAAAGCGACCTGAACACACTCTTATAAAAGCAATTCTGTTTCTATGGCGCGGATCCATATTGGCATGAATCTTAAAAACAAAACCTGTAAACTTATCTTCTTCCGGCTTTACTATACGCAATGTTGTTTCGCGTGGAATGGGCGGTGGTGCAATTCTAATAAATGTGTCGAGTAACTCTTTTACACCAAAATTATTAACCGCACTGCCAAAGAAAACGGGGGCTACATTTCCTTTCAGATATTCCTCTACGTTAAACTCAGGATAAACCCCTTCTACCAGCTCTACATCCGCGCGCAATTGTTTTGCATAATTTTCTCCAACCCGGGTATCTAACTCTTCGCTTTTAATATCCGATACTTCAATACTCTCCTGTAAAGTGATCTTACTGGGTGTAAAAAGATTCAGACTCTTTTCATATAAATTATAAACGCCCTTGAATGTTTTCCCCATACTGATGGGCCAACTCAACGGGCGAACTTTAATAGCCAACTTGTCTTCAATCTCATCCAGCAAATCGAAGGGATCGCGACCTTCGCGGTCGAGTTTATTAATAAAACACAAAACCGGAGTGTTACGCATGCGGCACACTTCCATCAGCTTTTCAGTTTGCGACTCTACCCCTTTTACGCAATCAATCACAAGAATTACACTATCAACAGCCGTGAGTGTGCGATATGTATCCTCCGCAAAATCCTGGTGACCCGGTGTATCAAGCAAGTTGATTTTAATGTCCTGATAATTAAAGCCCATTACTGAAGTTGCCACGGAGATACCGCGTTGCTTTTCAATTTCCATCCAGTCGCTGCGAGCATGATCTTTTATCTTGGATGATTTTACGGCACCTGCTTTTTGAATGGCTCCACCAAAAAGCAACAGCTTCTCTGTCAGCGTTGTTTTACCCGCATCGGGGTGACTAATGATTCCAAACGTTCTGCGTTTGGCTATTTCCTGTTCAAGTGTCATAAAGAGGCGCAAAAATACTATTTTAGAGATTGAAAACTTAACTATTATGAACTACAGGAAATTTGGGCGTACAAATTGGGAAGTGAGCGAAATCGGTTATGGCATGTGGGGCCTTGCCGGCTGGAAAGAAACAGATAAGGTGGAGGTTGATGACGCCTTATCCAGATCGGTAGAGTTAGGTTGCAATTTTTTTGATACTGCCTGGGGCTATGGTGCAGGTGTGAGTGAGCAGATTTTGGGAAAATTATTACGCCAGTACTCAGATAAGCGGCTACATTTCGCTACAAAAATCCCACCTAAAAATTTCAAGTGGCCATCGAAAGCGAATTATCTGTTAGATGATTGTTTTCCTGCAAATCATATAATCGAATACACTGAAAAGAGTTTAAAAAATTTAAATGTCGATTGCATTGATCTGCAACAATTCCATGTGTGGGAAGATAGCTGGGCACATAACGATGAGTGGAAAAAGGCGGTCGATAAATTGAAAACCGAAGGAAAAGTAAAACACTTTGGAATAAGTGTAAATCGCTGGGAACCCGATAACGTACTCAACACGCTAAAAACCGGTTTGATTGACTCTGTGCAAGTGATCTACAATATCTTCGATCAAAATCCTGAAGACAATTTGTTTCCACTTTGCCGCGAATTGAACATAGGCGTAATAGCGCGAGTACCGTTTGATGAAGGAACCCTAACTGGTACGCTCACCAAAGACACCATCTTCCCGCAAGGAGATTGGCGCGCAACGTATTTTGTTCCCGAAAATCTAAACTCGAGTGTAGATCATGCTGATGCCCTACGGCCACTTATCCCTAGCCGTATGTCAATGGCCGAAATGGCGTTGCGATTTATCCTATGCAATGACGATGTGCACACCATAATTCCAGGGATGCGAAAAGTGAGAAACGTAGAAGCCAATATGCGCGTGAGTGACGGGAAGAGACTGAATAAAGAACTTGAACTTGAATTGAAAGGCCACCGTTGGGATCGGACACCTACGGAGTGGTCGCAGTAGAATAAGTCACTTAATCCTGCCACTCTGTCACTTTTTCCCATAAAATCCCCCTTGGCATAACCCTTGTTCATGGGACTATGCTTACTCAAAACACTGTAAATAAAAACTGAACATATCATGGGAAAAATTATTGGAATAGACTTAGGAACCACCAACTCGTGCGTTGCCGTAATGGAAGGTAACGAACCGGTGGTGATTGCCAACAGCGAAGGCCGCAGAACAACGCCTTCCATCGTGGGTTTTTTGGATAACGGAAAAGGCGAACGAAAAGTGGGTGATCCTGC
>JALHRJ010000031.1 GCA_022841475.1 Cyclobacteriaceae bacterium | reverse complement strand
GAAGGAGGCGGCTGCTATTTTTTCCATCTGCCGAATTGATCATTTGTTGCAACGCAAAACAGATCAGCTTTCAGGCGGTGAAAAACAACGGATAGCCATTGCCCGGTTATTGATTTCCAAACCAAGATTATTATTGTTGGATGAACCGTATTCCAATTTGGATATGGTAGTTAAAAGTATTTTAAAGAAAGTTATCAATGACATTGGGAAAAAGCTTCGCATTACCTGCATGTTGGTTTCACACGATCCGGATGATACTCTATCGTGGGCCGATGAAATAATTGTTCTTAAAGAAGGGAAAATAGTACAACAAGGAGTTCCGGAAGCTTTATATCAGCACCCTGTGAATGAATATGTGGCTGGCTTGTTTGGCACCTACAATATCCTTCCATCTACACTGTTAAAAGTGTTTGGTATTAAAGGATTTCCAAAAGGTGTATTAGTTCGTCCTGAGCACTTTAGAATTGCAAAAAAGCGAGAACACAAAGGTTGGCGGATAACGGAGATCAGATTTCATGGCAATACCCATGAGCTTACGGTAGCCAATAAACAACACACGATTCATGTTTCTACTACCCGCACTGATTTTAAACCGGGGGATTGGGTAGCGATAAGCTTACGTATACCCAAAAAATAACTCAATTATAAAACCCTTCCCATCCAGATAAACTCTTATTTTTACCAATAACTATCAATTCAATTTCTAACATTTTATTTTTCCATGGCTCAAAATAATAATTTACCCCACGTTGCATATTTCTGTATGGAGTATGCCTTGCAAAGTGATGTTAAGACCTATGCCGGAGGGTTGGGTATCCTGGCAGGGGATTATCTCAAGGGCGCCAAAGATCACGGCTATCCCATGGTGGGCATCGGCATTAAATGGAAACAAGGGTACACTGATCAACGGATTACAGAAAAAGGGAAAGTATTGGACACCTATCCGATTTATAAATATGAATTTCTGAAAGATACTGGCGTCACCGTGTCAGTCACCATTCGCAAACGCGAAGTAAAATGTAAAGTCTGGTTGTGTGATGAGTTTGGCAATGCACCCATCTATTTGTTGGATACAGATGTACCCGGCAATGAAGACGGTTGGATTACGGGTCAGTTATATGGTTGGTTTGGCGAAGAACGTATTGCACAGGAAATGGTGTTGGGTATTGGTGGGGTGAAGGCGTTACGCGCACTGGGAATTAAAACCGATGTTTATCATTTCAATGAAGGTCATGCTTTATTTGCGGGCTTTGAATTGGTTCGTGAAAAGATGGCTGCCGGTAAAACCTATGAGGAAGCCCTGGCGGCCACACGCAATGAAATAGTTTTCACCACGCACACACCGGTGGTGCAAGGAAATGAATCGCATTATATCGATCGGTTGCTATACATGGGTGCTGATAATGGATGTTTTTCCAAAAAGCAATTAAAACAATTGGGTGGTTCGCCATTCAACATGACGGTGGGTGCCTTGCGCTTGTCGCGGAAGTCAAATGCGGTGGCTCAGCTTCACGCAGTAACGGCCAACACCATGTGGAAGAAAGTGAAAGACAAAGAAGAGATTGTCGGGATTACCAATGCCATTCATTTACCTACCTGGGTTGATAACCGCATGATTGATGCAGCAACAAAAAGTGCAGATGTCTGGACTCCACACATGGAAAACAAAAGAAGACTTCTTGACTTCGTAAAGGAACGTACTGGCGTACAGTTGAAGGAAGATTCTTTGTTGATCGGTTTCTCGCGAAGAGCCGTGCCTTACAAGCGCAGTGATTTTATTTTCAGCGACCGCCCTAAGATTGATTCATTGTTCAGAAGTGGCAAGTTGCAAATTATCTTCTCTGGCAAAGCGCATCCATTGGATGATCGTGGAAAGGAAATTGTTGAAAACATTGTTGCGCTCACAAAAGAATATCCCAACTCCGTTGTGTTCTTAGAGAACTATGATATGACCATTGGCTCTATGTTAGTGCGCGGCAGCGATGTGTGGTTAAACAATCCACGCAGACCGCAGGAAGCGAGTGGAACATCCGGCATGAAAGCCGCGATGAACGGAGCTCTTAATTTAAGTATTCTGGATGGTTGGTGGCCCGAGGCTTGCCAGCATGGTGTAAACGGCTGGCAGATTGGGGATGGGTATGAAAACAAGAAAGAAGAAAAGCTGGATGCCCATGATCAGAAGGCTATGTATAAAGTGTTATTAAACGAAGTTATCCCTACCTATTACAATAACCGCAGCAAATGGGTAGAGATGATGAAGCAAAGTATCCTGAGCACAAAAGACCAGTTTGCAGTGAAGCGGATGCTGGAGGAGTATTATGAGAAACTATATGTAGTTAAATAATGGTTGCTGCGTTATCTGCCATTAGTTTCTTCTCTGCTGTCGGGTAGACGTTACAAAGAAACAATCCGCTTCGGGATAGTACATGCGACCTCGTAAGCCCATGCTACTAAGATAATTCGAATTACTTTAAATTTAGATTGAGACTGTCAGGTCGTAAGACCTGACAGCAATGGAGTTGTTGGACGCAAAGAATTTTGTTTTTTATCTGTTTGTGACTTATCTTAGTAATAAATAATCCTTAACCAATTAATTATGAAAAAAATAGCAATTCTATTCATTGTTTCTTTTTCTATTTCTTCATTTACGCCAAGCAGCGACCTTTATAATTTGGGTTTCAACACTGGGAAGTATCTTGGCACTAGCGAAACTTATTCAGGTCATAACTATCAACTTTATCTAAATACTATTGATCAAGATCTTGGTCCAGGATATGATGATTATAAGGCTGGAGTTAGAGAAGGTTATAGTAAATACAAGTTTGTTGGAACTCCTATTAAACCTGCTAAATGTAGCTATTGGAGTCAAAGCCAACAGACATGGGTAACTGCTAATTGTGGTAGTAACGTTGAATAACTAATTGACATTCCTTTAGTTGTTGCGGGTCGCCTGACCCGCAACGTTAAAGAACTAAAAATTTGTTTATTCGGAGTCGGGTTACAATTAGTTGAATTAGACGCTTGTTGGTCAGCGACCAACAAGGGCAGCGGAGATTAAATCAATTTGTCATACCTTTCTAATGAGCCCGCACATTCTCTGCTGCATCAGCATTAGGGGAGTGTGGGTTTTTCTTTATGTAACAATCAAAAATGAACGTAGTAGGCGATCTTCAAGAATGGCTTAAGGAGCAACCAGTTTGGTTAACTGAGGCTTTAAATAGACTTTTAACTAAATCCGAGCTTGGAGATAAAGACATTTCTGATTTATCAGAGATATGCAAAAGACTTCACGGTCTCTCTGAAATTGATATTGAAGTAACCGCAAAAACTGACAGGCGGAATGTAGATGTCGCACATGGTCCTGTTCAAATAAAATGTGTTCACCATTTTAAGGGTGTGAATGCGCTTGCAGACAATCAGAAAATTGAATTTGGAAACAATCTTACCGTTGTATACGGTGATAACGGAGCCGGGAAGTCTGGTTATACAAGAATTTTGAAACAGGCTTGCAAAGCAAGGGGCACTGAAGAAATCTTAGGAAATGTATTTGACATTTCTAAAATCACTAAACCTCAAATAAAAATTGAGTATTCTGTTGGAGAGAATTCCGGAATAATTGAAGACTGGGAAATTAAAGAAAGCCCTCTTCACATGATAAATGTTTTTGACTCCCATTGTGCTTCGGTATACCTTAACGAAAAGACAGATGTAGCTTTTCGTCCATTTGGACTTGATCTTTATGATAAACTCTCTGCAATATGCGAAAGGGTGAAGGGCCGATTGGATTCCGAAATATCATTTTTAGAATCCTCTATTTTTAAACCTCCTAGCATTCCAAGCAGCACAAAAGCCGCAGAATTCCTTTCACGTTTGAATGCCCGAACTTCCAAAGATGAGTTTGAAAACGTCATCAAACTCAAGCCCGAAGATTTGTTAAGATTAAATACTATCGATAAGATGATCGATGAGGCCAAAAAGGCTGATAAACTAAAACTAAAGACGCAACTAGAGACCAGAAAAAGAAGAATTGAGAGTCTCAAAAATCACCTAAAGAATATTGATAACATACTTGGAGACCCTTCAATTTCTACTCTAAAGGATTTAAATCAAAGAGCCGTTAAAGCAAAGTCAGAAGTTGACAAACTGAGGAACACGATGCTCGATCAATCACTTCTTACTGGAACGGGCTCGGATACATGGAGGCCACTCTGGGATGCAGCAAAAAATTTCTCCGAGAAAAGCGCATATCGGGAATTAGTATTTCCAAATCTGATTACGGATTCTAAATGTGTTCTTTGCCAGCAAGAATTATCTGACCAAGCGGTAAAAAGATTTGAGCTATTTAGCAACCTTGTGCAATCAGTAGTGGAGAAAGTTTATGAACAAATAAACCGTGAATATTCTGCAAAATTTGGGTCAATAAAAGACCTTGTTGTAGTTGACGTTGAAATTGAGAGGCTGCTTGAAGACCTTAAAATTGAATCTGTTGAACTGGCAGATGTCTTGGAAAAGGAATTGAAGTCAATTGTAAAGAGGAAGGAGGCCATTGAGCAGTCGAGTTCACAAACTCTTCCCAAATTCAAAATATTTGAAGCGGAGCTCACGCAGCAAATAAATTCATTATCTGAACGGATTGTGAATCTTGATGTGACAAAATCGCAGTTATCCCCCGATCTGCTCCAAGAGAAAAACGAATTAAGTGCAAGACAGACCTTAACTCTATGTGAATCCTTAATTAAGAATGAGATAGAAAGGAAGCTAAAGCTTGCCCTTTATGATAGTTGTATCAAGGATACTAAAACAAATAACATAACCAGGAAAAGTAGCGCTGTTACAAAGGAAATTGTTTCCAAGAAACTTAAGGAAAGTTTTCTGGGCGAGTTAAAGAGTCTTTCATTTGATCATGTAGAGGTTGAACTAAGAGAAGCAGGAGGAGAAAGAGGGGCTATGTATCATAAGCTAGTGCTATCCAGGGCCCCTGGGGTTGAAGTTCCTAAAGTGGCAAGCGAAGGTGAATCAAGATGTCTTTCACTGGCATCTTTCTTTGCTGAGTTGAGTACGGCTGATGACCCATCTGCTATTTTGTTTGATGACCCTGTTTCATCCCTTGATCACAAATGGAGGACAAGAATAGCAAGACGATTAGTGCAAGAATCAAAAGAAAGACAGGTTATAGTTTTCACGCATGACTTAGTATTTCTACTTGAACTACATTCAAATGCTGAAGAATTGTCCCTTCCGATTCATAGCCTGCATTTAAAAAGGGAAGGGGCTGGAGCCGGGATTGTTAATTCGGATCTTCCGTGGAAGGCAATGAAGGTTAATGATAGATTGAAGGTATTAAATAGTGAAATGCAAGATGCCACCAAACAGTACAAAGATGGCAACTACACTGCTTATGAAGTAATGGCGATTAGTATTTATGGGAAATTGCGAGAAACATGGGAAAGGGCATTTGAAGAAGTGTTACTAGATCGGACAGTTGAACGATACCGAAGGGAGATACAGACCAGACAGATTTCCTCACTGGCTGATATTACTCAAGAAGACTGCAATGTATTCGAGAAGGGTATGACCGTAAGCTCAAAATGGTTAAGAGGGCATGATTTAGCTAGGGCTGAAAATGAGGATATTCCGAAACCAGATGAACTTGGGAAAGATGTAGACAGTTTAAAAAATTGGGTAAAAAGTATTAGAGAAAGAAGAAAACAGTGAGGAGTCATTTGAAGGCAATCCATTAAACATCTCAGAAAGGGGATATATGAATACTACTACTGAAATTGGGAATGCAGGAACAAATTTGATAACATCTTTTTTGACCAAAGCTGCTCACGCTGACGTTAGAAGAGGAAGTTATGCTGAAGATTCACAAAAATGTGACATCATATTTACTTTTTCCAGTGCATTTGATAAACAAGAACTGTGTCAATTAGGAGGACAGGCAAAAACAGGTTCTTCTTTCTACAAGATTGATCCTAATCAAAAGACTGTGAGGATAGACAATTGTGGTGATGTAAAGGGAGTAATGGCAAAGGGAGGTCTTCCAATTATAATCTTCATAGTTTCCACCGACAATGAGATCTACTGGTATGCGCCTGATTTACGCTCAAAGAAAATTGACACAATTAGGCTGCCTAAAGCTCAAGTAATTTTGCCATCAATTTGGATTGATTTCTCTAGAATGCATAGATATTGGCAATACCAGGCAAATAGATACGTAACTCAAACGATGACAGAAAAGAAACTTGATAGAAGTTTTATAAAATCATGCAAAAACTTCTTTAAAAGTTTAATAGGTAAGAAATTTAATAATCCTCTGACTGGAGACATCATTGTTACCAATAAATCATGGGAACATATAACTCGAATTTCGAGATCAAAGACTTCCCGCCAAATGGCTATTAGGTCCGCTCGACATCTGCATCATTTTCTTGATAAAAATCCCGACAGAATGGATACAAAGAATATAAATAGGGTTGAGAAGAATGGATTGATTTATGAGACGAGGGAAATAATCTTCTTTTACAGAAATGGCGTGTTCTTCAATAATTCGAATTACACATTTTCATTAAAATTAGACGAATTAATAATCTACCCGAAGAATTGGCACAGCGGCTTGTTCACTGTAAACGATGTAAAATTCAAAAGAAAAGTAGCTAGTTGGTGGATTAGAAAAAATACGTATTAGCCTCTTGTCTTGCTACTAGGATAAGTTACCTATACATAGTTAAATGTCGCTGAAGGAGAGACTAATACGCATTCAAAAATAAAGAAATAATTTGAATTTTAGTAAGGCTGCATACTAATTAACCTGTTGTGAAATACTAACAAATTTAATTCATAGCGACCGAGACGATTACTTGACGATGGAATCGAAACACTTATTTATTTTGTTGCTCAATTCTTTGCACATGCAAATCAGCTGCTTTGTACATGTGCTTTATGATTTCAAACAAAGTCTTGATCAATCCATACGCGATTCCCTCAACTTCATTTATATGAAATCCGATTTGCTGATTTAATTCCCACTTTATGATTGCAGTTTGAGGAGTTATAGGGCCTTGGAAGTCGGGTTTGGTAGCTTCTTTGATTTGAGTCTCATCAATAAAAGGTATCCGAATCTCCATAGCAATTTCTTTGCTTGAAATTTTTCCGCCTTTGTGAGCCAAACAATTCCTTAGTAAGATGTAGCTCTTCAGGTAGCGATATTGTGGTGATTCATCAGGAATAATATCTCTGCTAACCTTATTAACAGTTTCAATAATTTCGTTGTAGATTTTCCCGAAGGTGCTCTTAGCTTCAATTTCCTCAACGAATTTTGCCTTAAAGGAATCGGTTGGAAAATTCAATTTTGTTTGTTCAAGTAGCGATCTCAACAAGCTTAGCGCCTCCTTTAGATGCAGCTCAGCTGAACTCAAAATATTCATTACATAAAAATTATTAACTCTCTTAATAATCGCTTCGTTATTATGTTTTGTATAAGCGGAGAAGTAGTCGGGAGAGGATCCAACCTTATCCTTTAAGTAGTAGGTAATAAAAGGGTTTGGAAACTTGATAACCTTCATGTCCGGGAAATTCATCGTTGCCAACCCGATGGAGTGCAGATCAAGACACCGCTCTGTTAAGTCCGCTTCAAACCTTTGGTAGATTTTCTGGAATTCTTTCTCAATAACAAATTCGTAGGGTTCCATTAACTATTTCTTTCTGATTTCCCGTATCGCCACATAGCGCTTGCCCAGTTTTTCACATCTTCATTTTCAGCAAATGACAATGGATAGTTTCTTGCACTTACGATTTTCTTTCCACCGTCTGATATAAACGAAGTAGTGGCAATTAATCCATGTTTGGCTTGCTCAAATTCAACATCAGCATAGAATGCTTTTACTGTTGGGATATCAATTTTATTTTCTTTTTTGTATCTCTTGCATTGAATAAGAAGAAGGGGTTTTACAATGTCAGTTTTACTGAAGGCCCTAATGTCAACTCCTCCGTCATTCGAACCTGGTCCTAATACAATTTCATATCCCATCCGATTGAAATATTCAGCGCACATTCGCTCAAAATTACGCCAATGAATATATTCCAAATTTTCGCTATTGGCTGCCAAATAGTCGATGAACTTTTGATCCAAAAATTGTTCACCACCCTTTACCTCACAATTAAATAAATCTCTCAACGGTGTCCCTCCATCCCATTTTGTATGCGGTGGCAAATATGAACTTGTAAATTGGTGTTGAGCAAAAAGTAACGCAAGGTCTATAATTAGCATTTCTGGTACATCAATCAGTTGTCGAACTTCCATGATTATCACACTTGGGTCAACGTCCTCTCCCTTGTGGATCGTCATTACATCGAGCAATATGTCGGCAACGGCCATTGTGTCAAATCCCTTTTTTTCCCACTTCATTAATCGATCACTCGCCATTACGGGTTTTAACTCATCTTCGGAAAGATTTCCTATTCTGTAGCGTACCCATTTAATATGCGATTCAACTTCTTCTGCACGAATTCTGATTCCGTCATTCATTTTATCGTTATCAAAAAACGGCTCATTAAATTGCTCTTTTAATAAACTCACCGTCTCAGCGTTTGTGAGCAACAGTCCAGACTTTATCCCTACTGTCTCAGTCACCATGTCAAAGTAATTCGCTATCGTCCAAACAATTGATCCCATGAATTTGAATTCTGCTTTCGCAATAAAAAACCCATCAAACTGCTTCATTGAAAGGCAATGATGATGGGCAGAATAAATTTATATAATTGCTACCTACATTCAACACCCTTGTGTTTAAATCCTTAAATAATCTTAATCAAAGCCCCCTAAATAGGGAGCTCTGAGATGGAAACTTCAAACCACAACACGCAGATGGAACATTCACGATAATCCCACCACATGTTGCAATAATGAAATGTCGGAAACCGCCACTTGAGCCAAACGCCCGCCAGCAGCCACCGGCCACCAATGCGAACTCTTAAAATATATTTAAACATGACGCAACCCCACGGGGTCGGATAGAAAGGTACAAGGGCTGCAGTAAAAAGGGGAGCCTGCTGACATACAGGTGTCATTTCACTCTTTTATTTTGGCAATCTTTGTTCCGGCATGAAAACACCAGCACCCTTTCGCAAAATCATCCACATTGATATGGATGCTTTTTATGCCTCTGTCGAACAGCGCGATAACCCCGGCTACAAGGGTAAACCCATTGTAGTCGGTGGCAGCCCGCTGGGCAGGGGTGGGGTAGTAGCCGCGGCCAGCTATGAAGCCCGTAAGTTTGGAATACACTCGGCCATGCCCTCGAAGAAAGCAGTGCTGTTATGTCCCGAGGTAATTTTTATCTATCCAAGGTTCAGTGCTTACAAAGAAGTGTCGGCACGCATCCGCGAAATTTTCAAACGCTACACCGATCTCATCGAACCCCTGTCGCTGGATGAAGCCTTTTTGGATGTTACCGAAGATAAACAAGGCATTGGTTCGGCTATTGAAATCGCAACCCGCATCCGTCAGGCCATTTATACCGAGCTGCACCTCACGGCATCGGCCGGTATTTCCATCAATAAGTTTGTAGCCAAAATCGCCACCGACCTGAAGAAGCCCAACGGTCAAACTTTCATTGGGCCTTCACAGATCGAATCGTTCATGGAAAAACTTCCGGTCGAAAAGTTTTTCGGGGTAGGAAAAGTAACAGCCAGGAAAATGAGCGCCCTGGGTTTACACACCGGTGCCGACCTGAAAAAATTATCGGAACATCAGCTGATGAAACATTTTGGAAAATCCGGGAGGTTTTTCTACCAGATTGTTCGCGGCATTGACAATCGCCCGGTGCAATCCGATCGCGAAACAAAATCCGTCAGTGCTGAAGACACCTTTGCCCATGACCTCACCACGTTGGAAGAAATGAATGAAGCCCTGGAAACCATTTCCGAAGTGGTAGGTAAGCGGTTGCAGCGGTTGTCGCTGAAGGGGAGAACGGTTACGCTTAAAATCAAGTACCACGATTTCAAACAGATTACCCGAAGTCATTCGTTTGACAAGGCCGTGACCACGGTGGAAGAACTTAGCGAAGCCGCCAAACAGTTGCTTGCGGGCACCGACCTCACCGACAAAAAAATCCGCTTGCTGGGGGTTGGCCTTTCCAACTTTGAAGGTGTGATACTGCCTAAACAGGAACAAGAAACTGATCAGCTGAAGTTGTTTTAGAGGCTGCCTCTTTTCCAGCTGAGTCACCGGAAGCGGTGCATGGGGGGTGGCGGGACTCCGCGCAAAACTTATGACCTACAACTATCACTCCTCAGGTGCAAGCGTAACGCTTGTACCTGTACATAAAAACTTAATTCTTCGTAATTTCCCTTGTTAAGAAAGGGATTGCTGAACTAAGCTATGGTGAAGAGAAGCATAAGCGTGACGCTTGAGCTTGGATGCAGGGGACTCCGCACAATTAACTAACCCCCAGGTGCAAGCGTAACGCTTGTACCTGTACATAAAAACTGGATTCTTCGTAATTTCCTTTGTTAAGAAAGAGATTGCTGAACTAAGTTATATAGTGTAAGAGAAGCACAAGCGTGACGCTTGAGCCTGGATGCAGGGAATCAGTCACCCACCTTTTGTGTCCTTATTTTTTAATCTTTTTCTCAGCGGAGTCTCCGGAAGCGTTGAATGGAGAGGTTGGCGGGACTCCGCGCAAAACTTATGACCTACAACTATCTCGCCCTTGTTGGTGTTCTTCACCAACAAGCCAAACACTACTCAAGCTTTAACCTGCCTGCTCGTCTTTTGCCGGAGGTAAATTTCCATTACGATCAGCGAGGGAACCCAACTTAGCCAGGCAATCAGGATGTAAATAGATTCGCCTCTAAATCCTACAAGGGCTAAAAGGAATGAATACAACCGCAGGGTTACAGCTGCAAACGTGAGCGCATAACTCCGCAGCATAAATTCACGGTGAATATCCAGATTCTTATGAATAGCATTTCGAAATCCTTTCAATGTAAAAAACCACCACAACACTGCCAGTAATGCAAAACCAAGTCCGGCAGCCAAACCGCCATTAGCATAGGCAGCCATCACGAGACCGCTGGGTGCCGTAAAAATCAAAATGATAAAGATGTAAACCCGCCCCGATGCCCGATGCCACGCTGGATATTGGGCGCGAATCCATTTGCTGATTTGAAAAACACCGGAGATCAATATAATACTACCGGTGACAATATGAATATAGAAGGCCGGCAAGTAAGCAGAGTAGCGAACGGATTCAGTCTTTGTTAAAAGAAATCCGTTATCAGGGCCATCAAACACAAACACAGAATTGTGCCAGTACAACACGAGGCCAAACAAGACAGCCAATAAAGTCAATAAAATAAAAACAACGTTTCTTATCCAGCCCACCCGTACGAAATTGAATCGCGTTGCACCTGCATATCCTTGTGTAGCTGTTTATACTCAAGAATGAATTTGATATTTACTTTGTCGGTCTCAGTCAGAAACTCATCCACATTATCGTACTGAGGGTTATACCATGGCTTCGTTTCAAAATAGGTCTTCCATTTATCAGTTTTGAAAATCAAACCATACTCCGCAAATATTTCATTGCGCATGATATCGAGTTCTTCTGCCGAAAGGCCTTTGATAAGAACCAGATTTGCTCCATTGCTTTCCCTATAGTCAATTTGTTCGTAGCGGCACCGATCAAAATAGCTTTCATCAATCTTTGCAAACCTGGTAAAGTTAAACTTCCGGTTAGTTTTCAAGTGTTCAACTGCCCCGTCCGCAGTTATTTTATAGTATGCGTAAAGTCCATTTCCATCGTGTGATTCGTATAGGCCGGGTTCGATCGTTCTATAGGAGGGAGACTCACCTCCGCAGGGATCCTGATTACCATAATCTGCAGTCAGGTATTCCTGATGGCCTAATAAATTCATGCGTTTATCCACCACCAGCAAATCATTCTTAGAAGTATGATAGCCACGGGCATCCGCACCAGCTTCCATAAAAAAAGCTACAAGTCCAAAGAATTTGTCTGAAATGGTTTCCACTTTTTCAAACTTAATCTCGGTGTTGGTCATGCCCATTCCGAATTGATTCATTTCAACCATTACATCAGGGTTGGCAATGGTGGTGATACCAAAGTCGCGGACAAAGGATGGATAAATGATAACACCAGTTACCTGTTCAGTATTTTCATAAGGATTGATCAGTAATTTTACGGGTCCCGGGTAGTTGAATTCCCAATCGAGAACGGCATTACTTTCAAGAGGGGAGAGAAACAATTTTTTATTCTCATGTGAAGCGGGATCAAAGTATACTTTCCCATTGTTGTCAACCCAACCATAGTTGTCGCCCTTTTTTACTTGCGCAAAGGCATTGGGAATAGTAGTTGGATAAATTCCATCAAACTCTGCCGGAAGAAATATTTCCCCGCTAATGCGATACAGCCCACGCACACCATCAATTTCAACCTCAATCATTCCGTTAAACGATCCATCAGGATTATATATTTTCGAATACACCACAGGTATTATCACCCTGTTCTCGGCCGTCACAACTCCCATTTTATAATTTCCTCCATCGCGTTGCTTTTGACCATCATAGGGGTAGGGATATTCCCAGCTTCCCTTAACCACATAAAAAAGAATCTGATTCTCGACTTCGGTATAGAAGACAACAGAATCGTAATGTTTGCGGAGCGCATTCGCCCAACTTCGAATACCGCCTAAAATTGAATCGTATTGGAGTGTCAACTCTGCATATTCGGTACTATTTTGTCGAAGGTTGTATGCCTTTAATTTAAGAGCAAGTTCCTGACTCATTTCAAGGATGAGAAAACCTTTATCTGTTTTGGCAATGGTTAAATTAATAGAATCATCTTCAACAGTATTATCGGGGTATGTCAGTTGAAAGGGAACAGTTACCTGCAAGTTATCATTGTCTGTATTTGAAAGCATGGTAGCATGTTCGAGATCGAAAGAATAGGAAAGCACCACAGCCTCATTAAAAATGGTTGTTGGAAAAGCAAACCTGGGGTCGTAAAACCTAGGCATCGATTCATCTCTTGAGGTAAGTGCTGCCGACCATTCGGTGAGGAAGACTTTGAGCTCCTGTTCTTTGTTCTCGGGTGTGGCGCAACTGCTAGCTAATAGCATGCAGAAAAGGAAATATTTTCTGGTCATCATAGGTTCTGCTAAGATATTAAAAAACTTCTTTCCTTCTCAGGTGCAAGCGTAACGCTTGTACCTGTAAATAAAAACTGGATTCTTCGTAATTTCCTATATTAAGAAAGGGATTGTTGAATAAGTTATATGGTGTAGAGAAGCTCAAGCGTGACACTTGAGCCTGGATGCGAAATAAAAACTTAGTGCATGTTGGTGAAGAACACCAACATGGGCAAGGTACCTGTACATAAAAACTGGATTCTTCGTAATTTCTTTTGTTAATAAACAGATTGTTGAACTAAGTTATATAGTGTAGAGAAGCACAAGCGTGACCCCTCCTCAGGTGCAAGCGTAACGCTAGTACCTGTACATAAAAACTTGATTCTTCGAAATTTCCTTTGTTAAGAAAGGGATTGCTGAACTAAGTTTATAGTGAAGAGAAGCACAAGCGTGACGCTTGAGCTTGGATGCAATTAACACAACAGACGCAGTTTATAGAACAAAGCCCACATATTAACGAACAGACTCGCTGCGGGATAATAACAGACTCCAATCAGCACATTACGGGTGGCACCATACCCATTACATATTCGCACTGAAAGTTTTCGAAATGCACCATACACTTTTTGAAGTCCACCGTACACATTACAGGTGAGCACTGGCAGTTTTCGAAATGCACCGTACACATTACAGGTAGGCACTGGCACTTTTCAAAATCCACCGTACACTTCTTGAAGTCCACCGTACACATTACAGGTAAGCACTGGCAGTTTACAAAATGCACCGTACACCTTTCGAAATGCACCGTACACATTACAAGAGCGCACCGGTACGGTTTTAATAAAAATATAATTTCTAATAATGAGATTTTCTTCTGAAAAAATGCATCCAAACGTGCCAGTGCCTTTCAGGTTTCATCGATGATCAACTATATAGTTTATAAAATAATTGAAAAAAATAAAACATGCTGGCAGCCGCAACGTGTGTAAGCTTATAACATAAATAAATACTGTTATGTCTCACGTAAAAAACATGCAAGCCTTTGGGAAGCTCACGGGCATCTGCACCGGGTTAGGAGGAACCTATAACCCCGGACAACAAAACCTTCAGGTGAATGTGATGGCCACCTTAATGAACATCGCACAACAATCCTGGGAAGAAGTGAAGGAAGCACAGTCGGGGTACGACAAGGCAACCAACAACCGCGAACTCGGGTTTCGGAAAATACGCAAGCTTAGCGCAAGCGTCTATGGCATGCTCAAAGCATCCGGAGCCAACACGTTGTTACTGGCCGATGCCCTGAACAGTAAGCGCAGAATCTGGGGTGCCCGAATTTCAAAGCCATCGGCAGTAAACGTAACAAAGCCAGCCGAAGAACAGCCTGACACACGGCCTTCGTATGCGCAGAGTTACATAACCATAGCCGAGTACTTTGACAAGCTCGTGAAGACCGCAGCCTCAGAACCAAAGTACAGTCCGAATGAACCCGAACTTACTTTGGCAAGTCTGGAGCAAATGCGCACCGATCTGTTCGGTCTCAACAAGGCGGTGACCGAAGCCGAGATCAGGCTGGAAGAAGCACGGATTAAACGCAACACCGTTTATTACCTTGCTCCGGGCAACCTGGTGGATACGGCCAATGCCGTGAAGACCTACGTGCGCAGCGCGTTCGGCTTCCAGAGTCAGCAGCATCAGCAAGTACAAAAACTTCGTTTCACTAAACCCAATGTGTAATGCGACACCTCGCAAATTGAAAACCTCTGCGGTCAGACTGCAGAGGTTTTTTTTATTGCTTCAATCACACCTGCAGGTTGAACCATCGGTTTAATTGCTTTTTCAAAATAAGATTTTCATTCAGGGGGTGATATTCATTGGTGTGGGCTGAATATTTATACTGATACATCCATTGTTCAGGATGTAGCGCAATTTTCTCAATAGAATCTGAAATGTAATGTACATCCTCATGGCTCATAACCGGATGAAGCGAGAGGCGCACCCAACCCGGTTTTTCTGATAAATCACCGGAATCAATTTTACTTGTTATTTTCTTTGAGTATTCCTGATCTACGTGCAATAGATAATGTCCGTAGGTGCCGGCACAGGAACAGCCACCGCGTACCTGAATACCAAAGTGATCACTCAACACCCTAACAATAAAATTGTAATGAATTTTTTCGATGTAAAAAGAAATTACACCCAGTCTTTTTTTATGCTCTGGTGCCAGCATGGTAAGACCAGGCACGTTAGCCAATCGGGCAAAAGCGATCTCTAATAATTCGGCTTCACGGTGTTCAATACGATCAACACCAATTTGTTCTTTCAACCGAATAGCCAGGGCTGCCCGAATCGTTTGAAGAAACGCAGGGGTTCCGCCATCTTCGCGCGTTTCAATGTCTTCGAAATAGTGATGACCACCCCAGGGATTGGTCCATGACACGGTGCCTCCACCAGGCATATCAGGAACACGATTCGAGTATAACTTTTTATTGAAGATCAACACCCCGGCACTTCCGGGGCCACCCAGAAATTTATGGGGAGAAAAGGTTATGGCATCCAATGCCTCTTCCGGATTTTCAGGATGCATGTTCATTTCTGCATAAGGAGCAGAAGCTGCAAAATCAACGAAGCATAACCCACCATGCTGATGCATGATGCGGGCCAGCTCATGATAGGGAGTAAAGATGCCGGTTACATTGGAACATGCCGTGAACGAACCGATCTTGTGTTTGCGATCGTGATACTTCCGAATTTCAATTTCAAGATGTTCGGGACTGACAAGCAGATCAGCGCCCGGAGGAATGACAACCACATCAACTTCACACTCGAGCCACGATGTTTGATTAGAATGATGCTCCATATGAGTAAGAAACACAACGGGTCTTTCAGAAGCAGGTTGTGTGTAAAATTGCTTCGCTCTTTCAGGTACATGTAATCCCAGGATGCGTTGAAGTTTTGAAATGGCTCCGGTCATGCCGCTACCTTGCGTGATGATGACATCCTGATCATTGGCATGAACGTGTTGTTTGATTATCTGATGCGCCTGTTTGTAGGCAATTGTCATGGCTTCGCCCGTGAGGCTTGATTCAGAATGAGTGTTGCCGACCAGCGGACCAAATTGATTGACGAGCAATTCTTCAATGGGCTTATACAATCTTCCGGAAGCAATCCAATCGGCATAAAGAAGGTTTTTCTTTCCGGACGGACCATCGATTACGTAGTCGTGCCCGACTATTTTCTGTCCAAGCTCCTGAAAGTAGGCTTCATTATTTTCGGTTTTAATATTGACGAGATCTGATCGCATTATCTTAGGCTATATAAGTATTGCTACAACTTATCGGTCACAAAAACCACGTATTGCCATGCGTCCAGTTTTAATGGTTTGGAAACAGAAAGCTCAAAAGTCTCCCCGGTAAAGTAGTCCTGATACGTTCCGGCCGAACTCGCATCCATGAGTTTGCACTCCTGTGGCTTACCCGAAAAGTTGAGAATAGCAATTACTTTGTTTTTGTTTTTAGTTCGCTGAAAAGCATACACGTTTGGATCTTCATTGTTAATCCGCACTGCCATGCCACCCTGATCGCTGCCCCACAAAGCCTGGTTATCTTTGTGCAGGGTCACAAGCTTTTTATAGAAAGGTTGAAACTCTTTAGGATCACTCCAGTCAATCGTATCTTTTTCAAAAAATTTCAACCGCTTATCCAATCCTACTTCTTGTCCGCTATAGAGCATCGGCACACCATAGGCAGTAAAAATGAAAGTGGCAAAAGTCTTTACGCCTTCGCCATAGCGTTCAAACTCAGTTCCATTCCAACTGTTTTCATCATGATTGGTAATCATGGTTAACCGAATGGGTTTTTGACCATATTCTTTAAGGTCACCCTGAATCCAGTTGGCCAGATCATTGGCATTAGCCTCACCTTTACCCATCTTATCTGTAATCCCCAACAAAGGCCATGCATAGGTAGCATCAAATTCCAGGTGCATACGCGCACCATCCCATTCGGCTAACCAAAAGAGATTTTTTTCGGGATCGACAACCGACCGCGCCTCTTCCCAGAAGTATAGAGGAATTTCATGACCAGCATGATCGCATCGAAACCCATCTATATTGAAGTTGGTTGTCCAATACTGCATGGCTTCAATCATGGCTGCCCGTGTTTGCGGATTCGTATGATCAAGTAAGGCTATGTCCGTCCAGTCTGCTTCATAAACAATATTTCCTTTACCGTCTTGTGCATAGTAATCAGGGTGCTCAGTTATCCACGGATGATCCCACGCTGTGTGATTGGGCACCCAATCCAATATCAGGTACATACCTAGTTCGTGGGTTTTGTTTACCAGATTTTTAAAATCTTCTTCCGTCCCAAATTCAGGGTTCACTTTTTTATAATCCCGGATTGAATAATAGCTTCCCAATGGCTCTTTGCGGTTTTTAACTCCAATAGGTTGCACGGGCATAATCCACAGCATTTTTACACCTAACTCTTTCAGGCGGGGTAAGTCCTCCGTAAAAGCCTTAATAGTTCCTGCCTCCGTGTGTTGCCGGATGTTCACCTCATAGATAGTGCCATCGGCCATATCGTTAGCTATGGAAACTGTTTTTGCAGTTGATGGGGATACTTTATCCGATTCTGAAGGTTTACAGCCTTGTAATAAAACAAGTAAAGCTATCAAAGGGAACAAGAGATTTTTCATGTGATGAAGTATTCAGATGTAAATTAAAGTTTAAAATATAATATGACTATCTCAACTCACAGTTAAATTTATCGGACTAATCTTACTTTCTCAAATTTATTCCAAGCCCATTTATTTACCTCACTCCATTAAAAGTGTACATTAAAATTTGAAATTTTATTAAGCGGCTTTCTCAAAAGTCACTTAAAATAGAAATGTCATTCCGGCCCTGCCTGCTCCGCCAACAGGCGGATTCGGCATAGGCAGGCTTTGAGCCGGAATCCCATCATGCGTGTATAAAACGGGATTGCGGGTCAAAGCCCGCAATGACTTGATGACTTTTGAGAAAGCCTCAAGATAATTTTTTAAAGATTGCAAAGTCTAAAATGGGGTGAGGTAGTCTTCGGGATTTCTTTAAACACGACAAACAGGACCCGTAGATTTAATCTTTTATTATCTTTAAAAAATTAACCTGATTACCATGCTATCTCAAAAGTATCGACTGGGTGTTTACCTCACGCTAACAGGATGTTTGTTTGTTTCCAGTTGCGATAATAAAATCGAAGACACCCGAATAAAGGCAATGAATGCCGAGCGGGTAAAATCACTTGCCGGTTCTATCGAAAGTTCGGTAACACCACAAATTGCCGAAGGCCTGACATTAAAAATATGGGGTATCGATTCGCTGGTGGCCGATCCGGTTTCTATCGACATCGATGATCAGGGAAGAATATATTATACGCGCACCAATCGCCAGAAAAATTCAGAGTTTGATATCCGTGGCCATCAGGATTGGGAAATAGGTTCGATTCAACTCACCAACATTGAAGAGAAGCGTGCCTTTTTACATAAAGTACTGGCTCCTGAAAACAGTGATAAAAATAAATGGCTTGCTGATTTAAACGGTGACGGTTCGCATGATTGGCGCGATATGACTATTGAAAAGGAACATGTTTACCGCGTGGAAGATACCGATGGGGATGGTCTTGCCGATCAATCGCAATTGGTGGTAGAAGATTTTCATGATGAAGTGACGGATGCTGCGGGTGGAGTGCTTAAGCATGGTAATGATTTGTTTGTAGGCATTGGTCCTGATCTCTGGCGGATTAAAGAAAACAAATCCGGGCTTGGCGAAAAGCCAACCTCCATTTCGCATGGGTATGGAATTCATATCGGTTTTAGCGGTCATGGCATGTCTGGTATTGAAGTAGGTCCTGAAGGAAAAATCTATTGGCAGATTGGTGATATCGGTTTTAATGGGGTTGGACCCGATGGTCAGAAATGGGAACATCCCAACAGTGGCGTTATTGTACGATCTAATCCAGATGGTAGCGACTTTGAAGTATTTGCCTATGGCAACCGCAATACACACGAGTTTGTATTTGATGAATACGGAAACATGATCAGCGAGGATAATGATGGCGATCATCGCGGAGAAAGTGAACGCATTGTGTATGTTGTAAACGGAGCAGACATTGGCTGGCGTTCGAACTGGCAATATGGAAAATACCGCGATCCGGATAATAATGGATATAAAGTTTGGATGGATGAAAAAATGTATGTGCCCCGCTTTGAAGGGCAGGCTGCTTATATTTTACCCACGATCAAGAACTTCGTGAATGGTCCAACAGGTTTTGTGTACAATCCTGGAACAGCGTTGGGTGAGGAGTTCAATAATTCATTTTTTGTAGCCGAGTTTGTCGGCAATCCAACACGTTCGGGCATTCATGCTTTCCGCTTAAAACCTAATGGAGCATCGTTTGAATTTGTTGACTCAAAAATGATTCTCAGTGGTGTATTGGCTACGGGCCTCGACTTCGGTCCCGATGGTGCGTTGTATTTAGGCGATTGGATTGATGGCTGGGACACGAAGGATTACGGGCGGATCTGGAAATTGGATGTAACCAATCCAAATGCAAAACGCAAACAAACAGAAATCTTAATTAAAGATGACTTCTCTGACTATGACGTTGATAAATTAGGAGAACTATTGAAGCACGAGGATATGCGCGTGCGTCAGAAAGCTCAATTTGAGTTGGCTGAGAACGGAAGCAAAGGGTTAAAGATTTTCGAGAAGTATCTTGAACAAAAGGAGAACCAGTTGGCTCGCGTTCATTCCATCTGGGGGATTAGTCAGTTTGCACGGAAGGATCTAAAGAATGCTTCAACCTTGCTTCCTTATTTGAAGGATAGCGATCCGGAAATACGGGCACAAGCTGCAAGATGGATGGGTGATGTTCGGTTCAAGGATTCAGGAGCAGAGTTAATTCCCTTGTTAAAGGATGAAAATAGTCGTACGCGTTTCTTTGCTGCGGAAGCTCTGGGCAGAATTGCGTATGAGCCAGCCATTAATCCGTTGATTGATTTATTAGAGGCGAACAATGATGCGGATAATTATATCCGCCATGCGGCAAGTCTGGCTTTGGCAAGAATTGGTAAAGCTGAACCGATCATTGCATTGTCAACCCATTCTAACCGTGCTGTACGTATTGCGGCCGTGGTGGCATTGCGCAGAATGGGTAATGCCGGCATTGAAGTATTCCTGAAAGATGCTGATGAATTTATTGTAACAGAAGCTGCCCGGGCCATCAACGATGATCTCTCGATTGCAGAAGCCTTGCCCGCCTTGGGGAATGTGCTGAATGAACATCGGTTTACCAATGAGGCTCTGATCCGAAGAGCCATCAGTGCCAATCTTCGGGTTGGGAGTGAAGTAGGCCTTCAAAACCTGATCAACTATGCCATCCATGAAGGTAGTCCTGTGGCAATGCGCTCAGAGGCTATGGACGCATTAAGTACGTGGGCTAAGCCTTCGGTGTTGGATCGTGTTGACGGTAGATTTCGAGGCGAAGTAACCCGCGATCTTTTGGCGGTTCAAACGAAAGCAGAAAGTGCTGTTGTTAGTTTGTTATCACATAAAGAATCGAATTTGCGGATAACAGCAGCGAAAGCATCCGGTAAACTAAAAATCAATACAGCAGCAACCACGTTGTTCGCTCGTTTGAAATCCGATGCAGTTGCTGAAGTCCGGATTGAATCGCTTAAAGCATTGGCGCAATTGGAGAATACGAAAATTGACGAGGCGATTAAACTGGCTTTGGCCGATAAAGAAAAAAGCGTTCGCGTGGTAGGCCTTGATTTGTTAGGCACCATGGATATTTCAAAAGAACTGATGGTAACGCTACTCACCGATGTAATCAATACGCGCACCATAGAAGAAAAACAAGCTGCGATCACAACCTTAGGTACACTTCCTTTGGCGAATTCAGAAAAAGTTTTTGATCAACTCTTAACCAGACTGGAGGCCGGCAAACTTCCGGCAGAAGTTCAACTGGAACTTTCCGAAGCTATTGACAGCACTCGTTCACAGGCTTTAATGGATCGCTTTAAAAAGTATACGATGCTCACATCACCAGATTCCTTGAAGGCTGTCTATGCAGGAAGTTTGTTGGGAGGCGATCCCAGACGTGGAGCAGGTATTTTCTGGGGTCATCCAACCGCACAATGTATCCGGTGCCATTCGTTCAATGACTATGGCGGCATTGCAGGTCCGCGTATGAATGGCATTGCCAAAAAATTAACCCACGAGCAAATTCTGGAATCCTTGATTGAGCCCAGTGCCCGAATTGCACCTGGGTATGGTATCGTTGTTCTCGAATTAAAGAATGCGAAAAAGATCAGCGGTATTCTGCAGGAAGAAAATAAGGAAGGCTTTGTAATGAAAGTGGGCGATAAACCGGATACACTTATTAGTAAGCTGGACGTTGTTAAAAAAACAGATTCTCCTTCCAGCATGCCACCCATGCATTACCTGCTTACCAAAAAAGAGATTCGGGATGTGGTTAGCTTTTTGGCTACCCTGAAAGAGGATTAGAATTACCTATGAAGAACTATGATGTAATCGTGCTCGGTGTTGGTTCGATGGGTTCTGCCACGTGCTATAATCTTGCGCTTAACGGATTACGTGTTTTGGGATTGGAACAATTTGAGATCCCCCATGATCAAGGGTCGCATGCCGGGCAAAGTCGTATTATTCGAAAAGCCTACTTTGAGCATCCTGATTATGTACCCTTGCTACAACGAGCTTATGAGAATTGGCACGACATTGAGAGCAAAACCGGATCGCAGGTTTATTTTCCAACCGGTCTGCTATATGCTGGAAGATCCAACGATATATTGATTAAAGGTGTTCGGGAGTCAGCAGAGAAATATAAAATTAACATTGAGTCACTTTCAAATTCAGAAACCAGGAGTCGTTATCCTCAATTTCAAATTCCGGAAGGATATGAAGTTTTGTTTGAACCCGATGCCGGTTTTATAACTCCCGAGCGGGCAATTTCTCTTTTTGTTGAACAAGCAAAAAGCTTTGGCGCACAGATAAATGTTAAGGAGAAAGTAATATCCTGGACCCGGGAAGCGGGAATCATAAAAGTAATCACCGATAAAGACTTATACACCTGCAAAAAACTTATTATCACCGCGGGGCCCTGGGCAGGAAAAATAATACCGGGTTTATCTTCTTCGTTGCAGGTAACCCGGCAGGTCATCGCATGGGTAAATCCGAAGCAACCGCAGCTTTTTGAACTCCGTCAATCACCCTGTTGGATGATCGATGATGAATCTCAACCCGGCATGTATTATGGGTTTCCAATTTTACCGGTTGATAAATTCGGACTTCCTGCCGGCATGAAGCTAGCGTATCATTATCCGGGCGTGCCTTCTGATCCTGATCATGTTGATAGAAACCCATCGAAGGAAGAAGAAGAAAATCTGATCGAAGCGTTGCACCGATACTTACCCGCAGGCTATTCATCCACCCATGTCTTGAAGACATGTCTTTATACGAACACACCGGATGAACATTTTGTAATCGACTTTTTACCAAACTATGAAAAAGACGTTGTGATTGCAGCCGGATTCAGTGGTCATGGTTTTAAGTTTGTTTCGGTGGTTGGGGAGATTTTGGCAGATTTGGCAACAAAAGGAAAGACGGATTTACCCATTGGGTTTTTGAATGCAATGCGATTTGAATTATAACGTTATCATTCACATTGACCATTATGGACTTTCCCCTAAATTGATAAATAATGAGAATACAAAAGTGGCTATTAAAGTTTAGCTTCCTGTGGTTGATGGTGGGAGGCATAGAGACTTTCGCACAAAGTCCTGGTAATGGTGCCGATGAATTTGATGCTTCGGATCCAGCTACAATGAAAAGCCGCTTTGCCATAGATGCAGAGAGTTATTTTTTTGTAGGAGCCGCCCGTTATTATGCGCTTCGCTTTGGATACGAGTATGGTTTGCAAAATCAAAAGCATTTATTTGGCATGTCGTTGCCCATGGTTCATACAATTTTTAATGCTGATTTTGGTGGGTATGAAAATACAACGGGTGTAGGAGACTTGAAGATGCGATATATGTTCGTGCCCTACCAGGTGACTAATACCTCGGGCCTTCAACGTGTTTCTGCTTACATGGAAGTGACCGCACCTACAGGTGAGTCTCTACTAGGTCGTGGGTCCGGGACCTGGGTATATCGGCCCGGTATGATTTTTACTTTGCGCCCCAATCCTTACGTTTCATTTTACCCGGAATTCAAATATCAATTCTCAACACAACCAGCTAATATCCTGAGTGGAGATGCTCCCGATGGTAATGATCCGGATGTTGATGGACTTATTAAAAATCTGGTCATGTCACTTCCGGTAATTGCTATCGTTGACAATTGGAAGGGCTGGGCCGGAATGAATGCCACCTACATTCAATCTTTTTCCGAACAAACGTATTACGTCTTTTTGCGATTGGATTTTGGAACCATGATCGGTGAGAAATCATCGGCAGCTCTCAATATTACCAAGTTTATAGCAGGCCAGCCGCGGCTGGATGTTTTGGTGCAGGCTAAATTTCAGTTTTTTCTACGGTAGAAGTAAGAGATCCCTGGAAAGGGAATTTGAATATCCAGTATCCATAGTTGGGATGTAATAGCACAAGGCTTAACTTTAAACAAACAAAATTTTATGAAGAAGATATTGGTTCCCTGCGATTTCTCGGACACTGCCCTGCAGGCCTTTCGTTATGCCTGTGAAATTGCCACGGTGAGTAAGGGTGAAATTTATCTTCTAAACATCATTGAATTGCCTTCCATCCACACATCACTATTTGTGCCCGCACAGGCTTATGAGAGTGTTTTTCTAAAGGGGATAAAATTAAAAGCCCATAGGAATTTTGAAAAGATGAAGGAGAAATGGGCTGGCAAAGTGAAGGTACATCTTTCGATGGAGCAAGGTTCTGTTACAACAACCATCAAAAAGTTTGTTGACAAAAAGCGCATTGATCTAATTGTGATGGGAACTCACGGCTCAAGCGGTATTAAGGAGTATGCCATTGGCTCAAACACTGAAAAAATCGTTCGTGCTAGCAAGGTGCCGGTTATTGCTATTAAAAGGTCAGTTAGTATTTCATCCCTAAAGAACCTGATCTTACCTACCAATATTGAGACATCAAAGAAATTGATCGCACCCATCAAGGTACTTCAAAGTTTGTTGAAGGCGCACCTGCATCTGTTGTATGTCAATACTCCTTCCAATTTTATTCCAGATCGGCATACAGAACCCAAACTCATTGAGTTTGCCCGGCAGCATGAACTGAAAAACTGTTCTATTCATATCTATAATGATATTGATGAAGAAGAAGGTATAATAAACTTCTCCGCAAAATTTAAGAACAAGATGATTGCCATGGCTACGCATGGACGTACCGGGATTAATCACCTGATGACAGGAAGTATAACGGAAGATGTTGTAAACCACATTGATTGCCCAATCTGGACAATTTCGGAAAGTAATTGATCCAAGGCATATGTCCATTAAGACTATTTAAAAGCTCTGTGGATTCTTAATACCTGCTAGGCTGTCAGTATTTGGTAAGAAATGTTACTGGTATCCTTTACTTAGATAAAGAATACACTTGGCATGAAACCTTCCAACATGCCTTTTAGTCGATTGGGCAGTAGTTTATGCCATTTATCAGCAGATTCCTTGAATTGCATCAAAATAAATGTAATATTCGACTGATAATGAGTTGATTATTTGTGCCTATTAAACCGCCACTTAAGTATATCCCTGACATCAAAGTCGTTGTTGCGGCACTCCTTTATTTTCTTTCCGCTCAGTTAGGCTATTTTCTGGCCTTCGAGGAAACCACGGCATTGCCTGCCTGGCCACCCTCAGGAATAGCATTTGCTCTTATCATTTTACTGGGTCGTTCTTCCTGGCCGGGTATTGCCATTGGAGCACTCATTGCCAATCTGCTGGCCTATTGGAATAATCAGTCATTACCTCAACAAACACTCGTTGCCATTTCTAGTTTTACAGCCCTTGGTCAAACCCTTGAAACATTATCAGGGTATTTTTTGGTTAAAGTTTGGATCAGGGATGATTATCCATTCAAGAAGACGAAGGATACTTTCCGGTTCCTCTTCGTTGCTCTTTTGATAAGTCTGGTTGGTACTACGGTTAGTACTTTTAGTTTATACCTAAACGGAGTAGTAACCTCTTTTACGTGGCTGCACACAGGCTTTGCCGGCTGGGTTAGTAATGTAGTTGGTATCTTACTCTTTACGCCTTTTATTCTTGCTACGGCACAAAAAAGAAAACTCCATTTTCCCGCTGACAAAGTAATAGAAGCAGGAATTTTTGTCTCCTGCATGATTGGGATTTTTTTGCTATTGCGAATGGGTTACTTCAACCAGACATTGATCGATTCGTTGCCTTATCTATTAATTCCATTTTTATTGTGGCTTGCCTTCCGGTTTGATTTATTGGCCGCCATCAGCGGAGTATTATTGGCTTCACTTGTTTCGATTTATTATACGATACAAAATATTGGTCCGTTTATTCAAACTGATGCCAGCGATTCGATGCTGTTGTTACAGATTTTTATCGGTGTTATCAGTATCTCTACCATCGTACTTTCCGCCACTGTAGCCGAACGATCCGATGCCCAACTTGAGCTGAAGATGTTTAATATTAATCTGGAAGCCAGGGTTTTGGAACGCACACAGGAGCTACATGACGAAATTGCTACCCGCAAGCAGGCAGAGTTTAAATTGCTACTTACCAACAAAGAACTAAGCAAGCGCAATACCGAATTGGATAATTTTGTTTACAGCGTTTCGCATGATTTACGCGCACCCATTGCATCCGTGCTCGGCCTGATTAACCTCGCCAGAAAAGACAAGGATCTGGCCATGAAGAACGTGTACCTCGAAAAGATCAACAATAGTGCGCTGCAACAAGATAGTTTTATCCGTGAGATTCTTGATCAATCCCGTAACTCACGATTAGAGGTAAAGAAAGAGGAAATACTTTTTGAGCCCTTGATTGATGAAACCTTCAATCAATTGAAGTTTGCTACATCGACAGGCGCTGCCGTAGAGAAAATTGTGAACATCAAACAGGATGGCTCGTTTTATAGTGACCGCTGGCGCCTGAAAGTTATCCTTAATAATATCTTTTCAAACTCCATTCGCTATCGAAATGGGCACGATCCTGTTATTAAGGTAAATGTTGAGATAGCGAACCATAAAGCCATGGTTGAAATTGAAGACAATGGACGCGGTATACCCAAAGAACACCTTCATAAAGTATATCAGATGTTTTACCGGGCTACCGATGATGGTGCCGGCTCAGGCTTAGGTTTATACATTGTAAAAGAAACGATGGATAAGCTGCAGGGCCTAATCAACATTGAATCAGAAGTAGGGAAGGGAACCAAGGTCAGGTTGGAAATCCCTGAGCTTCAGTAATCCAACTACAATTCAATTTTATTTTCAATGTTGATCTCCACATCCGTTACAGGATGCCGGAATGAAAGTTTCCAGGCGTTCAGGGCGATGGTATTTTCTGGATAAGGTGTAGTTGATCCATAGAGAATATCACCCAGGATCGGACAACCTATCTGTGCCAGCTGCGCCCGTATCTGATGATACTTTCCTGTTTGAAGTTCAATATTCCAGAGAAACCGGTTCCCGGTTAGTCTAGTAACCGAATAAGAAAGGGCAACCTTTTCTGAGAATGGAATTTCATGTTCATAGAGAATAGCTTTCTTCTTTTCCTTGCGATGCCAATGTTCCAGTGTTCCATCTGGCTTAGCCGGAGCTTTATCCGTGAGTGCCTGATAAAGCTTCTTAACCTTACGTTCAGCGAACTGCTCGCTCAGGTTTTTAAGAACTGAGCGTTGTTTGGCAAACAGCACGATGCCGCTTACCGGTCTGTCGAGCCGATGAATATGTTGCGCATACACATCTTCCGAACTTGGCAACGATGCTTTGAGGTATCTCTTTGCTTGATTTAATAAGTTAGGATGTCCATTCCTGTCCGGCTCTACCATCAACCCTGCAGGTTTATTAATGATCAAGATAAAGTCGTCTTCGAATAAAATATGTGAAGGAACATCTATAAACATAGTGAATGGAGTACTTGATCAATACAAAGGTATAATAAGGTTTTAATGATCAGTGAAGTCTATTGAGTTGACATAGTTTAATAGAAGTTATCTTAAAAAATTGAACTTCAATGAGATAAAACTATTAGACAAAGTAATGCTTTTGGTTTCATGATCTGTAACCTATCTAAGTTGATTGTCATACAATGAATTCAAGTATAAAATAAAATAACAAAACGTTATTGAATTAATAATAAGTATATAGCTTTGATCCATACCCCATACTATGAGCCTTATTGAAACCATTGTCGATTCAGATCAAACCGAAGTTGCCGAGATACGATTTGATGCCATCACTGGCCATCGTTCTCTTTTTTCTAAAAAATCATTTCGCGCGAATGAAGTGATTATAGGATTTCTGGCAAAAGCAGTCCATGAAACGCCTAACTACTTAACGGTGCAGATTAGTGAGCATGAACATATCGAGCTTTTTCCAGAATGTTTGGAATGTGCTAATCACAGTTGCGTGCCTAATTGTTTCTTTGACACCACCCGCATGGAGTTTGTAACACTCAAGCCAATAGCTGCTGGCGAAGAGTTTACTTTCTTTTATCCTTCTGCCGAGTGGGATATGGATCGGGCGTTTGAGTGTAATTGCGGAACTGATCAATGCATTGGAAAGATTGAGGGAGCCCGATACTTGTCGGCAAGTACCATTGCTAAATATCGGTTTACCGATTTTATCCAGCAGAAATTGCGCTCGGCAGGGATGTAATTGTATCCAAACTGAACTTTAATAGATTCGTAGTATGAAAACGAAATTCAATCCTCTACGAAAAGTAACTCAATTAGCTTTTCTTATTTTAATACCCTGGTTTGTGACTCAGTGTAACCCAAAAGCGGGGGAGAACACCGTGAAAGCAACTTCTAATGAGTTAAAACTTTCTCTGGCGCAGTGGTCCATTCATCGCGCGCTTGAAAGCGGAGACTTAAAACCCGAAAACTTTGCTGCCATTGCCAAAAATGATTTTGGAATCAGTGCGGTAGAATATGTCAATGGCTTTTATCGAGACCATGCAACCGATGTTGAATTTTGGAAGAAGATGCGAGCTACCGCAGATTCATTGGGCGTGAAAAGTCTCCTCATGATGGTGGATGAAGAAGGTGATCTTGGCAACCTCAATGCTGAAGAAAGGAATAAGGCGGTTGAAAATCATTATAAGTGGGTGGATGCGGCAAGTATTTTAGGATGTCACTCAATCCGTATCAATGCCTTTGGCGAAGGCTCTAAAGAGGAAGTGCAGGTTGCCATGGTGGATGCATTAAAACAACTTTGCACCTATGCAGCCAAGGCCAACATAAATGTAATTATTGAAAATCATGGACTTTATAGCTCGGACGGAAAATGGATTGCTGAAATTATGCGTCAGGTGAATATGGACAATGTGGGTACACTTCCCGATTTTGGTAATTGGTGTACTTCGCACAAATGGGGCAGTACCCAGGAAGGTAAGGAATGTACTGAAGTGTATGATCGTTATCAGGGTGTTTCTGAAACCTTGCCCTTTGCACAAGGGGTGAGCGCAAAGTCCTATGCGTTTAACGAGCAGGGTGAAGAGACCATTATTGATTACTCCAAAATGCTGAAGTTGGTAAAGGAATCAGGATTTTCCGGCTATATCGGTATTGAATATGAAGGCGCTCCATTAAGTGAACCGGATGGAATCAGGGCCACTAAAGCGTTACTTGAAAAGACCTGGTCACAAGTAAACAACAACTGATATTTTGCCAGCCCTTGCTCTAAAATGCTTGTTCAAAACTGGTAAACCATGGCATTGATATTCATGCCTGCTCCCACAGAAGTGAAGAGAACTTTTTCACCTGCTTGAATAGACTGATTTTTAATCTCACCCCGTACCATTAGATCCAGCAACGTAGGGATCGTAGCCACAGAACTATTTCCTAACCAGGAAATCGTCATGGGCATAAGACTATGATTATCAAACTCCAAATCATATAGTTTAAACACCCGCCTCATAATAGCTTCATCCATTTTTTCATTGGCCTGATGAATCAACACTTTGCTTATTTCTGAAAGATGAACGTTAGCTTTATCTAATGTAGTCTTGACCACCTGCGGCACATGATTCAAGGCAAATTCATACAGCTTACGGCCATTCATTTTAATGAAGAGATCGTCAGACTTATTTTGAGGATCGTAGGAGTGATTCATGTTCAACAAAAGCGCATGTTCACTGGCATAGGTTTGTGTCTTGTGCGAAAGTATTCCTTGTTCACCAACTCTTGCTTCCAGAATTACGGCACCCGCTCCGTCTGCATAGATCATTGAATCTCTATCGTGTTCATCAATAATTCGTGATAAGGTTTCTGCACCAATAATCATACATCTTTTGGCATCTCCCGAACGGAGATAGTAGTTTGCCTGAATAACACCTTCGAGCCAACCCGGACAACCAAAGGGGAGATCATAGGCAACACAATCTGGATTTTTAATTTGAAGCAGATACTTCACACGTGAAGCTAAAGAGGGTACCAGGTCAACGCGATTACTATGGTAGGCAACATCTCCAAAATTATGCGCTACAATTAGGTAGTCTAATGATTCCGGATTAATGCCCGAGTTTTCAAAAGCCTTTTGTGCCGCGAGAAAACCAAGATCAGAAGCTTTCTGTTCCGGTCTTGCATAGCATCGATCTTCAATACCCGTGATGTCTTTAAATTTATCTACAATGACCGCGGTAGATTTTGTAATCGGTGATCCATCCTTTTCGAAGAAGGTATGTTGAAGAAAGTCGTTGTTACTTATTTTGATTTCAGGAATGTAACTGCCTGTACCAACAATGACAGATTTTACGGGATGAAGCATAATTAAACAGATGCAGGAGTTTACCTGGGTAACATCCGAAAGGTAAGGGCAATGACAAGGAGGTACAAGAATTAATTCACTTAGTTCATTTAATTAACGCTCGTAAGTCTTACCCTTGGGGAATAAGTATTTGTACGGTATGACAAAGATCATAGCACCAATCGAATATTTGTCTGATGGGGTAATCCTAACATTCGTTTCCGTTTAAACAAAACGTATAGGTGACCTACCGAAATTTGAATAACTTTCCTTTCAACTTTCAAGTGTGTATGAATAAGTTTCTCCTTTTCTTTTTTCTATGTGGATCGTTGATGGCTCAGCCTTTTTCGAAAGGTGAGATAACCCGTTGGCAAAAGAAGGCAAAGCAGGTGACCATCATCCGCGATACGTGGGGCATTCCCCATTTGTATGGGAAAACAGATGGGGATGCCGTGTTTGGCTTTTTATACGCTCAATGTGAGGATGATTTTGAGCGGGTAGAGATGAACTACATCACCTCGTTAGGTCGATTAGCCGAAGTAGAAGGCGAGTCTAAATTATATCAAGACTTACGCACCCGGCTGTTTTACGATACCCTTCAGGCTATTTCTATCTATAAAGAAAGCCCGGCCTGGCTAAAACGTTTATGTGATGGTTTTGCGGATGGAATCAATTATTATTTGCATACCCATCCTGAAGTGAAGCCCAAATTATTAACGAGGTTTCAGCCGTGGATGCCCTTTTTATTTAGTGAAGGAAGTATTGGTGGTGATATAGAATCTATTTCCGTTAACCGGCTAAAAGATTTTTATGGGGGCGGACAAATGGTTGATGAAAAGGAAGTAATGGACCTCGATGATCAGGAGCCGGAACCCCGGGGTTCCAATGGCTTTGCAATCGCTCCTTTGCGAAGTGCTTCAGGAAATGCTTTGTTACTCATCAATCCGCATACATCCTTTTACTTCCGTCCGGAAGTACATGTAACGAGCGAAGAAGGACTGAATGCTTATGGGGCTGTAACCTGGGGACAATTTTTTATATATCAGGGCTTCAACGAACATTGCGGCTGGATGCATACATCCAGTCAGGCTGATGTGATGGACGAGTATCTGGAGACTATTGTCAGGCAAAATGACTCGCTGTTGTACCGTTATGGAAATTCACTCAAGCCGGTCATCTCAAAAAACATTCTATTAGCTTACAAAGATGGTAGTAAGAAAAGTCATAAGGAATTCACTGCCCAGTACACCCATCATGGTCCCGTAATCGCTAAACAAGGCGAGCAATGGATAAGTATCTCGCTCATGGTTGAACCCTTGAAAGCGTTGACTCAATCCTATCAACGCACGCGGGCAAAGGGATTGGATGACTATAAAAAAGTAATGGAGTTAAAAGCTAATTCCTCAAACAATACAGTATTTGCCGATAACAAAGGTAATATTGCCTATTGGCACGGAAACTTCATCCCCAAAAGAAATTCCGCTTATGATTAGTCAAAACCAGTAAACGGAAGTGACCCAGCTACTGACTGGCAAGGACTTCATGAAGTTGCTGAAATTGTAACTTCCTTCAATCCACGCAATGGCTGGATTCAAAACTGTAATTCTACGCCCTTTACACTTGCAGGAGAGAACAGTCCTAAATCTGTTAATTATCCTCAATACATGGCTCCCGATGCCCAGAATGCCCGTGGTATCAATGCTGAGCGAGTATTAAACCGGGAGGATGCATTTACTTTAGATAAACTGATCGCGGCTGCCTATGATCCTTACCTCACAGGTTTTGAAAATCTAATTCCTGCATTGATCACCGCATATGAATCAGTTTCTGCTACACGTCCTGAGTTGAAAAATAAATTAGGCGAACCGGTGGCTATGCTTAAATCATGGGATAAAGGGTATGGAGTTAACTCGGTAGAAACAACACACGCAATCTATTGGGGCCAACAGTTGCAACAGCAGGTTTTTTCCAGAATTCCAGCTCGAAGCGATCAGTTAAGTGTTATCGATTTTATGGTAACTCAATCCACAGCCGAAGAAAAAATCAGTGCTTTTGAAAAAATCGTGGATGAACTCCAGCAAGATTATGGAACCTGGAAAATTGCCTGGGGCGAAGTAAACCGGTTTCAACGACTAACAGGAAAAATCAATGAAACGTACGATGATTCAAAACCAAGTTTAGCAGTTCCTTTTGCTTCATCCTTTTGGGGATCGCTTGCAGCCTTTGGTAGTAGAAAATATCCTGGAACGAAAAAGATGTATGGCAGTGTGGGCAATAGTTTTGTTGCCGTTGTAGAATTTGGTAAGGAGGTGAAAGCAAAATCGGTGTTGGCAGGAGGGAACAGCAACAATCCCATGTCGCCTCATTTTACAGATCAGGCCGAATTATATAGTCAGGGTAAGTTTAAAGATGTTTGGTTCTATAAGAAGGATGTTATTAAACATGCGGAACGGACTTATCATCCGGGTGAAAAAAAGTAAGATTAAATATAGTATGAATAAGAAAAGTGAAATAAAAATTGGAACTCCGCTTACATCCTCTGCGCTCAAGGTGATGATGCTGGGTTCCGGAGAACTAGGGAAAGAAGTAGTCATTGAATTTCAGCGCTATGGTGTAGAAGTCATTGCAGTTGACCGCTACGATCATGCCCCGGCAATGCAAGTTGCACATAGGTCATACACCCTTTCGATGCTTGATGGAAATGCACTTAGGAAAATAGTTGAAAAGGAAAGACCAGATTATATCGTTCCCGAGGTAGAAGCGATTGCTACCGATACCTTGGTTGCATTAGAGAAGGAAGGATTTACAGTGGTGCCAACGGCTAATGCAGCCCGACTCACCATGAATCGTGAAGGTATCAGACTATTGGCAGCCGATAAACTAAATGTTAAAACCTCACCTTTTTGTTTTGCCAACACCCGGGTTGATTTTGAAACTTCGGTACGAAGAATCGGATTTCCTTGCGTGGTGAAACCGATCATGAGTTCTTCGGGTAAAGGACAGAGTGTTGTTAAGACCGATAAAGATATTGACACTGCCTGGCAGTATGCACAGGAAGGTGGCCGCAGCGGTGGTGGCAAAGTTATTATTGAAGGATTTATTGATTTTGATTACGAAATAACCTTGCTCACGATTCGGCATCGGGATGGAGTGTCATTTTGCGAACCTATTGGACATCGTCAGGAACATGGTGATTATCAGGAGTCGTGGCAGCCGCATCCTATGAATGAAAAAGCATTGATCGAAGCCCAACAAATTGCCAAGCAGGTTGTGGATGCGCTAGGTGGCTATGGAATTTTTGGCGTTGAATTCTTTGTGAAAGGAGACATCGTTTATTTCAGCGAATTATCACCCCGTCCGCATGATACCGGTATGGTGACCATGATCTCACAAGATTTAACGGAATTTGCCTTGCATGTACGTGCCATCTTAGGGTTGCCGATTCCAGTCATTCGTCAATTAGGTCCCTCTGCATCTTCTGTAATTTTAGTAAAGGGAAAATCGCAAAACATTATTTTTTCAGGACTGGAAGAAGCGTTGAGCGAACCAGATACACAACTTCGCTTATTTGGTAAACCAGAAGTTAATGGTGAACGAAGGATGGGCGTATGCCTGGCGAAAGGTAAATCCATAGAAGAAGCCCGGGCTAAAGCTAAGTGTGCTGCAGAATTAGTCAAGTATACGTTAACCTAGGTTGATAGGAAATTAAAATTTGAATAAAACCGTACCTTTGAATTAGACTAATGTTTTGTGCCATGAAAAGACTTTTGATCATTACCACCTTATTGGTTCTAGGCGTATCTTATGCCTCCGCGCAACGTAATTCATCCAAAGAGGAACGTGCCCGCCTAACTCCTGAGCAACGGATGGCTTCAGACCATAATAAAGGAAAAGGGAAGGGTCGCAGTGTGGATGTATCAAAAAAGGTGAGTCGCGCAAAAAAACAGGACAAAAAGGCCAGAAAAACAAAGCCGCCTAAGCATAGAAAAACATCCAAAAGAAACTAAGTATTGTTCTTGTTCTTCTTTTGACTTACACTATTCTATTACATCTCTACACAATTGTGTGGTCATCTGCGATCTCGCACCAGAGATGCTAATGACTTTCACCAAACTCATTCCTCCTGTATGCGTGTCGAATCACCTTCGGGAAGTTCATTTTCTTCAGGCACATGCGCTGGTATCAACTGCAACGTCTCCAGTATACTTTTTATTTCGGCAATCACCAGGTCCGGCTCTTCCTGATGAATAAATGTTCCACTCTTTTCAGTTACAATGTGTTTCATCTGTGGAGCTTGAAGTTTTAGTCGTTCATGAAACTTTACCCAACGGGCAATATCTTCGGCTGTTGCTCCTGCTTCGCGTTCCTGTTCAGAGAAGCGTCCTGAAGTAAGCATGGTAATGGGTATGTTATCCGGAAGTTTGGCACTTCGCATCAGTTCTTCATCTTGTTTAAGATACTCAAGTTCCTTACGCGAGGCTTTGGGTTTATTGACGATCCCAAGATCTACCATGTCCTTCATTTTTCTGCGCTGTTCTTCACTTCGGGTGTTGCGGATGGTATCCATAAAGCCTTCGTAAGCCGGATCAATCAGTACCATTCCTGTCACTTGTGCAGGGTACTCGTGCACGAACCACCTTGCAATAAATCCGCCCAGCGAATGGCTTACAATCAGGTACGGAGGATCAATTTTTTCTTTCTCCAGAATCTGGTGAAGTTCAATGGCAAAGTGGTCGACTGTGCGTTCAGTATTCAATTCTTCCGATAAGCCAACGCCTGCGCGATCATATGACAAGGTGCGGGTAAGTTTGGCAATCTCCGTTTGCACTTCGCTGAAATTCTCGAGGTCAGCGCCAGCTCCGGTAATAAAAATTACCACCGGGCTTCCTTCGCCCATATCTAAAATGTGCTGCTTATGCCCTTCAAGTTCTACAAACCGATCGGATCGATTTTCCTTGCACGCCATGGCAAAGAAAATAATGAACAAACAACTCATTATGTGAACCCCAAGTCGCTTCATAAGTATTAAAGGTATTCAATTTATTCTTTTGACATCTATCTAAGATTCAGATAAAACAAAAGGCGTCAGACACATTACCATGTCTGACGCCTTTTTCATCTGCTTCCGATTTTAATTTTGAGCTCCACATTCTTAATAATCTCATTGCATTGGGTAAAGCCAACGCTTCTGCCACGGATTATCTATTCGCGTTAAGCTTCGGCTTCGTTGATAACAACTTTTTCCATTACATCGCCTGCACGAATCTGATCAATTACGTCCAGACCTTCATAAACTTTTCCAAACACAGTATGGTTGCGATCGAGGTGTTTTGTGCCTTGCCGGTTATGACAAATGAAAAACTGCGAACCACCTGTATTACGACCGGCATGCGCCATGGAAAGTACTCCACGATCGTGGAATTGGTTTTCACCAGTAAGTTCGCAGTCAATTTTATAACCCGGTCCACCATTGCCTTTTCCATTAGGACAACCTCCCTGAATCATGAAATTAGGTATTACCCGATGGAAAATAAGTCCATCATAAAAACCTTTTTTGGCGAGGTCGACAAAATTCTTAACTGTATTGGGTGCATCTTTTTCAAAGAATTGTATCTTCATTACTCCCTTCTTTGTGTGTATTTCAGCTGTTTTCATTAGAATTTAATTTTGTGCAAATAAAACCAGAATGCCGCACTATGCCAAGAAGTTTGGTAATCATCAAACGTAGTGATACCTTGACTATCTTATGAAGGCAATCGGTACAATTTATCATTTGATTTTAAGTTTTGCCATTGTTTCTATTCAACTAAGTTCTGATCAGACAGAAATACGCAATAAACCCTCAGAGGAGTTTGAGGTGAAAGTTGATTATTCTTTTAAAGAAAGACCGCAGGAAGAGAAAAAGGCCGATTATGAAGCGGTTGAAAAGCGGAGTCATAAACCCGGTGGCCCACTACCATACTTACTGGTAACGGTAACGGTCCTCTCATTATCCGATCAGGAAACAAGAGTTAAAGCTATAGATTCTAATGGTAAAACGATTGCTAATCGAAAAGCAACCAAAAATACACAGGTTGAAATTAAGTGGGGTTTTTCTGAGGACATTAAAGATCGTATCGTTCCACATTCCCATACTGTGCTATTTTTAGATGATCGCAAAAAGCCAATTAGTCAAATTTATTTGCTGGTTGAGGAAGATGGAACTTTCTATGTAAACGGGGAGAAGCGAGGAAAATTCTAACCTTAACAACTCCATTGAAAACAATTTGAAGCCGCTCATTCACCCAATCCGGTGGATTACTTTTTTTTGCTTTATTTCACGGTTTAATCCGTTCGCCAAATGCGTTTATTCGTCCTTATTGCAGTAATTACTTTTTCTGTCGCAAGTACCGCGCAAAATCATCAGCCTTCGGCCTCGGAGATTAAACTTAAACTTAAGAAGCTAAATTTTCTGGGTTCAGTGCTTTATGTAGCTGCCCATCCAGATGATGAGAACACCAGAGCTATAACTTATTTGGCTAATGACCGACTTGCTGCCACCGCCTATTTGTCAATGACTCGGGGAGATGGTGGGCAAAATCTGATCGGGCCTGAGATCGGTGAGCTACTAGGATTGATACGGACACAAGAGCTATTAGCAGCGAGGCGAATTGATGGCGGACAACAATTCTTTACCCGTGCTATCGACTTTGGCTTTTCAAAAAATCATCAGGAGACATTGGAGATTTGGAATAAAGAAGAGATTCTTTCTGATGTAGTTCGAGTAATTCGTCAGTTTCAACCCGATGTTATTCTTACCCGTTTTCCTGCCGATGAGCGGGCCGGGCATGGTCATCATACCTCATCAGCCATATTAGCGGAGGAAGCATTTGAGATCAGCAACAACTCCGAAATTTTCCCAGACCAGATAACAACTTTTGGAACCTGGCAGGTAAGTGCATTGTACACCAATACCGGAAGGTGGTGGAATCAAACCATCAACGAAACTACACCGGGCATTATAACAATGAATATTGGAGGTTATAATGCACTATTAGGAAAATCCTATTCAGAACTAGCTGCCGAAAGTCGCACACAGCATAAAAGTCAGGGATTTGGTTCAGCAGGTATGCGAGGCGATGCACAGGAATTTTTTGAATACGTGAAAGGCGATCGGGCTCAACATGAACTCTTTGAAAAAATCAATACAACCTGGACTCGTGTAAAAGGTGGCGAAAGAATTCAGGTGTTAGTAGAAAAAGTAATTCAGGATTTCGTTGAAGAGAATCCATCTGCCAGTGTCCCTGCATTGCTCGAAATAAGAAAACAAATAATGGCCTTGGAGAATGCTGTTTGGAAAGTTCGCAAACTAAGCGCGGTTGAACAATTGATCCGTGATTGTATGGGTTTGTATCTCGAAGTTAAAGCAACTCAGTATATGGCCTCACCTGGTCATGATATTAATCTTTCCTTGGAAGTAATCAATAGATCCGGTGTATCCGCATCCTTAGATCATATCAAAAGTGAACCCCTTGCCATAGATTCTGCCTTTTCTATAGCACTGAAGAACAATGCACCTGTCACGTTCAAGATGGTTAAACATATTCGCTCTGATGTGGATTATTCGGCACCTTATTGGTTAAAGGAATCACACGCAACGGGAATGTATACCGTGAAAGATCAATCTTTCATTGGAATGCCTGAAAATGATGCAGCCATTATTATACATACAACAATATCTGTTTTAGGTGAAAAAATATCAACACAGGTTCCGGTTATTTACAAATGGACTGATCCGGTAAAAGGAGAACTGATGCGCCCCTTTGAAGTTGTGCCCCCGGTCTTTACTAATTTCTCACAATCTGTATTCGTTTTCAATGATCAGTCGCCACAGTTAATTAATATTTTAATCAAATCTGCTTCAATAAAAAACATCAACGGATTATTAAAACTTCAATTACCAAAGGGGTGGGTCTCAGACCCGGCTTCGATTCCCTTTGAGCTGAATAAAATCAATGAAGAGCAAACTTTATCCTTTAAAGTGAAGGGTGGTAGCGAAGAGTTTGATGGGTCGATAGGGGCTGTAGCTGAAATTGATGGCCAGAGTTTTTCCAATTCCATCCGTCAAATACAATATGATCACATACCGGTGCAAACACTTTTACCTCCTGCCAAAGCAAGAGCGTTGCGGATTAATATCAAGAAGGAGGGATCAGTGATTGCATACATCAAAGGAGCAGGCGATGAGATTCCCTCCAGTTTGAGAAACCTGGGTTATGAAGTCTGGGAAATGAAAAATGACGAGGTTACTTCCGCAAATTTAAAACGGGTAGATGCGGTTGTGCTGGGTATACGAACACTCAATACGAATGAGCGAATCCGTTTTATGATGCCAACGTTATTGGAGTATGTAAAAGAAGGTGGTACTCTGGTTGTTCAATACAATACCAGCAACGATTTGGAAATTGAGGCTGATAAGATTGCCCCATATCCTCTTACCTTGTCCCGCGAACGCGTTACCCAGGAGAATAGTGAAGTTCGGATTTTGAAACCAGAACATCCGGCATTAAATTATCCCAATAAAATTACTGCCAAAGATTTCGAAGGCTGGGTACAGGAGCGTGGACTTTATTTTCCATCGAAGTGGAATGATTCGTTTGAGGCGTTGCTTTCCATGAATGATAAAGGCGAACCGGCACGTGACGGAAGTTTATTGATCGCAAAGTATGGTGCGGGGTATTATGTACACACCGGCTTGTCATTCTTCCGAGAGTTGCCAGAAGGTGTGCCGGGCGCATATAAACTTTTTGCCAATCTTGTCTCACTTAGCAACGTAAAAAGCAATCCATCAGCTAAAGTAAAATCAAAAAAGAAATGAGCGAAGATCAGAACGAAAAGCCACCGGTCTTTTCAACGTGGAGTGGCTGGTATTGGTTTGTCATGCTTGTGTTAGCGGCACAAATCATTGTTTATTATGTAATAACTAATTCTTTCCGATGAATTCAATCGACTGGATAATTTTATTTGTTACCCTGGCACTGATTGTTACTTATGGCACACTTAAAGGTAGGGGTAGTAAAAATATCGATGGATATCTTTTAGGAAATAAAAGTTTACCCTGGTGGAATGTTTGCCTATCGATTATGGCCACACAAGCCAGCGCGATTACATTTCTATCTACCCCCGGCCAGGCATATGAAGACGGGATGCGGTTTCTTCAATTTTATTTCGGTTTACCGCTCGCTATGGTTATTCTCAGTGTTACTGCCGTTCCACTATATCATAGACTTAAAGTTTATACAGCGTACGAATACCTGGAAACTCGATTTGACTTGAAGACACGATCGCTCGCTGCATTCCTATTCTTAATGCTTCGTGGCTTGTCGGTTGGAATCACCATTTATGCACCTTCATTAATTTTATCTACAATTTTAGATTGGAACATTAATTTTACCACAATCTTCATCGGTTCGCTGGTGATGATCTATACAGTAAGTGGCGGAACCAAAGCGGTGAGTATGACCCAAAAATATCAACTTACCATTATTATGGCGGGGATGATCATTGCTGGACTTACTGCGTTTTATAAACTCCCTAAAGATATTTCATTCACAGAGGCCTTCCAATTAGCCGGTGTAATGGGCAAAATGAATTTAGTAGATGTTTCCTTTGACTTAACAGAGCGTTATAATATCTGGTCGGGTTTAATTGGCGGGTTGTTTTTGTTCATGTCATATTTTGGTGCCGATCAATCTCAGGTAGGCAGGTACTTAGGCGGCAAATCAGTTACAGAAAGTCGATTAGGATTGTTGTTTAACGGCTTGCTAAAAGTGCCTATGCAATTCATCATCTTGTATATAGGTATCCTTGTCTTTGTCTTTTACCAATTTCATCAGGCACCTGTTTTCCATAACCAATCGCTGAAAGACAAAGCAATGCAAACGGAATACGCAGGAGCCATTACTGCTCTGGAAGGTGAATACGATGAAGTATTTGCCGATAAACGAAATGAAGCAGAAAACCTGGTAGATGCTATTCGTAAGGATGATCCTATGCTTATCGAACAATCCAGAAAAACCTTTGCAACCATTCAGGACTCTGAAAAGCAAATTCGATCTAAGGTTAAAGAACAAATTTCAACTGCCTTACCCGGATCAAATACACTGGACAAAGATTATGTGTTTATCACGTTTGTAATGGCTTACTTACCGCACGGACTGATTGGTTTATTAATGGCGGTTGTCTTTATGGCTGCCATGTCATCTACGGCTTCCGAACTCAATGCATTGGCTTCTACCACTACAGTAGATATTTATAAACGATCAATTAAAAAAGATGGCGATGATTATCACTATGTGAAATCATCAAAGTGGTTTACGGCAGGATGGGCAATTTTTGGAATGTTATTCGCATCCATCGCAAACCAGGCAGAAAACTTGATTCAGTTCGTAAATATTGTAGGTTCCATTTTTTACGGAACCATACTGGGTATCTTCTTATCAGCTTTCTATCTTAAATATATTAAGTCCAATGCTATTTTCTTTGCCGCGATTGTAGCCGAAAGCATAATTGTGTATTGTTACTTTTTTACCGAGGTAGCCTTTTTGCTGTATAATATAATTGGTTGTCTCGTAGTCGTTGTGCTGGGATTTATTTTCCAATTTATCGAAAATCAAAAAACAAAAAAGGCATCCTGATACGAGGATGCCTCTTCAATTTGTTTAAATGCTTTTTACTTCAACGACTTCTGAAGATCTTCATTCATCATTTGATAGTCGCGGTTGTTGGCAGCCTTAGCGCCTTCCCACGAAGCTTTTGAAGTTGCCAGAGCACCCGCCTTGTCACCTAAACCTTTTTGAATTCTTGCCTTTTGATACAATTGCCAGAATTGAGGATTTGGATTTCCTTCCATGGCTTTGTTCATCCACTCCATGGCTTGCTTTAAATCCTTACCATTGTCAAGATAATAAACGGCTGCCGCGTAATAGTTGTTAGGATTCACTTTGGTACTAGTCTCGATCGACTTCATTACCTTGGCATCAAAATCAGCAACAACCGTGAACTTCACTGAAGTGTTCTCCCAGGCAATCTGCACTTTTGCTGATTTGCTGTCAGCAGCTATGTCACCAATACTTACCGTAAATGTTTCCACCTTTTCAGTAAGTTTCTCAGATTTTACTTTAAAGTTTGCAGCTTCCTGGGCTTTGTCATAACCATCTGTATTACCGCCCAATTTTATATCCTTATACAAAGAAACAGTCCACTCTGCAGCACCTGGCCACGTATAGATGAGATATTCACCTTTAGGAACGGCTATACCTTCTACTTTCACATCATCACTAAATGTAATTTTGGTACCTGCATTGGCGGCTGTTCTCCACAATTTTCCATAGGGAACTAGTACATTGGCTGCGTCTCCAAAAACTTTTCTTCCTTTTGCACTAGGGCGGGCATAATCAATTTTTACATCGGTTAAACCAACTACTGTGGATGTGGATGCAGTTGCACTTGCCTGTGGTGTTTGAATTTGGCCATTTGCCACCAGGCCAACGGCCAATAAAACAATTAATAATGTGTTCTTCATGGTAGTATTTTAATTTTAGGCTGTAAAAATAGTTTCAATTTTTACCTTATAAAACTACTTATTTAGTAGACTAATAAGTATGCATCAAATTCATAAATCATATTTTAATCAGAAAGATGTGACCCGCATAGCAAAGGGCCTGTTGGGCAAAGAATTGTTCACTGTTGTTAATGGCCACAGAACCAGCGGCCTGATTGTTGAAACCGAGGCATATTCATATCGGGAGCGTGGCTGTCATGCTTTTAACAATAAATTAACGGAGCGAAACAAAGTCATGTTTGAAGAGGGTGGCATTGCGTATGTCTATCTCTGCTATGGCATACATAACTTGTTCAATATAGTCACTAACGAAAAAGGAAAAGCTGATGCAGTTTTAATTCGAGCCTTACAACCAAGGCTTGGCACAGTTCACATGCTGAAGCGCATGAAAGTGGATAAACTAAAACGGATTACATCCGGCCCCGGTAAATTAACGAAAGCCATGGGTATTGATAGAAAATGGAATGGTGTAAGCCTGACTAACTCTGATCTTTGGATTGAAGAAGGTGTTAAAGTTCAATCAACTCAGATCATGGCAGCTACCCGGATTGGCATTGATTATGCAGGACAGGACGCTATGTTACCCTGGCGTTTTTACCTGAAGGATAATGAATGGGTAAGTAAATGGTAATTATTTATTATTCGATGAGATTATAGTATCATCGTCTCTCATCTAAATAGACATGACCGCATCGCAGCTTTAGTTTTATGAATAACATCACTTAAATTGCATATTGATTCTTAGTTAAATGAGGTACTCTTTTTTATTGTTTCTATTCATTGGATTCCAATCTTTTTCACAAACCAATCCACTGGCACTTGTCAACTCATCGTATGACGAACAAAATCCGGTAATTAGTCCGGATGGGAAAACGCTCTACATAACCATCGCCAATCACCCGCAGAATATGGGTGGTAAGAAAGACCCCGGGGATATCTGGATTTCTGTTTGGGTGGGTGATGCGTGGTCAGCCCCCGTGCATGCAGGCACTGTTTTGAATAATCGCGGCTACAATGGCGTTGCCGGAATCAGTCGGGATGGATCAGAACTTTACCTGTTGAGCCATTACACTAAAAATGGAGACAATCCCAGTACGCAAGGAATTGCAGTTGCGAGAAAGACAAGCACTGGGTGGACATCACCACAAAATATTACCATTCCCTATTTCTTAAACCGCGCTGCCTCGTTAACGGGTCAGTGGTTGGAAGAGCTATCAGTTTTTGTCTTCTCTGCTGAATCCTACAATACCGTAGGAGCGGAGGATTTGTATGTTACTTTTAATAGAAGTGATAAATGGACAGAACCCATTAATCTTGGAAAAACGATTAACACAAATTTTCAGGAAACCAGTCCTACACTAAGTGCTGATGGTCGGCAACTGTATTTCGCCTCCAATGGCAGACGAGGCGGACTTGGGAGTTTCGATATCTATGTTTCTCAGCGACTGGATGATAGCTGGACTAACTGGTCCACTCCGGTGAATCTCGGTACTCAAATTAACTCTACCGATCGGGAATTATTTTACAGAGTTGTTGATCAGCAAAAAATATCACTTTACACATCCACCCGTGATAGTGATGGATATGGAGATATCCGGATTTTTAAAGATAGTTTGCAAGCCCTTTTTAAAGTTGATACACTCCTTAAAATTGTGGAGCGAAAAAGAGATAATACCATTTTATCAGACAAGAAAGTATTGATCTCAGGTAAGTTGAATAATTCCAAATCGGGAGAAGGAGTTATCGGAAGGGTAATATTTCGTTCAGATTCGGTCTATACCGCCACGAGCAACCGGGAGGGGAATTATTCCATCGTGGTTCCTTCCACTAAAATTTATGCTATTGAAGTAGAGGCAAGGGGTTATGTAAATATTTCTGAGCGATTGGATATTCATACATTCGAAATGCAAGCGCTGGAAATGAACTTTCGTCTACAACCTATTGAGGTGGGCGCAGTGGTAAGTCTGAAAAGTGTTTTATTTGAAATTGGCACTACAAAACTCCTGGACGAATCATTTGATCAGTTAAATGTTGTCGTTGATTTTTTGAATAGCAATCCGAAAGTGGTGATTGAATTAGAAGGCCACACAGACAATCGAGGTGATATAAAAAAGAACCAGGTTCTTTCGCAGCAACGGGTAGAAAAAATCAAAAGTTACCTTGTTTCAAAGGGAATCAGTCAGAAACGAATAAAGGGCAAAGGCTATGGTGGTTCACGTCCTATTGCCACCAACGACTCGGAAGAGTCCCGAAGGTTGAACAGGCGCGTTGAGTTCAGGATATTGAAGGACTGAGAATAAATTATCCCGCTGATTGCGCAGATTAACGCAAAATATTATTAGATAAGATAGACTCTCTTTTGTTATAATTCGTTTACTTTTCTGAATATTGATTTATCTATTTCATTACAATTAAAATTAACCAGTAAGCCCAATTTTATCCCTGAAAGTTTAAGGTAGGTGATTACTTGTTTATGGTGAACCTCTCCAATGTTTTCAACCGATTTAATTTCAACTATAACTTTATCTTCAACTAATAAATCGAGTCTATAACCAACATCCAGACGTACTTCGTTGTAAATGAGTGGTAAGGGTACTTGCTGATTAACTTTTAGCCCTGCAGCCTGAAGCTCATAGGAAAGCGCTGCCTCATACGCAGATTCCAACAATCCTGGACCAAGAGTATTGTATACTTTGAATATTGCGCCTCTGATTTTGTTTGATACTTCGTTTTCGTTCATCTCAGAATGTCTGCGGTTATCAGCGAGATCTGCGGGAAAAAATAACCTAATACCCTACCGCTTTATCATCACCTCTGGTATAATCTGCACCTCCTTCAAGTTTTCCATTAGGCAAAACCAAGATAGCATCAACACGTCCTATTGATCCGCGGGGTGTAATTTTATGACCAAGATCAACTAAAGCCAGGCTATCTTCTTTCTTTAAAGCTCCAGCTTCCGGTATAATCACATCCGGTAGCCATTGTGCGTGAACCCTTTTTGCATTGACAGCTTCCTGCATGGTCATGCCGTGCTCAGTCACATTTAAGATAGTTTGAAATACGGAGGTAATAATGGTTGAACCACCCGGTGTGCCCACAACCATAAACAATCGACCGTCTTTTTCGAGTATCGTAGGTGTCATGGCACTCAGCATGCGTTTGTTGGGTTCAATCTTGTTAGCTTCTGCACCCACTACACCAAACATGTTTGGAACACCCGGCTTTGAGCTAAAGTCATCCATTTCATTGTTGAGAAATAAACCAGAGCCTGCAACCACTACATGCGATCCAAACCAACCGTTGATGGTGGTGGTAACTGCCACTGCGTTGCCTTGTGGATCAACAATAGAAAAGTGGGTAGTCTCTTCAGATTCGTAGCCCGAAATTTTTCCTTCTTTAACTTCAGCACTAAGCGTTGCTTTTGTTGGATCGAACGTACTCATTCGTTCATCGTTATACTGATCATCCAACATCTGCTTCATCGGCACCTTGTAAAAATCCGGATCGCCCAGGTAAATGGATCGGTCGGCATACACTCTCCGTTCAGCTTCGGTCATAAGATGAATGGCTTTAGTCGAATTAAAGCCCCATTGTTTGATAGGGTAGGGTTCAACAGATTTAAGTAATTGCACAAGGCATATACCACCACTGGACGAGGGTGGCATAGAGATTACTTTATATTCCTTATAGTTAGCTATCACTGGGTCACGCCATATTGAAGAATAATTTTTTAAATCTTCCAACGTGATCAATCCTTTGCCACGCTGCATTTCTGCAACCAAATCTTCTGCCGTTTTGCCTTCATAAAAACCGGCACGACCTAAATCGCGAATACGCTCAAGCGTATGACCGAGTTCAATCCATTTTACAGAGTCGCCTGCTTTCCAATTGTCGCGAAGCAAAAATTCGGGTTGAATGGTATTATATTGAATGAGGTCTTCCTTCATTTCATTGAACCATGTTGCCTCACGTTCAGTGAGGGTAAAGCCATTCAACGCCAGGTCAATGGCAGGCTGCAGTAAATCTTTCCAGGGTAAGGTTCCATATTTTTTATGTGCTTCAACCATCCCATCCACCGATCCCGGAACACCGGAAGCCAGATGACCTTGAGTACTTAGTTCAGGTATAACGTTGCCCTCCGGATCGAGATACATGTTGGTAGTTGCTCCAGCCGGTGCTTTCTCACGAAAGTCGAGCGCATTTACGGTTCCATCGTTAAGTCTTACTACCATAAAGCCACCACCACCAATGTTTCCCGCTGCCGGAAAAACTACCGAAAGAGCAAATTGTGTTGCGATAGCAGCATCAATGGCATTGCCGCCTTTCTTCATAATCTCAACGCCCACCTGAGAAGCAAGGCCATGGGCAGAAACCACCATCGCAGAATCTGCAACTAAGCCAACGACTTTTTCTTTTTTTGAAGTTTGACAGGCAAGGACTGTAACAGCCAACAGAAGAACAAGAAAGCGTTTCATGGATTATAACTTTGGTTATATGAACCTAAATGTATTACTTCCGTTCGAAGAATGCCATGAGCCTAAGAAAAGAAAAAGCCGCCCGACTTAAACTTGCTGTCCTCGATCACACGATTCGCCTGATTGGAAAGAAATCATTTGACGATTTATACGTGGAAGAGATTTGTGCCAAAGTCAAAATCTCGAAGGTAACCTTGTTTAAATACTTTCCACAAAAGGAAGATATCCTTCTATACTTTTTTAGGGTCTGGTGTTTAAAACGTGCCGTTGAATTTCGTGATAAACCTAAAGAAGGAGTTGCCGGCATCACTTATTTGTTTGATAAACTAGCGGAGGACTGTGAATCACACCCCGGCATAGTGTTAAGCCTGGTGGCGTATCTGGCTGATCTCAAACGAGCTCCCAAACCATTTCCCTTAAAGGTAGAAGAGAAAAAGTTTTTGTTCCCGGATGTAAAAGACATTCACCTGGTAGAAATCCAATCGGTAGATCAGATGTTTGAAAAATTTGCATTAGAAGCAATCTTTAAAAAGGAAATTACCAAATCGGCTTCCACGCGGGACTTAACGAATTTACTCACAACTATTTTTTATGGCTCGGTAGTAACTGCACATATTCAGCAGCTGAGTCCTGTCAAGTTTTTCTTTCGCAAAAATGTCGAGATGGTTTTGAAGGGGCTTCAATAGCAGGCCTTGAGAATTGGGTCAATGACAAAGTGATGTTAAATGTTAGGGTATTCCCAATCCCCTAATGCCTAATACCCAATGCCCTAAACTATTTCATCCTTACCATTTTGGTGCGTTTTCTTTCAAACATGCGGATGTGACGTGTCCCTACAGGAATATCAATAACATATCGATTGCCTTTGGCCCACATCTTATGGGTGCGCGGTTTAACTACCTTTTGGCCAGACGAACTGCAAGCAAGCAGGAGTAGTGTACTGAACAATAGAAGTATACCTTTCTTCATAGTATAGGAACCGAAACCTAAAAATAGCTTTTTATTTCAATTGGGGCAGAGTAAATTGGTTTTCAGTCATTGAGGTTCTTTTGAAACGCACTCGATGAGGACAACTAACTTATGAGTCGACCCATACTTAACATTCCGTTACGAACCATTGATTGGGTTTTGGAAATTGTTGCCCTGGTAATTCTAATCGCGACAGTTATTTTTATTTTCAACGCCTATGAAAGTTTAGCAGATAAAATTGCAACCCACTTTAATTCCAAAGGCGAGCCGGATGCTTTCGGTAGCAAGTCTACCGTATGGCTTGTTATAGGAATCAATATTTTTATATACATGCTTTTGTCGCTGGCTGCCCGTATACCACATAAGTTTAATTATTTGGTGGAGATTACCGAACAGAATGCTGCGCGGCAATATCAGATTGCCCTGGATGTAATGCGGGGCTTAAAAGTTATTACCGTGATTATATTTTGTTTCCTCGCCATCAGGAAAGTCATGATTGCGGAAGGGGAAGCAATCGGCTTAGGGAATCTATTTTTGCCAATCGCCTTAATTGCTATCTTTAGTGTTCTGATTATTGGTATTACTCGAATGAACTCAAAATAAATTTTTATGAATCACACCCGCAGATCATTTATCAAAACTTCTTCAAAGGTTGCTGCAGCCGCAGGGATTGCATCCGCCTTGCCATGGGAAACATTTGCCCAGGCAAAAGGGCTGATCTCTGCCAATGACAAAATTAATGTTGGACTGATTGGCGTCAACGGTATGGGCTGGTCTGATCTAACATCCTTTTTAAAGATACCTGATGTTACTGTTGCTGCATTATGTGATGTAGACGACAACGTACTAAACTATCGAAAGTACGAACTGGCGAAAAATGGGATTCAAACGAAAACCTATGCCGACTATCGCAAGATGCTCGAGAACAAAGATCTTGATGTAATTATTGTAGGTACACCCGATCATTGGCATTGTTTGCAAATGGTGGAAGCCTGTGAAGCGGGTAAAGATGTGTATGTAGAAAAACCCATCGGCAACTCTATCGAAGAGTGTAATGTCATGGTGGCGGCTCAAAAAAAATATAAGAAAGCCGTGCAGGTAGGGCAGTGGCAACGCAGCATGCCGCACTTCGTTGATGCGCTGAATTATATTAAGTCTGGTAAGTTGGGTAAAATCCGAACTGTGAAAGCCTGGGCCTATCAGGGATGGATGCGCAACATTGAAGTGAAACCGGATGGAACTGCGCCAGCGGGTGTGGACTATGAAAAATGGTTAGGGCCTGCCACCAAAAGACCATTTAATCCAAATCGTTTTCACTTTAACTTCCGGTGGTATTGGGATTATGCCGGGGGTTTAATGACCGACTGGGGTGTTCACCTGATTGATTATGCTTTGCTGGGCATGAATGCTTCATTTCCAAAATCAGCCGTTGCATTGGGCGGTAAATACGCTTATCCCGATGGTGCCCATGAAACACCAGATACACTGGCAACTGTTTATGAGTTTGATGGGTACAACATGATCTGGGAACATGCGCAAAGCATCAGCAATGGCAACTATGGCAAGGATCATGGAATCTCTTACATCGGCAATAATGGAACCCTAGTGCTATGGCGCGGAGGCTGGGAAGTTATTCCGGATGAGAAAAGAATGGAAGCAATTCCGTTTCAGCCGAACAAAGGTTCTGGATTGGATGCTCATACGGTAAACTTCATTAATGCAGTTAAGAGCCGCGACTTGGCTACTCTTACCTGCCCGATACAAGATGGTGCACATGTGGCAACTGTTTGTCAGATGGGAAATATCTCATACAAAATCGGAAGCAAAGTGAGTTGGGATGCAGGCAAGTCAAAGTTTAATGAAGAGAAAGCAAATGCTTTGATGGCAGCGAAGTATAATAATGGCTATAAGGTGCCTAAGGTGTGATTGCAGGAAAACCGCAAATAGTTATTCGTTTTTTTGCATTAAATACCCTTAGCGCTATATTTGCACCCTGATTTTAATGGACCGGTAGTTCAGCTGGTTAGAATGCCTGCCTGTCACGCAGGAGGTCGCGGGTTCGAGTCCCGTCCGGTCCGC
>JALHRJ010000030.1 GCA_022841475.1 Cyclobacteriaceae bacterium | reverse complement strand
AACGCTCATGTTCGCAGTGAACTCCCCGAGTACATGGTCCCCTCGATGTATATGGCCATGGAGCAACTGCCCCTCACCCCGAATGGCAAAGTGGATAAGAAAGCCTTGCCGGATGTTGATAAGAATGCTTCACAAATATTGAGTTCGCCAAGAAACGAGTTAGAGGAAACGCTTCAGCGGATCTGGTCGATTCTATTAACAACAAGTGTAAAAACAATAAGCATCACAGATAACTTTTTCGAGATCGGAGGACACTCATTGTTGGCGGCAAGGAGCGTTGTGGATATCCAGAAAACTTTAGGTGTGAAGATTGGGGTAAGGGACATTTTTATTTACCCAACGATCGCGGAGTTGTCGGTCTTTATTGAGAAAAAACTCCAGAAAATATTTTGATTACGGGGGCGACAGGTTTTGTGGGGGTATATGTCTTAAACGAGCTATTGCAAACCACTGATTCAGTGATTTGTTGTTCGGTTCGGGCAAACAATACGGCGGAGGGCAAAAAAAGAATACTCGCCAACATGAAAAAATATCAATTACTGGGTAGCGCGTTCAACCATCGTATTCAAGTAGTGATTGATGACTTGTCCAGACCAATGCTGGGTTTGAACGCTGAATTCTATAACACACTGAGCGAAGAAATAGATTTTATCTATCACATAGGGGCCGATGTTAGTTTCAGTTTATCTTATAATAAGCTAAAACCGGTGAATGTCGAAGGAAATAAACGACTCCTGAAATTTGCCATTTCGAAGAAAGTAAAAAAATTATCTATGCGTCAACACTTAGCATTTTTACTCAATCAGTAGATCGTAAACACTGTGAAAGCGATGTAATAGATAATGAAGTACATAATTATGAAGACGGATACGCAAGCAGTAAAATGGGTAGCCGAAAAAATAATGCTTAAAGCCATGGAACAGCAAGTTCCTATACAGGTACATCGGCTTGGATTGATCACAGGTGGAGCGGTTGTGGGGCTATCGCCAGAGCAACAATGGTTCTCGAAAATTCTTGAAACGTGTTACGACCTTGGTATCTACACCAATGATTATCTGATTGGTTCTACATCTGTGGATTTTGTTGCTAGGGCCTCAGTAAAGCTATCGATGGATGCTACGGATGAATCAGGAATTTATCATTTAACAAATCCTGAATTAGTTCCGCTTGGTAATTTTTTTGAATTTTCGAGAAACCAGGACAAAGAGTTTGTGAATGTAAATATGCATGAGTTTTTACAAATAATTAGAGAAAAGTCATCTAAAACTATCTTGCCGATCAACTCCATTATTGATATTCATTCGGAAGCTATCAGTGGACAATTGCAACATGAGTATTGGATAAATAGAATGAATTGGTCTTGTGAAACAACATTGAAAAAACTCGCGTCAGTTGGTATTAAATTTCCGGATGAACCAACACATTATGCGAATTATCTTACGGCTTTTGGGGTAAAGATAATTTCATAAGCGATCATGTTGCTTTTTTAGGCAAAACGATTTAACAATTAACATGGATATTTCCAAAATAATACACACAAGGTCTAAACTTTATTATGGAAGTTTGGTATTACTCAGCGCTTTAAACGGAGTACTGAGCGTCTCCCTTTTAGCATTTATTAATAGCAAGATTGCAGGTACAGCCTTCGTTTTCGATATCAAATATGATTGGCTGGTTTTTATCTGCCTGATCACAAGCACATTTGTGATCAACAAGGTTTTTCAGACCTACATGATAGATCTCGCGTCAAGTCTAAGTAATGAATTTGAGCGTGAAATTTTGCAGAAAATCCGATTTGCGGATTTGCATGCTTTTGATCGGATTGGAAGTAGCAGAATATTGACTGCAATTGGCGATGTAAGAGCGTTGGGAGATCTTCACGAAATAGTTTTGAATCTCATTAACGCGTGTGTGATTCTAATTGGGTGTTTTGTATATCTGGTGTATAAGTCTATGCTGACCGGACTTGGTGTATTCCTTGTTATCGCTGTTCTTTTTTCTTTTTATATGTTACGCAATCATCAGATTGAAAAGGATCTTCAGCGAAAGAGAGGATTTGAGAATGATCTGTATAGATACCTTGATGATCTGCTAAAAGGGTTTAAAGAAATACGTAGTTCATTTGTGAAAAACGCGACCATACACGAGGTTTTTTTCAAACGAAACCGCACCAACAGAACTGAAATTGTCAGGAAGACGCATGTTAAATATATGACCAATGAATTGTTTGGAACGTTCAGTTGGTATCTGGTAGTCGGTTTTGTTTTATTTGTTTCATCTTTCCTTGGCCTGACTAGCTCGACATCTTTTTTAGTTACCATATTATTTATCATGGGGCCTCTCGGTCTTCTTGTTTCGCTGATACCATTGGTAACAACTGTTAAAATAGCGATTTCGCGGTTGAGGGAGTTTGAAAATATTTTGCGTGAAAATAGTGATTCAGAAACTCATTCCAATAGTTCGATCGGGGCGAAGCAGCAATACGCGGAATTGGTTATTGAACAACTATCCTTTCAGTATAAAGATGAGAAAGGCAAAGCTACCTTTTCCTTCGGACCCGTTGACCTTAGGATTGACAGCGGTGAAATTGTTTTTATCCATGGAGGTAATGGCAGCGGAAAAAGCACTTTCATTAACCTGTTAACAGGATTGTATAGGAATCACAGCGGCAAGATTCTACTTAATGGAAAAGAAGTAAAGTCTGACAACTATGAGTTTTATTCTCGCCATTTGTCTGTTGTATTCTCGACACCGCACTTACTCAGTGAGTATTACGAGAACCTCGATTTTGAGAGTCAGCAGGAGCGCCTGGCGTACTTTACGACCATGTTTGAGATGGACCATATCATTAACATAAGAGATCCTGCGTCCATCTTGAAGCAGAACTTTTCAAAAGGGCAGTTGAAACGGGTGGCTTTGATCCTTGCTTTGCTGGAAGAAAAGCCATTGCTCGTGCTTGATGAATGGGCCTCAGAACAAGATCCGGAGTTTAGAAACTATTTCTACACCAAAGTTATTCCATACCTTAAATCGTTGGGAAAAACGCTGATTGTCGTTACACATGACGATTCTTATTTTTGCTGTGCCGATAGATTGATTCGCTTTCACGATGGCCGTATCACATCAGATAGACTCAGTACAGAGCCCTAAAATTGTTTTTTAATCAGGCTAGTTAATGGACATCATTATAAAAGATTTATATATACATACATTTGACTTTTTAAATAATCACGATTCGTTGACACCAAAAAATTCTTGTATCTGTATCACACGGAAAAAGACCTTTACAATTGGCAAAAGCAATACAATATTTCCTGAAGCAATCATATGCAAATAAAGAAATGCTGATTGTTTCGAGACCGATGATACAGAGACCATTAAAGTTTGATGCACTGATTATCCTGATAACATAATTTTTATTTAAAAGTAGGTGCCGAACTCAAACGAATGCTTGGGCGGCTGAGGAATATTTCCATTGAAAATTGCAGCGGCGATTATTTCTGTCAATGGGATGATGACGATTGGTATCATCTGGATCTGTTATCGCTTCAATATAAAAACCTGCAAGAAAATTACAAGGATGCTTGCCTTCTCATACATTGGATTATTTATAACCTAATAATACAACAAGCCTACCTGTCACCCCTTACTATTGGGAAGGAAGCATCCTCTGCAAGAAAAACCTTCACAATAAATTCAAGTATGATAATCTTTCAATAGGAGAAGATACTTCCTTTGTTCAAAGTCTCATTCAGGAGAACTCAATTTCTCCATTAATAAACCAAACTTATACATTTAGGCATATTCCGGGAACAATACCTTCAAGTACGATCATTTTAATAACTTAATCAGAGAAGGTAATCATTTAGGCCCCCAATTGGATACCCGTTTTGCAACATTTTGAATGAAAATGTTTCTTATGAAATAGCCTGCGAGATACTGCTTTCAAAGATGTTTTGAGGTGAATAAACTATTTTGGATGGACGGGATTATTGAATACGCCATCCAAAATAATTTAATTCAGACTGAAATTTCTTTTCCGATAAAAACTTGGCCAAGTCGTGAAAGGAAATTTCCAAATTAAGTAAATGCTCTATAGGTTCGGAATTATTCTTGGAAATTTTCTGGGCGTTGTCAAATATTATCAAAATGCGCACGGTCGTAAGTATTGCTGCCATGATAAACATAAATGTATAATTCAGGAGAAACTAGAGATTTGATTGCATTATTAGCATTTAGCCTATCAAAAAAACGCACATCCTCTTGACGATTCACGGTGGGGTATTGGGTATCCTCGTCAATCAGGTCTTTCTTACATAAGATTGTTGCAGGATGAAAAAGCGTATAGGATAAATATGATTGCTTATTCTCCTGATCATGCATCAGGCAAATACGCAAGAATACACCCACTTTTACCGTTGTCTATTGCGTCATGAAGTTGAGATTTCAGCCTATGTGGGTTATGCCAATCATCATCGTCCCAAACACATATGTATGTTCCACTTGCTTTGCTTATTGAATAGTTTCTTAGCTCGCCAAGTGTAACGCCGGGTGAATTAATAGAACTACTTTCAAGGTAAAGATATTTAACGGAATTAATTGCGCACGCATTAGTGCTAACAATTTGTATATTCTGGATTGTATTCCCTAGAGACAATAACAAGCTCTTTATTTGGATAAGTTTGAGCATAGAAGCATTTGATCTAATTTGCAAGATACTTTGGTCTATTGTATGATACACACAAACATGAATTTAACGGGTTAGTTACTTTGCTTCATTTTACTGTAATTTAAAATGAGTAACTAAAACGAATTCAAAGATGTTCGGGATTTTCTTTTTATACAAACTGAAAGGAAGTCAAAACATTAAATGTGTCTGATGCATCTCATCACTTGACTTTTGACTGGCCACATGGCATTCGTAATTGTCATCAACATATATCCTTGAAAGAAACCATCGCTTCTTTTCTACTTTAGCGTATGTTCCCGTTACATCCAATTGTGTTAATGGCAGGCTAAGGCCGCGACCGTCTGCTTTTATGATAGCTTCTTTTCTGGTCCAGTAACGATAGAAAAGCCGTAGAGGATCTTGCGAGATGGTTATTTCATTCAATTCATGGTGACTCCATTGAGTTTTGAAGTCTTCAATATTTATTGGCAGCATGTGTTCCACATCAATTCCAATCTCTTGATCTGTTGAAATTGCGCAGACAGTATATTGCCCTGAATGAGAGATGTTAAAATGTGGTCCCCCTTTGATAAAGGGTTTATTGTATGGGGTAAATTCGAGCACCAAACCATTTCGATTATCTCCAAGAAGCGAAAGGCCATGCTTTAAAAGTAACCGTCCAAACAAAGCCAATTGAGAATCCTGCCATTTTTTGTATCGCTGGATCTTTTGTTGCTCGGAGTTAGGTAACGAGTAAAGATATTTCTCAAACTTGGTTTGCGAAATTTTATAATCACATAGTGAAGTTAGGATTAAAATCATAGAGTATTACTTAACCTATCTCTCAAATCCATTTAAACTGGCATTTATGTATAAATGCAAACATTTAATTTCAGGCCATGCCACACGAAAACTCAATTGCATACATTTAACAAGGCTTAAGCACCCCCTATTCTCTCGAGAGCTAAGCCACAGCATTCAAAGGTAACTTTTTTGATAGAATTGTCTCCTTCATGCTTCAAAATTTAATGTTACTCCCCATACCATTTCAGAAATCTTACGAGGTTCTATTTGATTTTCGTGTTGTAAATGTTGGGAAAATGATAATCATAGTAACTTGCGTTACCCGAATCAAAGTTATTGTTTATTGTTAATTACCAATCGTAGTGTCTAAATTAGATCATTTAATTGGACTCCAATGACAATATTTCGCAAGCAAATTGGTTAATACGGTTGAGGAAGTCTTCGACTTCCGATTGCGACTTAGAGTTCTGTTAATTTCAAGGTATATGTTTCATAAAGTCAATCAATTCCTTGGTAGGATCATAAAGTACAAATTATGAAGAAGGCTATTTATAACCAAAAAGCTATCGTTGTTGGTATACTGTCGAAGGCGTTCAATGAAAATATGAGTGTTAACTATGTAATCAAACAGGGTCTCGGAAAGGAGAGCAGATTGATAAAGTTGATGGAGTATTCTTTTGAGGTTTGTCATTCATTTGGAGAGGTGTGGATTTCAGAAGACGAAGAAGCTTGCGCCCTGATTCTTCACCCAGACAAAAAGTGGACGACCGTAAAATCCATTCTATTGGATATTGAACTCGCTCTTTTCGTGATTGGTATTACAAGGGTCATCAAGGTTTTAAAACGGGAATCCAAAATCAAAGCGTATCACCCTAAGGAGCCATTTTCTTACTTGTGGTTTATCGGTGTAAATCCGGAGCAACAGAATAAAGGGAAAGGAAGTCAGTTGCTGAAGGAGATCATCCACCAAAACATAACAATCGGTCGTTCAATATATCTTGAAACGTCTGTAGAAAGGAATGTACCCTGGTACTCAAAATACGGATTTCAGGTTTTTCAAACCTTGAACCTGACCTATACTCTGTACATGATGAAAGCAGTTAACTTAAATAAATGAACGGGCAAGGAGCCAATGTAAAGACTAGTTGAATAATATTAAAGTACACGCCTATGTATTTCCTGGATACGCAAATGCACATGGTGACATTCTCGATAACCGCCTTCGAGATGGTAATCCTCTTCTTTCAAGTCATACATTTCCTTCAAAGAACGAACGATAAAAAGAGATTACTTTATCTGATACTGCTAATCTTTCTAATTCTCCACAATATCTGCAGTGGTCTTTTTCCCGATGAAAAGTTTGTCATGCCAATAATGGCCCAGAATGTAGTGGCCTATCTGGTTGCGTTCTGTATGTCCATGTATGTGGTATACTATTTTTACAAAGCGTTTGATCTGAAGGAGTTGAAGTTTTTCGCAACCTATGGGATATTGGTGTTTCTCCTACTTCCCTGTTTTTTATTGTTTATAGTACCTTATTCGTTAACAGGCGATCTCAAATTAAGCCGACAACTCACGGTAGTCATTCCATTTATATTCGGACTTTCATTCATATACTCCACGGCCCGAGCCTTCATAATCAAATACAAAAAGTCAAAAACTTCGTTGGATACTTCGCTGGAATATCCTTTTGATTTTGTGGTGACTGCCTTTCTTGCCCTGATCTGCTGGGGTGTTTTACCGGTTATCGTTTTCTTTGGCGACTTTCAGGTATTGGAACATTCAGTAACAAATGCAGGATTCCTGATGATGACAGTCATTTATATACGGACCTCTATCCAACAGTCCAGAAAAGAATATGAAGTATTACTTCTTTCGGCTCAGAGTCGCCAGGAGTTGTTTGAATTGAACTGTAAAAAACACAACCTGACACCGAGGGAAGTTGATGTGGTTTCGCTCATCATAAAAGGGCAGTCATATAAATTCATAGGCTATACGCTCAAGATTTCGGAAAAGACTGTAGCTCGGCACGTCTCGAATATGTTTGCCAAAGTATCTGCAACGAATAAGGTAGATCTGATTAACCTGCTGGAAGGTCGTACTCCCGGTGGGACCCGGTAAAATCTCAAGAAAACCATATGGGTGTATAGATGTAGTTTGAGTGGGTGTTTTTGCCAAGTCAGAATTTCTGAATAATGCTGCATGTTAAGTACACACTTTTTCCCATTGTACCGGAAGTTCAAAGTGCGAATATTCGCAGGTAGCGTGATCCGGTATCCAAACCAATGTGGTATGCGTGATGGGAAAAATGTGGCAACGGATGTCAAACGGTTGAAGGGAATGTTAAACCAGTTAGCGAAACAAATTGAAGCGCGGTTGGATAAGCCACTGTTTATAACCACAACCGGGGCTTTGCAAAAGTTGCTCATCAAAATCTCGGCCGACACAGATCCTACCTCTAAAGTTGATTATGCTGAGACGTTAATAGCAGAACTTCTTGCTGTTGCAACCGAACCGATAACCGATCTGAGCGAACGGGTTGAAGAAATCCTGTGGGAATATAATTTCAACTCACGACAATATTTCCTGTTTTATATTAAAAGGATTGCCGAAAAAATCCAGGCGGAAGAAACAATAGGCGGCAAATTTGAGTTGCTGGCATTTGAGCTTAAGAAAGTGAATCAACAAGTGATGGAGCGAAATATGGGTTATACGACCACCTATTCTTCGTTATCAGATGTAGTAGGCAACTGGCTTTCGGAAGAGATGGCATTTCTAAGAACCAAACAACAACTCACCATTACGTTCTCACAATCAGACAAAGTCAGTCAGGATTTCAAAATCGCATTGGATCTTTCGGTGGCACAGTTTTCCTGCCTGGTGCGTGGCTTGATGGAGAAAAAATATATCCTGAATTCAAACCTCACCGAACTAGCTGGTTTCCTTTCCAATTCCGTGATCACAAAACGGTCGGAGAATATTTCAGTCGGCAGTTTTCGGAAGAAGTATTACAACCTCGAAGAAGGCACCAAGAAATCCGTCATCGACATGCTCAACAAGGTAATCGACTGGCTACTCCGAAATTGACCATCCCTCTCCTTTGGAGAGGGACTAAGGGTGAGGCTTAATCATCCAATAAATGCCTTAGTCAATTGGCCTCCAACACATCCGAAAGTTCCTTCAGCATCCGATAGCCGGAGTAAGGCAACTCATGCAATTCATCAAGCGATTTGTTTAATATCTCCTGAAGAGTAACAAAGCCATTCACCCTCGCCATGCGCTTAAACTCCGGACTGACCGATAGGGACTCAATGGGCTCCCGTAACAGCGGAAAGTTAGGTATAGTCAATTAAAGTATGGTTTAAAGGCAGTATCGCCAATCGAAATTACGTAATAACCTTAAATAGAGCCAATTGGCTCTAATAATTCTTTAACGCTTTGTACAGTTTCGTTTTTAATAGGCGGAACGAGGAACTTAAAGTACATCAAGGCATTCGGGAATCACCTGCGTGCACTCCGTCAATCAAAAAAATTATCCCAGGAAGACCTCGCCTACAATTGTGGTGTACCTCTCAGTCAGATTGGAAGATTTGAACGTGGCGAACGAAGCCCAACCCTGAGCACCATGCTGGTACTGGCAAAAGGTTTGAGTATTGAGCCAAGGAAGTTGCTGGACTTCGATTTCTGATCCCTCAAAAATAAATTTCACCTGATGAGGTAGGGTACTTACCTTTCCTGAGAGTATATAGTTGGAGGGGTTCCTCCTTTTTTGAATTACTTAAGTATCTGGTAGTATTGGTTCTCGATATAATCGTGATAATTCTCAAAATCTACTTGCCAGATAATTAGTTCAACGTGCGATTACCGTTTAGTAAGTTCATCGTAAGCCTCACTGCAAACCCATAGGCAGCCAAGCCATACGATAAAGCCGATAATGAGTTCGTACCACTCCAAATCAGGTGTCATGTTGCTTTGTTTCCAACCCAATTATATCTATGCTTCTTGTCACCATCTATCTGGATGGTGTCATTAATATCTTGAATAAAACCGTTCCTAAGTATATTATAATGTTGGTGCGTTTTTACGCTAATAATAAATCGTGCTGTGCGTATACCTGAAATAGGCAGGAACTCCACCTCTTCAAATGCAAGATTATTCTTAGTTAATATTCGACATGTAATAGCGGCTTGCTCAGCAGTTTCACAATCGATGTCATGCGTAATAATATCCATAGGTCGAATTTAATCAATTTTTATTTTTGTCCCAACTGGTATATAGTTGCCGATAAATCCTCTACTGTTTTTTTTTCTTTCACACGTTGAAATTTTCTTCCTCATTCACAAGGTGTTAGCAAGGGTGACGTTCCCCATGTCACTGTTTTGAAAAGCGCATTCATGATTCCTTCGTGCCATGATCTGAAGATATGGCGACAACGATTATTACACTGGAAGACTTACAAAAATTCAAGCTTGAACTTCTGGAAGAGATTCAGAAGATCATCAATGCGAAGCATCCGACTCCTGTGCGCAAGTGGCTCAAGTCACACGAAGTGCGTAGGCTGCTGACCATTTCTCCGTACAAACTTCAGGCACTGCGCGACACGGGGGTACTCCCTTTCACCAAAATCGGTGCAGTCATTTATTACAATTATGAGGACATCGAAGTCATGTTACTGACTCACTCCAGAGTTGGAACTTCTTCCCAAAAACCAGTCAGCCGATGAGCGCAACAATAACCACTACTACAAGTATGATTAAGAACCTCCAAACTTCATCGCCCGCGGCTTTTGCGCGGGCAGCAAGATGTACGAATGCTGCTGCATTCGTACACAAGACCCTGACAAAGTCAGTGCCGGAAAGCCTCGGAACTCGGCTTTCTGAGATCGTACATATAAAAATCTTCAGGTGTCTCAATACTAACTACTCACTACTAAATACTATTCGATGACACGCAGGAAAGTTGATACGGCTGTGAAGATCACACACAAGGTGACAGTCCACCTTTCACAAATCTACTTCGAGAAGTTGCAACGCTGGCTCACTCACTCAAATTGCCGGTCCGTTTCTGAACTCGCCCGCAGCATTTTGTATAAGGAACAGATCAACTGGTATCACAAAGATGCTTCGCTGGAATCGACCGCACTTGAACTGGCACTGATCAGAAAAGAATTAAATGCCATCGGTAAGAACATCAACCAGATCACACATTACTTCCACGGCACAGCTATCCCAAATCAAAAAATGTTTCATGCTCTAAAAGTATCCGATGAATACAAGAAGGTAGGTAACAAGGTAGATGAGTTGCTGAAGATAGTTTCTGAAATCTCTAAAACATGGTTGCGAAAGTGAACAGTGGAAAAGACATACGCGGTATTCTCAACTACAACGAGAACAAGGTCATGGAAGGTGTGGCGAAGTGCATTCATGAAAATTTGTTCGGACAGGAAGTGGAGAAACTTTCTTTCAATGCGAAGTTGAAGGGCTTTGAAAATTTTATGAACATGAACCGGAGAGCAACTACCAAAGCGGTACACATTTCACTCAACTTCCATGCAAGTGAAAAACTTAACCAGGACACGCTGACTGGAATCGCTTCAACCTACATGGATAAAATCGGATTTGGTAATCAACCGTATTTGGTGTACCAACATTTCGATGCTGCGCATCCGCATGTTCACATTGTCACCACCAACATCCAACGGGATGGCAAACGCATTGAGTTGTACAACATTGGAAAGAACCAATCGGAGAAAGCACGGAAAGAAATTGAAGAAGATTTTAAACTGGTCAAAGCATCAGGAAGAGAGCAAGAGATTACTGAGAAGTCGACTATTGATCCGGGTAAAATTGAATATGGCAAAGCGGAAACCAAGCGAAGCATATCGAACGCAGTAAGGTTTGCAGTTCGCGCATACAAATACACATCGCTACCAGAATTTAATGCGGTACTGTTTCAAAACAACATCATGGCTGATCGTGGAAGTGAGCGGTCGCAGATGCATGCTAAAAATGGACTGCTTTATCGGCTTCTGGATATTGATGGAAATAAAGTAGGTGTACCCATCAAGGCAAGCTCGATCTATGGAAAGCCAACCATGAAGTATCTCGAAAAGCAATTCAAACTGAATGAAGCATTGCGGGCTCCACATAAAGAGCGACTGAAGAAGTGTATTGATGAGGCGTTCAATGGGAAGAAGTCCTTAACGCGGGCAGCGTTTGAATACGCATTGAGGAAGGTGCGCATTCGCGTGCTCTTTCGCAAAAATGATGAAGGCCGGATTTATGGGATCACGTTTGTCGATAACAAGATGAGAGTGGTCTTTAATGGCAGCGATCTCGGCAAGGCATACAGTGCGAAGTCGCTTACGGAACGACTCACGAAAATGGATGGAGTTGCTCCACGCAGTGAGTGGTTGAATCCATCCGCACAGGATGATCATGCGACTACCGGGTTTGAACAACTCGTAACTGACCTTATTCATGCAGATCCAGTCGATCACACTTCACCCAATGCAGCAGTAAAAAGACGCAGAAGGAAGCGCAGAAGAAAAGGAAAATCACTTTAAACGGAAATCAAAATGGCACAAACAGGCGAGAACGAACAAGCATTACGCAAGATCATTGACTTTATCAGGTTGCTGAGTATTGTCATTCTTTTGTTTCATTTCTACTTCTACCTGCACGGAGTCTTGCGCGGATGGAGTTTGACTTCGGAGTTTGTTGACCGAATTGTACTCGGTCTCCGGAACACAGGAATGTTTGACAGTGTCTATAATGCAAAGATGTTTTCTTTTGGCTTACTCATCATTTCATTAATTGGCGCAAAAGGCAAGAAAGAGGAAAAGATCAGCGTGCGGATGGCGGTGCTCTATATTATAAGTGGGGCGCTGGTCTTCTTTCTGTGTCACACTATCCTTTTCACTGCTATTGATTGGACAATGGCCGGAGGGGTGTATATCGGATTAAGTATCCTGGGATACCTTCTGATCCTGACCGGGGGAACGTGGTTGTCGCGATTGATTAAACTCAATTTTCGCAAGGACATTTTTAACAAGCTCAATGAATCCTTTCCGCAGGAAGAAAGATTGCTGGAGAATGAATATTCCATTAACCTTCCGGCTGCGTATTACCTACAAGGCAAGAGGCGGAAAAGCTGGATCAATGTGATTAACCCGTTCCGTTCTTCATTGGTGATCGGTACACCCGGAGCAGGTAAGTCGTATTTCGTAGTCAGGCATATTATCACGCAGCACATCCGGAAAGGCTTCGCCATGTTCATCTATGATTTCAAGTACGATGACCTTACACGGATTGCCTACAACACCTTATTAAGAAATGCAAAGGTGTATCCGGTATTGCCTAAGTTCTATGTGATCAACTTTGAAGATCTCTCAAGGTCACACCGGTGCAACCCGTTAGACCCCGCCACAATGGAAGACATCACCGATGCCACGGAGTCATCAAGGACAATCATGCTCGGACTAAACCGAGAATGGATCAAGAAGCAGGGTGATTTCTTTGTCGAATCACCCATCAACTTTGTCACCGGCATTATCTGGTTCTTGCGAAAGTATGAGGACGGAAAATTTTGTACACTTCCCCATGTCATTGAACTCATGCAACTGGAATACCCACAGCTTTTTAAGTTGCTACGCACCGAACCGGAAATTGATGTGCTGATTAATCCGTTCGAGTCGGCTTTCAGGAACGAGGCGATGGAGCAACTCGAAGGTCAGATCGCCAGTGCCAAGATCAGCATGGCTCGGCTCTCATCACCCCAATTATATTATGTGTTGTCTGGAAATGACTTCACGCTCGATATCAACAACCCAAAAGAACCCAAACTGGTATCCATGGGCAACAATCCGCAGAAGCAGCAAATCTATGGAGCCGTTCTTTCACTCTACATTTCGAGGGTGATCAAACTGGTTAACAAAAAGCATCAACAGAAATGCAGTTTGATCTTTGATGAGTTCCCGACCATCTACTTTAACGGCATTGATGGATTGATTGCAACAGCCCGTGCCAACAGGGTCGCCACAACACTGGCGGTTCAGGATTACAGCCAGCTAAAAAAGGATTATGGAAAAGACCAGGCAGAAGTAATCATGAACATTGTGGGCAACGTCATCAGCGGCCAGGTGGTGGGTGATACTGCAAAACTTCTATCGGAACGGTTTGGCAAGATTGTGCAGGAACGCGAAAGCATCTCCATTAATACAACTGAAACATCAATCAGTCGCTCAACCCAACTTGATTTTGCGATTCCACCTTCTAAAATAGCAGCATTATCTTCCGGTGAATTTGTCGGAACCGTAGCCGATGATCCTGATCAAAAGATCGACCTGAAAGTTTTTCATGCAGAAATATTAAATGACCATGAAGCCCTTCGCAAGGAAGAACTGGGGTATAAACCTATTCCACAGATTCGTAACGTGAGCCATTACGAGATACAACAGAACTATTTCCGCATCAAAAACGAAATCAACCAAATTATTGAAGACAAACTCAAAGCCTTGAAAAAATGAAATCTATGAATATCATTGAATTCTCAGAATGCCTGCAAGGTAGAATGAAGTTGGAATTGCAGAATCTGAATGCAGACCAAGACGAGATTATCAAGATTGGCAAGACACAGAACTTTATCCGCGAATTGATTCGGGAATTGAAATCGTTCGCCAGAAACTACAAGTTTCAGAGCCAGACCGAGGAAATTCAATTTTTTAAAGAAGTGAAGCCGATCTTTCTCAGTCAATACTTTTATTACAAGCAAATATTTGCAATTCGGCTTTCGGATTCATTCAAGGATGTTAAAAGCAGGCAGACGCACTATCACAACCTTCTTAAACGACTTGAGGCATATGTTAGGAAGAATATGGCGTTCTACGAATACTGCATGTCGGGCAGCGACTTCATGGACACGCATTACTTTACCCGCCAACATACGAATCCCAAGACACTTAATTGGGATGAGAATTTTTCGAATGGATATGATATTAAACTGGCCAAGATATTGTCGAATGAATTGGTTAAGAATCATATTTTCAAGTTGCTCAACCAATCCGATATGGTCCAACCCTTTCTAACATGGACTGGTTCCAAGACAGATTTGATTGAATTGATATATGCGCTGCATTTGGCAGAGGTGTTTAACAATGGCGCTGCCGATATCAAGCAGATAGCCGATGCGATACAGGTTGTTTTCGATACGAACCTTGGTAATTATTACCGGGTTTTTCAGCAAATCCGAATCCGCAAAAGTGGTCAAACTAACTTCATAGATCAATTGAGATCAAAATTGGTTCAAAAGATGGATGAATAATTGCAGTTTTTGGCGACCTTGAAGAATCGAAAAGTCAGCGCAACATATGATACTATTGTTTTCTTCAGACTACTATCCAGTTTTCAAGCAAGACATTTTTGCTATTGCATCCCTGCCAGACGATTACTGCTATCATTTCAGGTACAAAGAAGAGTATGTATCAAAGGAAATTATTAAACGTGTCGCAGGTAGGGATACGCTGGATCAATCATCAGCGCTTGTAATCTTTGTTCATAACAATAAAGACAAACTAAACAGCGACATAGGGTTTACTGTAATCAGAAAGGCTTCAATAGTCAAGATATTTAAAGAGGATAACACTGACTTGTATCATGTATATTTCAAACTCGGTACTTTTGTTGACGTCAAAGAGGACATTTCAAAATTCGATCCGGCTGAAATACCTCAAAAGAAATACTTAGGTTGGCGTGTAGTTGCGCCTGAATTATCACCAATCAATTGGAACAAAACTATCTCGAAACTATCCGCTATACCTAATCTCGGTATCGAGTTGTTTTTTCACTTAAAATTTCAAAACAAGGACAAGACAGAGTTGAAACCCGAATGTGAGTTGAATACATATGAGTCGTACTTTAAAATTACAGAAGGAAAAACCTACATTGTTAAGCTTTCTCTCTTTGACACCACAGCCAATAAAAAGCTGGAACTGAACTACATTAAAACCATCCTAGAAGGTATAGACATAAAGACAAACATTGGAGATTCTATAATTCCGGGTGTCGACATTGATGATCGGTACTTCAAACTCACCGGTCTATTGTTAGGTGATATTAGTTCCCCCGTAAATGTCCTCAGAATACTATCCAATAGAAAGGGTGTCGCACCAATAGCCGATTCAACCTATTACTGTACAGTTATACTTTTTAAAGTTAGGAAAGACTCTGCAAGGTTCTGGCGATATTTTCTGATCTCAGTTTTTGTCTTTCTCGGTGGAGCTATGGTCACAGTCGACCTTAGCAAGATTGTACAAAATTCTTGGATTCTTATTAGCATTAAAATATTTGGTTTGTTTGTTGCAGCTTGGGGTACAGCAAGGCTATTTTACCTATTCAACAAGAAATAGAAGATTCCTTTCTACTCGCTCTTTAAGCAAGTTGTAACGTTGGAGTGTTAACGCTCGTCCGGCCGCTTCCGAATAAAGCATATGTTCTCTAGTTGCATCGCCTTGTGGTTTGATATCGACATTCTTTCCAAATTGTTCTCTGGTTAAATCGATCACAGTCCCATCATCAAGCACATTCCAGTAGTGATGATAGTCTGTGTTATAAACAATTTTCCCGCCATACATATCATTCACAACCAAACTGGTGACAGCGCACTGCCCAAATGCGGGGTTTCTCGCGTTCCATTGATCTTTTGTCCTCGGGTAAGACGTTTCACGGCTCCAACTCTTCAAAAACGCCTCACGTAAATTTTTTTTTCCCTCACTTTCCATAAGTTTCAATCTTGCTTTCTTGCAAAACCCTTATTTTCATCTAAAATTACAAAGAAAAAGCACAAATAGTTCAGTTTCAGGTGCGAACCGCCTCCTGATTGACAGGAGTTGACAATACCTTCGGCTGCCTGCAGTATGTGCTAGTTCTTGAGTTTATACGACAACTATGCTTGACGAAACCAAAAAAAGCCAAATCAGGGATTTCTTGATAGGACTGGCGAAAAAGAAGTCCACTACAGGATATGTGAAACTGAATGAGAAGGTAAAACTGGGATTGAACTTTAGCGAGGAAACCCAGATGAACGAACTCTATGATGTCTTGGATGACATATCTGCTAAATCCTACAAGGATAGCCAGGTATTCCTGGGCATTGTCATTGTGAACAAGATGCGAAACCGGCCAAGCCCGAGGTTCTATAAAGGCATCGAGAAGATCACGGGATCCAAGATAGATGACACGGATGACTTCTTCGAAAAGGAAAGAGAGAAGCTTTATGACCAATACGCCCCGAAATGAGGCAAAAAAGACGGTTTTGGAACGATTTTTCAAAAAAGTCGCTGATTGAGGAAAGATTTCTTCGTTTTTTACGTATCTAATAGTAAGGACGTTGAAAAATCATGTTCTTAAAGTAAATTTGAAAACCCAAGGCGGGTTTATCCCAGGCTGGCCCATAGGGCTGGCGCTAACAGGTAAACGTGTCAGGATGCTCTCCTTGGAATTGTTAAACAATAACCAAGGAGCGTATGCACCAGTCTACATCTGGCCCGGTGGGCCCAAACACCATTCCAGGCAACCTGCCTGTCACTTTTGAGAGCCTTCTCAAAGAGTTCAAACCAGCCATCGTAAGTCTCACCCGAAAGTACCCGCAAAAGTACGAGGACGACTTTTATCAGGAAGGATCTTTAGCATTGCTCGATGCGATGCAGAAGTTCATTATCCTGCCACCCATGCAGGAGTTCAGACCCTATGCCGTGCGGGCGATCAAGTACCGCATGATTGATTTCTATCGGAAGAATGTCAAGAAGTCATCTACCCATGAGGTGGAGTTGTATGTCCAGACAATCGATATGGACTACGATGGTAATTCGGACTACATTTCCAATTTCACTGCTGAACCTGAATTCTCCACGACAACGGACTTTGATCTGGACTATCAGATCATCTTTTCTGAATCGGTGATGAAAGCCAATAACTTTCTTCCGAAGGAGATCAAGGTTTTCGACCTGCACATGAATAAGGAGTTTACAGTAACAGAAATCGCAGGCGAACTGCAAATCTCCGTTGGACAAGCCTCAAAACTACTGGCACGAACAAAAGAAAAGGCAGAAAAGCTCTGGACTATCCACCACAGTTAAATCAAAACTTTAAATAAAAGCATTATGGTAACAACTAAATCTAAATCACTTGAAAGACAGGATAACTTTATCCAGTCGATTACAGGTCAGGACTTCGACTTCGGACTGGTCATGACGCAAGCCTTTTTGAAAGGCATCAGGGACATCGGCTATAAAAGTACAGCAACAGCTCTATTTGAGAGTTTCGACAATTCAATTCAAGCTGAAGCCAGTAATATTCACTTAATCTTCGATAAGACGAAGAATGACAAGAGTGCTCCCAGTCGAATAGCCATTGTCGATGACGGCCATGGCATGAGTAAGGAGATGATACGCGTAGCTGTTCTGTGGGGAGGATCAGACCGGCTTGACGACAGAAAGGGAATGGGAAAATATGGATACGGACTTCCATCTTCGTGCGTAAGCATCGGGCAACAGTTTACTGTCTTTTCGAAGAGGCAGGATATGGACGATTGGTTCTCTGTTAAAATTGATATTGAAGCCATCGCCAGAAGAAGTCCTGAATATATTGATCCACAGACTCAGCGAGTTGTCGCGCCAGAAGCAAAACAAAGTTCGTTTCCTGATTTCGTACAAAAGTATCTTGCTGCAAAAAAAGTAAACCTCGCCAGCGGTACCGTTGTAGTCATTGATAAGATCGACCGATTGTCAAAAAGCTCAGCGAAAACACTCAAATCTTTCTTAAGCCTTGAGACCGGTGTGACTTACAGAAATTTTCTTCGAACCACAAATATTTACATTGATGGCGAATTGACGGAGCCGATCGACCCACTTTTCATCACCGAGGGTCACAGGTTTTACGATGAAGGCGAGATGAAAGCACGGGCACTTCCCTCAGCAGAAATTACAGTTTCAAACTCAACTGATTCAAAAAAAGCGGGAATCGTAAAACTCAGATTTGCTTCATTTCCGTACGGGTATTTCGCGAAAGACAAGAGCGAAGACGTATCCGAAGAAGAGGAGTCTGAGGAGATCACCAACGATCAAGGTAAGAAAGACAAATCGAAACGACTCACCATCAGGAAGAGCAATAACGGCATCATTTTTCTCCGAAATGGTAGGCAGATCGATGTTGTGGATTCAAAAATTCCCTGGACGAAAATTCAAAACAACGATCGATTCTGGGGAGTCGAGGTGGATTTCTCCCCTGAACTTGACGAAGAATTCTCCATCACAACTTCAAAGCAGCAGATAGTTGTGTCTCCGCGAATGTGGAATATACTTTATGATGCAGGTGTATTTTCGGCAATACAGGATATGCGTAGGACGTACATCAAAGAGAAAGACGCAGACGAGGCCAAAAGAGCGAACGAACTTACAGACTCCCCGGAGAAAAGAGATCAGTTTGCAGAAGATGTAATGGCTGAGGCATCCAAAGACTTTGAAGTAAACAAGGACGCTCAGCCCAATCATATCAAGAAAGAGGGAGATGAGAACCTAGATAAAAAAGCTAAGGACATCGCGAATGAAACCGGTCTTCCTGAAGAAGTCGTAAAACAGCAGCTTGAAGTTCAAACCAATTCTCGCCCTTTTAAAATTGAGTATTTTGATCAGGAAGAAAGTCCATTTTACAGGGTCGCACAAGTTGGAAGCCAGGTCACGATCTATATAAATAAGGCTCACCGATTCTACTCCGACCTTTACAATAATCCTCGAACAAATGCTTTTACAAAAAATGCATTGGCAATGATCGTTTTTGTTCTAGGGTATAGCGAACTGAGGGTTACTGAAGAAAGGAGAAAGTTCTACAAGATGGAACGGAATGAATGGTCTGTTAAGTTGGACGCGAGCCTGGAAACACTATCCAAGTATTTTGCACAAAACATTGATGATCAAGTTGTGCAAGAGGAAATCTTTGCGAGTGAGCCTGAAAATAAAACAAACAAAGGCAAGGCATAATTCTCAATGAAGAGCCGGTTATCTCGGCTCTTTTTCTATTTGAAAATAGTATGGAACAAACAGCCCTTGTAAACTTTCAGAATTTCATTCTGGCTACACGTGACTCAGGTTACAAAAGCACTGCATCTGCACTGGCTGAACTGGTTGATAACGCTATCGAAGCTGGCGCGAAATCGATCTCTATTGAGATCGGGAAGGACTTGGAGGATGAACACCAATATACCGTAGACATCATTGATAATGGTAAAGGAATGACTCCGGAGGAACTTGGCTTTGCCTTGCAATTCGGAGGCAGTTCGCGCTTTAATTCGCGTAGCCAACTCGGGCGTTATGGCATGGGCTTACCGAACAGTTCGCTCAGTCAATGCAGACGGGTTGAGGTGACAACATGGAAAAAACCCGGAGAGATTTACAGCAACTACCTTGATGTTGACGAAGTGGTTGATGCTCATGCATCACATTTGCCCCGTCTTGTAAAATCATCAACATCCCCGTTACCCCTTAGAAGTAATACGGGGACAATTGTTCGCTGGAGGAAATGCGATAGACTTTCCTTCAAGTATTTCAAAAGTCTCATCAAACATATCATGTTTGAGTTAGGCAGGAATTTTAGGAATGCAATTTGGAGGGGAGTCGACATACGAGTCACCGGTAATCGGGTGCAGGCTTTTGATCCGTTGTTTACAGGCCAAGGCATCAACTTGCTTGGTGGAATTTCGTACGGGAAGGAACTCCTTTATAAGGTTAAGATTCCTGAAAACGAAAAGCGCATATCAATTGTTAAAGTCCGTTTCATTGAGCTACCTGTAGATGAATGGGCCAAACTACCCAACGATCAAAAGCGCAAGAACCAAATCACGAAATGTGCTGGCGTTTCTATTCTCCGTGGAGAACGGGAGATAGATTATGGATGGTATTTCATGGGTGATAAGAGAAAAGAGAACTACGATGACTGGTGGCGGTGTGAGATCTCGTTCAGCCCTGAACTTGATGAAGCATTCGGTGTAACCCACACGAAGCAGGGTATCAAACAAACCGAGTTCATGAACAGCATTCTGGTCTCGGACCTGGAACAAGTAGCTCGTGCGTTGAATAACCGTGTACGGCTCAAATTCATTGCCCTCAAAACTATTCACCCCGTTCTCCACACCAAGGAACAACTTGAGAAAACCGATGTCTATCAGCCATCTCTTAAGAACAGACGTTACTCACAAACGGATTTAGATGATCCTGAAAGACCTTGGGGACTTCGTTACAAAATCCTGACGAAGGAATTAAATCACGATTTATTTTTTGATGTATCCGAAAAAAAGGACTATATCATCCTGACCATTAATACAGCTCATATTTTCTATGATAAAGTATTTAAGCAACTGCATGAAAGAAAGATAAATAGCACCGGTGCATTTCTCGGCATCCTCGAAATTCTGATGTTTGCCGCAGCACGTTCAGAATTTTCCTTTATCGGTAAAAAGGAAAGCGATGCAATAACCAATTTCAAACGGGAATGGAGTTCCCAATTAAAAACTTTCATTAGTTGATGAACAAGGAAGTAATCAAGATAGAGCCAAAGCTGACTAAACCTCACCGTGAGGATTTTTTGGATTTCTGCTACCGACTTAAAAGAATGCTCCGTAAAAAGCAGGATCGGGAGCGCATGGATTTTTTGATTCTGGAAAAGGAAGAAGTAAACAAAGGTCACAAAGGCAAGGGGTTTCATTCAAAGACTGACCTCGTCTTTGTTAAAAACTTGTTGCTCGATTTGCTTCTCCAGGATTGGAATTTAGTAATACATCGAAAAAAGGTATCGCTTGAGTTAGAAACCTTCGATAAGAAAGACAAGAATGTCAGTGATGAGAAAGCTAAAACCAGAAGACGCCACCTGCTTGCCCGGGATGTTCAACTTAAAGTACCCAGTGTAATAGAGTTCGTTCGAGGTATGGAAAAGAGGCGACTAACTTCCAAGGGTTGGCACTCGATCTTCTCCGTCATGCGAGATGGCAACGAGTTCCGCAAGCAACTGGAGGGGGCCGCGAAACTTCTGACCGAAGAAGAAAAATTGCAAACGCTAGGTAAGATCGTTCAACCATACATCCAAGTCGCTGAACCCGATGTGCAATGCAGTCAAACCGGTTTGCTATTGTCTGAGATCTGGAGATATTTCAGACATACTTGGACTACGGAATACAAGTCATTGCCGGGCAGGTCAATCTCGATATTAATTCGCGATGCCGCTGCGCCCAATCACCCTATAATTGGTATAGCCGCACTGGGTAGCTCAGTTGCTCAGCAAACATGCCGCGATGAGTGGATTGGGTGGGACGGGAATGCTTTTCTTCAGCGATTAAAAAGCGAACCATCGCTCCGGTATGCAAAATGGATTCAGGAAACATTAAAAACACTTCTTGGTGAAGTTTACCTGAAAGATTTTATAAAGGCTGGAATTATTACCGCTTCAGAAATCAGAAACCCAACACCTGAAAAAGTTAAACGGCTCCGTGAACTATCAGCTATCTACAGGGATCGACACGTATCAAATCCCCAAAGTGCCAAGTTCACAGTTGGCAATAATGCAATGAGTTGGGAGGAAAGAGCATTGACTAACCTTTTCAAAAGTAAACGTGCCGTACTCCTTGCTGAACTTCTATCTATCAAACTTGCGCTCAACAAGTATTCGTTCACAGGAAACAGTAAAGATGAATTGGCCCTTTGCCTGACCAATAAGGACTTTGCGGACGCAGTCTATAGATTGGCGCGAAAAGCAAAGTCAATTCACGTAGGAATCAACATGATGGACATTATTGTTTGCGGTTCCATCCCTCCTTACAACCACTTACTCGGTGGTAAATTGGTTTGCATGATGCTCGCCAGCCCCGAGATCAATCAATACTACAACGATAAGTACGGTGAATATGTTAGTTTGATTGCCTCATCCATGAAAGGTAAAGCTGTGATCCGCAAGCCACAATTAGTAATGATGGGTACAACAAGTCTATATGGAGTCGGGAGCAGCCAATACAATCGCGTCAAGATTCCTGTACAAGAAATCGGTGGCGAAAGCAATTCCAAGGTTGAGTACAAAGAGTTAGGTTTCAGCGAGGGCTTTGGATCATTTCACTTCAGTAGCAATACAATTGAATTGGCAGATGCGGTCACGGGACGTGAAAACAAAAGAACACGGGTGAACAGCATTTTTGGAGAGGGCGCAAACCCATTGCTCAGAAAATTGAAAGACGCAATGGAGTTCCTGAAACTTGAGAGTAACCCGATCCTCAACCACAGAAATAAACGAGTCGTATATGGAGTCTCGCTTGCCGAAAATTTTGGTGAGGTTCTGTTAGGCCTGGCATTGAGGCCAAAATATCTGATCCCACAGGCGAAACCAAAACTTCGCACAGAACTGATCGGAAAATTTTGGATTAAGAGATGGCTTATGAACCGGATCGCCAATCCAGAAGTACTCGATGACGTAAGTAGACACACACTGTCTTATCCTATTACACATGGAGCACGAGTTCCGTTGGCGAGTGACCCCAACGAACTGGCCCTGTTCGACTGATAATTTAACTCACTAAAAAACAATTACGAATGGAAAGAGACGTACTGTTTATTGGCCATGCAAATCCAGAGGATAATGAATTCACTCTCTGGCTACAGGCAAAACTGATTAACGAGGGATATCAGGCACAATGCGATCTTTCATTCCTAACGGGAGGGGAAGAGGACTATTGGAAAAGCTTGCAGGATTTGTTAGAACATAGATCCGCAAAGTACCTTTTGGTTCTTTCAAAAAAATCGTTTACCAAACAGGGAGTTATAGACGAATGGGAGCAGGTAAAGAGTATCGCCAAAAAGTACAAACTCAGTGACTTCATTTATATTCTCAAAGTAGATGACGTTGCGTTCGATGTTCGCATAGGTGTGCCCACGAAAAATCATTTTCGCTTTGATGATTCATGGCCTATTGCGCTAAAGCAGTTACTTATCAAACTCCATAAGGATGGTGTTCCTAAAACGCAAAATGCGCCACTGTCTATCGAAACTTGGATCAAGAACCGATATTCAACATCAGCCGGTGTTATAAAACGAAAGGAAAAGTATTTTTCGAACTGGGTCGAAATCACAGACCTTCCAAAAAATGTTTTCTTTCATAAATACGCAAATGACTCGCAAGCCGAAACCATTGAGAAAAGTATCACAACCTTTCCCGTCATCAGGCTTGATGACTACCTGATCAGTTTCTCCAAGGATGTCCCCACGTCTGTTGATGGATTGGATTTTGAAATCGTTCCGAAGAATACAATCCCTTTCCCCACAAGTAAGGCGTTTAACCGCTATGAGTCTGATGAATTTCCGAAATATGATGACTTCAGACGTTTACTCGTAAGGCTATTGCGCGAAATATGGTTTCAGTTCTTTACACGTAGAGGTCTTCACTTGTATGAACTTTCGAATCGAACTCATTGCTTCCACTATGTCAAAGACCAACTAGAAAAGGACAAAATATTCTTTGAATACAATGGCAAGTTCACGTACAAACAATTAGTCGGGGAATACGGTGAAGCTTTTTGGCACTATGGAATCAGCGCAACAGCATTACTCAATCCTTCCCTGTGTTTCAGTTTACGGGCTCACCTTGTATTCTCAGATGAAGGATCAACGGTCTGGACGAGTAAATCAAAACTTCACCGTGCGAGGAGAAGCAAGGGAAAATCCTTTTTTAATAAAGAGTGGCGGAGTTTGATGCTGGCATACCTGGCGAGTTTATCGGACGGAAATAATGAAATCAGAATTCCTATTTCCGAGGATGGGTTCTTAACCCTATCAACCACTCCGATGCAATTTGAATGTGACTACGGCTATGAAGAACCGAAATCTGACGGAAGAATAGTGCCGGTGGATTATGTTGATGAACAGATCGAAGAAGATGAACTCGATGAGTTTGAAGAAGAAGTGCAACCAGAAGAACCCAAAACACATGAAAATGAAACTGTCTAAACTTCGCGAACCGAGATTGAAATTTGCATACGGTCAAATGGCGCAAGACCCTCGTGACGGTCTGACCCTGTTTGGTCCTTTTGATAAAGGACAAGTGGACAACTTCTCCGTTGGAATTATAGGCACTAAGGAAGGGATCAGACGGACAAAAGAATGGTTAATTCGGCTGAACAAACCAATTTACCATACAAGCCCGGATATTGCCAAACCGTTCTTTCCAGGATTCGAAGAAGCTTTTCATGTTAAAATGAACCTTACCTCCATCCCGATTATTGAGATAGATGAAAAGATTCTGGACACGCTTTACAAGTATGACGACAATTATATCCGGGTTGGAGAGATCGTCAACCTGTATGTGGAACCCCTGGAGGCATATATTAACGAAGGTGAGAAACTTCCGAAACTGTGGTTCGTCATTATCCCGGACATGGTCTATACGTTGTGCCGACCAAAAAGCAAAATCCCGAAGGAAGGTTCCATTTCGGTTGGAATCAAGGATAGTTACTCTCGAAACAATGAAGGTTTTTTTGAGGATGAGTTGACCAGGAAATGGAGGGAGTTATATCATTATGAAAATCATTTTCACAATCAGCTTAAGATCAAGCTTCTTAAAAACCGAATACTCACACAGGTAATCAAGGAAGGCACCATTGCCTATCACGAATACGAAAATCTTTCGGACAAGAAAAAGGAACAACGCAAAGAGTTTGAAACGGCAATTGCTTGGAATCTGGCAACCTCCATCTATTACAAAATCGGTGGACTTCCGTGGAAACTTGGTGACATCAGAAAAGGCGTATGTTACATTGGTTTGACATTCAAGCAAGATGAGACACACGCTGATACGCGATATGCTTGTTGTGCTGCACAGATGTTTTTGGATTCAGGTGACGGGATTGTATTCCGAGGAAGAGTTGGCCCATACTATAATCCTGATACAAAAGAATACCACTTGACAAAAGACAGCGCTAAAGAACTTGTGTCCAAGGCTGTCGAATCCTTCAAGAAGGAAAATGCGGATCGTTTGCCCAAAGAGATTTTTATCCATGGCAAAACATTCTTCAATGATGAAGAATGGCAAGGATTCGAAGAAGCAGTGTCAGGCCTTAAAGTGACTGGAATCCGAATAAGAAACGAGAAAATATTCAAACTTTTCAGGTCTGAAAATTACCCCGTGTTGCGTGGCATATCATACCAGAAGAATGAACGGTCTGCCTTCCTATGGACGAAGGGATTTATTCCCAGGATTCAGTCTGTGTTAGGTCTTGAAACCCCCAATCCATTGAGCATTCAGATTGTCCGGGGTCACGCAAACATCAAAGATGTATGCGCAGATGTCATGTCGCTCACCAAACTCAACTACAATTCTTGTATTTTTTGTGATGGTAACCCGGTGACGCTGAAGTTTGCTGATACCATAGGAGAAATTTTAACCGCAGGACCAAATCCCAAAATGGAAATTTTGCCTTTTATGTACTACATCTAAACACGGCACTATTCTTATTTTTTGGGTATCAGAAAAAATCTTTACCAACTTGTTAACAACTTGTAAACATTAGTTTCTCGTAGCTCACACTTTCGCCTTCGTAATCAAACACGAAGGCTATGCTTGAATCAATTTCCTGGCAAGAGTTTTTAACAACGGTTGCCTTCATTCTTGGCTGCTATTACGCCATCACTACGCTGCTACTTTACAGCCGCGAAATCACTTTCATTTTTAAACAGGGAAAGTCAAGCACTTCCCTTGACACCAAAGCGGATCAAACAGATTCGCCAGTATCGCATAATCTCATGGGCGGTGTCCGCTATGAGAAAAGCAGGCTGCAAGAAGTTCCACGGGAAGAAACTACAGTGGCGGACGCGTTAGATGTCGCTCCACCAATGGATGTTGAAGAGCCTGTCAATGTCATCGACTTGCAGGAAGAACTCTTGACCAATGATCTTGTTTCCATCAAGGATGAGATCACCTCACTTGCCGAAATAATTAAACTCGGTACAAAGGAAGAAGCCATTTCATTATTCAAAACACTGCTCTCCAACTATCCGCAGTTTATTGGCGCTACTTTCCAACCTCAAATCTCACAGTTCATCTACCATTCCTGTATCGACACCAACACTCATCAATTTGATCTGCATGAAATCAATTCATGGTGGACCGATCCCGAAACAGACTCAAACAATCATCAATAACCAACTAAAACAAAAACAACATGAAAAAGTTAATGCAATTCTCTTTCACAAAAGGCAAAGCGTTAGGACTCGCTTTGCTCGTGTATCTGATCACCTACACATTGGCTGAAGCTCAGGACGGCAACGCGGGTATCAACGAAGCTACCATGCGCGTGCGCAGCTACTTTACTACAGGCACAAGTTTGATGTATGCTATCGGTGCCGTCCTTGGACTTGTGGGTGCTGTCAAAGTTTATCAGAAGTGGAACAGTGGTGATCCTGATACGGGCAAAGTCGCAGCCGCATGGTTTGGCAGTTGTGTGTTTTTGGTCATTGTCGCTACGGTGTTACGCTCATTCTTTGGCATCTGATGGCGGCAAGCGTTTACAATATCAATAAGGGGATCAACAAGCCGATTGAGTTCAAAGGCCTCAAGGCGCAGTACATCGCATATTTAGCGATCGGACTCATCGGCCTGTTGATCCTCTTTGCAGTACTCTACATCATCGGAGTGAATATGTTCATCTGCCTGGGGCTTACAGCGATACTGGGAACAAGTTTGTTCTTGTTCGTCTATCGCATGAGCGACAAATACGGCCAGTATGGACTACTCAAAAAGATGGCCAGTCGCAGCATTCCGGATTTTATCAAATGCACTTCAAGAATCTCCTTCACCAAACTCCGAAAGTAATTGTATGGCACAACCAATTTCATTTGAAAAGGTATTCCCAATCTGGAAAGTGGAAGGCAATTGTATCCTTTCCAAACAGGGTGATGTTACAATTGCTTATGAAGTGACACTCCCTGAAATATTCACACTATCGGATCAGGAATATGAAGCCTTTCACCAGGTGTTAGTGAAAGCGATTAAAGTTCTTCCCAACCAGACGGTGTTTCACAAACAGGATTGGTTTCTGTCAAGGAACCACCGCCCGGACTTTGAGTCGAATGAATTGTCATTTCTTTCAAGATCAAGCGAACGTTTTTTTAATGAACGTCCGTATCTAGATCACACATGCTACATCATGCTCACGCGGAAGGCAGCAAACCGAAAACCCTCCAGTTCAATTTTTTCAAACCTCATACGCACCAGCATTGTACCGGAGGCCTCACTCAGCCCGCAACGGATGCAGGAGTTCTTTGATGGTGCCGGTCAGTTCGAACGGATTTTGAAAGATAGTGGATTTGTTAAGCTCAATCGCTTGAAGGACGAAGACCTCTCGGGTACAAATAAAAAGCCCGGCCTCTTGGAACGTTATTGTTTCCTGCTTTCCGAGACCGATCCGTCCGTGATCAAGGACATTCACTTCAAAGAAGAATTGAAGGTAGGTGACTTTCATTGTCAGTTGTATTCATTGGCCGATGTCGAAGACCTCCCCTCATTGTGTGGATCAAGAATAAATTATGATCGCTACTCAACCGATAAGACCAAGTTCAGTGTCGGATTTGCTTCACCGCTGGGACAATTGCTTTCGTGCAATCACATTTTCAATCAATACATCTTTATTGAAGATGCACACAAGACCGTCAAGCAACTCGAAAGCAAACGGCTTCGCCTGCAATCACTGGCCACCTATTCCAGAGAAAACGCCATCAGCCGGGATGCCACCAATGATTTTTTGAATGAAGCTATTTCAGCACAACGACTTCCGGTCAAAGCACACTATAATATACTGCTCTGGTCGGACAACAAATCCGAACTGAAGGAACTCAAAACACAGGTTTCTTCTGCATTGGCACAAATGGATGCCATTGCAAGACAAGAAACGGATGGAGCCCCGCAGTTATTCTGGGCAGGACTTCCGGGAAATGAAGCAGACTTTCCCATGAATGACACCTTCGACACGTTCACCGAACAGGCTACCTGTTTCTTGAATCTGGAAACGTCCTACCAGTCATCAACTAGCCCGGTAGGCATACGCATGGGAGACCGGCTCACAGGCAAGCCCGTGAATGTGGACATATCAGATGAACCTGTTAAGAAGGGCGTCTGCACGAATCGGAATAAATTTATTCTTGGTCCTTCTGGCTCCGGCAAGTCCTTTTTCACCAACCACATGGTTCGCAACTACTATGAACAAGGTACGCACATCGTGCTGGTGGATGTCGGGCATTCTTACAAAGGACTATGCGATTTGGTGAAGGGCTATTATTTCACTTACGATGAAAAGAACCCTATCCGATTCAATCCATTCTACATCAGTCAGGGTGATACGCTTGACACGGAGAAAAAAGAAAGTATTAAAACATTGTTACTCGCTTTGTGGAAAAAGGATGATGAGACGTTCAATCGCTCCGAATATGTTGCGTTATCAATTTCCCTCAAGTTGTACTATGAACAACTGGAGAAGAACAAAGACTTGTTCCCATGCTTTGATACGTTCTATGAATTCCTGAAAGAACAGTTTGTTGCGATTCTTAAAGAAGATCGGGTAAAGGAGAAGGACTTTGACGTGGAAAATTTTCTATACGTACTACGTCCTTACTATAAAGGTGGTGAGTTCGACTACCTGTTGAATGCACGTGAAAATCTTGAATTACTCCGTGAACGCTTCATTGTTTTTGAACTCGACAACATCAAAGATCACCCGATCCTGTTTCCGGTAGTCACGATCATTATCATGGAGGTGTTCATTTCCAAGATGCGTAAGCTCAAAGGCGTGCGCAAGATGATCCTGATTGAAGAGGCATGGAAAGCCATTGCGAAAGAAGGCATGGCAGAATACATCAAGTACCTGTTCAAGACCGTGCGTAAGTTTTACGGTGAGGCGATTGTGGTGACGCAGGAAGTGGAGGACATTATTTCCTCACCCATAGTAAAGCAGGCGATCATCAACAATTCCGATTGCAAGATTTTACTCGATCAGTCCAAGTATCAGAACAAGTTTGATCAGATACAGGAATTACTTGGACTTACAGAAAAAGAAAAGGCACTCGTGCTTTCGATTAACAAAGCCAACGACCCCTCCCGGAAATACAAGGAAGTATTTATCAGCCTGGGAGGTATGCTTTCCAAAGTGTATGCGACAGAAGTTTCACTCGAAGAATACCTGGCCTACACCACGGAAGAATCAGAAAAAGTAAAAGTACAGGCGTATACGAAAAAGTGGAATGGGGACATCCGAAAGGGTATCGCAGAACTCGCACACGACATACGCACGGGCAAAGCCTAAACGAAATTTAATATGAGAAACAACAAATTCATTTTATTTATCATACTCACTGGAACGTTAGTTTTTACTGCGCCTGTGGATCGGGCAGAAGCCGCTATTCCGATTGCAGAAATTATCAGGCAGGCGGTAAAGAAAGTGATCAAAGCCGTTGACCTGATGATCCAGCGCATGCAGAACGAAACCATCGGGTTGCAGAATGCTGCCAAAGTATTGGAGAACAAACTCTCCAAACTAAAGCTCAATGAAATAGCCGAGTGGACGGAACGTCAGCGTCAACTCTACAAGAAGTATTATGACGAATTATGGAAGGTGCGTAACACATTGGCTACCTACAAGCGCATCAAACAAATCCTGCAACGCCAGCAACAGATCATTGAAGAGTACCGCTTCACGTGGCATATGATCAACCAGGACAAACATTTCACACGGGCAGAGATTGACTATATGTACCGTGTGTACACGGGCATCCTGAACGAAAGTGTGTATAACCTTGATCAGATTCTTTTGGTCGTCAACTCTTTCAAAACGCAAATGACGGATGGCAAACGGCTTGAGGTCATCAACAAGGCCGGTGATAATATCGAACAGAACTACACTGAACTCAAGCAGTTCAACAACCAGAATATTCAATTGAGCTTGAACCGCGCCAAGGATGAACATGAAATAGAAACAGTAAAGAAATTATATGGAATCGAATAGAAAATGTCACAAGTGCAAGAAGATCATCTTTACAATCTTTCTTCTGCTACCTGCCTATTGCCTACTGCCCACAGAATGTAGTGCTCAAACATGGGACGAGTGGTTCCAGCAAAAGAAAACACAACGTGAGTACCTCGTTAAGCAGATTGCTTTGTTGCGGGTTTATCTCGGCTACCTGAAAAAGGGCTACGAGATTGCGGACAAGGGATTGACCACGATCCACAACATTAAGAACGGTGACTTTAATTTGCACCGTGACTTCTTTGGATCTCTGAAGAACCTTAACCCACACATTGCCAATTCCACAAAAGTAGCCGACATCATTGCCTTTCAGGTTTATGTCATCCGGGGCATCAGGAATGTAAACAACTTCTGCAGGAACAATAAGCACTTCACACCTGAAGAAGTCCGCTATGTGGCCGCTGTTTACTCCAACATGCTCTTTTTAACCGATGCATCGATTTCGGAATTGCTGATGATTATTCGTTCCAATGAAACTGAAATGAAAGACGATGAACGCCTGATGGGGATTGACAAACTCTATGATGATATGCTGGACAAGCATGCCTTTGTTCAATCCTTTGATAACGATGTCCATCTGATGGCGGCTGAGCGGGAACGGGAACAGCGAGAAGTGGAATCATTGCGAAAACAATTTGACACCATCTAACAAGAAGAAAATGAAAAGACTCAGAATAATACTCTTACTAATCGGTCTGGCCTGTGCAGGCAGATCAGTTGGTCAATCTACTGAAGCGCAGCAATTGCTGTTGAACTGGGAGAAACTTAACCAACTCAAGCAAATCCTGGACAACATGTACAAAGGATACAAGATTCTTGACAAGGGGTACACTACGATTAAAAATATCGCTGAGGGGAATTACACCATTCACGAAGCCTTTATCGATGGTCTGATGCTGGTCAACCCTTCGATCAAAAATTATAAGCGGATACCATTAATTATCGACTATCAGAAACTATTGCTGAAAGAATACCAACGGGCTTACAACCGGTTTAAGCAAGACCCGAATTTCAAACTGGATGAACTGGAGTACATGGCGAATGTCTACAAGTTTTTATTTGATGCTTCGCTCCGAAACATTGACGAACTGATGATGATCATCACCGCCACGAAACTTTCCATGAGTGATGACGAACGGATGCAGGCCATCGACCGGATTTACTTTGACATGGAAGACAAGGTAATCTTCCTGAATTATTTCAATAACAATACCCAACTCTTAGCTGTCCAGCGTGCCCGTTCCCACAACGATGTGGAGACCATGCAAAAACTTTATGGAATCAATTAAAAAAATTGATATGAAAATATTTAATAAAATCCTCAGTATGCTTCCCTCTCCTAAGGGAGAGGGACTGAGGGTGAGGATATTTCTTTCCGCGCTCTTTTTGCCTGGCGTGTTACAAGCCCAGAGTTTCGCGGGAGAAATCCACAGCCTGCAAAGTGTATTGGACCAGCTATACAGTGAGATGCTGCCGTTGTGCAGTAAACTGATCGGGGTTGGCCGAGGACTGGCCGCCTTTGCAGCGCTGTGGTATATATCATCCCGCGTGTGGCGACATTTGGCCAACGCGGAGCCAATTGATTTCTATCCGTTGCTAAGGCCATTCGCCTTGGGATTTTGCATCCTGATTTTTCCGTGGGTGATCGCTCTGATGAACGGAATTCTCAAACCCACCGTCACAGGGACGGCCGCAATGGTCACGGGTTCCAACAATGCCATTGCTTACTTGTTGAAGCTGAAAGAAGAAGCAATCAAAAAGACACCGGCCTGGCAAATTTATGTGGGGGCGAATGGAGAAGGTGACCGTGACAAATGGTATCGTTATACACATCCGAACGGAACGACAGAAGGTACACTTGATGGCATTGGAAACGACATCAAGTTTGCGATGGCCAAGGCTTCGTACAACTTCAAGAACTCGGTCAAGCAATGGATGAGTGAGATTCTCCACATTGTGTATGAAGCGGCTGCCCTTTGCATCAATACACTCCGGACTTTCTACCTGATCGTGCTCGCGATACTTGGACCGCTGGTATTTGGCTTTGCTGTTTTTGATGGGTTCCAACATACACTCGCAGTTTGGATCGCTCGGTATATCAGTGTTTTTCTGTGGCTTCCCGTTGCCAATATTTTCGGAAGCATCATCGGGAAGATTCAGGAGAACATGCTCAAGATCGACATTCAGCAGATCATCCGCTATGGTGATACATTTTTCAGTGCAACAGATACTGCCTATTTAATATTTCTGGTGATCGGTATTGTCGGATACTTCACCGTGCCCAGTGTGGCCAATTACATTATCCATGCAGGTGGAGGATACGCGTTGCTTTCTAAATCCAGTAATGTATTCACAGGGGGAACACGCAGCGCATTCACTACAACTGTTGCCGGTGTAGGAGCAGTGATGAGTTCTATGAGCCAATCCTCACAAGTCAATCAGGCTGGTTCCTCACAGGCAAACAAGACTTCGGGTAACAGTTCAAGTGCTGGCTCAGGTTACATGCATGACAAACTCTCCGGCAAAACCTAGCCTTGATAAATCTTATGGTTGATCTCACTACTCACTACTAATAAAATGTTTCAACAACTCCGAAATATCGACTCCGCATTCAAACACATCCGGCTATTCTCCCTTGTGTTGATCGTTACCTCAGTAGGTACGGTCTGCTTTACAATCTATAAAAGCTTTCAACTTATTACAGAAGCGGAGGAGCGCATCTATATACTCTCAAATGGCAAGGCACTCGAAGCATGGTCGGCTGAACGGAAAGACAACATCCCGGTGGAAGCCCGTGATCATGTACGAATGTTTCACCATCACTTCTTTACACTTGATCCGGATGACAAAGTCATTCAGGCCAACATCAAGAAGGCATTGTACCTCGCGGATGAATCTGCAAAGCGTCAGTACGACAACCTGAAAGAGAATCGCTATTACTCCAATATTATTTCAGGAAACATCAGCCAGGAGATCAGCCTTGACAGCATTCGCATTGATACAGAAATGTATCCATTCTACTTCCGCTGTTATGCGCATCAAAAGTTGATCCGTACTACTTCCATCGTAACACGCAGTTTAGTCACCGAAGGATACTTAAGGAATGTTTCCCGATCCGATCACAATCCGCACGGCTTTCTGATTGAAAAATGGAACACACTTGATAACAGGGACATTAAAACCGAAAACAGATAATGAAGAAACCAAAAGAAAAAGTTAAAGACTGGTTCAGCAAGGCAAGTCAGTCAGTTGCAGACAAACTCAACGGATGGATCAATCCGCTGTCACATGCATCAAAAAAGAAAGGACTTATTGTCATGGGTATCCTGACCAGTATTGTTTGCGTCATGCTCGTGATACGCCCTTTCGGCAGCGATGGCACTTCATCCGCGCTAAAGGTCGAACAGATCACAACGCCTGCGGACATTCATCCGAATGAGCACGTAACCACAGAGGATTCCGAACGCAACATTATAGAGCAGTATAACCGAATGATCCGGTTCAAAGAATTAGTTGAAAAACTAAGTTCAACAGGTGACAAACCTGGACTCGACAGCCTCATGCGCGCACATCCCGGATTACGTGATAGCCTGAATGAATTTCTGAAACTGTATTACTAATCTATACCATTCAAAAAATGAAATCTAATTCCAACGGACAACAACTCAAGCCTGTAGGCAAACTGAAGGGGGAAATTGACGATGAGTTTGAATCGTTTTATCTCGCTCAGGACAAAGACGGACAGGTTTACATGAATCGAAATCCAGCATACGCACAAGACCGATATGATCAGTCGAAAGGATGGGAAGCCATCACGCAGGCTCAACTTGAGGAATACAAAAAGAAGCTTCACTTCATTCCACACAAGTCCAAAAGACTTAAGCCATAAATATTTTTTAACCATAAACAGTAACGCAATGAACACACATTCAGAGAAATTCTTACAGAAGAGAAAATTTTTCATGGTCCTGCCCGTGCTGGTATTGCCATTCCTCACCTTGATCTTTTGGGCGCTTGGCGGAGGTCAGGGCGTTCCGGCACAAGCGAAGGCAGTGGATTTGGCAGGGTTGAATCTATCGGTACCCGATGCTCATTTTGATGAAAAGGAAATATGGGACAAACTTAGCCTATATGAAATCGCAGAACGTGATTCGGCTAAATACGAAGAAGCCCGTGAAAGTGATCCGTACTTTGATCTCATCGCCTTTAAGTCAGAACAAGAATTACAACCGAAGACCGACACAAACATGCAAGACAATAAGTTGATTGATTCCTTCAAGCAAAAAGACAGGCTATCAGTTGATCCCAACGAAGACCGGGTAAACAAAAAGCTCCAAGAACTCTATGCTGAAATTAATAAATCTTCCACTGTTCCAACGGAAACCAGTAACCGCCTGCCTGCCGGAGCCAATGCGAAGGCAGGGAAACCAGCAACCAGTTCTGATCCCCAATTCACCGCTGACGTAGATCGCCTGGAGCAAATGATGGAGATGATGCACGAGGGTGGTGAGGCTGATCCTGAAATGCAACAGATTGAAAGTGTGCTGGAAAAGATACTCGACATCCAGCACCCTCAGCGTGTCAAGGAGAAATTAAAAGCGATGGATACTCAAGGTAAGTCGAATACCATGCCCGTTGGAGTAGTCAAGAACAATGAAAATATTTCCTTGATCAGTTCGAATGCTGTCGACAGCAAGGCAATGGACAGTATTTCTTTATCTGAGGTATTGCCTGTTTTCAATACAAGCAAGAATGGTTTTTTCGGGTTGGATGATGAAACACTTGATCAGGTACAGGAAGGAAATACCATTGAGGCAATCATTCATGATACACAGGAACTTGTGGCTGGATCCACGGTGAAACTTAGGCTGCTTAATGACATTGAGATCAAAGGAAGACAGGTACCGAAAGATCAGTTCTTGTATGGCGTATGTTCCATCAACGGAGAAAGACTGACCATTGAGATTAGTTCAATCCGCACTGGAAATGCATTGCTTCCTGTTTCACTGGAGGTGTATGATTTAGATGGATTACAGGGAATTTACATTCCGGGTGCCATCACACGCGATGCGGCCAAACAGGCCTCCGATGATGCCATGCAAAACATTCAACTAATGTCGCTTGATCCAACTATTGGCGCACAAGCTGCAGCTGCTGGTATAGAAGCAGCAAAAGGCCTCTTCAGCAAGAAGGCTAAGTTGATTAAGGTAACCGTGAAAGCGGGTTATCAGGTATTTCTCAAAGACACCATACCAACATCTGAATTTTAATTTTCTTTTAACCATAAACAATTTATTTCATGTTACTATTTGTTAGAATTATTTTTTGGGGGATTCTGCTGCTTATGCTAGATAAGGCCAATGCGCAATCCCGAACAGAAGTCCGGTCAATTGACATTACATACAACAAGACAACAAGTGTTGTATTTCCGGCAGTTATCAAATCGGTTGACCGGGGCAGCCGTGACATACTGGCTCAAAAAGCAAAAGGTGTAGAAAACATTCTTCAGTTAAAAGCTGCCCGGCATGATTTTCCACAGACCAACCTTACCGTGATTACCTCTGATGGAACCATTCACGAATTCACAGTGAGCTACTCAAAAGAACCAGATCAACACGTTCTGACCTTACAAAATACACCCCTCTCCACTTGGAGAGGGGAAGGGGTCGAGGCCGTGATCTTTCAAACGGACATGACGGAAACGCAGATGGAAAACTGCGCCTCACAGATTGTCAATTCCAAAAGAAGTATTCGGTTGGTAAATGAATCCAGTAACAAGATCGGACTTTCCTTGCGAGGTATCTACATCAAAGACAATGTCATTTTTTATCACTTCCGAATCCGAAATCAGTCCAACATCAATTACGATGTCGACTTCCTCCGGTTTTATATCCGGGACAAGCAGAAAGTGAAACGTACGGCTTCGCAGGAGGTGGATATTAAACCGCTCTATGTGTTTGGTGATGCAGATAAGATCAAAGGTCAAACCGATCAAGACGTAGTGTATGCGCTTGAGAAATTTACCATACCCTATGCCAAACGCCTCGTGATCGAAATGTTCGAGAATAACGGTGGACGCAATTTAAACTTATCCATTAAGAACAAGACCATTGTGAATGCCCGATTGGTCGACTAAGGGATACTATCATGTTCGTTGACCAACAGAACTATTTTAAACTTTTAAACAAAACATTTATGAATGTTAAAAATCTTGAATTTCTGAAAGAAGGCCTGAAATATTTGGGCTTTGGCGATAAGATGAACGCTGATCTTGAAAGCAAGATCAAAGAGCAACCAACAGAGTTTAAACTTAGTTTGGTTGGAGAGTTCAATAAAGATAACATCAAAGACAGGGTCAATTACACGCTTGACTTCAAGAAGTCTGATCAGACCGATATGTACTTCCTGAACCGGTATCAAGCCGCACTTAAAAATGATGATCCCACTCAGGAGAAAACCCAGACCTTTTACATCACGAAGAATTCAGGCATCACTGCTAAGGAAGCGTACAATCTCCTGAGTGGCCGTGCGGTCAACAAAGACCTGAACAACAAAGAAGGCCAGCCCTACAACGCCTGGCTCCAATTGGATTTTCAGGAAAAGGATAAGAACGACAACTACAAGGTAAAGCAGTACCATCAAGGGTATGGATATGATCTGGAAATGGTGATGTCCAAGTATCCAATCAAGGAACAACTGAACGGAGATGAGAAGTCAAAGCTGATCAAGTCCCTTGAAAAAGGAAATCTTGTGCAGGTCACCTTTGCCCGCGAGGGAGGAGAAGATAAGATGTTCATTGCCGCTAATCCACAGTACAAAAGCCTTGATCTATACAATGCCAAATTGGAAAAGCAATTCCAGGGAATCGAGAAGAAAGAAAAACCCGCAGAGGACAAATCCCAGGAGAAAAAAGAAACCCAAAAGCATGATGTAGATGACGAAGAGGGTGAGACGAAGAAGGGAAAGAAGAGTTCGAAGCGAAAAGGAGTGGGTATTTAGATGCGCCAAAAGACCTGTCTTGCGATGGGTCTTTTTTATTTCTGTTCTCTTCAAGAATCAACTAAATTGGAATTCTTTCAGAAGAGAATTATGGACAATAATTTTAAGTCGGTCGTCAAAAACTCCTATTTAGCCCTAATACAGGGTTCCCTGAGCCGGATACTTCTTCTTGAGAATGATTCCCTACTAAATTATCTTATTCGAGTACACCTATCTACACCTGAGAATGCCGATGAAGTATTACTGATTACTGACAAATTCTATATCTACAGGCTGCTCTGGAAAGCTGTGCTGGAAACACTATACGAGAACTTTCTTCCGAAATCGAATTACAAGTTTACCTGGAATATAGAGATTACGCCATATACCTTGTTGCTATGTGAAATAACCAAGGAGAGAATTCCAGAAAAAGAATTGGATTTTATCAAATCATGTGCGGGATTTTCTGAGGTTGACATCGAAACAAACTATGAAATTGTGGCTGAAAAGATTGGTTTGTCAAAGATTGGTCTTGCAGGTATATTGGAAAAACAACTACCGAAGGATTTATACCCAGCCAGTCGCAGAGGTCAATTGCTTCTTTTGTTTAAGTTAATGAATTTCCCGCCACTTGAAGAACTCTCTTTGTTTGTTGCGCGATATACCGTAAACAACAAATCACAATTCAAGGACCTTTCACAAACCTTTTCATGGAATCATAGAATTGACATGCCCGAAATTGGAATGATGGAACCTCTGCACTATTCATACTTTCATATTGACCATGAGTGCTTTAAGAAACATGGAATAGAAGGTTTTGAAAAAAACGTGGACCTGCAAGAATTCAAAGCAGAATTTCACGAGATTGAAGAGCGCGCATCTTCACTCAAAAGCAATTTTACGGATGAGATAATCTGTCCATGTTGTGGGAAAAGACATGTCATCGAACTTCCAGAAGAAATACTTCAGTATAAATACATCCTTGAAAATAAAAAATTGTCGAAAGCAATAGGTTTACAATATTTCAGGGATTTTTCAGAAAACTTCAGGTCTGTTCTTTCAGAGAAGTTTCACGGATTCTTGAGTACGATTAACCGCGTTGATGAGCCTAAATGTATGATCCTTGTTGAGGGTGACAGTGAAGAGGTAGCACTGCCAATTCTTGCCTTCCGAAAGAGGTTCATTCTTTCCCATAACGGCACCCAAGTTTATAATTCCAAATCAAAACAAAAACTCAAGGAGGACTTCTTCATATTTAAAGAAAGATATCCAAGTAAAAAAATAGTCTGTTTGCTTGATTCTGACGCTGAAAAAGAAAGGGACGATATTCTCAGAGCCATTAAAGATAAGAAGAACAAATATCGACTGGTATTTATCAATCAAGGAACATTTGAAGATATTTTTGATTTGGATTTGTCGGTTGATATTCTAAACAAACTCTATCCCGAAGGAGAACTTATCACCACAGAGGACTTTAGCACGGCAGGTGAATTTTTGCCTCAAATTAAAAAACTCCTTCACTTTAAAAAGAAAGCTCAATTTGACAAGGTGCTTTTTGCCAAATCAATTTCCATGCAGGTTGATACTACAAAGATCCCTGCGGAGATAGAAGAAATCTTCAAAATTGTCAAAGACTTTACCAAAGAATATAAATTTGTAAGTAGTAAATAGCGCTACACCTTTAGTTGTGTTAGGATCATTTTAAAATTAGCCTTGACCATTTGAATATCTTCTGTTCTAACATAACCACAGTGTGCGATTAAATTCCTCACTCTATACATATCCTCAATTTTGACTCGCAGCCAGTGTTGATCCTTTTGCGGAAAGTAGCCATTAAATATTGCCCAGTTATGTACGATAATTTGTTGTAGTTGAACAAAGTCACAATAGAAAAGATTACTGTTTCCACGCAAGGGTAAGAATTTGTTCTGAGTTTCATTAGCTTTATTCTTGGCAATAGTTTTTGTGACCTCTTGGGGAAATGCAAGGGTGTTAGTTTTCCCTACATGTTCAATGAACTCACGCAAATAATTTTCGACAAAGTAGATGTATAGATAAGCCTCACTCATCTCTTTACCCTTCTCAATGATATCATGTGACAGTGGGACTTGTGTTGGTAGATTGCCTTGAGTATCGACAATTTCTATTAATTCTTTCTCAACACTAATTACCGGAACTTGGTTTGGGATAAATTCAGCCTTCACGATTTCCAGTCCACAATCAGTACCTTCAAGCAGGTTATCGGTGATTTCCATTAGATGCATTTTGACTTGGTTGGTAACTAAGGTGAACTTATCAGGATGAATGAAGAAAACTACTTTTGCCGCAGCATACCCCCAGCGAGAACCCCATTCTCCTGTCCTGTTAATTCTGCAAGTTGAGCTTTGAAGTATTTTTTTGAGAAGTTCTCTATCCCCTTTATCGTAACCTGTGTTGATGTACAATATGAGTTGCTTAAAGAAGGCGTTTAGGTCTTCCGGTGGCTCGTTTGTAAAATTAGGCATATGAAAAATGTATTTTATGTTTATGCGATCCAGTGCATGTACAACTTCACTATTTATGCTAAGTTATTCAACTATTCATGAACGCCTCAAGGTTCCTTCAGAAATACTTCGCAACCTAGTTTTTACAACTTCATCCTGAATCCACCTCTTTTGAGTCTGCATATTTACTGGCATTTTTATTTTCACTTTATCAAAAACAACAGCAAAGGTAGGCTGGCTTTGCGCAGTATTTCTCCACTAAGGTCATGCAAGGAATTTCCGGCATAAACCCACATAGCTTCCCGCTTTCTATTTATTCCGTTCCTCCTTGCCTGACCTTCCACGCCAGTCTGTGAGATTGCCAACTCTTTTTGATCGCATGGCCCAAAGGCAAAATAAAAATGCCGAGGACTATGCAGACGCTAATCAAAACACACAAGATGAATCGCACCTATCACGGAAATCATTTCTTCGTTCTTTCTAAAGGTAAAAATGCAGGAAGACCAATGGATAAACCTTGTCCAAATTGTTTCGTGGTTATCTCCAAATGTCCACGGGAGAAACAGTTGCTCTATTGGCTATGCTTCGGACTATGGCAATGCGGATACTTTCAACCTCACCTTTGTGGTTCTGTGATTCCGTTTCTGAGGCTTCCTGAATTGAAGTCCATTATTCGTTACACACGCGCTAAAGTCGATCTACGTCTGGATGAATACAAGAAAGCAGTCGAAACCCTAAACAAGCTACTAACCATCCAACAAAATATTTCTCACCAACTTCAACTCATTAATCAGGCTAAGAAGGGCTTGATGTGGAAATTACTCAGATAGGTTAAAAATATAAAAGATCATTGATCAATCCTTCTCAAATGCGTTGTCGTGAGTCAGTGTTCTTCATGGAACAATGCTTTTGAGAAGAACTGATCTACTCTCGTGACGATAATAATGATCCTATTAAATCAAGTGTCCCATGCACTTTCAAAACCCAAATTTTTGATTTGATGGTTTGAAGTGAATTGGGTTTCGAAAGAACTTGGAACAGGGCAATAGTGATTCGAAACAGACTTTATTGAATATAACTATTGGTAAGATAATGAGACCATTTCACCGGCAAGCCAAAATTAGGCCTGTTGCGGAACCTTTGTCAAGGGCCATGTCGAGTGTCGATTTTTTATTTATTCTTTTATGGAATCGACACCCTTGACAAAGAACCCGCAACATGCGCAATTTGCGGCTTGTCGGAAAAAATGGTCAGGTAAGATTATTTTTGAGTAGTCTCGTACTGAAATACAACTTATAAATTAATCATGGGTCTTGCTCCTCGTCAGCAGAAATATCGTAGAAATGGTAAGCGATCCACCTTAGTTTATCATTGATTACCTCAAACCTTCTTACAAAATTTTCTAAATCAACTTCTACATTTCCCATTCGGTCAGTATAGAAATGACCTTCATAGTCCTTACTGATCGGATATCTGGCAAAATCCATTTTGTCGTTTTTGTCCGTTGCTTCAATCTTGACTACCAGTTCCTCAAGATAATTTTCAAGCTCCACCATTCCTTCCTCGAAATTTCTAAGTTCCACCGCACCTCCTAACGCCTTTACCTTTGACTTAAGCATCCGGAATATTTGAGCAATGTTATGTCTGCCTTCAATTTTTGCTTTTGACTTCAACATCTGGTTGGCCATCCACATCAGGGCTTTCAAATACAATTCAATTCCATGATTAGCATTTGTCAGAATTGGAAATATCAGGATGTCAGCTTTCTTATCACTGTTCGAGATCAGACATTGCTTGGCCAGGATAACAGCAGAGGAGATGTATCCGTCAGCGAGGCTTATAAAATGACTAATTGCAGAATCTTCTGACATCCGCCAATTCATGAAAGCCATTTTGTCGATGTCTTCATGGCGTGAGAAAATGGGTTGCATAACTTCCTTAAGTTGTTTGGAGTGAAATTATTTAGCGTTCATTCGCTTTTGTATTCGCGCATCAAGAATCCTCAGCATCTTTGCAAGGTTGGCATAACTGGTGTTATCTCTTGAAATATTCCGCAGCTCTTTGATAGTCTCTTCATTCAAATTGATACCTCTTCCCAGCCACGTTCGATATGCAGCATGAGCGTCACCGGAATCTAAGCCGATATAATATCCAACTCGTTCAAGCCCAAATGACAACATTTGAATTAATGCCGGTGGAGCGTTTTTAAAATCAATGTGTTCGATGATCTCGAGAAGAATTCTGAGATATTTGTCATAAAAGGGAAACCCGTTCTTTTCTCTAGCCTTTTTCCAAATCTCATCTAACCCCCTGGAAACGACTTCCATAAAACCATTAATAAAGTTGTTTCCGTACTTATCAAACTTCTTATAAACCGCTTCCCGTGTCGATTGCTTATTCACAAAATCCTTGACTAACTGATTACTCGGAATTAAGTATCGTTTTTCAATTCTCCGCAACAGCATTGACATGGAGTCATCTATGCCTCGTTGACTGAGCACGAAATCTCGCAGTTCCCCCAATAACTCACCTAGCTCATTAAATTCATAAATCAGTATGTCGTTTTCGTAGTAGGGCTCCTCCTTTGGTTTCTTCTCGTATACAAACTGAATCACTCCGTTCGGATATCCAGCTTTCTTTTTGGAAAACACATTTCTCGACCAGTCAAGGGCTGTCATAACATTAAAATCCCCAAGACTGTAACCAATTAATAATACCAATGACTCCTTAATTGTCAAAGGCAATTTCTGTTGCCTATATTCATTGGGCCTAAATAATTTAACGTAATCTTCTTGTGTAATTACAATTGAGTCTGGATTTGTCCGTATGCCATGCAAATGATACACTGGGATGAGATTTGCCGGTGCTGTTAGATCATTTTCGGGTGAAAGTGAATGCCCCTTCCCTGTAAGAATGCTTTCCACCACTGTATCGTAGTTAGTAGTGATGATTAAATTGGGCTTAAGGGCATCAAAGTATTCTCTATATTGTTCGCGTGCGGCCTTATCAGGGTATAAGCTAGTTAAATCTGAAATGGTTTGTTTTAGTCGTACCGTTGCCTCGCTGATTGTTACTTTTTTCTTTTGCGCGATTAGCTTAATTAATTTTTCAGCGATCTCTGGATAGGAAGTTCCTGGCGTTTGCAATTTCCTGAAACTAATTCCATATTCTTTGGCACATTTTGAAAGTAAAGCCCCCCAACTCAAAGCTACTTTTCCGCCATCGGAGTTAAATATAGCCATTGGAAGCCCGGCTCCAACAAATAAAACGAGGTTACCATAGATCGAAGATTCAGCAATTCTGCGGAACATCGAATCCTCCAGAGTTTCAGATTCATCTGTTTTCATAAACTTATTGAGGCGAATTAAGGGTTCAGACTTCTCCGTTGTGTTGAACAATGGTACAAATTTAGTCTTATGCAGGAAAAAATGCTGACAAGGAACTATGGCATTAACTCGCCTCCCTTCATCGTTCCAATTTATTCCGTTTCTGCTTGCCTGACCTTTCACGCCAGCCTGTGAGTCGCTAACTCTTTTGATCGCATTGTCAACGCCAAAATAAAAATACGCGGATTATGAAGACGGTAATTAAAACACACAATATCAACCGGACCTACCATGGAAACCACTTCTTTATCCTTTCAAAAGCGAACAACGCTGGAAGCAGGCAAAAAGGGTTTTACAGTGGCGACTACTGAAACATGTGCCTATGAACTAATAATCAGCCAATGCTACCAAAAGCTAATCTATGAACTGCGCACTGGAATTTTTAATAAATTAGCTATTTGCGACTTGTACATATACCAGGCTGCAAGAATATAGGCAATCGTCTTAAATGTGTAGGTCATCCAAATATATCGGCTTCCAATTTTGTGGGAGAAGAAAATATCCACTGCATAAAAGAGAAAAGAAAACACAAGAAAGATCATCGCAATTCGAAGTTGTCGCTGGCTTTTCTTTTCCTGTTCAGTTTGAGTTTGATGTTCCTTTTTGGATTCAAACATTATAAAGATTACGATACCCAATCCATAGATGAACAACGGTACGTTACGTAACCATGCAGTATAATTCGGATCTTGCCTAGAGGGATCCATATTAATCCAAATATTTAACGGATTATAGTGCAGGATGATGCGGATTAAGAAAAATATGAGCAGTAGTATGGTCAATGTGGACCATTTATCATTATTGAATTTGGCTTTTTGAAAAAGCACCAGATAAAAATAGTAGAGAGACATTGTCATCGAGGTGCTAAAAATTCCTATTGGAGCGACTGAAAGATTTTCATAAGCAGGCTCCATGGAATTTGACGAAAAGAAATTGAAGTAGATAATTAACCAACAGAGGAACATCGCAGTATCACCTGAAACAAGAAGTACATTTGCTATGGAGAGCCTTCGACCTGCAAGCCGATTTACTCCCAAAAGTAATCCACTCTTTGTGTACATAATAATTGCCAATGGCCACATGATACCTAAATAAACCACGTAGAATATGATTGCTGAAATGTGAACTTTAGGAGCCGTTGCGTATTCTACAAAAATGGACTGTTCCATAACGAAGGTATTCGTGGAAAGGGAACGAATCCTTTAATTTAATAAGATTTTCCAAAAGTAGTCCATAGGTTGAAATAGTAATTTGACCATTTCACCGCTAAGCCAAAATTATGCCTGTTACGGAACCTTTGTTAATTGCCATATCGAGTGTCGATTTTCGGTTTGCTCCTTATAGCATCGACACCTTGACAATGAACCCGCAAACATGCGCAACTTGTTGCTTGTCGAAAGCAATGGGCTGGCGGGTTCAGTTATTCTATAATGCGGGCTCCAAGGCGGTTATGCACTCTCCGTATTAGTTGCTTCTACTCATTCATTTTCCGGAACAAGCTTTAGAATCTACTTTGAAATAGGTCAACCCTTGAATCGGAACTCCATCCAGTTCATAACGACCGAATGCCCAACACTCATGATGGTTGAGGAAAGTTTCCCAAAGCAGCAGCCCAAAGAATTGTGCAGCTTCGTTATAGTCGCTCTTGCAAGCTTTGGAGTAGATCGGATCAAAGGCTGTTCCGCTCCAGTCCTTTCCAGGCATCCAGCTTGACGTTTGAATTTCCGTTCCTTCTATCCGCTGGGTAAGTTCTGCAATAATGGCTTCATAGTCATTATCCGGCAGTTTTGCCCTCCAGCGCTTGTAGTCCTTTTGATATGGAATGTTGGTAACTCTTTTTTGAGATATGATAGAGTAAAGCATATGGTAAGATTTTGTTTTTGGAATATACAATAGCTTCAAATCAAAAATAAACCTTCTCATTAATCACTGGTACGAATTTAGGCTTTGTCCTGAATAATGCTTGCAAGGAATTTCCGGCATAAACGGTTTCCCCCTTACAGCTATCGCTTCCAGGAACCCCCATTTATTCCGTTCCTCCTTGCGCAAATTCCGCCCAAAGCCTGTGTGTGCACCATAATTAAATCAAACGATTATGGAAAACACAAAAGAAACAAGACAGTATCAGGTGGCTGAGATTCAGCTTATCTACAAGTCCAATGTGAAACCATCGGAACGTCCGAAGATCAGCAGTTCCAGAGATGCGCGAGATGTATTCATGGGTACATGGGACAACACCAAACTTGAATTGATGGAACAATTCAAAATCATGCTGACCAACCGCGCAAACAAAGTATTGGGAATTTTTGAATTATCAACCGGAGGAGTCAGTGGAACCGTAGCTGATCCCAAACTGATCTTTGCAGCTGCAATCAAAGGAATTGCAAGTGGCCTGATTCTTTGCCATAACCACCCATCGGGAAACCTTCAGCCAAGCCAGGCTGACATTGATCTTACCGGAAAGATCAAGGAGGGGGGTAAACTTTTGGAAATCCAACTGCTCGATCATATAATATTAACCAGCGAAGGATATTACTCCTTTGCTGATGAGGGGCTGATATAGCCCCTTTTTTTGCTCTAACCGACTTGGCGGAACCATCGAACTACTTCGCTCATAACTTATTGAATCACACACAGGATAAAGATGCTCCCATCGTTTTGATAGTCTGTCGACCTGTTTTGAAAAGAAACTACATATTTAAACATCTAAGCAGCTTTTCATTTTACCAGCGATAATACCTTAAATTACCCCTTGATTTTAGCGGCAAAAACAAATTCTTCTAAGCAACTTCTTTTATTAAAAATTCAAAACTAACGTCACAGTGGCAACTAGTTCATTTTTGAAGTCCAATTTCGTCTAAAATATTAAGTTTATGTCTAACGAAACTCCTGAAGACAAATGGCCGGACTTTACAAATAATTTATTTGTAAAGACTTTTAAAAATGGGATCAGCCCAATTGAATTGTTGTCTTTAGTATCCGTTGGAATTGTGGCGTTATGTTTTTTGATATCTTATCAATACTATGCACAGTTTGGAATTGACATTACCAGTTACCTTGATACGACTGAAATCATTTTTTCATTTTCTGGTTTATTTTCAAGTTTGGTATCGATATCTGGAATTTTTTTGATGTTCGGTTTAGGTTTTGCTTCCGGATTATTTTTTGTACCAAGAAAGTTTCCGCTTTGGCTTAAGGTAGTGTTGGGATGGGTAATGATAGTTGTGGGAGCTTTTCTCGGGATTTTGATATTCAAGTTTCCATATTCATTCAATCCGTATGATGGTGCAGTAGCGGTACTAATTCTAGCAATAATATTAATTGGATTGAGACCAAAGGGGCCAAGCCTGACAATTAAAACTATAATTATTTGTGTTTTGATAATGTCATTTTTCTCCTTTAGAAGCACAATGAGTTACAACGAAATCACAGAAAAGAAAAAGCATACTCTCAATGTTGAAATAAGATTTCCAGATTTTACCTTACGAACTTCACCTGACTTTTTCTATATCGGAGCAACGAGAAACTATATTTTCTTTTGGGATGACCTTTCTAAGAAAGCAATCACATATCCCACAAAAGATATTAAATGGATTTCTACTCAACGAGCCGATAAAACCAGAGCTAGTGACTTATTTAAGCAATAGCTACTTTACGACAACCTTGTCGGAACCATCGAACCCTTTTACATGCGAACTTCACTCATAACTTGCTGACTTACAGTATACAGTTGGCGCAAGGGGTTCGACAATCTGTCGGCCAGGGCTACATTGATAGACAATACTAGCTAAACTTTTGATAGGTTCCCTGCCTGCGTGACGCAGTCAGGCAGGGATTCCTGTCGAGACTACATTGATAGACAATACTAGCTAAACTTTTGATAGGTTCCCTGCCTGCGTGACGCAGTCAGGCAGGGATTCCTGTCGAGACTACATTGATAGACAATACTAGCTAAACTTTTGATAGGTTCCCTGCCTGAGTGACGCAGTCAGGCGGGGATTCTGGGCGAGACTACATATATAGACTAATCCTTCTAAACTTTTGATACAGGTTCCCTGCCTGCGTGGCGCAGTCAGGCAGGGATTCCTGTCGAGACTACTGAAAGTGATCCCAGTTCCCTGCCCGCGTGACGCAGTCAGGCAGGGATTCTGGGCGAGACACATATATAGACTAATCCAGTTAAACGTTTGATTCACATTCCCTCCCGAGTATCGGTCAGGATTCTAAGTGTTGCAAAAAAAGTAGTTAGCCGCAAAAGAATTACCCAATTGAAATAAACATTTGTAAATGGCAACGTGTTTACCCTGAGGCACGTGCTACCTATCATGCAACAAATTCAACACGCAATCCGGCAGATGATTATGATCTCGCAGCAGGAAATGGAAGGCTTGCTGAAAGATTGTTACTCAAAGACTGTTAAGCCCAAAGAATTTTTAAGCAAGCAGGAGCAAATCAGCAACGAAATTTTTTTCATTTGCAAGGGAATTACACGCAGCACCATTGTGGATCAATCCGGGGTTGAGCACACCATTCACTTTTCGCTGGAAAACCAATTTGTGGCAGATTATTCCAGCTTCATGCTAAAAACACCGGCCTTGAATAGTATTGAGGCGATAGAAGAAACTGAAGTAATCGTAATGCCCCGAAGTGCCATTGAATGGGGCTATGCCCATCTGCAACAAGGTGATCGTATGGGTCGGCTGATTGCTGAATATTATTTCATCTATTTTGATAATCGTCTGAAAAATCAATACGTCTTTACACCTGTCCAACGATACGAAAACATCAGTCGTGTTTTCCCCAACATACACAACCGCGTTCCCCAGCACATGATTGCCTCCTATTTGGGTATTAGTCCTGTACACCTGAGTAGATTAAAAAAATTAATCTGATTAATCTAAACAAATGTTAACGAACGAATGGGTCGCCACAGCGCACCTTTGTTTCATGATTATCAATAATCAATAAAAAGTTATTCTTCGTTAAACACATACAATGCATGAAAGATTTGATTTTAATAACCGGTGCATCTTCCGGAATAGGTTTCGAAATGGCCAGGCTGCTTGCTGAAAAGGGATATGATCTTGTACTGGTGGCGAGGCGAATTGAAAAACTCGAAGCCTTGAAGGAAGAGTTAGAAAAAAAGCACCACATCATGGTATACCCCATCCAAAAGGACTTATCACAAGTTTCTCAGGCAATTGACCTGTATGATGAACTCAAACAACGGAAATTAGAAGTAACCATGTTGGTCAATAATGCCGGTCGGGGAGCCTACGGAAATTTTAGCGATACGGATCTTGACATGGAACTAAAGATGATTGAGCTAAATATTTCTTCGCTCGTGTGCCTCACCAAGTTATTTCTTCAAGACATGCTCATCAGAAAGAGAGGCAAAATCATGAATGTCGCCTCTTTACTTTCCTTCCTGCCTTTTCCTTATTACACGGTGTATTCAGCTACCAAAGCCTTCGTCCTTTCTTTTTCTGAAACGCTTGCGGCTGAATTGGAAGGAACGGGTGTCGTGGTCACTACCCTTTGTCCAGGCCCCGTAGATACAGCCTTTAATACAGACGCCATGTGGAAGACGAATGCGTACAAGGCAAATCAACCTGTGGGCCCACAGGTGGTTGCAAACAAAGGCGTAGAATTATTGTTGAATGGAAGAGGAAAGAAGATCGTTGGTTTCAACAACTGGTTTATTTCTAATTTGCCACGGATCACTCCGGATGTGTTGATGATGAAAATCAAAAAGAATCTTGCGAGCCAACGCCAATAATGCCCAACTATCTGGCATCTTACAGCTTCACAAAGAATAGTCTCTGATGGCGCGCCAGCCCGAAACTGATGTAATAGACTTACAAATGACAAACATTAAATATAAAAAAAGCCTGTTCCAATTTTTCGGAACAGGCTTTACAAAACACAAAATTATCTTTTTGATCTTGTCTCCAATTCTGTTTCTTCTTCCTCTTCTCCTTCTTCCTCACCTTCATGGGCCTCAAGATTAACTGCAGTAATCGCAACTTCAGTTAGTTTTTGATCAGCTGCTTTCTCTTCATCAAGTATTGTTTGCAATAATTCCGCGACATCGTCCAGACCCAGTGTTTGCGCAAACTGGCGCAGTGTTCCGTAAGAAGCAATTTCATAATGCTCTATTTTTTGGCTTGCTGCAATAATGCCTGCATCACACATAGCGCCTTCTTCACATTCTTCCATGATTGCTTCGGCTTCTTTAAGTAGGCCTTCCATGGCCTCACATTTTTTGGCGGTGGCTTTTTCACCAATGATTTCAAAAACCTGTTCTACCCGTTTGATTTGTCCTTCCGTTTCTGTCAGGTGATTTTCCAATGCTTCAATCAGTTCTGCTGATGTTGCATTTTTCACCATTTTGGGAATTGCTTTGGTTAGCGCTTTCTCTGCCCAATAAATATCCTTCAACTCTTCTTCAAATAATTGCATGAGTTGTGATGGTTGCATTCCGTTGCCAGAAGTTTCCTTCTGACTTCCGTTCGCATTGCTTTTACTTTTACCGCTTCTCTTGGACCCGTTGCCTGATTTTGATTTTGTGTTAGCCATATTGTATTTGTTTATTTTATTAATTTATTTTTTATCGTTTTATTTTTTCCATTCGATTTGGGTGTGCCGTTCATTTCGACCATTTCTTCTTCATTAAACGAATGGGTTTGTAAACCCATTCGTTAAACTGTAATTGTAAGATGGCTTAGAATCCTCGCAAGTGTTTTAATTAGTACGTTGTAAAATTCACAACACCGAAAAGAATAAGCATTACATTCTTTCGACAAAGACTTATACAATCCGCACATATCAGATTTAGTCCTTATCCCAAGTTCATTTTGATCTTTATGCTAAACGCATAACCATGCTCCGTTCTTTTTTGAGCAGGAATCACTACTGAACAATTCTTATTGGGTAAAATAATCTCATGCGAAACTGAAATAGAACGCCACAAGCTCCTACACCTGACAATAGTAAACTGGCTGCATATTTGACAACGGAGACTTATTCAATCCTTATGTTAATTATTGTTCTGTTATCGGTTATCATTTTCACCCGCTATCTTTTGGTAGCATGGGGATATCAATGGATTCTTCAACGTTGGTTGAAGTTGAAGATATCTCGGATAGCCGATCGCTTGCGCAGCAGTCAAATCAAAAAAGAGATAGGCTGGTCACTGATATCATCCATCGTATTTGCGGTGATGAGTGCCTTCGTCTATCAAGCCTATTTGCTTGGGTATACGAAAGTGTACCTGAACGTATCAC
>JALHRJ010000029.1 GCA_022841475.1 Cyclobacteriaceae bacterium | reverse complement strand
TAATGGCAACTCTCTCAATCCGGAAGATTTTGTAACTTTTTAAATGCACAAGCCATGTTAACATCAAAAGAACAGAAAAGAGTCGCAGACGAGATCAGTAATTCCAGTAACGTTATTGGAAAAGGCACTGTGTTGGAGGGAAATGTAGAAACCTACGGCAACATTCGCATCGAAGGAAAAGTAGTAGGTAGTGTTAAGTCCAAATCGAAAATTGCACTTGGCCACTCCAGTCACATAGAAGGAAACATCATCGCACAAAACGCAGATATTGAAGGTGAAGTGAAAGGCAGACTTGAAATTTCTGAGTTGTTGGTGTTAAAGGCTACCGCCAAAATTCACGGGGATATTATTACAGGAAAGTTAGTAGTAGAACCCGGAGCCATTTTCAACGGAAGTTGCAAGATGGGAGCCATCATGAAGGATATTAAGATTGGCGAAAGCAACGGTATGCACGCCCTTCGCCCGGAAGAAGTCAGAGCAAACTGATTTAGAATTTCTGATATAAAAGCCACAGATCTGCAGGACAGTTTTGTGGCTTTATTTTTTCAATGTTGCACCGTGCCAAAAGAAAAAGAACCTGGTAATTCATTTCTCAAGTATAGCGGCCTTGGCCTGCAGATGGTAGCAACATTGGGAATAGGTGCGTGGTTAGGGATAAAACTGGATCAGTATCTTAACCTTGAGTTTCCTGTGTTTCTGATCACTTTTGTGTTTGTACTCTTCGGGGGCATCATGTATCAGCTTTATCGCACCTTAAATAAAGATTAATTGCTGCTTCGATTTTTATTGAGCCTTTTAGCTCTGGCCAGTATGCTGGCGTTACTAACATGGGCGGGTGCGGAATGGAACTGGTGGCCACTTCCTCTTTTCTGGAAGGAGATTATATTTTTTGTTTTTTTTATCACCGTGGTGATTGGGTATAATCTTATCACAATCAGGCGAAAGCAGGCTCAGGCCTTCGTTCAATTTTATTTACTCTCCATCACGTTAAAGCTGGTGGCAGGCCTGGCCTTTGTGTTCTTTATCATCTGGAAAACTCCAGAGGAAGCGAAAGGAAGTGCCGCCCTTTTCATCTTCTCGTATCTGGTTTTTACCATGCTGGAAGTAGTATTTTTGGTGAGAAAGGAACCTCAATAGATCAAGTCTCTAAAAAGTATCGGGCCAACCCAAAATTCGCACAAAACATTTTTTTCAGATTGGATAATTGATACTTTTGCAGTCCAATTAAAAGCCTTTGTTCCGACTGTGATGAATAAGCCGTTTTCTGCCTCAAAATCAGCGTTTTTGATCACTTTTTTAATCGTTTTGACAAGCGTTTTTTCCCCGGTTTCAGGTGCTGATAAAACAGGTGGTGAGTCAGAGCCCTTCAACGCCAGCGAAGTTATTTTACATCACGTGATGGATGACCATCAGTGGCATTTTGCTGATTGGCTGGTAATGCCCCTTCCTGTTATTGTATATTCTGCAGAAAAAGGCCTGGACGTATTTTCATCCAGCAGGTTTTACGATGAACATCATAAGGCGGTAGAGTACAACGGCTATAAATTAGAGCATAATCATATTACCCTAACCGGTTCCGGCAAGGCTGTTTTTGATCTTTCGATTACGAAAAATGTGGCGATGCTTTTTATAACGGCTGCACTCATGTTTTTTGTATTTCGTTCAGTGGCGAATGGGGCTAAGAATAACAAAGGCAAAGCACCCAAAGGTCTACAGTCATTTTTCGAGCCCATCATTCTTTTTGTTCGCGATGAAATTGTAAAGCCTAACATGGGCCATCATTACGAAAAGTTTATGCCCTACATGCTTACACTTTTCTTTTTTATTCTTTTCGGAAATCTGCTCGGCCTTCTGCCGGGCGCGGGTAACCTTACCGGAAATATCGCGGTAACGATGACGCTGGCTGTATTTACTTTTTTGATTACCAACTTTAGCGGCAACAAAGGTTACTGGAGTCATATTTTCTGGACTCCCGGAGTTCCGTTGCCCTTGCGCATCGTTATTCTGCCAGTTGAAATCATTGGAATTTTCACGAAGCCCTTTTCATTAATGATTCGTTTGTTTGTGGCGATCACAGCCGGACATATTGTGTTGTTAAGTCTGATTTGTTTGACGTTCATATTTGGAAGTATCATAGTGGGGGTTGGCTCCTCGGTGATTGTGTTGTTTATCAATTTGATTGAATTGTTGGTGGCGGGTATTCAGGCTTATGTATTTACGATGTTCTCATCGATGTACATTGGCATGGCGATTCAGGATCACAGTCACGATCATTAAAAAGAGAATTAAAGAAATCCGTTTCAAGGTTTTGGAGCGGTGGTGTTTAACTTAAATAAATAAAACTATGTTGTTCGCACTTTTATTGGACATTAGCTATGCGATCATGGGCGCTGGCATCGGTGCTGGTCTGGCTGCAATTGGCGCTGGAATTGGTATCGGCCGCATCGGTGGATCTGCTATGGAAGGGATGGCTCGTCAGCCAGAAGCTTCAGGCAAAATCCAAAATGCAATGCTTGTGATTGCGGCACTTATCGAGGTGGCAGCTTTGTTTGCTCTCGTTATTTGCCTGTTGATCTCATTCAAAGGCTAAGACAAAAAGACTTGCTTCAGTACTGGACTGGAGCAGTCTTTTTTCCTTTTAACGTTAACAACAAGGTTTAGTAAAACAACAAACTATGGATCTTCTAACCCCCGGCCCCGGTCTCATTATATGGCAAGCATTTGTGTTCTTGCTGTTATTTTTGCTCTTAAGCAAGTTAGCCTGGAAGCCAATTCTTCACTCGCTTAAAGAAAGAGAACAGTCTATTCAACACGCGTTGGATTCTGCTGAGAATGCCAAAAAGGAGATGGCCAATCTGAAAGCCGACAATGAAAAACTTTTACGCGAGACCCGCGAAGAAAGAGATAAAATTTTGCGCGATGCACGCGATGCTGCTAACCGTATTCATGATCAGGCGCAGACAGATGCGAAGAAAAATGCAGACCGTATGATTGAAGATGCGAAATCCATTATTCAAACAGAAAAGAATGCAGCTCTTCGCGATGTAAGAGAGCAAGTTGCAATGTTCTCATTGGAAATAGCTGAGAAGTTAATAAAGAAAAATCTGTCAGATGATAAATCGCAGAAAGACCTGGCGAATACCTTTATTAAAGATTTAAAGTTGAATTAATTCATGGCAGACGCAAGGGTAGCTTCCAGATATGTAAAATCACTGTTCGGCCTGGCAGTAGAAAAAGGTGCGTTTGAAGCGGTGCATCAGGATATGCTGATGCTGGACCGGATCTTTACGAGCAACCGCGATCTTGTGAACATGCTTCGCAGCCCGATTATCCGTCACGAGAAAAAGAAAAATGTCCTGCATAAGATTTTCAAAGACCGGGTTCACAGCCTCACCTTTGATATTATTGACATTTTAACCCGTAAAAATCGTGAGCCATTGTTGCCGGCCATCGCCAAAGAATTTCATGTAGCTTACAACAACCATATGGGCATTGGCAAGGCAACAATAACTACAACCATTGCGATGGATCCTGCTTTGCGATCAGAGATTGAAGCGATTGTAAAACAATTGAGTCATAAAACTCAGATTGAGTTAGTTGAAAAGGTAGATCCGAATTTAATTGGAGGTTTTGTGCTAAACGTGGAGGACTATCAGATTGATGCTTCAATCAAGAGTAAGTTGAAAACATTGAAACTAAAGTTTTTGCACAACCCATATTTAAAAGAAGTATAAAAGAATTTAACATCTCATAACAAATAGTTTATGGCAGAGATCAGACCCGAAGAAGTTTCAGCAATATTAAGGGAACAACTTTCACAATCACGCACAGATGCACAATTGGAAGAAGTAGGTACCGTGTTAACCATCGGTGATGGAGTGGCACGCATCTATGGTCTTACCAAAGCACAAGCCGGTGAGCTTATTGAATTTGAAAACGGTTTAAAGGCACTTGTACTTAACCTGGAAGAGGATAATGTAGGAGCCGTATTGTTGGGAGATGGAAAAGGAATTAAAGAAGGCGCTACCGTAAAGCGTACGGGCCTTATCGCATCCATCAAGACGGGTGATGGTTTGTTGGGCCGTGTGGTTGATACACTAGCTCAGCCAATCGATGGCAAAGGTCCCGTAGAAGGACAGTTATATGAAATGCCATTGGAGCGTAAAGCTCCTGGAGTAATTTTCCGTCAACCAGTAAATGAACCGCTGCAAACTGGTATCAAAGCTATTGATGCCATGATTCCGATTGGTCGTGGTCAGCGCGAATTAATCATTGGGGATCGCCAGACAGGCAAGACGGCTGTTGCCATTGATGCGATTATCAATCAAAAAGAGTTTTACGAAAAAGGTGAAACTGTATATTGTATTTACGTAGCGATTGGTCAAAAAGCTTCTACCGTTGCAAACGTGGCTGCTACCTTAGAGAAGGCAGGTGCTATGAAATACACAGTGATTGTTTCTGCATCGGCATCTGATCCTGCACCTATGCAGTTCTTTGCACCGTTTACCGGAGCGGCCATTGGTGAATTTTTCAGAGACACCGGTCGTCCGGCACTTGTTATCTATGATGACTTGTCAAAACAAGCCGTGGCATATCGTGAAGTTTCGTTGTTGTTAAGAAGACCTCCGGGCCGTGAAGCCTATCCGGGCGATGTATTTTATCTACACTCACGTTTGTTGGAGCGGGCAGCGAAAATCATTAATAACGATGAAATCGCGCGAAACATGAACGATCTTCCTCCTTCTTTGAAGGGAATTGTAAAGGGGGGTGGTTCATTAACAGCACTTCCTATCATTGAAACGCAGGCGAATGACGTTTCTGCGTATATCCCGACTAATGTAATCTCTATTACGGATGGTCAGATCTTCCTGGAAACTAACCTGTTTAATGCCGGTGTTCGTCCTGCTATTAACGTTGGTATCTCAGTTTCGCGTGTGGGAGGAAATGCCCAGATCAAATCGATGAAGAAAGTTGCTGGTACATTAAAGTTGGATCAGGCCCAGTTCCGCGAATTGGAAGCATTCTCAAAATTCGGATCTGATTTGGACGCGGCAACCAAGCTTACCATTGAACGTGGTCGCAGAAACACCGAAGTATTGAAGCAGGCACAATACGCACCCGTTCCTGTGGAGGAGCAGGTAGCTATGATCCTTGCCTCTACGAAAGGATATATTGACAAGGTGCCGGTAGAAAGAGTAAAAGAGTTTGAAAGAGAATTTATTGAACTGATGAAGGCACAGAATAAGCAAGTGCTGGATAACTTCCGCGCTGGTAAGTTCGAAGATGCTGATGTGGCAATTGTGAAAAAGTTTGCAACTGAATTGGCATCGAAGTATTAATTTAAAATTTGAAGATTACTGATTTTCAAATTCTCTAAGTGACGATATGGCAAGTTTAAAGGAAGTTAAGAGTCGCATTACATCTGTAATCTCAACGCAGCAGATTACCAAAGCCATGAAAATGGTGGCGGCTGCCAAGTTGAGAAAATCGCAAGAACGTATCACACAGATGCGTCCTTACGCGCAGAAGTTAACTCAACTTTTTCAAAACCTGTCGGCTGCAGCCCAAGATGATCAGGCCTGGTATAGCCAATCCAGAAGTGAAGAAAAAATTCTTTTGGTGGTGATTAGCTCTGACCGTGGACTTTGCGGTTCATTTAACAGTACCATAATAAAGGCGGCTAACAAATTAATGGCCGAAAAATATGCAACGCAGGCAACCAACGGAAACGTTACTGTATTGCCGATCGGTAAAAAAGCATTCGAATATTTTGGCAAAAGAAATTTCAAGATTGTTGCAGACTACTGGAATGTTTTTCAGGGACTTTCCTATGATAAGGTTGCATTAGTCGGAGAGTTTCTAATCGATTCGTATAAGTTGGGCCAATACGATAAAATTGAGATTGTATACAACGAATTCAAAAACGTTGCAACACAGATTTTACGAGTTGAACAGTTTCTTCCAGTGCCTCCACAAAAGAAAGAAACAAAAATTGCTGACACTGATTATATTTATTTACCAGGTCAGGAAGAGATTGTTGTGGGCTTAGTTCCGAAATCACTTAAGATTCAACTGTATAAATCCATTCTGGATTCAAACGCAGCTGAAAATGGTGCCCGGATGACAGCCATGGATAAAGCAACAGAAAATGCGGGTGATTTATTGAAAGAGCTTAAGCTTACCTATAACCGCACTCGTCAGGCAGCTATTACGAAAGAAATTCTTGAGATTGTGGCTGGGGCCGAAGCCCTTAAAACCTCTTGATATATTGAAGCATTCAAAAGAAAGCTCTCTGCAATACAGGGAGCTTTTTTATTTTTATACTGTGCTAGAAAGACTTTATAGAGCAGGCAATCTTTTAAACCTTGATGTTGCAGCAGGGGCTGTCCTGACGGCAATCTTTTATTCAAAGGTATTAGGCGTTCCGCCAAGGTTGTATGGTATGCTAACATTGGGTTGTGTTGTCTGGATCATCTATACGATAGATCGGTTATTGGATATCCATAGAATTGGGAAAACACCTTCAAGCCAACGACATCGATTTCATATGTTGTATAAGCGACCCTTATGGATTGCGGTAGGGCTGGTCTCCCTTTTTGTGGTTGGTCAGTTTTATTTTTTACGCCCACCTGTTCTTATGAGTGGTCTATACGTTTCTTTTGCCGTAGGTGCTTATCTTCTCCTTCAGCAGTTTCTGCGTGTGAAGGAAATCTTTGTGGCTATTCTCTATACGTCAGGTATCCTTGTGCCATCATGGTCTGTTCATGTTGGTGAATTTTCAGTATTTCACTATCTATTAATTACCCAGCTGTTTATTGTTGCGCTGATCAACCTGTTACTTTTTTCGTGGTTCGAATTTGAAGCCGATCAAAAAGATAGTCAAACTTCATTTGCTACGCGATGGGGTAAGGCGAAGACTGCTAAGCTGATCGTAGTACTTTCAATAGTTAACACCCTACTCAGCATCCTGATTGCGAACCAATCCGAGGCTACGTGGGTGATAATTATTTTACCTCTTATGACCGTATCATTACTCTTTATCTATTTGAATTCGAAATTCTTTAATGAAAACGATCGTTACAGATTTTTCGGTGATGCAGTATTTTTTCTTCCGTTAATCGACCTGCTATAATGAAGTGGGCTAAACAAGGATATAATGTATTGGCGCCTGTGTACGACTCTCTGGCACGTCTCGTGCTGGGCAGGAGCATCCAGCAGATGCAACTATTATTTCTTGATCGACTAACTTCAAAAAATAAATTGTTAATTCTGGGTGGTGGCACGGGTTGGATCTTGCCAGCTATCGAAAGGATAAATTCAAAAATTGAAATTGACTATGTGGATCTATCTCCAGGTATGATTAAGAAGGCTAAAAAAAGAGGAATTGATCGGGCCAGAATAAGATTTATTGAGGGAACCGCGCAAAATATTCCTGATGCTGATTACGATTGTGTAATTACAAATTTTTATCTGGACCTATTTACTGATTCTGAATTGAAAGGTATAGTCAGTCATATTAGGAATTACATTCAGCCCAACTCGTATTGGTTTGTAACTGATTTTGTTACCGGTAGCTCTTGGAGTAAAGCTAAGTTAACATGCATGTACATCTTTTTTTGGTTAACCACGGGTTTAAAGACCAATCAGCTTCCCGACTGGGACCTAGTTTTGCGTTCAAATGGAGCAAAACTGTTAGATGAGAAAACCAGCAAACGGGGGTTCATTAAGTCAGTCGTGTATCAACTTTAGTTTTTTGTTTTTTTTTACAGCATTTAGCCGCGGCTTAAGTTCACGAAGATGTACGATTTGTTCAAGACTGCCGGATAATTTCGGCAGCAGGGTGGGGCGAAATCATTTGATCCTGACCTGTACTTTGTGGAATTACTTTATAACCAGCGGCTATCCGGCTTATGGATGGGAACCTTAAACAATAAACATTGCGGATTCAAATAGCTTATTCACAATTAGCAAATGAATCTTACCTTACTCTTACTTCTTCCCTCACTAATTACCAAAAAGTATTTAACTTGTCCGTTCGCTTCGGGCAAAGATGAATACGGAAAGGAGATCTCAGACACTAAGTATGCAGCAAATGATCGACAACCTACCGGTTGTGGTGTTCGAGTATACCCTCCATCCAGATGGATCCAGAGATTTTACCTACCTGAGTTCTTCCTGCGAAAAAATTCTGGGCATCAGCCGCGATGTATTGTTGAATGGATCGTATCCCATGAAAGTCTTCATTCACCGGGACGATTGGGAAGAGTTTGAAATCATGTTGGAAAAGGCTATAGCTGAAATGGCGCCCATTAAATGGGAGGGTCGAATTTTCAATGCCAAGTCTGAAGCCCAGTGGATAGAGGCTTCCTGCGAACCGGTAAAGCTTCCGGATGGAAGGATTGCCTGGAGTGGAGTAATTAGCGACATCCGTGAGCGAAAGGAACTTGAGGAGAAGAAACGGGAATCGGATATTCGCCATCGAACAACAGAAACTCTTTTTTCGGAACTTTTCCATAATTCACCCATGGCCATCGTAAGGCTGGATGAATCAGGAAATGTGGAGCAGGTAAACCGGGGATTCGAATTACTTTTTGGGTATACAATAACTGAATTAAGGGGCAAAAGTCTCAATGATTTTATTGTTCCCCAGGAATTGGAATCGGAAGGTAATGATTTGAATTCATTGATTTCATCGGATCAGATTGTTAAAATTGAAACCACCCGACTACACCGGGATGATGAACCCGTTTCGGTAATTATTTATGGGGTGCCTGTGCACCTCGAAAACAAAACCATTGGAATATTTGGTGTGTATGTAGATATTACAGAACAGAAAAAGATAGAGGAAGAACTGAAAATCCGAAATTCTGAATTAGATAATTTTGTGTACAAAGTTTCTCACGATTTAAGGGCTCCTTTATCTTCCGTACTGGGATTGGTAAACCTGGCCCAGATGCCAGGCAATGACGACAACCCCGCTGAATACCTCAAGATTATTGGAGAAAAAGTTGGCCAGCTTGATAATTTTATCAGTGATGTGTTGAGTCACTCCAAAAATCTGAAACTGGATGTGAAGACCGGCTTCATTGATTTTCACGCTATCATTGATAAGACATTCAAGGACCTCAACTATATGCGAGGTGCCGATCAAACCGATAGACAAGTTGTAATTAAGGGAGGTGAGTTTTATAGTGATCCCTGGCGCATTGGAGAGATTTTTCGAAATCTGATTTCAAATGCTATAAAGTATCGTAAACTGGGCGATGTGCTGGGTGAAGTTTCCATTCAAATTGAAATTGACAACAGGCAGGCGCTTATTATATTTAAAGACAATGGTATCGGCATCAGCGCAGAGAATCTGAATAAGATTTTTGAAATGTTTTATCGCGCCAGCGAGCAATCCGAAGGCTCGGGCTTGGGACTATATATTGTTAAAAATGCTGTCGAAAAACTCGAAGGGCAGTTGACCGTAGAAAGTCAAGCAGGTGTTGGGACAACATTTGAAATCAAGCTTCCCAATAAACTAGCCCGCTGAGACCTCTAACTCACCACCATGCAAATCAAAGAGGTAATCACTGCACTAGAAAAAAAGGAGTTTATAAACTTTCCTGTGAGGTTGTATAATAATTCTCCGTGTTGGATCAGGCCTTTAGATGCTGATGTGGAAGGAGTTTTTAATAAAGAGAAGAATAAAACTTTCCATCATGGTGAGTGCATTCGCTGGTTGCTGGTTAATGATAATGGTGAAACGATTGGTAGGGTAGCAGCTTTTGTAAATCAAAAGACAACCAATAAGGGTAACGAACAGCCTACCGGAGGAATGGGTTTTTTTGAATGTATCGAAGACGAGCAAGCAGCCTTTATGCTCTTCGATCAATGTAAAACCTGGCTACAACAACGAGGCATGGAAGCAATGGATGGCCCAATTAATTTTGGAAACCGCGATCGGTGGTGGGGTCTTTTATTGGAGGGTTTTGATCGCGAACCAAATTATCAGTGCAATTATAATTTCCCATACTATCAGAAATTTTTTGAGGCGTATGGTTTTCAGGTTTACTTTTATCAGCTAACCTTTGGCCGCCCTATTGAAGGGCCGCTCGATGACAGACTCTATGAAAAAGCTGCTTTAGTTGAGAAAAATCCCGACTATAAATTCTCTTATGTAAAAAAATCTGAATGGAATACACTCCCCGGAAAAATCAGGCAGGTATATAACCGTGCCTGGGCAAAGCGGGGTGAAATACCTGAGCTTACCGAGTTGCAGGCTAAACATCTGGTGAAGCAGATGAAACCCATCATGGATGAAAAACTTTTGTGGTTTGGATATTATAAAGATGAGCCGATCGCATTTTTTCTTTCCTTACCAGAGGTCAATCAGATTTTTAAATATGTAGGTGGTAAAATGAACTGGTTGGGAAAGCTGCAATTTGTGTGGCATACCTTATTAAAGACCAATAAAAAAGCATTTGGAATATTATTTGGACTTGTACCAGAACATCAAGGCAAAGGAGTAGATGGAGCTATTATCGAAACCTTTCGGAGGATGGCACAGACAAAAAAATTTCCTTATAAAGAATATGAAATGAATTGGATCGGGGATTTTAATCCAAAGATGATTCGCGTAGTTGAGCAGATTAATGCTCCTGTAGTAAAAAGACATGCCACCTACCGCAAACTCTTTGATGAAACCAAACCATTCAAACGGATGCCTATATTAAATTGAGCTATGCAGGAAGAGGAAGAAACACACTCAGGTTTTTTGATACGCAATTTATTGCGCGGACTAGTTTTCTTTTTTGTCATTATCGTAGCCTTCTACTTTCTGGAGGAGTTTATCCAGGAAAATTTCAAAAGCCATATCGGTGAGATTCGGGCCAACCCTGGAATACTTTATGGCATCTATACACTTTCGGAAATTATTTTTGGAATCATCCCTCCTGAGTTGTTCATGATGATCTGGATACTGGATGATATTGAGGTAGCCGGATTTGTTATTAACCTATCTATCCTTACAGTTATTTCATACGGTGCGGGTGTGTTAGGGTATTACATTGGAAGAAATTTTTCCAAAACACCTTTTTATCAAAATCGGATTCGAGAAAAATACTTAAAGCAGTATGAAAATAAATTAAAAAAGTTTGGAGGCTATCTGGTGTTTGTAGGAGCTGTAACCCCAGTGCCTTTTTCTGCTATGTGTATGTTGGCGGGTTCGGTCAATATGAACTTTAAAAACTTTCTCCTGATCTGTATTTCCCGCGTGTTGCGCTTTGCTGTTTACGGCTGGATGGTGTGGAGTTTCCCCAATTGGTTTCACGCGTAAAGAAAATGAGGCTGTCTCAAAAGTCAATTAAGATTGAAATGTCATTCCGGCCCTTGAGCCGGAATCTCATTCTACCTCTCAAATCTGGGATCGTCAGGCCTAAGGCTTGACGATGACAGGACGACCAGCCTCATTCTTTGTAAAAGATGTAAAATCTCAGGCCTTGCTTTTCGTGAGGCAGGTATTTAAACCCACAATCGAATACAAGGGGCAAACACTCACCAGACTTGTCAATACAAAAACGCCCCCAAGAATTACTAACACTAAACCCAGTGTTCCGGGTATTGTGCCCGTAAAATACAATACTGCAAAAATGGCTGCCAGAATTATTCTAATTACCCGGTCAGCTCCGCCCATGTTCTTTTTCATAATGATAAATTTTTAGTTGATGGTTTATTTCATGATCCACACCAGTGTATAGATAAGCCCCAAACAGAGTATACAAACGATAAGAAGTTTGAGTGGCTTATTCATTATCCTGATTGATGATTCAAAGGTAGATTCAGAGTGGTGCAAAACTGGTGATCATAGTCACCACTAAGGTATTGTGTGCCTAATCAATTGATTTACAGGGCGAAAGTTATTAGATTAATTCAATGCCGTTGTCAACCTGCCTTACTTTACCTTCTTTCTCGAGCTTTTTCAATACGCGGGTAATTACCTCACGGGATGTACCCAACTCGAGGGCTATTTCGCGATGCCGCAGGTCAAGGATACGGGTTGATTTAACCCGGCTTTTTTCTTTCAGATACTCGAAGATGCGTGAATCCAGTTTTTGAAAGATGAGTTGATTTAATGTATCGATCAATTCGGAATAGCGCGTATTGTATAAATCGTAAAACAGATTATTTAACCTTGGAAACTTCTGGATCCATTGTTCCACACTTCGTGAAGGAAGCAAAAGTATTTTAGTGGGCTCTTCCGTAAGGGCAAATATTTTGCTGGGTTGATTTTTTATTCCGGCCAGAAACGACATTACACAACTTTCGCTGGGTTCGATATAATAAAGGAGAAGTTCTCTTTCTTCATTACGGGTGTATACTTTGATCAGTCCTTCCAGCACAAGCGGGATCATGGTTACGTGCTGCCCTTCTTGTAAAATTTCGGTGTGGGTTGGCACATCTTTAAGAACACCTTCTTTTGCGAAAGCTTCCTGCAAATCAAGCCCGATGTGCGGCAAGTACTTTTTAATCAAACTCAAATCAACCATGGTCACAAGGTAGCCAGAAATCTTATTATGGTTTTAGAATCGTTTTTTCCTTTGCGGCTTTCTCAATTTTTCCTCGACTGAAGTAAACCGGAAAATGCTGATCGGTTGCCCACAACTCGAATAGATTTTTATAAAAGCTGCTTTCCGGATTACCGCTTTGTCCGGGTGAGTTCGAGAATTGTGTCTTATCCCAATCCGAAACATCAGCAACCATGCGAAACGTTGCCCCATGGGTTTGATTGTCTGTATTGCTGGTAACGCCCGGTGTAGAGCCAGAACCACCGCGAGGAAGTGGTCCGCATTCTAAAATTTTTCTGATCGAGTCATTCACTGCATTGCTAAGCGGATGTTTAATCAACACATGATGATACGCGGGTTGGCCGTATTGCCACTTCGTGATATCTTCGCCTAGTTTTTTCCGTAAGCTTTCATTTGCTTCTGCAAGAGCTGAAAGTAAAAATGCATTGCGATCTTCAACGCTTATTGCTTGTAACCATCGCATGGCGCTTTTAAAGGAAACATTTTTTATAGTTGCTCTTCCTTTTTCGGGCACCATATGCAGATGGGCCTGCTCCAATACCCTTTTCTCCAGGGCGGAATAGATAGCTGCAGGAATAGAATTTTTATCCATTACAAAATCCCAACTCAATAGCATCCTGCGTAATTTTTCAACATTTACATCTTTCGTTTTAAGCGTTTTTAAATGCGGAACAAGTTGACGGGCCGGGTTAGCGAGATAATCGAATTGTAATTGTTTCATATCATCAACCGAATGTTTGGGTTTGCTTGCCAGTACTTCGCTTATGCGGTTTGCCCGGCTGCTATCGGCCCATTGCCAACCCACCGCATTTCTGTATGCATAATCAGAGGCAACTAAATTTTCATTAGCCGTAACCCAAAATCCCTTTCCAGGATTGAAAGTATTCGGTAACGATTGGATGGGAAGAAATCCGTCCCACTCATAACGACCATCACCGGGCACGGGCACGAGACCATCCCAATTTTTTCGAATCGGTGCAATGCCTACAGTTTGCCAGCCAATGTTTCCTTCCTTATCAGCCCAAATCATATTTTCACCGGGTATATGACTATACGAACACGCTTCGCGAAACTCCGCCCAGGTTTTGGCTCCGTTCATTCGCAAGCATGCCATATACGGAGCGCCTCCGGGTTCCATCCACGCGGCCCGCACCGCATAGGCTTTATTTCTTTTTGCATCAATGAAAGTTATGGGTCCGTGGCGGGTGTACTTATGTTCTACAAAAACATCGGCAGCTCCTTTAACATGAATCGTATCCATAATTATCCTCATCTCTTCCCATGTATTCTGATAGTTGTATTGATTCGGATTTTTTGGATTTACCTCATACACCATCAGGTCTTCGCCATCAATGTTAAAAATGGTAAGGCCCCAGGCGCCAAATTCATTATGCCCGATGGAGACACCGGGAATGGTTGGCTCACCGCCACCGACTACATTCCAACCGGGTGCATTTAAATGAACCATGTAACGAAGCGAGGGTGCTGAGAGTGCCCGGTGCGGATCATTGGCTAACAGGGGGAATCCGCTTTCTGATTTTTTACCACTTACAATCCAGTTGTTGCTGCCAATGGATCGCTGCCCAGTAGAAATCATTTCTTCATAATCGTGTTGATCGCGTTGCGTTAATTGCCGATACTTATTTACATCCGGATTTTTTAGGGCCACTAAATCTTCAGGAGCAAAGGTGACCGGCTTTCGAAACGCATCATACACTTCGATTACATTGTCAAATAATCCTTTCGGATCAATAGCGGCATCCAATTCCAAACGTGGCAAGCCCGGCTCAAAGACTCTTATCTTCTTAACCTCTTCGGCTCCTAATAAGGCTACTGCACGGGCTGTTGAAAGTTCCTCCGGCAAATTGCCGAGCAAACCCTGATGTCGCGAGATAACGAGATCGGGTGTCCACCGGCCTGCTTTTATGTTCAGCAATTGAAATTCGAGCGGCAAGAGTGTAGAATCTTTTTCTGTTTCGGCTACATACGCATTGATGCCTTCTGTAAATGCATTAATGATCGCTTCCCCGCGTGGATGATAATGATTCAGTTCTTTTTTAAGATCACCACGAAATTTAAACAAGCGTGTTCCGATGTCTCTTCTTAATTCACGTTCACCCAGGATTTCAGAAACGGTTCCGCTTGCTTGTCTGCGCCACAATTCAAATTGAAAGAGTCGGTCTTTGGCAGCACTATAGCCTTGAGCGAAAAACAGATCGTGTTCATTTTGCGCATAGATGTGATTGATCCCATATTCATCGCGAAGAATCTCAACAGGTTTTTGTAATCCCGCTACTGTGAGTTCATCTTTTTGGTTTGATGATGTTGTACAGCCAACCAATAGTGCGAGCGCAATGGGTAGTAATTTTTTCATAATATCATGGTAGATACTTAAAACTACACCTTCAACTCATTAATTGAAATAAGAAGTTGATGAGTGGGGCGCTAGGCGGTTAGTCGTCTGACTACTTTAAGTGGTCTTGACGACTATGGAATTAAGTAGGCTTTACGACTTTACAATCTTTTCAACAGCTTCGATAAACCGATCCAGATCTTTAGTTGTAGTATACACATGGGGTGTAATGCGCACGGCATTCAGCTTTTCCCACTTTACAGAAGTGGTGTGTATCTGAAATTGATTAAAGAGCTTAGCGGAAATATCACCGGCTTCCATTCCATCAATACTAAACGTGCCCAGTGCACAAGAATATTCTGGCTTGAGCGAGATGTGTAGTTTAATGCGGGGATGTTTGACTACTGCTTCGCACCAATACAATTTCAGATAATGCAGCCGCTCTTGTTTGCGTTTGCTGCCGATAGCATTATGAAAATCAATGGCCTGACCAATCGCCTGCTCAGGCGCAAACGATCGTGTGCCCAACGCTTCAAACTTTCTGATGTCGGCACTTTGTGGTTTCTCTACAGAAAACATAGGCCATGTTTTTTCGATCAACGATTTGCGCATGTGCAACATGCCGGTGCCAAAGGGAGCGCAAAGCCATTTATGTAAACTGGTGCCGAAGTAGTCACAATCAAAATCAGAAATCTTGTAATCAAGATGAGCAAAGGAATGGGCCGCATCTACAAGGGTAGTAATGCCGCGTTTACGCGCTTCGGCACATAGCTTGGCAACGGGTGTTATTTGCCCGCTCCAGTTAATGATATGTGTAAGGTGCCATACTTTGGTTTTTGCAGTTGTAGCTCCGATATAAAGATTGATAAGCGACTCATCATTTTCGATGGGCAGGTTCGGAGTTATCCAATTGATTTTAATGCCTTCGCGCAGTTCGCGTTGTTTCCAGGCGTGAATCATGTTGGGGTAGTCGTAGCGAGTCATTACAATTTCATCTCCACGCTTCAGGTCGGTGCCCCAGGTTACCGTGCCTAAGGCTTCAGTCGTGTTTCTATTTATAGCAATGGTTTCTGCATCCACACCGGCAAGGTCGGCCAGCTTACTTCTTAAAGCCTCACGACCGGCATCCAGAATCCGCCACATGTAATAGGATGGGGCCTCGTTGCTTAAATGGTAATACCGATCCACAGCATCTTGTACCACTTTAGGCTGTGGACTCACCCCACCGTTGTTCAGGTTCATGATGGTAGGACTGACCGTGAACGCCTGTGCCATGCGTGCCCACAGTTCTTCATCGTTGGCAGCAGCCAGCGGAGAAAGTTTGTTGAGTGAATACAAGGCATCCGAAACATCTTCGGCTATAGCCTGGCTCACGAGCGGAGTAAGTGAAAAAGCACTGGCGGTTCCGATTATTTTTTGAAAGAAGGATCTGCGGGTTGGCATCATTTCTTGGGTTTAATTAACGGGACAGGTTTGAATGTAGAATTTTTACTTCTGAATTCATAGGCAGAGTAAATCTAGAAGGTCCGGAATTTTTTGATTGGTTAGATTGATGGAAAAGAATTGACGTGTTGTATCGACTGACTGCGCGTCATTTGCTCATCTGATATTGGAATGTTTCTTAATGTAACGGGGGTCTGAATAATAAAAAATAAAACTTGGGACAATACTACCATTTAAGATACTTTCCATAGTCCATCGTGCCGCAACTGAGGAGAGATTCTCACTTATGCCATAGCCGTACAAACCCGCGCGACACCAAAGCTATCTCAAGAGACAAACTCCGGTTCCAAGATCACCACTTGAAATTTTCCGATAACCGCATTTTCTTTTCTCACACTATTGTTCTAATGAATTTTTAATGGATTCAAATACAAACAGGTATTTGAATCGTCAGGCTAAAAAACCGTCAATCATGACATTTATCATAGTTTGAAAATTACAGTAGCATTACTATTGTAACTAACAAGCATTACTAACTTCTAATGGAGGTTGGCTACAGATATTTTTATTATGAAAGACACCTTTCAAGATATTAAACACGACCTGCCTGCCAGTATAGTCGTTTTTTTTGTTGCCGTTCCGTTATGTCTCGGGATTGCATTGGCCTCAGGCGCACCTTTATTTGCAGGTATTATTGCTGGTATAGTAGGCGGAATTGTGGTAGGTTCAGTCAGTGGTTCAGCACTAGGCGTCAGTGGACCTGCCGCAGGATTAGCAGTAATCGTTGCAACATCCATCGCTTCGCTTGGTGGTTCCTGGGAAGCTTTCTTAACAGCAGTGGTGCTGGCCGGAATCCTACAGCTCATCTTGGGTTTTGCCAAGGCTGGGTTTATTGCCTACTTCTTTCCTTCTTCTGTGATTAAAGGGATGCTTACCGGTATTGGCTTATTAATTATTTTAAAGCAAATACCACATGCTTTAGGTTGGGATAAAGATATGGAAGGTGATTTCTCTTTCTTTCAAGTTGATGGAGAAAATACCTTCTCTGAAATTGTCATGGCGTTTCATTTTTTTACCCCTGGGGCTGTTATCATTGCTTGCCTTTCATTGATAATATTGATTGTATGGGACACTGTACTAACGAAAAAGCATAAGATTTTCGGAATGATAAATGGACCGCTGGTGGTGGTGATCACGGGTATCCTCATGAACCTCTTTTATCAAAGAAAATTATTGAATTATAGATTAGCTGCCGATCAGCTTGTAAGAATTCCTGTACCGGAAAGTTTAACAGGTTTCATAAGCCAGTTTACAACACCTGATTTTTCGGTTCTTAGCAATGGTGAAGTATATAAAGTAGGCATCCTTTTGGCGATTGTTGCCAGTTTAGAAACCTTGCTTTCTGTTGAGGCTACAGATAAACTGGATCCCTATAAAAGGATTACACCAACGAACAGGGAACTGAAGGCTCAAGGTTTGGGAAATGTTATTTCCGGTTTGATAGGAGGATTGCCCATTACTCAGGTTATTGTTCGTAGCTCTGCCAATATAGAATTCGGTGGTAAAACGAAAATTTCGGCTATACTTCACGGAGTATTCTTATTTATTGGTGCGTTAACCCTTGCCAATATACTAAACATGATTCCCTTAGCCAGTCTGGCAGCTATTTTATTAATGGTGGGCTATAAACTTGCCAACCCTACTCTTTTTAAGAAAATGTTTAAATTAGGTTGGGAACAGTTTATCCCGTTTACGGCAACAGTTGTTGGTATACTTCTTACAGATCTTTTAACGGGTATCGCCATCGGTGTGTTCTTTGGTATTTTTTACACTTTGCGACATAGCTACTACAATTCTTATCATCTGAAGAAATTAACTACCTCTGAAAGCGGGCAACAAGTACATCATCTAGTTTTAGCCGAAGAGGTCTCTTTTTTTAATAAAGCAAGTTTGAAAAATATATTGGATACCATTCCAGATAATTCAAAAGTTATTATTGACTGCTCTAAATCAAAGTCCATTGCCTATGATGTAGTTGAGTTAATCAAGGACTATGAAAGTAATGCAAAGATCAAAAACGTGGTCGTAGAGAAAATTGATTTTATTGAACATCCTAACAGCAGAAGCACTTAAAATAGTTAACGCCAAAAATCAGAACACTCACAAAAGATTACAGTATAAATCACTCAACTCAAGCCATGGAAAGCCTCAACAATATTCAGATAAAAATCAACGAATCGATATATTCAAAAGATCCTTGTTCATCCGATCTTGGTAAAAAAATCATTCAGCATAGTATTGAAATGATCGATGAACTTGGTTTTGAAGCTTTCACGTTTGCGAAGTTGGCTGACAAGATATTGTGCACAGAAGCCTCCATCTATCGTTACTTTGAGAATAAACACAGGCTACTCATTTACCACCTTACCTGGTATTGGACCTGGTTGGATTACAGTATTACAATCTCAACGGCCAATATTAATTCTCCGGAACAACGTCTCAAGATAGCCCTCCGGTTGTTGACCACACCTCTTGCGCAAGAATCTCGTATTCCACAAGTTGATGAGGCTGCTCTATACAGAATTGTTATAGCAGAATCGCAGAAAGTCTATCTGACCAAACAGGTGGATGAAGAAAATAAAGAGGGAATGTTCCTGAGTTATAAACGGCTATGTAAAAAGGTTGCGGGTATTGTAAAAGAAATTAACCCGGATTATCGCTACCCCACGGCATTGATTTCGACAGTCGTAGAGAGCTCGTATGATCAACGCTATTTTGCCAATCATCTTCCATCTCTTACTGAAATACCGATTAACCAAACAGATGGCATTACAGAATACTTAACTGAACTGGTATTTAAGGTAATCAGCACTTCATCCTCGAAAGTAATTTCAACGGATACTTGATTTTTGATAATCACTATGAGCAGAATTAATCGGATACAAATATTTAGTAGAAAAAATGCAGAAGTAAATGATTTTATAGGTGTTGTAAAAACCTTGATTTCCACCACACTGATAGCTTCTGTGAGAACTTACCACGGGTAAGCGATGGAGAGGTAAAATATTTTTTGGATTTAGTATGAAAGAATAAATTATAATAAAATGAAAAACATATTCGTTTCCACTGATTTTTCAGGCACAGGTAACAATGCAGTTAAATATGCCGTCCACTACGCAAAAGCAATTAAAGGCAGATTGGTTATTTTTCATTCTACGCACCTTCCACCATTTAAGCCAACACTAAGCGAAGCCGAGTATTTAAAGCTTGAAAAGAACACCGAAGAGCAGCAGCAGAAAACACTTGACCAGTTAGTGGACAAAATTTATCGGGAGCAAGGTCTTAAACGTGATAATAAAAAAGTTAGCATAGTTGTTAAGAATAGTGTTTTTGCTATGGAAGCAATAGTATCAGTTGCAAAAGCACACCATGCCGATTTGATCATTGTTGGCACACATGGTGCTACAGGACTAAAGCTATTTGGAAGCACTACCTCCGAATTAATCTTTAAAGCAGAAACTCCGGTGTTGGCCATTCCTCCACGCTACCACTATAAAAAAATAGAGACAATAGTGTACGCCACTGACTTCAGAAATACAGCAAACGAACTTCGCTGCATAGTACCCATAGCAAAACTTCTGAAGGCTACTATTGAGGTTCTAAATCTTGATCATGGATTGAGTTCGGCCAAACCAATTTTAGAAACGAAGGATTTAGCGAAACAAGTGAGTTTCAAGAAAATAAAGGTCATTATACAGAAAGACAAACATGGGCTAACGATTGTAGAACTGTTACAACGGTATATAAAAAGTCACCGACCAGATGTAATAGTCATGTTTCCTGAAGAGCGAAGTTTATTTGATAAACTCTTTGTGCGGAGTAAAACAGAAAAACTTGTTTATCAGATAAAACTTCCCTTACTCACCTTTCTTAAATCGCGTGTTAAATAATACTAACATTCATCTTTATGAAAATTCTCATTCCAACTGATTTTTCTGCCAATGCTGATCATGCCATTAACTATGCTTCATTGCTGGGCAAGTCCATGAAAGCAAAGTTGATCTTGCTTCATGTCTATACCCCACCCGTTACGCGGGGAAACATTGCTTATCCATTGATAACCGAAGAGATAGGTAGGATGATGAGTGAAGCAACTGAAAAGCTCCATAAAATCGCCTCCGCGCTCTCAGAAGATTATGGAATAAGTTGTGAGCATCTTGTGAGAATGGGAAGCCCGGTTGAAGAGATCGTAAGTGAAGCTGAAAGTAGACAGGCAGATTTGATTGTGATGGGCACATTAGGAGCAAGTGGACTTGCCAAAATGGTTTTTGGAAGTAATACGGCTTCTGTTATGGAAAGGGCCACCTGCCCAGTGCTTGCTGTGCCAGCGAAATCCACATTGGCATTGCCTAAGAAAATTGTATTTGCAACCGACTATGAGGACAACGATATGCAGACCGTGAAAGAGCTTATCAAAATTACTAAGCGACTAAAAGCCGAGTTTATTCTCCTTCATGTTTCAAAGGACAATTTAAAATCTGAGAACGATCTAATTGAGGATTTTTCAAAGGCAGTAGCGAAAGAGGGAAACATAGAACAGCCCTTTTATTATGTGATGAATCATGAAAATACTCAAAAAGGGATTGATCAATTTGTAGATTCAGTCGGGGCTGATCTTCTTGCAGTGTCTATGCGCAAGCGTACGATTTTTGAGAAACTCGTTGATTCCAGTCTTTCAAAGAAAATGGCTTATCAGGCACGTATACCGCTTCTTGTTTTCCATACAGTGCATCCAGAATCTGACGATAGTGATTTTTGAAAAACAGTTATTTAATAATGCGATTTCACTAGGATTAATGCAAGTCATTGGGTCCATTTTACAAATTCCAATAAACAAAATTAAATGAGCTATGAATAAAATAATGGTAACTACAGATTTCTCTGTTAACTCTAAAGCGGGGATTCGCTTTGCCCTTCAATTGGCTAAGCAAACAAAAAGTAAACTCATTTTTTTTCATTCGCTGGAACTGCCAAAGCCTACCCGCTGGAGTTTGGAAAAGTATAATTCCTACGCTGCGGTGGAATTAAAAAAAACGCATTTGCGCCTGAAACAATTTGTTGATAAGATATCCCTCCAGACCGGATTGAAAGCCAGAGAAACTCAGTTTGTTGTTGCTGAGGGGTATAAGGTAGATCATGTGGTAATTGACTTCGCTAAACACATCAAAGCTAATTACATTTGCATGAGCACACGGGGTGCAGGTACCTTAAAAAAACTGATCGGTACAACTGCTTCGGCTATTCTCACTACCTCGCCTATACCCGTTATTGTCGTGCCAAAAACATATCGTGTACGCCCTATTTCTCATATTCTGTATTCCTCTGATTTCAATAACCTGCAAGGAGAAATAAACAAAGTAGTTGGTTTTGTCAGGCCTCTGAAGGCAAGGGTTTCTGTTTATCATTATGATTTCCTATTGCCACTAAAAGCGGCAAAAATAAAATTGGAGAAGATGGCAGCCAAATATATTTCAAAAAGTGTAAAATTCTATTTCCGGAAATTACATATCGAAAATTCACTAAGTCATCATTTACAAAAGGATATTAAGAACTCAAGGCCATCGCTGGTAGTGCTGTTTACAAAGCAAAATAGAGGTTGGTATGAAAGAATATTCTTATCCAGCAAATCGGCTGCGCTTTCATTTGACACGAAAACTCCTTTATTAGTTTTCAGAAAAACGGAACATTGATCTCGTTCAAAATACAGCAACATGGATTTGTCAAACCTTGGGGATGAAACCCCTCAACCGAAACAGAGTACGGAAAAGTGTAATAATCAAAATAAGATATATCGTGAGCCATCTGTATTTATACCTGGCTGGTTTTTTTGGTTGCGCGGCTGTTATCGTGTTTAGCGGAACTAAGCTGACAAAGTATGGCGATAAAATTGCCGGACTTACTGGTTGGGGCAACGCTTGGGTAGGCCTTATTTTATTAGCCTCCTTATCCTCTTTGCCCGAGCTACTGACAAGCATCGGATCGGTCACTCTCGCTCACGAACCAGACCTGGCAGCAGGTAATGTATTTGGGAGTTGTGTGTTTAACCTGTTCATCTTATCACTGATTGATGTGCGCATCAAACAGCCAATCACTTCACTTATCGCCTACAGTGCCAATGCCGTTTTGGTGATAGGCGTTGCATTATTCCTTTCCTACTTCACCGAACAGCTTGCCCACCAAAGCGGATTGAGCAATACATTTTTTAGCACCCTGTTTCTGGCAGTAGTTACTTCGCTGCCCGAATTAGTGGTGTCATTTGCCGCTATTCGAATGGGTGCGTTTGATCTTCTGGTTGGCAATCTTTTAGGTAGCAACCTATTCAATATTTTTGTCCTTGCACTCACCGACCTTTTTTTTACTGAGGGATCTTTATTTGCCAATGTCAATACACAGCATTTGGAATCTGTGATGGTAGTCTTGATCATGACCGCTGTGGCAGGATGGGGATTCATGGCTAAACCAAAAAAGAAAATATGGCGATTAGGCATAGACACCTTCATCATTCTGATTTTATATATAGGATTGATGGTGACCTTATTTCTTAAAACGTAAACAAAACGTCCATCGTGTAACTATATGAACCACCATCTATTACCCATATCAGAAGTTCAGCAGTTGCTGAACACCAGCAAACAAGGATTGAAAGGCATTGATGCCAAAGAAAGAATCCGAACGCACGGACTAAACAAACTGCCCGATAAGAAGAAACTTTCAGTTGTGGCACTTTTTTTCAGGCAGTTTAAGAATCCTCTTATCTACATTCTTTTTGTTGCATTCGTCATCAGCATGTTGACTTCGCATTGGGTAGATGCCATTATCATATCCGTTGTAATTTATGCGAGTAGTGTGATCGGCTTTTTCCAGGAATATAAAGCCGGGCAGGCACTGGAGCGATTGAATAAACTTATCCGCTACGATGTAAAGGTGCTGCGTGACGGAACACCCGTTTCTATTTCGCATGAACAAATTGTTCCTGGTGATGTGATCCTCATTTCATCGGGTGATAAAATTCCTGCTGATGCGCGAATTATCGAGGTTAGCAATTTTTCAACCATTGAAGCGTCCCTTACAGGTGAGTCGCTGCCATTGTCTAAACAAATCAATCCATTACCCGAAACTACTCCGCTTGCCGAAAGAAAAAATATGATCTATGCGGGTACTGTGGCTGCCAGTGGAAATGCCAAGGCCATTGTTACCGCAACGGGAACCAACACGGAACTTGGTAATATCGCTACCATGGTGCAGTCCACCGAAGAAGAGCAAACACCTTTACAAGTACAGTTATTGGTTTTCGGAAAATGGTTAGGGATAATTCTGGTGGTGATTAACATTATCATTTTTGCCGTTGGCATTTTTACCGGAATTCCCTTATTGGAAATGTTTATGACCGCTGTGGCGGTAGTTGTGTCGGCAGTGCCCGAGGGATTGATTCCGGCTATGACCGTAATCCTTACCGTGGGTATGAATAAGCTCGTGAAGAAAAATGGGTTGGTGCGAAAACTGGTGGCAGCTGAAACGCTTGGCTCTGTTACTGTAATCTGCGCTGATAAGACGGGCACACTCACCCGGGGTGAAATGCGAACCGATAGATACATTGCATATGATTCAGTACTACACGGTACACCGAGTCCGGCTTCGATGCATCCCGATATAAAAAAACTACTTGAAATATCGGTGGTTTGCAACGCAGGGTTTATTCACAATAAAGAAGGCAAAGTTATTGCCAGCGGCAATCCCACCGATAGGGCACTGCTGCTGGCAGGTCACGATTTCGGCATAGACCGGAATTCTTTGCTTGAGCAATCCCCGGTGCTCGCTGAAATACCCTTTGGGTCAGAACATAAATTCATGGCCACGCTTCACGCCACCTCAATAAAGCAAGAGGAAAAATTCATTTTTGTGAAAGGAGCACCTGAGAAAATACTTTCCTTTTCAAATTTCTTCTTAAACAATGGCGCAACATTTCCGATGCAGGAAGTGGACATAAATAAAATACAAACAACGTATCAGGAATTAGCATCAAAGGGATTACGGGTAATAGGTCTGGGAATTAAAAGTTTACTTAAGTCAGGCGATTATCAACTTTCCCACAGCGACATAAAAGAGATAGTCTTTGCCGGATTGGTGGCATTCAGAGATCCGCTCAGGCCGGAAGTAATCGATGCCATACAGCAATGCCGTGAAGCCGGTATAAAACCTGTCATGATAACTGGTGACCACAAACAAACTGCCGCCACTATTGCGAATGAACTGGGTATGCAGGTGAGCCCTGAGGAAGTGATTGAAGGTTCGGAATTGGATACACTATCGGATGAAGAATTATCAACTCGTGTGAGCAACATCAAGGTTTTTGCACGGGTAGAACCTAAACACAAGAGCATGATAGTAAGTGCCTTTCAGCGCAACGGAGAAGTGGTGGCTATGACCGGTGACGGAGTAAATGATTCACCCGCCCTTAAGAAATCCAACATTGGTGTGGCCATGGGCAGTGGCACTGACATTTCAAAAGATGTGGCAGACCTGGTATTGCTGGATGATAATTTCAATACCATTGTGGAGGCCGTGCGTAGAGGCAGAATAATTTTCGATAACATCCGTAAGGTTATGCTGTTTCTCCTCACCGATGCATTTTCTACGATGGTTGTAGTAGGCGGTGCGGTGCTGTTGGGATTACCATTGCCGTTGCTACCGGCACAAATTCTGTGGATAAAACTGGCCGAAAGTTCATTGCCCGCCATGGCATTAGCCTTTGATGAAATTGATGAGGGTCTTATGAAGCACAAGCCACGTAAAAAGGACGAACCTCTTATCAGCAATGAAATGAAAAAGCTGATTTTGTTTTATGCCCTGGTGATGGACACGTTACTCTTCATTATTTTCTATTATTTCTGGAAGAGCACCGGTAATCTGGAATTTGCGCGAACCGTAACTTTTGTTGCTTTAGGCATGAATACCTTCTTCTACATTTTTGCCATCCGCGGCTTCCGGTTGCCTGTATACAAGCTAAATCCATTTGATAATAAATATTTACTGGCAACATTGGTGTTAGGTATGAGCCTGATCCTGATAGCGGTGTACATTCCATTCTTTAACACATTGCTCCACACGGTTCCGCTTGGGTTCAGCGAATGGGGTATATTAATCAGTTATGCGGTGCTGAGTATTGTGGTCTATGAAATCGGAAAGCGGTTTACAATTGCTAAGAGCCTTTAAAAAGGGTAAGCAGGAAAAAGCCGGGTTGCTTACAATGTAATGACAGAAGTACTGATAATATTATTATTGATTTTGTTAAACGGCATTTTCGCTATGGCGGAAATTGCGATGGTGGCCTCAAGGAAATCCGCCCTTGAGGCAGGAGCAAAAAGAGGAGGGAAGGTGTCAAAAAAAGTACATGAGCTTTCTCGTAATCCTGGCAAATTTCTTTCTACGGTTCAAATAGGAATTACACTCATTGGCATCTTGTTAGGAATTTACAGTGGTGAAAAAATAGAGGACGACTTTGAACATTATTTGAATCAATTCGAACTACTAAAACCTTACAGCGAAACGCTTGCCGTAACTATTATCGTGATTATTCTCACCTTCCTTTCACTGGTGCTTGGCGAACTTGTTCCTAAACGTATAGGACTTACCATGCCTGAAACGATTTCAAAGATTTTAGCCTATCCCATGTATATTATTTCTATTGTGGCGGCACCTTTTATCTGGCTACTCACCTTCACGGCCGACTTACTCATCAAATTATTAAATATTAAGAAAACGGCAGGGAGTCATATCACGGAGGAAGAAATCAAAGCCCTTATTCAGGAAGGTACTAAATCTGGGGCGGTTCAGGAGATCGAGCAGGATATTGTTGAAAACGTGTTTCATCTGGGTGACCGAACCATCGGAACACTCATGACGCCACGCGAAACCATTGACTGGCTGAACACAAAGGACGCATTGGAAATTAACAGATTGAAAATTTCAACATCCATTCATAAATCATTTCCGGTTTGCGAGGGCAGCCTTGATCATGTAAAGGGAATAATTTTTTCGAAAGACATCCTTAATTCATTGCTCAAAAAAGATTCTTTCGAAGTTGAGAAATATATAAGACCACCCTTATATTTTAGCAAAAACACTACCGCCTATACGGCACTGGAAACACTCCGAAAATCAAAACAGCATGTTGCCCTGGTGGTTGATACCTTAGGAAAGGTGCAGGGCATTCTTACGTTGAATGATCTGGTTGACATGCTCGTTGACGACTTCGTCCAACAATTACACGAAAAAAAGGAAATCATTCCGCGCAGCGACAATTCCTTTCTTGTTGACGCTTCACTTCCTCTTCCTGAATTAGCCCGCTATTTCGATATTGAAATAGTGAACGACAAGAATCTAACTCACATCAATACGGTCGAGGAACTTGCCTTTCAATTCACGGGGCAACCACATACGGGTTATGAATTCAAATGGGAAAACCTGTCCATCGAAATAATGGATATGGATGGAAGAAGTATTGATAAGGTACTTGTTAAGAAAATACTTTAGTCTCCCTTTAACATCACACTTGTAAATCGTATTTTATATTTCACTTAACCTTGCGTATCGTTTATGCGTAAGAAGAAACTTACGTGCAAAATGGACTTGTAAGCCGGATACTTACGCAGGGCTATCCGCACAACAAACAAGGAAAAATCAATATACAGTTCTAAGTCAAAAATGACTTTTGGAAAGTTTTTAAAAGATACAGTTCTTCTTTTAATTAAGATAAATCCGACCCAATGGCACACATGTTAATGCCACACAAATCTAGCGACATTCAATTGTTTGGCAAGAGTGTCGCCACCGCACCACGGGCGTAAAGTAGTAAGAGTTGGAGTAATCGAAAGTGTAGTGTAAAGGTTGCCCACGCGAAATGATTTTCACAATGCAATTCGGTGGCCTTATTGACATAAAATGTGAACAATTAATTAATAAGGGGAGAGGTGCCTGGTTTTAAGTTATCATCAACTCACCTTATCCAACATTCTTAACTTCGTTGCCTTCCACGCAGTAGTGGCCACCACAGCAATCGTCATACACCCACCAAAAATTATCGAAGGAACCACACCCATCAACTTCGCGGCTACGCCAGATTCCAGCATCCCGATTTCATTCGATGAACCAATGAAAATACTATTTACTGCAGACACACGACCTTTCATATTTTCAGGCGTGAGTGTATGAATTAACGTACTTCGTACAATCACACTCACGCAATCAAACATACCGCTCAATACAAGTATCCCCATCGACAACCAGAAGCTGGTTGACAGACTAAATCCGATCATACAAATTCCGAACCCGGCCACGCACCACAATAAAATTTTGCCAATATGCTTTTTGATGGGGTGATGTGTGATGTAGACTGCCATAGACACTGCGCCAATGGCTGGTGCTGAGCGTAAGAAACCAAGCCCTACTTCACCTACATGAAGAATGTCATCGGCAAAGATGGGAAGTAGCGCTACCGCCCCACCAAATAGAACCGCAAACAAATCGAGCGTAATCGCGCTTAGTATGATTTGATTGTTGAATACAAATTTGATCCCGGCCTTTATCTTTTCAAAGATTCCTTGCTCTTCAGTGGCGGGTGGCACCGCGCGATTGGGGATTGTGACATAACACACCAGTGCAGCTCCTACAAGTACAGCATCGGCTGTATAAGCTGCAGTGATACCAAAAAAGCCATAGATCAATCCGCCAATCATCGGGCCGCCCACTGCAGCGCCTTCCCAGATCGTGCTGTTCCAGGTGATTGCATTTTGATACAAAGCGCGATCGACCAGCTGTGGCATGAATGAAAAATTGGCAGGTGACAAAAACCCACGTGCAATGCCACTTACAAAGATCACAGCATAAATAGGAAAGATACCCGCCATTAATATAGATGCTCCGAGATGGGTAGTGAAATACAACAACGCTACAGAACAGAAGGCAAGCAACGTAACGCAGACAACAATAATTTTTTTGCGTTCAATGATATCGGCAATGTGGCCTGCATAAAGCGAGACCGTTATGGCTGGGATTGCTTCTGCGAGGCCTATCAGCCCAAGAGATAAGGGATCTTTAGTCAACGCATAAACCTGCCAGCCAACCACCACACCTTGAATTTGAATAGCAAGTGTTATAAAAAGTCGCGAGAGGATGAATAATCTAAAATCGCGAATGCGGAGGGCCGCGTAGGGATCAGGTTTAATCATGAATTTTCATCGCAAAGGCCTGCCTGCGCGAAGCCGCTTCGGCAAAGGCAGGCGCAAGGGCGCAAAGAAATGCACATTAAAAGTTATTAACAAACCTTCTGAATCCATCTTTCAATAAAGGAACATTGAAGTTTATATTTTCACCGCAAAGGCGCTGAGGCGCAAAGAAAGATTAATTAGAAATTGTTCACAAACCTCCTATAACCATTCTTTAATAAAGGAACATTAAAATTTATAAGAAAACCCAAGCGTTTATCTGCGAGTTTTAGATAGCTAATGAGTTGAGCTTCGTGTACGGGCAGAATTGCTTCTACTGATTTTAATTCTAAAATAATTTCATCCTCAACCAAAATGTCAATTACATAATCCTTGTTAAGTGTATAACCCTTGTATTGTAAAGGAATTGGCACCATAGTACTTAACTTTATACTTCGCAAAGACAATTCCTTAACCAAACATTGTTGATAGACAGATTCGAGAAGGCCAGGTCCCATTTCTCTATGAACATCGATTGCCGCGTCCAATATCTCTTTGGAAAGTGTGTTAAAAGCATCCTTATTCATTCGCATGTCTTTGAGATTATTCTATAATCTTTGCGCCTCTGCGTCTTTGCGGTTAAAGTTTATCAACCGCAGCAATTGCTTTTTGTTGACGTGCATTCCAATCACCACTGATCTCCACAAAAGGAACACCCGTATTGATCACTTCGTTTTTATAAATATTCCAGAAATGTTCGCGTTTATCAGGATGTTCGCGTTGCGGATCAGCCACCCACGGAATATCAATGTTGCATAGCAGATATAGCTCATAGGTGCGTTCAGCAATTCGCCTCAGAATCTCAGCGTCACATTGGCCATATTTGTATTCACTCCAGATTTTAATAGTCAATAAATTAGTATCACAATACAAAATCTTATTGGCCTCGCGTAGCCATTCATCTTCCATCCGTAGTTGACCGTGCGCAATTTTTACTAAATCCGATTCCTGATAAGGATGTCCCAATTTGTCGAGATAGGCACGCGCATACTCCTCTACCCAACAAGTTGAATAATGGGCGGCTAGGAATCGCGACAGTTCTGATTTACCTGTACATTCCGGACCAATAATACAGACTTTTTTTATGACGGGCAGGGCTTCTTTGGAGACGAACATAAGCTTACTTTTTTAGCAAATTAGCCATTTATAAGCTAACCGGCAGGTGAAAGAGCCTGTTAGGTTTCGCCAATCGAGTTGGTATATTTATCTTTCGCTTAAATCGTGAGTGCGTGAAACGTAGAAAAGCATTAAAAAAGATTGGTGTTGGTGTCTCGGCTGGCTTGTTGATGCCGGGCTTTATGGTATCGTGTAAAAAGGATGATCCAGGTCCCGAAGTTCAATATGATGGCACAGTTATAATTATTGGAGCAGGTGCAGCAGGTTTGTATGCTGCCGATATTTTGAACTCAAAGGGCATTAAGGTTCAGATCCTGGAGGCTAGCAATCAATTGGGTGGCCGTGTTCGTTCACTCCGCAATCAAAAAGAAATTCTTGTACAAACATCGGCTGATTTTCCTGTGGAGTTAGGTGCTGAACTTGTGTATGGTTCTAACTCGGCTTTTGGCAAAATTATTAAGAACTATAATCTTTCTCAGATTGAGTTGAATGCACAAGGAACTGATCAATTTATTCTGGACAGTGTTGCTAAATCACAAGATGCCTGGCAGAACGATGCAGACTTAAATTCAGTATTGAATTTTGTTTCAGGATTGCCAACCTATTCAGGAGGTGATGTATCCATGAAACAGGCTGCGGGAGTAAGTGCAAGAGCGGATGCTCTGCTCAATTCCAGGGCTGGTAATTATTATGGATCGTCAAGTGATCGGGTAGGAGCAAAAGGTGTTTCTGAAGCATTGGGGTTAATAGAGCATGATAATAAAGCCTTTATAATAAAGACCAATCCCTTACAGGATATTATCACATCACGCTTTAGTCAGATCGTAAATAAAGTGCAATTGAACACCGTGGTGAAATCAATCAACTATGCCGGTCAAAAAATTATAATTACTGATAAGGACGGAATTCAGTTTGAAGCGGATAAAGTAATTGTTACCACTTCGTTGGCCGTCTTAAAAACTGGTGGCGTTGCATTTAGTCCCGGGTTACCATCTGCAAAAGTGGCATCCATGAATAAGTTGGGCATGGATCATTGTGTGCGTGTTGTTATTGATTTCAAAAAGAATTTCTGGGGCGATGCAACCGGATTTATCTGGGGCGGTACAGAAGGGCCGATGTATCTGAACATAGGTGTTGCGCGCAGTGAATTTTACCGCACTCTTTCTGTCACGGTTTATGGGCCCAAAGCACAGGCATTATCGTTTCAGGGTCCAGATATGATTGATACTATTCTGGCCGAACTGGATGCTATTTATGACAATCAAGCTTCTTTGTTTATTCGAAAAGTGATAAACTCCGATGGCACAGAAGGCGATCGCGTTTGGTTTTTGGCAGATTGGGGCAAGGATGAATTTTTTAAAGGGGGAATCTCCTACCCAATGCCAGGAGCTTCCGTAGTGGATCGCGAAAACTTTGCGGCACCCGTTAGTAACAAGATTTTCTTTGCGGGTGAAGCAACCGATGTGAAAGGCGATGCGGGCACCATCAATGGGGCACTGAATTCCGCAGAGCGTGCCACCGAAGAATTAGTTACTTCGATTACATCCGCTTAATTCAAACTAAGGTTTAGATTTCTAACACCGGCTGCCCAGTACAAGGTGGCCTTCATCTTCTCATAATCGGCTTTCAGTTTCAATAACTTGGATTGTGATTCGATTAGCTTTTCCTGTTGCACATTAATCTTAAAAAGATCGCTTTCTCCATTTTCAAGATTAAGCAATTCGCCAGTAAGCAGGCGTTCATAATTTAATGCCACTGCGTTTTGTTGTTCCAGGATGTTATTTGTATTAACCAGTTGGTTGTAGGTTATATTAATCTGGTTTACAATCTCCCGTTCAGTTTGTGAACGTTCATATTCGGTGCCCCGGATTTTTATTTTTGTTTGTGCGAGTTTGGCTCTTTCTTTTCTAATCAAAATAGGCATAGCAAAGTCGAGCCCAAATTTATAGTCGTTTAAAAAGGTGAACGATTGAAATTCTCCGGCTGGAGTTATGGGTTGGTTTAGAAAATTATAACTCAGATCAAGCCTTGGTTTTAAATATTCAGTGGCTAATCTTCTATCAACTTCCAGTTGCCCCAGCTTGACAGTTAACTTGGTTAATTCAGGATGATTTTGCCTTGCCTGAATGGTTAAGTCTTCCAGAGTTTGAATTGAAAGTAACTCGCCATCATTTTGAACTAACACGGGAGCTACGTTGCCTGATAGTTGCAAAGGACGGCCCTCTTTATCCCATAAGTAGTTTGAAACGATGATACCGGAATTTATAAATTCAAGGTAGGCCTCTTGCCTTTCTACCAATCGTTGCTGCATGGTGATTTTTGCTTGCACGGTGTCCATAGCCGAAGCCTCACCAAATGTACTATTCAATTTTACCCGTCTGAAAATCTCCTCAGCGATGGCTGAATTTTGCGACATCAAACGATAATTAAAAAACGCGTAATACCATTGCCAATAGTCTTTCGCGGCCTCCAATAAAATTTTATTGATTAGTTTTATTTGTTCGGCTTCGGCCATTTCAGTGAATAGCTTTGCCTGTTGCACTGCAGCTCTTCGATCGTCTGTGAATAAGCCACGACCCAAAGGAAGTGAGACTCCGGTAAATAGCTGGCGGTTATTGTCTGCATCAGGAAGAGAATTTTCGGGATCTACAAAAGCTCCTTTGTTGCGTTCAATACCAATTTTAGGATCGATGGGAAACCAGAGCGGCACGGTAAAAGCCGCAATCCATTCATTATAATAGTCTTTGTCATCAAATTCTTTCACGTTCAGTCGTGTTTCAAGTTTGGGATCAAAAGCACCACGTGCCAGGCGTACTTCCTGTTGTGCCATATCACCTAGCAATCGGGTTTGCTTCACGATGGGATGAAACTCCAACATAGAGGCGTACATATTCTCCAGGCTAAAGGCCGTTACAGTATCTGGTAAAATAAATAGCGAATCAAGGGCGCTTTGTGCCATTGAAACATTTACACTCAGAAAAAACAAGACTATGAAGCTTACCTTTTTCATTTCTTTTCGCTTATTGTCGACTGGCTTTTTGTTTTCTCTATCTTTTCGAGGCTATCTTCCAAAGGCTCTTCATAAAGACTAGGCGGAAATCCATTGAGTTGTCGCCAGATTTCGTACCATACTGGTACATCATCCAACATTACCCACCCTTGTGTTCCTGATCCGTTGCGAATTTGCTTTGGCCATTTTTCATCCTCCTTGTCGGGAATTACTAAAATCCGGAATTCACCAGGCTTGGTGTTTACATAGTCAATTACTTCCACAGTGCCTCCAAACGAACCTACCGAAACACTCGGCCAACCGCTGAATTGAAGCGCAGGAAAACCGTCAAATTCAATCCGCACCTTTCTTCCTTTGCTGATAAGTGGTACGTCCATGGCTTTCACAAACATCTCCACAGCAATGTCGTCTGATTGCGGCATGATGGTGCATACCGGATCTCCTTCTTTTATTGTTTCTCCAATACCAGCTTGCGTTGCTTTTACCACAAATCCGTTTTGGGGTGCAAGAATAAAATATTGCTGACTTCGAATCTCCATATTGACAAGCTCATTCCGCAGCTTGGCAATATCTGCCTCGGTATCGAACTGCTCGGCTAATGTATTGTTAAGATCGGATTCAGCTTTATTTATTTTATCGAGGTATTCAGCTTCCACACGATCAATCTCAATCTCTGCGTTGGTAAAATCAGCTTCTGCACCCTGATATTTATACTCAATGTCCTGGTATTTGGTAAGAGGAATGTTACCGGCTTCAAATAGTTTTTTATTCCGATCAAATTGATTTTTTGCGTTGTTAAAACGAACGCGCTCAGCTTCCAGTTTGGCTTTGGCTTGATTAATTTTAGTGCGCATGCCTTCTTTTAAAGCAGTGATTTGTCTGCGCAATGCCTGTGCTTTTTGATCCTTTGAGTTCAGACTGCTTTCTTTAGAATCAATTATTTGGCGTAACCGAACCAAGAATTGTGGGTCAAAATATTTTTCTTTTACCTCGCTGATCACAGCAATCGTATCACCCTTTTTTACCAATTGCCCCTCCCGTACATTCCAACGCTGAATACGTCCGGCAATAATGGTCTCAATGGTTTGAGGTCGGTTGCTGGGTGATAAGGCAGTAACTTTACCATTACCCCGTATATTTTGCTGCCATGGAAAAAATAGAATAATGAAAAACAGCAAGCCTATTCCCATTAACCAAAACGCCAGAATTTTTCCGGCCATAGGCGTATCCAATGAGCGCAGCGAATAGAGCCTGTCCTGAGGCATCATTTTTTCAACTGACTTTGAAGAAATTTTTAACATGGCGTTAGCTGATCAAGTCTTTTAGTATTTCTGTTTTAGCAAGTTCTTCCATCGTGCCCTGCGCCCGAACCTGTCCATCCTCCATTACAATTACACGGTCGCAGGCACTCATAATCATGGGATCTTTTGATGCGATGATTACCGTCCACGGATGATCGATCCGTGTAATGGCATGCAGCAATTCTATTTTATCTGCTTTGGCCAGCGTAATGAAGAAATCATTTAAAACAAGCAAGCGCGGTTTCTTAGCAAGGCAGCGCGCCAGTATGAGTTTATGAATCATCGTTTTGGTTAATCCTTTTCCGCCACTGAGAATTGGGGTTTCGAGCCCACGCGGTAATGCATTGATCGTATCGCTGAGGCCCACCTGTTCAAGTGCGTGAATGGCGTCATGAACACTTGTATTATTTCTTCCCAGGGTTATGTTCTCCAATAATGTTCCATCAAACAAATCCTCTTGCGAAATATTTTTAGCAACCTGATCGCGAAGGTGTGTAAGATCAAGATCGCGCATTGAATAATTATTAATCGTAACCACGCCTTCATAATCTGTATACAGACCGGCTATGATGTTCATAAAAGTAGTTTTACCAGAGTTACCGGCTCCGGTAATGCACACAATTTCTCCGGTATTAATTTCAAGGTCGATTCCTTTTAAAGCATAATAGCCAGAGGCTGAATACTTATATTTTAAATTCTTAGTTCTCACCTGAAACCCATGGTATTGCGAAGCGGGAAAATCTAAACCACCTACTTTTTCTATTGGTAAATCGGTAACATGGGCCACCTTATCAACAGCCGTTAATAAATCATACACCACATCCATATACATGATTATTTTCTCAACAGCATTTAATATAAGAATGATCACAATCTCGGATGCTACAAATTGTCCCAGTGTAATTTGTCGATCCACCACCAGCAAGGTTCCCATAATTAATAAACCACCTGTGATCAGGGCTTTGAAAAGCACGATGAAGGAGAATTGAGTGACCAGCACCCTGAAATGAATTTTCCGGTTTTTAAGATAGTTGTTGACGTTGTAATCCGTTTTGCGAATGGGCAAATCTGTACTGCCGGCCAGCTTGAAGGAATGTAAGGCACGGGCAAGTTCTTCTAACCAATGGGCAACCCGGTATTTGTATTTTGATTCTTCAATAGAAGAATTTAAGCCTCGTGGTCCGGTTGAATAAAAAATTAAGACAAGAGAAGTTAAAAGGATTAAGCCAAAGAAAACAAAGAAAGGATGATACAACGAGATCAATAACAACCCGAATAGAATTTGAATGACAGCTGAGGATAAGTCAATCAACAATTTGGGTAATCCTTTTTGAATCGTGATTACATCAAAGAACCTATTAATTAATTCGGGTGCATAATTTTTTTGTATGGATTCCATTCGGATTCGGGGAATACGAAAGGCAAACTCCAGGGAAGCTTTTGTAAATATTCTTCGTTGTAAAAATTCTACGAGGCTTATTTGAACTACCTGCAAACCTCCGCTTAGCAAAACACCCAAAATGACCAAGGCAATAAGTAGATAAACGGAACTAAAGAATACACCACCAGAAATCAACTCTACAGTAGTTTGAATACCCAAAGGAATAACAAGACTGACCATCCCTATGATGATAGCATAAAAAAAGATGTAAAGAATTTCTTTTTTTTCTGTGCCTAAAAGTTTGAAAAGTCTTTTAACAGGCGTGAGCGTTTCACCTTCATTGGGTTCCATCGTGATGGGACTCTCGTAGGCAAAAATTGCAAAGAACTCGATTTCACCATTTACGTTTGTGAAAAAAGGCAGTTCCTTCAGGGAACTCACGTGAGTGGTCACATCTGCCGTTTGATTGATTTCAATTACCTCAATTTTATTTTTTGAAACAGGTTTTAGTAAAACCGGCTTGATCTGGTTTTCTTTTGCAAATGCCAATACCGGATTTTTTTGATTATTGAAGAATTCAGAGAAGGCGTCCGATTCCAAATGATATTCCATGAATAGAATTCTCATTTTATTCCCGGCCTCAATCAGATCGCGTTTGAATTCTGTTAGTTCACTATCCAGGTAAGTGCGTTGGTTTGCCTCCACGTGGTGCAGGTCATCCGTTGAATAATCATGCTTAAGCGCAAAAGCTACTTCACGCAGGCAACGTAATATTTGATCGTTCGATAGCATAAATTATTCTTGAATGGAATTGAATAAGACTGTATTTAAAAAAATTTCCAGTTTAAGGTACCGGTTTTCACCTTTTCCAATATTGGTAAGCGTTGGGAGATGATCAGCAAAAAAAATTTGTTGCTTTGCCGCCAACAGCAGTGTACTAACCAAAGCATGGGGGGAGGGGTAGTTAGGATTTACCTGAGCAACCCACTCAGCAATTTTTTTGCATAAAGATTTAAATCCGCCAAAGAGGCCTTCCTTATTATCGCTATCAACTTGTTTGGTCAGATAAGCTTTATCGAGCTCGGCTACTACAATACGATGTAGCGCTTCCTCATCGATAAATTCAAATGTTGAATCATAACTTTTCTTCTCAGCAATTACTCGTAAACAAGCTTTTAGTTTTTCTTTCGGGTCGGTAAGGCTACTGGTAAATAAATCAATACGATATTCAAGCCAGCTCCAGTACCAGCCAATGAGGTACAAGAGCAGTCGGTGTTTATTTTCGAAGTATCGATAAATGGAGGCTTCAGTTGAATCGATTTCTTCAGCCAACTTTTTAAAGTTGAATTGTTCAAATCCAAGCCGGTCAATTAAATCAACACTGGCCTCAATAATCTTTTGTCCGAGTAATGTATTCTGTGGATCCCGTAGGTAGAGATGCGAGTTTAATTTAAAGATAAGCGTTGGCATAACGGATTATTTTTAATACTTACTTTACTTTATGATAGTAAAGCTATTATAACTGCAAGTATTATTAAAATGTTTCGTTAGTTCAAATAAAAATCTACAAAACCCTCTTTTTTAAGAAATTTGATTGATTTTAAATCACACAGCCTGAAAGTTGAATCTAAACCTGCCAGAAAAGAGAGAATGAATCTAATAAAAGAGATTTTAAGTCGGCATACGGATCGATTCCGCTCGCTATTTTAATAGTCCGTAATCAACGATGAAAGAACCTGAATACTTTGCCTTCACTTCGTTGTGAAAATTTTCAGCCTTCGAACGGGTTGAAAAAGGCCCGATAATGAGACTATAATATTTAACACCGTTCAGAATCTTTACCTGAACTATTATTTTCTTTTTATACGATCCTTTTAGGTTTTGCGCTAACCGCATCAGGTTCACTAATTCCTGATACGTGCCAATCTGAACCCCAAAGCCTTTTGGTTTAATGCTGGAAATTTCAAAATCATAATACTCATTTTCATCAACGGAAACATTGTCAATGGCCACGGGTTGCGATTTTGATTTACCGTCTCCGGGATCTACGACTTCCAGTTTTACATCGGCAATGCCCAGGTTAATAAAGCCAAGTTGTTCAGCGGCTGATCTGGAAAGGTCAATGATTCTTCCATCTACATACGGACCTCGGTCGTTTATAACTACTTCTACACTTTGGTTATTTGAGAGGTTAGTCACTTTTACACGTGTGCCAAAGGGCAGGGTTTTGTGGGCTGCAGTAAGTTTGTTGTGTTTGTATTTCTCTCCGTTGGCAGTTGGCAGACCTTCAAATTTATCGGCATAAAAGGAAGCCTTTCCGGTTTGGGTCTGTGCACCAGCCCAGCCACAAAAGCAAATCAAGACGAGAAGTAATGCGGTTAATTTCATTAAACAAAGGTAAGAGGCTTTACCTAAATATGAATTTCCGCGTTGGTTAATCCTCCATTTAGGTTAACTTTGCCCGGCAAATAATGAATCCTAATCTTATTTGCCATGGCCCACGATCCTTCTAAATTCCTTTTTGAAGCACTGACTTACGATGATGTGCTTCTGGTACCGGCCTACAGCGAGGTACTGCCCCGCGAAACCAGCACAACCGGCTATCTGACAAAGAACATCAGACTCAATATTCCGATTATTTCGGCAGCGATGGATACGGTTACGGATGCTAACCTGGCGATTGGTATGGCACTGGAAGGTGGATTGGGATTTATCCATAAGAACATGACCATTACCCAGCAGGCCGAGCAGGTACGAAAGGTAAAACGTTCGCAGAGCGGAATGATTCTGGACCCTGTAACGCTGCAGATAAATTCCACTGTTCGCGATGCCGAAAAAATTATGCGCGAGTATAAAATCGGAGGTATACCCGTAATTGATGGTAATGGAAAACTATTGGGTATTATAACCAATCGCGACTTGCGCTTCCAGAAAGACATGGCCATGCCCATTGAACAAATCATGACCAAAGAAAATCTGATTACTGCCCCGGAGGGAATTACACTTGCGAAAGCCGAAGTGCTCTTGCAGCGCTACAAAATTGAAAAGCTACCCATTGTCAATAAGAAAGGAAAACTAACGGGTCTTGTTACTTATAAGGATATTCTTAAAAAGAAAAACAAGCCGCATGCTTGTCATGATGAATTTGGCAGATTGCGGGTTGGCGCTGCCGTGGGTGTAACTCCGGATATTCTTGACAGAATTACTGCACTGAAAAATTCTGGTGCTGACGTGATAAGTATTGATACAGCTCATGGACACTCAAAAGGTGTGATGGATGCTGCAAAGAAAGTAAGAAGAAAGTTTCCGGACATGGAATTGATTGTAGGCAATATTGCCACCGGAGACGCGGCCAAAGCTTTGGCTAAATCAGGAGCCGATGCAATAAAAGTAGGCGTTGGCCCGGGAAGTATTTGCACTACGCGCATTGTGGCGGGCATTGGCTTGCCACAACTCTCAGCCGTTTACGAATCCGCGAAAGCGTTGAAAGGTTCTGATGTAAAAGTGATTGCCGATGGCGGTATTCGATTCTCAGGCGATGTGGTAAAGGCCTTGGCTGCTGGGGCAGATAGTGTAATGATTGGATCCTTGTTGGCGGGCACGGAAGAAGCACCTGGTGAGATGATCATTTACGAAGGCCGCAAGTTTAAAACCTATCGCGGCATGGGTTCGCTGGAAGCCATGGACGATGGATCCAAGGATCGTTATTTTCAGGATGCGGAAGACGACATCAAGAAATTAGTGCCGGAAGGAATTTCAGGGCGGGTTCCATTTAAAGGTTCAGTAGCTGAAGTGCTTTATCAACTTGTTGGCGGATTGAAAGCGGGCATGGGTTATTGTGGTGCAAAAAATCTTGATAAATTAAAGTCAGCTAAGTTTGTAAAAATTACAGCGGCAGGTGTGCACGAAAGTCATCCGCATGATGTAACGATTACACGTGAGGCGCCTAATTATAGCCGGAAGTAATTTTGCTCAATTTTGGATATAGAAAATTGAGTATAAGGCCGGAACTAATTTCAAACCATTTTATCATTTCCTATTATTGTAAGAGGGTGTCTCAAAAGTCAAATAATTTGAAATGTCATTCCGGCCCTGCCTTGCCGAATCCGCTAGTTGGCGGAGCAGGCAGGCTTGAGCCGGAATCCCGTTTTTTATTGACCAAATGGGATCGTGGTTCAATGCGTGCCTTTGCCGAAGCGGCTACGCGCAGGCAGGCCCGCGATGACAAGCAGACTTTTGAGACAATCCCTCTTTTTTAACACACTGTGCTAAAAGCTAAAGCGATCATACGACTGTCTTTTCTGGGCTCCATAATAGCCTGGCTGATTCTCGTGTTTTCAGATATCACGATTTTGTATAGCGATATGAAGGGTCTGCCCCCGGGAGTGCCATTGTGGCTCCCCCGGCTCATGCTCGACTTTTTTATCATAAGCCTTTTCTATTACTATAAATATCGTATTGAACGTGATGAAACCCTCAATTTCACAGACCTGCTGTGGAAAGTATTTGCCACCGGGTTAATAGCAACCGTAGTTTCATTGGTTTTTCGTCTCGGAGCCAACTTGCTGGGCACGACTAAACTCGTTTCAAACATTCTGTTTACGGATTTTATTTATCAGATCAACTTAGCGCTATTCATTAGTTTTCTGCTGGCTGCATACACGAGCTGGAAGCGACTCATCCTCTATCATAAATCAAAATGGCTCATTCGCACCTGGATGGTGTTTGAGCTTTGCCTTTTTATAGTACTGATATACGATAGCTTTCAGATTACCATTCCGGAAACAGCTAACACAATTATTCTGATACTTATTGGCTTACTCGTTATTGTTTTATCGGCCAATATGCGTTGGGTTGCGTACCTCAACTTCAAACAAAAGTGGACATGTTTGTTACTGCTTCTATTATCATTCTTTTACCTCGGTTATTTCATTTACACAGTTACACGCCTGTCCGAATCCATCAATGCAGAATCCGCTACTTTCATGGATTTCAACAGCCACATTTTTAATCTGTGCTTACTGAGCTTCGTGGTGGTATATAGTAATTTTTCATTCCTGGTAATTTTATTCAACCTTCCAACTTCCTCTGTATTCGAACAAAAGCTTGAAGAGGTTGTGAATTTTCAACGCATCAGCCAGTCTATTCAGACAGAACAAAACGAAGAAAGTGTTTACAATATCCTGTTGGAGAGTTCGGTGAGTTCGGTGTTTGCCGATGCTGCCTGGCTGGAGATTCAAAGTTCTACGGATGGACATAAGTTATTCACCTATAAAGTCACCGAGCGGGAGTCTAAGGACATCCGCGAGCATTTAAAAAACCACAATATTTCAGGAGTACTAGATCAAAGCAGCGACCGCACCAAAAACCTTTCGAAACACCTGGCATCGCTTAAAGGATCGCGCTTTCGGTCGTTGGTTGCCTTTCCTATTCTTGTAAAAGGAGAAACCATTGGCACGCTGGCCTTGCTAAAAGAATTGCCGGAGGGCTTCAATAAAGAAATGACTCGCATTGTCTCGGCATTTGCCAATCAGGCGGGTATTTCTATCGAGAATTTCAGGTTGATGGAAGAAGCCTTCCAAACGGAGCGTTACAAAGAGGAACTGAAGATTGCCAAGACGGTTCAAAAAAGTTTACTACCTACCTCTCTCGAATCGGATGCTGATTTTGAGATCTATGCTTTTGCAGAGTCAGCCGATGAAGTAGGGGGTGATTATTACGATACACTTCGCATCAATGATCATCAGATTGCATTGATTATTGCCGATGTTTCGGGCAAGGGCACAACAGCAGCCTTTCATATGTCGCAAATGAAAGGAATCTTTCACAGCCTGGCCCAACAAGAATTAGATCCCAAAGAATTTATGGAGCGCGCAAATCGAGCGCTGACATTCTGCCTTGAGCGTGGATCCTTTATCTCGGCCACCTATTTCGTGGTGGATTCACGTACCAAAGTTATACGATACTGCAGGGCAGGTCATTGCCCGGTATTATACTACACTGCAAGTACCGGCATAACGGAATATCTCAAAGACAAGGGAACGGCCCTCGGCATGGTGCGCAGTAAAGACTACTGTAAGTTGGTTGAAACAAATGAAATAAAGTATGCCCCGGGCGATATCATGGTTTTATATACGGATGGTATTACGGAGGCAAAAAATCAAAAAGGTGAAGAGTTTGACTATGATAGGCTGGCTGCTGCCTTGAGAGAGGTAACTGAAAAAAGTTCCCAGGAAATAGAAAAACATATTATTCAGCGGTTGTATGAATTTTCAGGATCTTCTGAGATCAATGACGATTATACATCGATGACAATTAAGTTCAAAGGATAGAGAGAACATTAAAAATTATATACCGTTTAACTAACTGACACATGGTTCACATCAAACGAATACAGGAAGATGGAGCAGACATAATCTCGGTAATTGGGGAAATCGATGCAAGCTCTTCCATTGAATTGGACTTAACTATTGCAAAGAGCGTGGGCGAAGGGTATAGAAAAATTCTGGTGGATTGCAATGCATTGGAATACATTTCCTCGGCCGGGTTAGGCGTGTTTATGTCTTACATCGAAGAAATGAAAGATAAAAATATTCCCCTGGTGTTGTTTGGAATGAAAGAGAAGGTGGCAAATACATTTAGCATTCTTGGTCTGGCAGATTTACTGCACATAAGCGCTACAAAACAGGAAGCAAAGAAACTGGCGGATGAATTATCAGTATAACATAGGGTGTAGCTTAAGCAACTTAAAAGGCATTCGGGAGTTCATCAGAACCTCCCTGAAAGATCAGCATGTGCCCGAAATTGAGCTAAGCGCAATCGTATTGGCTTTAGACGAAATGTGTTCTAACCTGATGATACATGCACACCATTGCAATCCGGATCACCTGCTGGAACTTCATATTGATATACCCACCAAAGGAAAATTTATTTTTGAGATAATTGACGATGGCTCCATATTTGACATCAATCAATTTCATGAGCCTGAACTTGGCAATTTAGTTCATCAGAAAAGAAAGGGTGGCTTGGGTATTCGCCTTGTAAAAGCCATTATGGATAATGTCGAGTACTTGAAACGGGACGAAAAGAATGTGTGCCGCCTTACCAAGCAGGTTCATGTAGACTAAACCCCAGGCTTTAAATGGGCCTGATTTCCTGCCAAAAAATCCTATTTTTGCAATCCCATTAGAGACAATGTGTATGAGATTCTGTTTTTTGGTTCTGTTGATATTTCCGTTTTTCAATTCATTAGGTCAGACCAAAGAAACCACCAGGTCGCTGCCGCTTTTCTTTATAGGTAAAACTTCGGTAACTACAGATGAGTTTCTTTACACTTATCGAAAAAACCACCAGAATCAGCAAGACTTTACAGAGCAAAAAGTAAATGAGTATCTGGATTTGTTTGTCAACTTTAAGTTGAAGGTAGCAGAAGCGCATGCCCGAGGTCTGGATACCACGTCAAAATTTACTGCAGAATTTAAAACCTACCGCGAAGAGTTAAAAAAGCCATATCGTACGGAACCGGATGCATTGGATAAACTTACCAAAGAAACCTATCAGCGCCTGACAGAGGAAGTAAACGCTGAGCATATTTTAATCACGCTGAAGCCCGATGCATCGCCAGCGGATACACTTGTGGCCTTTCAAAAGGTAACGCAGATTAAAGCGCGAATTGAATCTGGTGAAGATTTTGAAAAACTTGCACGCGAACTTTCAGAGGATCCCTCGGCCAAATACAATGGTGGCAACCTTGGGTATTTTACCGCGCTCCAGATGGTGTATCCATTTGAAGAGGCGGCCTATAATACACCCGTTGGTGGCTTGTCGCCTATCGTGCGTACCCGTTTCGGGTATCATCTTATAAAAGTTAAGGATCGTAAACCTGCGCGTGGCGAAGTGGAAGTTTCGCACATACTGTTGCGGGCCGCCAGTGATGATGCAAAAGTTAAAAACACTGCGTTCCTTCTCTACGATCAGATAAAAGGCGGCAGAAACTGGGATGAAGTATGCAAAGAGTATTCGGAGGATGCCAATACCAAAGATGCAGGGGGTAGACTCAGGCCGTTTAGTATTGGTGCGTTGGCTTCTGTACCTGAATTTGAAGCAATGGCATTTTCGATGCAACAGCCCGGTGAAATTTCAGATCCATTTCAATCATCTCTTGGCTGGCATATAATCAGACTGGAGAAAAAAATTCCGTTACCATCTTACAAAGAAATGGAACCATCTTTAAAACGAAGAGTTGGCCGTGACGAACGCTTACAATTATCGCAGCAGGTATTGAGTGCTAAACGCAAAAAGGAATATTCTTTTGTTGAAGAACAGAAGGTAAAGGAGCAAATATTTGCACTAGCGGATTCTACTCTCACAAGAGGCGCCTGGCGCTTTCAGGGATCTGATGAGTTACAGAATCAAAAACTTTTTGCTGTACAGAATAAACCTGAGACTGTAGGCACATTAATTAAGTATGTATTGGCCAATCAAACTATGACTAATCTGACTCCTGCTGCATACATCAATCAATTGTATGAGAAGTTAGTAGAGGAGCGCATTTCTGAAGCTGAAGAAGAAAAACTGAAGCGAGAAAATCCTGAATTCAGAAGTCTGCTAACAGAATACCGCGAAGGTATTTTGCTTTTTGAAATTATGGAGACGGAGGTGTGGAATAAAGCGTCTGCTGATTCAGCAGGTCAGAAAAGTTTCTATCAAAGAAATCAGAATCAATATCAGGCTGGCGATCGTATTGAAGCTAGAATTTTTACGGCTCAGGATAAATTAGTTATTGATGAAATGAAAAGGAAAATAATGAAAGGCGATACATTGAAAGATGCGGACCTGCGTAGATTCAAGTCAATACAGAATTTCAGATCGTACGAGAAAAAGGAAAACAAAGTTATTGACCGAATTAGCTGGTCGATTGGATTGCATGAAGTTGAACAGGATGGCCTGTATTATCTTGTTGAAGTTAGTCGTTTGGTGCCGCCCGGGATAAAGAGCTTTGAAGAAGCCCGGGCTCAGGTAATTTCAGATTATCAGGATTTTTTGGAAAGAAACTGGGTTAGTCAATTGCGAAAAGATTACAACGTTAAAATCAATAATAAGGGTAAGAAATTCGTTTTAGCAGAATTAAGTAAAAAATGAAATTCAATATTCGTTCCATAGTAAGTTCATTCATGCTTAGCCTCTTACTTTTTGGGTGCGAGTTTATTCGCATGAAAAATGAGAAAAACGATGCCGAAATTGTTCGCAAGGCGGTTGCGCGGGTTAATAATTCCTTCTTGTATCAGGATGAATTGAGTGGAATCATCCCGGAAGGTACTGACCCTGCCGACAGCGTAGCGCGAGTGACAACGTATATCAATAGCTGGATTCGCAAACAACTCGTAATTAACGAGGCCATGAAAAATATTGATATTAACGAAGCTGAAGTGGAGCGTAAGGTGCTTGATTACCGCTATAGCTTGATTGGCTATGAGTATCAAAACTATTACATCAAACAGAATCTGAATGACAGTATTTCAGATAAAGAGATTCAGGACTATTACAAAGAGGGCCTTGATAATTTTATTTTAAAACAAAACATTATTCAAGGCACATTTATTAAAGTGCCGAAAGAAGCCCCGCGCACCAAACGAATTAAAGACTTGATGTACTCCAACAAAGAGAAAGATGTTGCCGAACTTAAATCGTATTGCCTGAGTTTTTCAGCGGCCTATCATCTTTCAGACTCTTCATGGATTGAGTTTGATAAGCTGGCAGTAAATTCCCCATTGGCCGAGATTCCAAATAAAATCCAGTTTCTACGTAGTTACAACTACTACGAAACCAGTGACACTGAATTTTTGTATTTTCTAAAAATAGATGCCTATAAAATTTCGGATAACGTATCTCCGTTGGAATTCGTAAAACAGGATATTAAAAACATTATTTTAAACAAAAGAAAAGTTGAACTTGCAAGAAAATTGGAAGACGATGTGTATGAAAATGCAGCCAAAAGGAACGATTTTGAGGTTTTTGACCGGTAATTTACTCGGTAGCCTTCTTTTTTTCGTGTCTCCGGCAACTGCCCAGGATACAGGTTTTGTGGTGGATAAGATTATTGCCAAGGTGGACAATTACATCGTATTAAAATCTGAGTTGGAATTAGCCTATCAGGCGTATCTATCAGAAGGTAATCCGGCATCAGACGATGCCAAGTGCGAGTTATTCAATCGCCTTATCCTTAATAAGCTAATGGTGGCCAAAGCCGAGATTGATTCAGTGTTGGTTACAGATGTAGAGGTGGATGGAAATACCGAACAACGGATGGCGATGATTCTTCAGAATTCCGGTAACTCACCCGAGCAATTGGAACGAGCCTATGGAAAAAGTCTGGAACAAATTAAACTCGAATTGCGGGAGCAGATTCGCGAGCAGTTGATTGCCCGTGAAATGACTTCAAGAATTACGAAAGACATTAAGGTTACTCCAGCCGAGATAAAGAAATTCTATACTAAGATCCCACAAGACAGTCTGCCGTTCTATTCTTCTGATGTAGAAGTAGCTCAGATTGTACGGGTTGCCAAGGTAAGTGCAGATCAGGAGGATGAAGCGAGAAAAAAATTGGCAGACCTCCGCGAGAGAATTTTAAATGGTGAGAGTTTCATAGAACTAGCCATGAAAAATTCAGAAGATCCAAGTGCACAATATAACGGTGGCGAGTTGGGTTATGTAGGCCGGGGCGCTATGGTGCCGCAGTTTGAAGCACAAGCGTTCAAAATGAAAATCGGAGAAATTTCACAACCCTTCAAATCACCTTTTGGCTTCCATATTTTGCAATTGATCGATCGCAGAGGGAATGAATATAACTCCCGACACATTTTAATTTCTGCGGTTCCTTCAGCCGAAGATATTAAGCAAGCAGAAAAATTTCTGGATAGCCTGCGCACTAAAATCATCACAGAGAACTTGAAGTTTGAGCAGGTGGCCCAGGAAATCTCGGATGATGAAATAACCAAGGGCATGGGCGGATTTTTTACCGATGGAGATGGCTCAACTAAAATCTCTATGCGCGACATTGACCCCGTGGTTTATCTCAACATTGATACAATGAAAGTGGGCAACATTTCAAAACCACTTCAGTACCGTACCGATGACGGTAAAGATGCAGTCCGTATTCTCTTCTTTAAGAAAAAGCTTGCACCACACGTGGCTAATCTTAAGGACGACTGGAATCGGATACAGTCAGCCGCCTTGGCTGAGAAAAAGGACATTGCTCTCGAAAAATGGTTTGCAAAAGCACGGCAGGACGTTTTTATTAATATTGATCCCCTCTATAATTATTGTAAAATTCTCGAGTAGTGCCGCTGGTGTAGTTCTTTTCCTTGCAGAGGCCAAAAATATTTAACTTTCGTTAAACCAATCGTATGGCGCAGATTTTTTCTAATGACGTGGAGGCAGCCGATGCACTAAAGCAATCTTATCACAAGCTTAAAGGTGAAATTGCCAAAGTAGTAGTGGGACAGGATGATGTTGTACGACTGGTGCTTACAGCTATATTTTGTCAGGGTCACTCCTTGTTGGTGGGTGTACCCGGTTTAGCTAAAACATTGTTGGTACACACCATCGCCACCTCGCTCGATCTTCAATTCAAACGAATTCAGTTTACACCTGACTTAATGCCTTCGGATATTGTTGGCGCTGAAACGATGGATAAGGAACGGAACTTTCAGTTTGTGAAAGGACCTATTTTTGGCAACATCATTTTGGCAGATGAAATAAATCGCACGCCACCCAAAACGCAAGCTGCTCTTCTCGAATCCATGCAAGAGTATGCTGTGACTATAGCCGGTAAACAATACAATCTTCCCCGCCCTTTCTTTGTGTTGGCTACCCAGAACCCGATCGAGCAGGAGGGAACTTATCCGTTACCAGAGGCTCAGTTGGATCGTTTTATGTTCAACATATTTCTGGATTATCCATCCTATCAGCAAGAAGTTGACATCGTAAAAAATACCACCACCGATGATATTCTGAATGTTTCGAAAATTTTAACAGCGGAAGAAATTGTATCGTTTCAACATTTGGTAAGGCGTGTGCCCGTTGCCGACAATGTGGTTGAGTATGCCGTTAAACTAAGTCAGGCTACAAGGCCTGGACCTAATGGATCATCTATTGCGAACGAATTTCTGGAGTGGGGAGCCGGACCGCGCGCTTCTCAATACCTTGTACTGGGGGCCAAGTGCAATGCGCTAATCAATGGAAAGTACTCACCTGATATTGAAGATGTACAGGCTGTTGCTCGTCCCGTACTTCGCCATCGGATTGTACGTAACTTCAAGGCGGAGGCCGAGGGAATTACGGTTGATAATCTGATTGATAAATTGATTTGAAAAGAGCCTTTTGCTAGCTGGCGGGCTCAACTTCAAGTTTGAAACCCACGCCATGGTAGTTCACAATCTGCACACGTGGATCTTCTTTCAGGTACTTTCGCAGTTTGGAGATAAACACATCCATGGAGCGACCCAGAAAATAATCATCGTTGCCCCACACTGCTTTTAGTATCTCTTCGCGCTTTAATACACGGTCTTTATTTTCACACAACATCTTAAGCACTTCGGCTTCTTTCTGCGTAAGCGTTTTTTCTCCCGCAAACTGGTGTTGCAACGTGAAGTTGTGACTGTCAAAATTAAAGGTGCCTAAACTGAAGTTTTCTTCTTTTGATTGTATAGAAGTTCTTCGCAGAAAAACTTCAATCCGCAGGCAAAGTTCCTCGATGCTAAAGGGTTTTGTTATATAATCATCACCACCGCTTTCAAAACCCGCGACTTTATCCTCCAGCATGGACTTGGCCGTTACAAACAGTATTGGAATCTGTTGATTTTTTTCACGAATCTGTTGCGCCAGTGTGAAGCCATCTTTTTTTGGCATCATCACATCCAGAATGCATAAGTCGAATTGTTTTTCATTGTAGACGTTGAAGCCTTCTTCTCCATTACTGCAAAGGGTAACATCATAGCCCTTCACTCCAAGATTGTCTTTGATTACAAATCCCAGGCTGGGATCATCTTCTACAAGCAGAATTTTTGCGCTCATACTTTTATCAGGGGTAATACTACAGAAAAACAACTTCCCTTATCTGGTTCGCTGGTAACGCTAATTTTACCTTTATGTGCTTCTGTAATTAACTTAACATAACTGAGCCCAAGTCCAAAACCTTTTACATCGTGCAGGTTTCCTGTGGGCACCCGATAAAAGCGATGGAATATTTTTTTCTGATCTTCAGGCCTGATGCCAATGCCGTTGTCCTCAATTTCAAGCTGGATACTTCCATTTATATTGGAGGTGCGAATGCGAATGACAGGCTCGTGATGATTGTATTTAATGGCGTTATCAAGCAGATTAAAAATCACATTAACAAGATGTAATTTGTCGGCATGCACGGTGGATTTACTGGCAGCCAATTCCATTTCAATGGTAGCTTTGGTAACAAGTGTATTATTGTTAGCAGCCTCCTGAATTAAATCGTGAACATCACACGCTTCTTTCTTTAGGCCAATATCTTCTTTTTCAAGACGCGCCATCTGTAGCACTCTTTCAACTTGTTGTTTCAGGCGCTGGTTTTCATTTTCAATAATGGTGGCATAGTTTAACAACCGCTCGGGGGTATGAATAATCGAAGGATTTTTTAGCACAGCCGTTGAAATCGCAATAGTTGATAGTGGAGTTTTGAACTCGTGGGTCATGTTATTGATAAAGTCCTTTTGAATTTCAGACAATCGTCTTTGTTTTAAAATAACGAGTAAGGTGTAAACGAAGAAGAAGATCACGATTAACATAACAACTGACGAAAACCCCCAGATTCCCATTTGACTGACGAGGTTTGCCTGCACCATGGGAAACTGAACTCCAAAATAATACCCATCATTTTGCCACGTTGGCAGTTCAGAGAAATTAACGGGTGTGGTATTTTTTTTTGGTGAAACGGAATTTCCACCCTCCATGCATTTTTCCACGCAATTATAAACACCGTATTCAAAGGCGGCTGTGATGTTCCGCTTTTCAAATTCAGTAACCAGTAAAAATTCCAGCAGGTTGTTGTCGATGGGGCCGTTTACCAGCACAACAAAGTAGTTGGTGGAGAGCTGGGTTACCGGGTTGTTGGCAGGCGAAGGGGTTTTTGTAATCTCAATGATTTTTCCAGCTACATTGGTCAGAGCGGCAGTAACATCCTGGTTAAACTGGTTTTCGCGCAAATCAAAAGCCTTGCGCACCCAATAAATCTGGGTGGCTGTAATGCCAACTATGCTGAGGGCAGCAAGAATAATTACAATTCGAAGCGTAAACCTGCTCACTTTGTAAAGGTAGCTAGTATTTATGGCTGTAATTTCTAGATTAACAAGCCCTTAACATTTTTTAGGCTTTTGTTAACACCGGGTATGGTTTTTGAATCGGAAGTTTGTAAGGTTCAATGGAACACTCTAAGTTTAACCTAAAATTAAAGAAGAAATGAAAAAATTACTTTTTATCGCTGTTTTTGCGGTTTTAGCAGGTGCTGCCACAGCGCAACAAATACCAGCTACTACACTTGGTAAATCTGAAGTCCAAACCGATGTAGCTGTTTTCACCTGGGATAATACCACCCATGATTTTGGCAAAATCAAACAAGGCGTACCTGTTACTCACGAGTTTAAATTTACCAATACAGGCAAAACTCCCTTGGTAATTACCAATGTACAAGCTTCGTGTGGTTGTACTACTCCAGCCTGGACAAAAGAGCCGGTTATGCCAGGAGGCCAGGGTTTCATTAAAGCAACCTTTAATGCTGCAACACCTAATGGGTTCAACAAAACTATAACGGTAACAGCCAACATTGAAGCCGGATTCGTTCAACTTACCATCAAAGGAGAAGTTATACCTACCGAAGTAGGAAAATAATTCTTTTGAGAGATATTAAAAAGAGACTGTCTCAAAAGTCGTCCTGTCATCGCGGGCCTGCCTGCGCGTAGCCGCTTCGGCAAAGGCAGGCATTGACCCGCGATCCCAGATTTGAGAAGTAGAATGACATTTCAATTTTAATTGACTTTTGAGACAGCCTCTTTTTTTTTAGTTGACTTGTAAAACCTTAGGGGTTTTGTTTTTGCCTTCCTTTTAGGATATAGCTTTTAGTAGTGATGAGAATCACCCCATTTTTTCCTTCCTCACCGTATTTATCTATCGCATCCTGACCTTTTAACACCGATATGCTTTCTATATCACTAGGACTTATGTTAAGAGCAGCATCAAGATCTTGTTTCTTTTCGCCTGGTTCCTGCGAAATAACCTTCTTCACACCATCAATAACAAATAATGGTTGAGGCAATTCCTTTGACTTCTCAACTTGTTCTTCCGCTGACTTGATTTCTTTTTCTTGTGCCTGCCCCGCAATGCACGTTGCTACCAG
>JALHRJ010000028.1 GCA_022841475.1 Cyclobacteriaceae bacterium | reverse complement strand
TATTTTACTTTTCCATTAAGACCTCATTTCATGGGTAGGCAAAAGCCGCTATACTATGTCTTAATTATAATTGTAGCGACAGGGTATGGATTCATAGCCTTCAGCATAGAGCGGTGGGAAACCCGCTACCTGATTCCTGTCTATGGAATACTTTTTATGTTATATGGCTGGATCATTCGCGATGCGCAACCTGGCAACGTATCTTTTTGGTTGATAACCGCACTTCTATTTCGTATGATATTTCTTTTTTCACTACCCACTCTTTCGGATGATTTTTATCGCTTTATCTGGGATGGGAGGTTATGGAATGCAGGTTACCACCCGTTTGCCGAGCTGCCATCAAGTTATGTGCAACACGGAATTACTGGTATTGATCAGGCACTATTCTCAAAACTAAACAGCCCGGAGTACTTTACCATTTACCCGCCCATTTCGCAATTTGTTTTTTGGCTTTCCGTAAAAATTTCTTCGCAATCAATTCTGGGCAGTGTGATTGTGATGCGAATTGTTATGCTGTTTGCAGAAGTGGGAAGTTTTTGGGTCATGCATAAGTTACTCAGGCAATTCGGACTTCCGTCAACGAATATTTTAATCTACGCGCTGAATCCTTTGGTTATCATAGAGCTCACGGGCAATTTACATTTTGAAGCGTTGGTAATATTCTTTGTGTTGCTTTCGGTTTATCTCTTGCTCACCAATCATTGGATTGGATCTGCGCTAAGCCTGGCAGCGGCAGTAGGAGCCAAGCTGGTACCATTAATTTTTATTCCTGCATTGGTAGGTGCAATGGGTGTAAAAAAATCGATTCGTTTTGGCGCGGTGACAATTCTTTTTTTGTTGGTTTTATTTTTTCCGCTATTGGATTGGCAGGTGTTTCAATCTATGTCAAAAAGTTTAGGCTTGTATTTCAATAAATTCGAGTTTAACGCCAGTTTATATTATCTCGTTCGTGAATATGGCTTCTGGAAATATGGCTATAACATCATTCAAACAGCAGGTTGGAAACTGGGACTGATAGCAGGAATTTTGATTCTTCTGGTTTCGTTCCGAAAAGGTCTTACATGGAATCACCTGGTAAATGAAAATACTTTTCCTTCCTTAATTACGAAATGGATGTGGTCGTTGAGCATTTATTTCTTGTTCACTACCATATTGCATCCCTGGTATATTACCACCTTGCTGGCGCTTAGCATTTTTACCACCTATCGTTTTCCTTTAGTTTGGACTGGTCTTATTTTTTTAAGCTATGCGGGGTACAACCAACATGGTTTTCAGGAAAACCTATGGCTTACAACCCTTGAGTATCTTGTTGTCATAGGATATCTTATTTTCGAATTGAAATCGAAGCAAGCATTTGCTTTCTTAAGTAAGAAGAATGAAACCTGAACTGTTGATCATATTTTATCGCAACCCTGAGTTAGGAAAAGTAAAAACGAGGTTAGCAGCAACCGTAGGAGATGCAAAAGCGTTGGCGATTTATTATAAGTTGGCATCTCATACGCGAACCATTGCGTCAGAACTTGATTGTGATCGGGTTGTTTATTATTCAGATTATATTGATACAGAAGATGCCTGGTCGAACAGTGAGTTTTCAAAGAAATTGCAATGGGGTGGCGATTTAGGTACCAGAATGGAAAATGCCTTTGAAATAGCTTTTGCTAACGGCTATAAACGGGTATGCATCATTGGCACAGATTGCATGGAGCTAACAACTCACATTGTTGTAAAGGCTTTTGAAAGTCTTGCAACCAAAGATGCTGTAGTTGGTCCTGCTGTGGATGGTGGCTATTATTTATTGGGGATGAATCGATTTATACCTGAACTATTCCGCGAAAAGGAGTGGAGTACTAGTTCAGTCTGTAAGGACACAATCAATGATTTTACGCAACTAGCCATTAACTATCACCAATTGCCAATGTTGCGCGATGTTGACACGGAAGCTGATCTACCCGATGAGCTACGTTAATGCTTAGGTTTTTTTACTGTAAACACTCTGGAGATTGTAAACCCAAGCCGAATGTCTCCTTCAAAGAAGTTTCCGGTTGTTTCACTGATGTAGGTTCGTTCTGTCATTCCGGTAGAATTTGTGCAATACAACTGAAATACGTGACCTCCGGTTTCAATATCAACACCAATTGCCAATGAGTTAGTAGTGCCGGGTAGTTTATAATCAGGCAGTTGATAATAATATTCCAGGTTAAGACTCACGCGTTTGCTGAGTTTCATTCTTCCACCGGCACCGATAGCAAATACATCATTTGGATCGTTGACTCCTTGAACCAGATTATAATGAATAATGGTTGGCATTAACTGGAGCGAGAGACTTTCATTAAACTTTCTGCCTATCAATAATTGCCCGGAGTAGAATAATTTGGAAGTAACATAATTCTCGCGATCTGGATTTTCATCTTTCAAAGATTTATACATCATGCTCGCAATGGCACTCAGCGTAACGGGCATCACGCGAGTTCCTGACGACTGCCTTAAAAGTTTATATTTTGTAAACCCATCGTATTGTTTTTGATACGTGCTTCTTCCAATTCCGATCATCCATCGGTTGGTCAATCCATAATCAAGCCCCAGTCGCATGCTGGCTTCGTCAAGTCCAAAGAGTTCATAGGCTCCGCCATTCACATAGCCAAATCGGTGAGAGATTCGGAAATCCAAAACCCCTTCAGCTACATTCTCGACAGAGTGCCCATTGATAAGGCGTGTGGTTTTAAAGGTAGCGGTAGCATAATCTGGTTTCTTGTCTTTTTCAGTTTCTTCCTCCAGCATTTTCATCAGATCATCCTGAGCGAATGCAGCCAGCGAGAAAAAAGTGAATAGGGTAATTAAGCGTAGACGAATCATATTAGGATCTGGGTTCATATTTACAATTGACACGGATTTCTATTGTCTCCGAAATTTTGTCAGCGACAAGAGAGGGTATTTCTATTTTATAGTCGGCCAGTTTAATTGTAAAAGTGGAAACTGCTGAAACTTTACCATTTGTTACGGTGATAGTTCCTGTGGCGGTTTGTTTTTGTTTTACTCCATGCATGGTTAAATCTCCCTCCACCGTAGCGGGATAGGAACCGTCTTTCGTGAAGTTGATGGATGATGAATTTGTTATTTTGCCCTGAAAGGTTGCTTTGGGAAATTTTGTTGACTCCAGGTAATTCTCGTTGAAGTGTTCTTCCATTAAGGCTTTTTCAAAGCGAAAGCTCTTCACAAGAATGGCAAATACAATTTCGCCCTTGCTGGCATCGATCAGACTGGTAACCTCATTGTTAGTACCGTCAATATTTTCCATGGGAGTTTTTGAAAAGAAAGATACCTGGCCACTGCGCGTCATGTAGACAGTTTGTGAATTGGCTGTGAGAGTCGATACGCATAGTAAAATAATGAGAATGACTTGTTTCATAGTTTGGATATTAAAGGTGAAGATTAGTTGTTAAGTGCTCCGGAATCAATCCAGCTTTGAATTTTTTGAATATCGCAAGCCGACATTTTACCAGAGTTTTTGGGCATAGCTGAATATCCTGAAGCAAAGTTTACGCTACCCATCAGGCTGCCATCATTCACATATTTCATCACATTCGAATGGGTATCCAAAGCTATTCCTCCCGATGGAGATGATCCGGCATGACAATTATTGCAACGATTGTTTAGCAAGGGTAGCACAGTACCACTGAAGGTGGAAATTGCCGGAACGGTACAGTTTGCTGATTCTGGATAAAGTATTTCTTCTTTATCGTAATAACAACTTGTCGCCAGTACGATAAGCAGAACAAATAAGAGTTTCGCGTATTTCATTCGCATTGTTTTAATTGTTAGGACTGCCAGCATCGATCCAATTTTTAATTTGAGTAATCTGACAATCTGAAAGTTTTGTGCCCTGTGGCATAGGTACATAGCCAATGGCGTGCGAGATGCTTCCAAATAACTTTCCATTATCAGCCTGTGCTTTAACCAAGGCATAATTTGAAAGATCAATGTTACCACCCAGTGAACCTGGTTTATGACAACCAACACATTGGTTTGTCATGATAGGCTGAATGATAGCTGCGTATGTAAACTGAGTTGGCTCGCATGCGCAGTTGCAGTTTACTGTGTTTTTCGCACCTTGATTAATCCATGCTGCAATGGAATCTTTTTGCGCCTGGGATAAAGGTGCATCCGGAGGCATCTGATCTTCACCAGTTTTAAAAAGTATTTTGTAAAGTTCACTTTCACTGGCATTTCCTGGCCTAATTCCTTTTCTCACAATATTGGCATAGTTGTCCAATACGAAACCCTCTTCGCGAGTAATAGCGTCATGACAACCACTTCGTGCACACGAAGAAATAAATATGGGAAGTACACTGCTTTCAAAACAAACGGTGCCACCACTCACACAGCCTGGTGTATTGGGCTGCCCTTCGTTTAAAGCAAAGGGATCAATAAAGGGTTCGTGAATACAAGAATCTACTAGTACAAAAAGAACTATCAGTGGAGCCAGAATACCTAGTCTTTTGAAACCAAATACATTTTTTCTGAAGTTGTTCATACTGGTTAATTGTTTTTAACAAGGGTTGCATTTGTTATGATTACATCTGAGAGATACCCAGTACAGATGCCTTTTATTGTTACGGTTTCACCTACCACAACATTTGGCTCTGCATTATCCATAGTGCAACGAATTCCAAATACCATATTTTCAGTTTCTAAAACTATGATAGGTGTCAGGTTTTGATTGGCTGTTATCTCGCTAACATTTCCTGTTATTTCTAGTACTTTGTCCAGATAGATTGTGTTAGCTGTAGGTTCATCTTCTTCAAAGCTGCGGAATAGGTGAATGGCGCTTACCGGAATCGATTCTTCTTTTTTGGGATCACGATGAGGTTTATTATACATCTTGTAAATCACTACGCTGGCCACTATAGCGAGTAAAATAATGACAAGGCTAATTTTTTTCATATTCATAAAACAGGTTTGAACACCAAACTCCTACCTATGCGTAAGGAAAAAGAAGGAATAGTATTAGGTTACATATTACCATGGACAAAGTCCTATTGCTTCCGCTAAGCAAGAAGTAAAATGATTCTGAAGACATTCTGAATTAAGACTGAGGGAACCGGAATTTATTGAGGAAATGAAATTACGAATTGATGTTGATTATGGATATAGCCGTAGCTAACATCAAATCCTTCGATTTCACAAATCATTTTAAGTATAGCAAGTCCCAGGCCACTTCCTTGGGAATTTCTGGATTCCCGGTTAAAGCGTTGAAATATTTTCTCAGGATTTTTCAGAGGATCTCCGGGATTGCTGATTTGCAAAGTTCTTTTGTCAATACGAACTGTTATTTGATTTTTTTCGGGTGAGTGCCGGATGGCGTTTGAAATTAAATTACTTAATAGAATATCAAGTAAAATCGGATTGCTTTTCACTTGTAATTCTGAATTTGTCTCAAGATCAATTTTTAATTCTTTGTCGTTGGCTAAATGTTCATATAGTTCAAGAGTTTGAAGAAGTAAGGCCTTCACAGAAACTTCTTGTATAGATATAAATTGACGGTTTTCAATCTTGGAAAGTAATAGCAGATTTTTATTAAGACGTGCAATCCTGTCAGTTGCATTTAATAGACTGCTTATTAAGTCAGCCTGATCGTGTGTAATGTCTTTACCTTGCATTAATAACTCCAACTTGGACCTAAAAATTGCAATAGGAGTTTGTAATTCATGTGACGCATTTTCGGTGAATTCTTTTTGATTCAGGTAAGCATCTCTACTTTTATTCACCAGTTGAACGAGAGCCTCGCTTAAATCCCTGAATTCTACGGTAGAGGATTTAGGAAGATAAATCGACAAATCTTTATCAATTTGATATTGCTTTAGTTTTTCCAGAATGATATAAAATGGCCCCCAGACATCCTTAGAAAGTTTTCTAGTGATAAGAATGAAACCGATGAGCAGAAGAATCAGGAGGCCTGCTTGAACAGTAACAATGGTAGCTACTAGTTGTGTGTTTCCAACAATAGATTCACGAATGATTAGTTGATATGGCTTACCTTGAATAGTAACGCCCGTGCGAAGTGCCCGAAATGGAATGAGCTCATTTTCCACGCTGTCATATTGACTATAGGTGTAAAGTGAATCGGCAATAGGCCAGTGGTGTGGTTCTGCGAGTATAAATTCTTCGTTAATGAGTTGATACAATTGAATCTCTTTTTCAGTCTCCATTCGGGCAGCCGTCTCAATAAAACTGCTTTTATGGTGAAAAAGCTCTTCTTCCATTTCATTGATAAAAAGTTGCCGAATGATGAAATAGTAAAGAGGTGTACACACCAGTAGCAAGAATGCAGAAAAGAATATATAATTTTTTACAGTTCGTCTAAGCAGCCTCATGCCTCAAATTTATACCCTAATCCGTAAATCGTTTTTATATAGTCCTGACTGCCAGCTTCAGTAAGTTTCTTTTTAAGATTTTTCATATGGGCATAGATAAAATCAAAGTTATTGAAGACTTCGGCCGCATCGCCTGAAAGATGTTCGGCTATAGCATTTTTCGAAACAACGCGATTTTTATTGGATACAAGAAATAATAAGAGGTCGTATTCTTTTCTTGTAAGGTCTACTAAATGACTGTTTACCGTTGTCACTTTACCGAGTAGATCAATCGTTAGCTCGTGGAATGAGATACAGTTATTTCCGTCAAAGTGCTTTCTTCTTATTACAGCGGAGATGCGTGCGCCTAATTCTGAAAGATGGAAAGGTTTTGCCAGGTAATCATCGGCTCCCAGATTAAGCCCATTTATTTTGTCATCCAAAGAATTCTTTGCAGAGATAATAATAACACCATCCAGCTTTGCTTCCTTTTTAAGTTTTTCCAAAATGGTAAGTCCATTTCCATCGGGTAATGAAATATCGAGTAGTATGCAGTCATATTCATGCAATAGAACTTTCTCAATGGCTTCTTGGGCTGTATAAGCCAACTCGCAGACGTAGCTCTCCTGTCGTAGGTATTGCACTATACTTTTTGCTAGTTCGCGCTCGTCTTCAACAATCAGTATTTTCATTCAATTGTGCATAAGTAGAACCTCAAAGCACTGTTATAATTCTGAAGAAAATCTGAACTCAGCGAGTCACTTCAACATCTCTAAATCGCGGATAAGAATTTTCTTCCGATCGAAATTGATCAGATTTTTGTCTTTTAATTCGTTCAGGATTGTTGTCACTGTTTGACGGCTTGTTCCTGTAAGGGCTGCAATATCTTTATGGGTAAGCCGGGTTGGGATCATCGTTTCAAATCCCACTTTCTTTCCTTTCCAGGCGGCTGCGTCTTTCAAAAATTCAATCACCCGGGTGCGGGCATCTTTAAATACAAGTAATTCAAGTTTGCGTTCAAGTTTCATCAATCGCAACCCAATAAGCTTTAAAATTTTGAAGCTTAGCTCCTTATTTTCTTTCATCAGGTCGGCCAATTCACCAATACTGATGGGGCAAATGGTAGTGGCTTCCATGGCTTGCGCAAAATCTTTGCGTTTATCCTCACCTGCCATGGCCAGTTCACCAAAAATCTCGCCAGTGGAGAGAATGGCAGATACAATCTCTTTTCCGTCTTCCTGATAATGACCAATACGCACCCGGCCCGAAACGATCATATAAATATGTGTGGCCGCTTCGTCAGGAAAGTAGATATACTGATCTCTTTTGTAATGATTATAGGTGTGCTTGTCGGCCATGGTCTTTACCTTGTGGGGGCAAAGAATCTGGTATAGATTTACACTTTCAAAGTACCAAAGGGCAGAGGTATTATTCATTGTTAAATTTGAGTATTAAGTTAGCAAATATTTGAGCAAATAAGTTCATGTCAAGACTTACCCTTACTGAGATTTGGATTTACCCAATCAAGTCGTTGGCTGGAATCCGGTTGCAACAGGCAATTGTTAAACAAAAAGGACTTACCTATGACCGTAGGTGGATGCTAGTCGATGAAGCAGGAAGATTTCTAACGCAACGGGAGCATCCAGAAATGTCGCAGTTTCAATTAGCGATGGATAATGTACAATTGACAATTCTGAATAGAATTTCTGGTCAATCACTAATCTTGGATTTAAAAGGTGAAAATTATGGTGAATCAATGCCTGTAATCATTTGGGATGATGAGGTGGAAGCCATTGAGGTTGACCAAGAGTATAGCCGATGGTTTTCAGATCAGCTTAAGATAAAGTGCAAACTTGTTTTCTTTCCTGAAACTAACGCCCGGCCTGTTGATCCGAATTATGCCATACAGAATGAACACGTAAGTTTGGCAGATGGGTATCCATTTTTAATTATAGGTCAGTCTTCTCTGGATGATTTGAATAAAAGATTAAAGGAACCTATTCCGATGAATCGGTTTCGGCCTAACTTTGTATTTACGGGTGGTATGCCTTATGAGGAGGATAGGTGGAAGAAGTTTAGTATTGGGAAGAACCGGTTTGTAGGCGTTAAACCGTGTGGTCGTTGTGTTCTCCCCAATGTGAACCAGCAAACCGGAACGAAGGGCTTAGAACCTTTGGCGACTTTGGCAACGTATCGTAAAACAGGAAGTAAAATATTTTTTGGACAGAATTTAGTAGCTATTGATTATGATGAATTACAGGAAGGTGATGAAATTGCTTTGGAGGTTTGAACCAGGTAGACTGGCTACTGGCTACTGGATGTTAGTGTTTCTGGTTTTATATGCATGCGGTACCAAAGAAACACCCTTGCCGATATTTGGACAACGTGAGGTGGTTGGTACAGATACAGTTTATCACACCATTGCACCCTTTGCATTTATTGACCAGGACAGCACGGAGGTTACAAATGCAACTTTTCAGAATACTATCTATGTCGCTGATTTTTTCTTTACCACCTGCCGCACTATTTGCCCGATTATGAAAACGCAGATGCTGAGGGTATATGAGGCAACAGCCGAAATGCCCGATGTAAAAATTTTATCGCATACGATCGACCCTGCATATGATACAGTTGCCTTACTCCATGATTTTGCCGAAAGGTTGGGTGTAAAAAGTGATCGTTGGCATTTTGTGACCGGTGAACAGGATTCCATTTATAAGATTGCACAGACAAGTTATTTTGCTACAGCCATGGAAGATAAGTCGGAGCCGGATGGCTTTATACACAGTGGCGCATTTCTCCTCATCGATAAGAAACAACGCATTCGCGGTAAGTATGATGGCACGAAAGCGGAAGATGTGAACAAGCTAATTGTAGATATTAAGAAACTGCGCAGAGAAGGTGATAACTAACAGATCTGCTATACTCGTTATTATAATTGGTAGCTTCAGTATAGGTTGGGTGGCGTGTGCTCCCGGAAATCAGAACCAAGGTGAGAATTCAGTTAAGTTTCAACAGTATTTTGTTGAAGGTGAAGTGCTATACAAACAACACTGTGCTAACTGTCATCAAACTGATGGCGCTGGTCTGGGGCGGGTTTATCCACCGCTTAATAAATCCGATTTTATGCATGAGAATTTAAACGAAGTGATTTGCCTGATAAAAAAAGGTAAGCAAGGGGAAATTCTGGTAAATGGCGTCATGTATAACCAACCGATGGCAGGCATCCCATCCCTCACGGATCTGGAGGTTGCCGAAATCACCACGTACATTTACAATTCCTGGAGTCATCAGCAAGGGTTAGTGGATGTAAGCGTGGCAACTTCCGTTCTTAAGGAATGTATGGACTGACGAGTAAATACATTATTTTTACTTTTTGATTTTTTTACCTTACTTAAGCATCGTTACTACGTTGTGAAGAAGCCCGACTACAGCAAGCTCATCATTTCCCTTATTGGTCTCTTTGTCTTTTATGGAGTAATCGTTTCTCTGCTCCATAGCATTGAGTCTCAGGTACCCGGTTCAAAAATGATTAGTTGGCAAGATGGTCTATGGTATGTAGTGGCTACTATAACAACAGTAGGATATGGAGACGTTTATCCCGTAACCTACTGGGGCCGGGCCATTGGCTTTGTGGTGATGTTATCGAGTTTGGGCGTTTATGGTTTTATTATAGGACAGATCGCAAATTTTATGAGCACATTAAAAGAACAACGAGAACTCGGCCTCAATGGCACTGACTTTAATGACCATGTAGTAATCATTGGTTGGAACGATTTCGGAAGGTCTGTTATCAGCCATCTGGTAGCCGCTGGAAAACAAGTAGCCGTAATCACGCGTGAACGTTCTTCCATTGATGCAATCCGCGAGTTCTATGATTCGGATAAAGTGTATACGCTTTATGCAGATTATAGTAATTTTGAAATGTTGGAAAAAGCCAACATCAGAGAAGCTTCCATTGTATTTGTTAATCTTACAGACGATACTGAAAAGCTGGTGTACGTTATTAATTTGAAAAAGAATTTCTCTAACCTTAACTATGTTGTCACCCTCGACAATGGAAACTTGAAAGGCACCTTTCAAAATGCAGGAGTTACCTATACGATTTGCAAAAATGAAATCTCCGCCAAACTAATGGCTAGCTATATTTTCGAGCCTGATGTTGCTGTGTTTAGTGAGGAGATATTGGCGTATGCCCACAATGATACGGAGTATGACATTAAGCAGATGAAAGTAAATGACACCAATTCTTTTGTAGGCACCTTTTATGATAAGGCATTTTTTGATCTTAAGAAGAGCTGCAATGTGATTTTAATAGGAATTGTGAAAATGAAAGGTGGAGAGAAAAAATTTATCAAAAATCCTGAAGGCTCTTTGACCATTGAAGCCGGTGATCATTTGGTAATGATGATGGATGGAAAAGGCAAAGAAGCTTTGAAAAAGCAATTCAGAATTCAGGAAATTGGATAAAAAAGAAGGGCGGGCCCCTCAGCCCGCCCTAACCCCAAAAACCAAACCCCACTACACTTCCCGGTGACCCGGGACCTCACTGTCTTTATTGTTTTACTTAACAACTTCTATTTCATCGAGGTTGACAAATTCGAATTCAACCCCTTCTTTCAATTCAACAAATATTACAGAGTCCTTGTTCACTTTTCCTGACAAAATTTGTTTTGAAAGTTCATTTAATATTTCTTTTTGAATCACCCGTTTTAGCGGTCTGGCTCCAAACTGGGGATCGTACCCTAATTTAGCCAGTCTTTCAAGGGCTTCTTCAGAAATATCAAGTTTTACTCCTGCTTCCTGTAAACGTTTTTGGATCAGCTTAAATTGTATTTCTACAACTTTTCTAATATCTGCCCGACTCAACGGCCTGAACATAATGATCTCGTCAATCCTGTTTATAAATTCCGGCCGCACAGATTTCCGAAGCAAGGTCAACACTTCATCTTTCGTGCTTTCCAGAACCTCGAAATAATTCGCGTCATTTATTTTTTCAAAATTCTCCTGGATAATGTGCGAACCAATGTTCGTAGTCATAATAATGATGGTATTCTTGAAATTGGCCAACCGGCCTTTGTTGTCCGTTAGTCGGCCATCGTCCAGCACCTGTAACAGAATATTGAATACATCGGGATGAGCTTTTTCAATTTCATCCAGTAGAATTACAGAATAAGGTTTGCGTCTTACGGCCTCTGTTAACTGCCCACCCTCATCGTACCCTACATAACCCGGAGGTGCACCGATCAGGCGACTTACACTATGTCTTTCCTGATATTCGCTCATGTCAATGCGCACCATGGCATTATCATCATTAAAGAGATAATCAGCCAGTGCTTTTGACAACTCCGTTTTACCCACACCGGTAGTTCCCATAAAAATGAAGGAACCAATAGGTCGCTTGGGATCTTGTAAACCTGCGCGACTTCTACGCACAGCATCGCTTAATGCCCTGATGGCTTCCTCCTGGCCGGCAACGCGTTTGCTCAACTCAGTTTCCAACGTTAATAGTTTTTCGCGTTCGCTCTGCAGCATTTTAGAAACGGGTATACCTGTCCACTTAGCTACTACCTCTGCAATATCTTCGCTGTCCACTTCTTCTTTTAACAAGGAGTGGCCACCCTGCATTTCTTTCATAGCCGTTTGAAAATCACTTAAGCGTTTCTCGGCCTCGGTGATTTTTCCATACCGAATTTCTGCAACCTTGCCATAGTCTCCGGCTTTTTCAGCCTGCTCAGCTTCAAACTTAAGTTTGTCTATATTTTCTTTTTCCTGCCGTAAGTTCTGAACGATCGCTTTTTCATTCTCCCATTGAGCTTTCAATGTATTTCGCTCGCCAGATAGTTCGGCAATATCTTTAGTGAGAACAATTTCTTTGTCTTTGTTTTTCTCCCTGCGAATAGCTTCGCGCTCAATTTCCAACTGCATGATTTTGCGGTTTAGTTCATCGAGCTCTTCCGGCAACGAATCCATTTCCAACCGAAGTTTTGAGGCGGCTTCATCCATCAGGTCTATGGCCTTGTCGGGAAGAAACCGATCTGAGATATACCGGCTGGATAATTCAACAGCGGCTATCACAGCATCATCTTTAATTCTTACGCCATGGTGCAATTCATATTTGTCTTTGATTCCGCGTAGGATAGAGACTGAATCTTCCACCGAAGGCTCATCGACCATCACGGACTGAAATCTGCGCTCAAGCGCTTTATCTTTCTCGATATACTTTTGATACTCTTTTAATGTGGTGGCACCAATCGCATGAAGTTCACCGCGGGCTAAAGCAGGCTTTAATAAATTAGCCGCATCCATAGCGCCTTCTCCGCCACCTGCTCCAATCAGTGTATGGATTTCATCAATGAAGAGAATAATCTCACCGTTGGAATCCGTAACTTCTTTGATAACTGCTTTCAGCCGTTCTTCAAACTCGCCTTTGTACTTCGCGCCCGCCACGAGCAAGCCCATATCCAGCGAAACCAGAATTTTCGATTTTAAATTTTCAGGCACATCCCCATCAACAATTCTTTGTGCCATGCCCTCAACAATCGCGGTCTTACCCACTCCTGGTTCGCCTAACAGGATGGGATTGTTTTTTGTTCTGCGCGAAAGTATTTGCAACACCCGTCTTATTTCTTCATCGCGACCAATAACCGGATCAATCTTTCCTTTTTTGGCAAGGTCATTCAGATTTTTTGAGTAACGCTCAAGGGATTTATATTTAGCCTCTGCATTTTGATCGGTCACTTTTGCACCACCACGCAATTCTTTAATTGCTTTTACCAGTGCAGACTTTTCAAACCCTGCATCTTTCATGATGGAAGACACTTTATCTTTTGTGATCAGCAGGGCTAACAACAAATGTTCTATCGCTACATACTCATCTTTAAACTCGCGTAGTTCTTTCTCGGCATTTTGTAGCAGCGTGTTTGTTGTGTTGGATAGATACGCTTGCTGTCCAGAAACTTTTGGATAGGAATTTACTATTTCTTCCAGTTTGGTTTCGAGAATGGTACCGTTGACGTTTAGTTTTTTAAACAGGTAATTAGAGACATTCTCATCGGTTGCAAGGATAGCTTTCAAAAGATGACCGGGCTCGATAGCCTGTTGCTGATTGGCTGTAGCAATTTCAGCTGACTTTTGTAATGCTTCCTGAGATTTTATCGTGAATTTGTCAAAGTTCATATCTGTGAATGTTAATGCATTTTCTAACAACAAATTCGAATCCACATGATAGATATCATCTATTTAAGAAATATTGTCATTAAATTGTTTGTTATTCAAGAGTTTCAAGACACTTTGACTCACATTATGAGCCCCATGACTAGTGTTGTACTGCTGTATTCTTAGGACCTAAAGTGATTTGAATAAGGCGGACAGGAGTGCCCGCCAGTTGGCTTCCTCTTTATATAAATTTTTACGGCAAGACAGAAAAGGAGCCGGATTACACACCGCAATAAGGTTGAGAATCGCTCAGCTGTATTTGATTGGGCTAACCTGGTACGACACACGCGGAAGCAGATCACTCGGTTTTGTAACGATTTTAAAGAAAATCATACTTACAGTTGTTAGTCAATTAATGATTTGATAGATTTCATAATCATTAACCTAAACCAAACCAATTTTATGATCAGACTAAGAATATTTTCTTTTGGGGCTATCCTCACATTGGGAGCCCTTTTTTCATGTCAAACGGAAGAAGTTCCGATGGCAATGGATGAGATTTCAGATGTGACACTGGCACAAATCAGAAATCTCGGTTTTAATAGTGATAATGTGCAACGGGTGGATGATGGTTACCTGGTAGAAGGTGACATTATTTTGCGCGATCAAGACTTAACCGGCACAGCAGATTCTAAGAGATTACGGATTGCTGAAGTGGAACAATACCATACCTTCAATTTGGTAACAGGTACGCCTCGTACTATTGTTATTACGACCAGTGGTAGTAACATCACCACTCGGTTATCTGATGGCATCAATGCAGCAATTGCCCGTTACAATGCAGAAAATCTGGGTATTACTTTTGTTCGTGGCGGCTCATCCGGTGGCGGTAATATTAACATCCGCGTGGTGAATACACGGCAGTATATCGCATCGGCTGGTTTTCCTGCCGGTGGAGATCCCTATGGTTCGATTAACTATGCAAGGGCTTATAACAATTACAGCTTAGGATTTGTCACCACCGTGATTGCACATGAAATCGGGCATTGCATAGGTTTCCGTCATACGGATTACATGAATCGCGCCTACAGTTGCGGATCGGGTGGCAACGAAGGTCAGGAAACTTCCGGAGTTGGAGCTGTGCATATTCCTGGCACTCCAACAGGCCCCGATGCAGTCAGTTGGATGTTGGCTTGCCTAAGCAGCACCACCGATCGGCCATTTAATGCCAATGACAAAACGGCTTTGGGTTATTTGTATTGATTTTATTTTAAAATGAAAAAATGAAATGCCGGCTCGTCCGGCATTTTTTTATTGCGCGATAAGTTTCCTCAATAAGATAGATCCGTCTTTTTTATAGACCCGTAATAAATAGATTCCGGATTTCAGATCAGAGGTGTCAATGGTTCTAACGGCCCCTACTTCTTCTATGCCACGAATCAGTCTTCCGTGTAGATCATATAAACGGATGATAGCCGCATCTTCATTATTAACAACCACACGGAGTTCTTCGCCACGGGTAATCGGATTGGGGTACACGAACAAATCATCTTTTTGTGCAAAAAGAATCTCTGATTCGTTACTTATAAGAATTTCATTGTCATCGGTTATCAGTTTAGCCCGATAGGTAAATATCCCGGATTGGGGCGAAGGATCGTCAATTAAAAATTCCTTACCGGGAACAGGTGACAGCGTGTTTACCGATTTAAAAACACCCGCTTCAAATCGCTCAAGAATAATAGATTGCAAGTTGTAGTTTGTACCCAACACCACATTGAATCGGGGAATTTCAGAAACAAGATATTGGTTGGGAGTGAAGCTAATGAAGTAACAACCTGTGCCTTGCTGCTCATAATTGATAGTAAGTTCTTTAACTCCGGGCAGACTATTAAAAATGGGCGAGGCGGAAAAATACCGGGTATCAATTTGCGACTTACTTACGATGGCAAAGGTATCAGTCGTAGTCAGAAGCGGTTCCAGATGCGTATCACCTAAGAAATATAGTTGATACGATGTCGCTGCGGGTACCCTATTCCATAACAGCATCACTTCATCCTCGCAGTTAAATCCAACTTGTAGCCGGTCTGGTTTTGAGATAGGAAAAAACGTAGACTCAAATGACTCTGTTGATGTTGAGATTTTTAATTGAATTAGTGCGGCCGTATCGAGTGTCTGCAATTTGTAATAAGATTGTGAAAGGGTAAGTTCAGATTCCAGAATATGCCACTGCTGTTCTGAAACAAACCTGAATTCTAATTGTCCAATTTCCTCAGGTTTGTTCCAACTCCATCGGATTATAGTTTCGGAATTGGATGGAAAGGGACTATTGCTAATGGGATTCAGCCATTCAAAACCTTCCACGAATTCATAGGCAATAAAAAACTTTTGAGGAGATTGTTGAACGGAATGTCCCTTTACACGAATTTCATAGGTGCCGCCATTGGGTAAATCCAGTGTTACTTGTTCTACATTGTTTACCCGATCAATTCCACGGTAAGCGAATTCGCTTAGCGCCTCAGGTGTTGCGGCTGAATTTAAAATCCATGGATTCCAAACGGTTGAACTTGATTGTTGATATAAAGTAAGGTCAAGATCGTTTATTAATGCTTTTGATGCAAAGGGATCAGCGGGCGGATCGGCCCAGACCAACGTGATTTTAAGTTGATGCTGGTTGGCGGGGATTGTGATCAAAAAATTCTTCTCTTCATTTTGATGCACGGTAGATGTAATAAAATGTCCGGATTCAATCGTTCTGATTGAGCTCAGCGCATTTACATTTCCATAACCCGTTTCAAAATCTACATGGGGTCTTCCCGAATCTTTCGCACTATTGATTAAAATTGCTTTCACTAAGGCTGCATCGGGCAACTCACCATACTTCGAATGATAAGCTTCTTGAATCAAAAGTGATATTCCCGAAACTACGGCAGCAGACTCTGAACTTCCAGCATCACCGAAAGCTATAAGTTCGGGTTTAATCCGGCCATCATGTGCCGGCCCACGCGAACTTCGCATATCAACATGTCCAAATCGATCGGACGATCCAACACTGATTGTGTTTTTTGATACTTTAAATTGTCCTGTAATATTTGCAAACCCTGTTAAGCCCGAATAAAATCCTTCTGAATCCGACTTGTCTCCTTCATTTCCCGAGGAAAACACATGTAGGATCTTAGGAAACTCAACGGACTCGCGATCATATTCGGATGATTCAATTCCATAGTAATTTTCAATTCCTACTCCATAAGAGTGATTTTGAACAGTGACTCCTAAAGTAGTCAGACTTTGGCCATCGTCCGGAAGTAATCTGTTGAAGTCTGAAGAAGTTATTTGAGCACCCCAGGCAGCACCTTTTGCGAATCTGCTTGTGTTGCCTCCACCGGCAGCAAGTGTTGCCATAAATGTAGCGTGCAAAGTACCAGGCTCATCAAAATGCTCATTTAATACAATTCTACCGCGCAGGTCAATATCCTCTACATCAAATGGTTTTTCCTTAATGGATACAACCCCGGTACCGCCATCAAGAAGTGGGAAAACGGAATGTGTTGCCGTAACAGTATTAAGGCTAAAATCAGATTCACCTAACACCGTTTCAACACGTGCCACGCGATTGTCCCGATCCGCAAATTTTATACCTCGCGCACCACGAAATACTGAGTCAAGATTGCCATAGGGTGCTCGGATATTATATAGATTATTTCCGCTCTTGTTGACTATCCAATCCTTATGATGAGCATTAACCCAATGCTCAAACTCAATACTGTTTGATGTTTGAATGAGTAATTGATGAAAGGCACTCGATTTTTTATTCTTTAAAGTAGGAGCAATTTGAACAGACGAAGAATCAGAAAAATTGACCTGACAGAATACTGTCTGTAATCCTGAAATCCAGATAAAAATCGCAAGGAATAACGGTTTGTGAAGCATCCGTTTTGGAAAACTTTTGAAAGTATTAATTCTGTGTAAGCCGTTCGTAGAAAATGGCTATTTATTATACTTAAATATTGGTAATTTAAACCATAATTAATTCAATATGACGAGTTCACGCAGAGATTTTATTAAAAAGACCACCCTGGCTGTTGCTGGCGGGTCCTTACTTTCCTCATCCTTATTTGCTACTTCGGCCAGTAAGGAAATTCTTGGTTTGCAACTTTATTGTGTGCGCGATGAGATGAAAGCAGATCCGCTGGGCACGCTTAAAGAACTCGCTAAATTCGGGTATCAGCATGTTGAACATGCTAATTATGTAAATAGAAAGTTCTATGGCTGGACTGCGGCTGAGTTTAAGAAGATATTAGGCGATTTAGGAATGACGATGCCCAGCGGACATACCGTGATGGGTAAGCAGCATTGGGATGATACGAAGAAGGATTTTACAGATGCGTGGAAATATACTGTGGAAGATGCAGCCTATATGGGTCAGCAGTTTGTGATTAGCCCGTGGATGGATGCCAAATTAAGAAAGGACTACGATGAACTTCTCCGTCAAATGGAAATCTTCAATAAGAGTGGAGAGCTTTGCAAAAAATCGGGAATGAAGTTTGGCTATCATAATCATGATTTTGAATTCAGTGAAAAGCTGAACGACCAAACCTTGTATGATATTATTTTGAGTAACACAGATCCTTCCCTGGTGATGCAACAACTTGATATTGGCAATTTGTATAATGGTGGTGTTAAAGCCATCGACATTGTGCAAAAGTATCCGGGTCGCTTTGAATCCTTGCATGTTAAAGATGAAATTGCTAGCAAGGAAGGTGGTCATGAGAAATTTGAAAGTACTATTTTGGGAACTGGTATTGTGCCTGTAAAAGAGATCATTGATCTCTGTCGCAAATCCGGAGGAACCGTTCACTTTATTGTTGAACAGGAGTCCTATCAGGGAAAAACTCCTTTACAATGTATGAAGGAAGACTATGAGATTATGAAGAGATGGGGATATTAACCAGACAGTATGTTAGGGGAGTTAAGCATAGAGGAAATTGAACAAGTACTGACGGATAATGTAATTGGCAGGATAGGTTGTGCGGACGGAGTGAAAACGTATGTTGTACCAGTTACATATGTTTATAGTGATGGGTGTGTATTTGGACATACAACAGAAGGTTTAAAGATAGAACTACTTCGTAAAAATCCTGAGTGTTGTTTTGAAGTAGATCAGATGAAGAGTATTTCAAACTGGAAGAGTGTGATTGCCTGGGGAACTTTCAAAGAGTTGGAAGGCGTTGAGGCAGACAAAGCCATGGAGAGCATAGTTACCAGACTTTCGCCACTCATGCCCAGTGAAACCACTCATGTAACCCGGATGGGGCCAATTTCTGATAAGCGCACCTCTACACAGTTCAATAATCCGATCGTATACCAAATCACACTAAAAGTAAAAACAGGCCGATACGAGCGATAGGATCAGAAATTCTTCCTTCTATTTTTTTAACATGGGAAACAACCTGTGAAGATCTTCTTCTTTGGGTTGTGTACCATATTCACAAATTTCAAAAGCCTCGGCATACTTTACCTGCGCTGCTTTTTCCTTGCCATACCATTGTTCCAATGTCTTTCTTACCTCGGCACTCAACTTCACATCATATCGTTTGGCTAACCACTTTTTCCGGTCTTCCGCATTTTTTGGTACTTCATTGGAGTAGCCGCCAATCCAGGGCAGCCATTCATACACTTGTGATTCATGGGCACTTACGGCATGGATTTTCTGATCAAAAACAGAAGTGATGTCAATGGCTATGTCCGGGCGAAAGGGATTGGGTCGTTGGAAATAATCCTGTGAATAAAGAAACACTGGATTCTTTTTGAGAGGTGGCGTATCTGGGGCTACATTAGGAACAGCAACCATGTAGGCTGCATCTTGCACCAGCACACCCGTATAGCGATGGTCGGGGTGATAGTCGTTGGGTCTTGGTGCAATCACAAGATCGGCATTCCATTCTCTTATTTTTCGAATTACTTGCAATCTGATTTCCAGGGTAGGAATTAATTCTCCATCATGATTATCCAGCACATCATAAGTAACACCAAATCTTTTTCCAGCTTCTTGTGCTTCCGCTATCCTGCGTTTGGCCAACGCGCCTCCGCCTTCTGTCTGGTGCCCCGCATCTCCATTTGTAACTGAAACAAACTTAACGGCATAGCCCATGTTGGCAAGCAAGATGGCTGTTCCACCGGCATCGAGATCACAATCATCCGGATGAGCACCGATAACGATGATTCTGGGAGTTGAATTTGTTTGCGATACAGCAGTGAAACCTGCCAGCATTAACATGATGATTAAATATCTTGCCATGGGTAACTTTTTTAAAAATTAAATAAACCAATCGATTATGTACAATTTATTAAATTGGATTGAGAAGTCTCTGATTTATAGTTTAACCTCATCAATTTTATGAAAAGCGGTTTATTTTTAACCTGGTTGTTTTTTCCCTGGCTGGGTTTTGGCCAAAAACCTGAATCCTCAACTTTAAAGATTTCTCGTACTGAAGATTTTGAGCTAACCGGAGATGGCACATCGCAGGCCTGGGCATCAACGCCATGGGTACAGTTGCCACACCGCAATGGAGCCAAAACCTATGAAACCAAAGCAAAACTTCTGTATTCGACCGCAGGTGTTTATGGATTTTTCTATTGCGAGGATGATGTTATTACTTCCACCTTGCGGGAAGATTTTACTGATTTGTATAATGAAGATGTAGTAGAAATATTTTTCTGGACCGATGAATCGAAACCACTCTATTTTGAATATGAACTCTCGCCACACAATTTTGAATTGCCCATCCTGGTTCCAAACTCTAACGGAACCTTTTTAGGTTGGTTGCCGTGGCATTATGAAGGTGAACGCAAAACACGCCATGCTACGAGGATAACGGAGAAAGCATGGACAGCAGAATTTTTTATTCCTTATGCTTTGCTAAAACCGCTGGATAATGTGCCACCTAAAAAGGGAACAACCTGGCGTTGTAATTTTTACCGCATTGATTACGACAGTGGTACGTCATATTGGTCGTGGCAAAAAACCCGTACCAATTTTCACGATTTCAAAAGATTCGGAACTATTCTATTTGATTAACTTTTCAATCCACAAGTTAATCTTTGTTGCGAGCGCAGGAATCAGATTTTGGCGTGCCACTTTAAAACTATGATCAGCACCTTCAAATTTAGCGAGCGTTGAGGTTGGCAATTTTTTGGTGACTTGTTCAATCAAATGCCATTCGGCTAATGCATCACGCGTGCCTTGAAGGAACAACATCGGGATTTTAATTTTGTCAAGATGTGTAGATCTATCAATGGAAGGTTTGCCCGCAGGGTGAAGCGGAAACCCAACAAGCACAATTCCCTTTACAAAATCAGGAGCATTTTCGGATAAATATTGAGACGTCATGCGGCCACCGAAAGATTTTCCACCAGCAACCAACGGAACTTTGGCAAAGAGTTCATGTGCTTTTGCTATAGCTGCAGCCACAGCCTGATGAGCTACAGCCGGAAAGTCTGGGCGCTTCTTTTTTTGTTCAGAATAAAGAAAGTTATAACGAAGTGTGGCAATCTGATGATTGGCAAGTTCAACTGAAAGTTCCTTCATAAAAGCATGGTGCATATTGGTGCCGGCACCGTGGGACAGTACATAAACTGCCCTAATCGATGGAGGTCTGCATAGTTCTGCCGATACAGAATCGGTTTCGTTTACTGCGAGGGTGTATGTTTCGGTTTTGAAGGGCATGGTTGATAAGAGTAGATAATCAATTAATCTAATACTTTTGATATCGCTTCCAGAAGTCCTTATTGTAAGGTAAGGAGTCCAGGTATGTCTCTGTGGCTCGCTGTTGAAATGCTTTAACTTGATTTTGAATCACTTTGGTTTGGATCGATTCGTATTTTACTTCTAAAATTTTGTTATCAGCTTTTGCTGGCTTTGAGGATTTGACTAAGTATGGAAAATAGTGTTCATCAACTCGTTTGTAAAATATTTCGGTTTGAGTGTTATTAAGTTTTATGGCATGACGAATAATAGCCAGATTATTAGCTGCTATGTATATGACACCACTGTAATTTCCTTCGAGGTCTTCTTTTTCATTTAAGTTCTTTTTTCGGGTAGAGTACTCAATAATGCAAACGGTATCCTTGTCAAATACTGAAACTCCGATGAAGCCAAATTTTAATCTTTTATGAAGTGAGGTATTAAAGACTGAATAGCCTGTTCCGATTCCAGGAGTATCTGAAAAGAATATATCAAAGCCTGGAAAGTAGGAGGAATATTTCTTTCCAGTTTTTTGACTTACTGATTTTGGGAGAGGGTCTTTTCCTGTTTCTCTTTTTTGGACAATACTAATAGCATTGAAATTATTCTTTGTATAGCCTTTCCGGTAGGTTTCAAGAATAGTTTCAAGTAAATAGATCTCGGTTGTTGAATCGCGAACAGAAGTACGGGTGTAAAATTCCAGATTAAATGGTTGTTGGTAATAATTCTTTGGTACAGCCTGTATTGCTTGCAGTATCATCTCCTCAGGAGTTACTTTTTGATCTGTTACCAGTACATCTGCCAAGATTAAAGGCTGCGAATGAAGCTCAAAGCTAAATTGCTCAATTCCTGTATTTAATAAGCTATCAATCGGATAGTAGCGATTTGCATAGCCGAGATAAGAGATTTGCAGAATTTGATTTTGTGACTGTGGCAGATCTATTTGAAAGTACCCTTCTTCATTTGAAGCTGAACCAAGCCCTGTGTTGCTTATGCTTAAATGAGCATAGGGAAGAGCTTGTTTAGTTTCTCCATCTACAATCTTGCCCCGGATAAGTTGCTGACCGTTACTTGAAATTGCCATACAAAAAATGGCGATCAAGATTAGTTTGTATTTCATTCCTGTTTCAACGTTTTAATGGGATCGATGATTCTTAGTTTTGCAAATTGGTAACACATGGCTACTAGCATACATATAACTAGCGCTACGAATGCTATCAAGATATTGGTGATTCCAACATTAGTCTTTTGTGTAAACCCATTCAACCATGGCTGGGTACAAAAGTAACCGATAGGCCAGGCAAAGGCACAAGCTACTACTGTAAGTAAACCCAATTCGCGCCAGGTAAGAAGCAGTAGGTGTTTCATGCTTGCACCCAAAATTTTTCTAATGCTGGTTTCTTTTTCCTTCTCTTCAATGTTGATGTTCAATAATCCAAAAAGCCCAATTAAGGTAATAGCAAAAGTAATGGCAGAGAAGAAGGTTAGAAGATTTTTTAATTTGTTTTCGTTGTTTAATTGTTTTTCAAAATATTCGTCCAGCATTCGATACTCAAGGGGTTGCCCGGGCATATTTGATTGCCATACTTTATTGATAAGATTATGGTTGTCAGGTTGAGCCAATGAATATCGAATGAATAATTTTTCTGGATGTCTGTTATTTAGGTAGAAAAGCATAGGCTCAGCAATCCGGTGTTGACCACTAAAACTGAAATCTTTAACAACTCCGATCACCTGAGCTTCGACACCATAGGTAACTTTTTGACTAAGTGGATTGGCCCAATCAAGGAATCGCGCCATGGCTTCGTTTATTATCACTACTTCCTCAGCTTTGGCGATGTCCGATGCGTTAAATCCTCGCCCTTGCACAATTTCCGCCCCTAAGACATCGAAGTAATCTTCGTCAATTCGGACATAGGCAAGCATTTTAATCTGTTGCATACCACCGTGGTCCACAGTAAATGTATCAAAGTCTGATTCACGGGTAGGAGTAGAGAGGCTTCCCACCAAACTTACGTGCGACACCCCTGCTAACGATTTTAAAGAGTTTTTAAGTTTGGGTAATTGGTACATAAGAGTTTCATCTTGTGGCAATTCCACTACCATTACCAGATCCTTCTTAACCAACTGATCATGCTCGGTTAGCACTTGCATTTGATCGTCAACAACCTTAGTAACGAAAATTAAGGTTAGAACAGCCGTAAACTGAAATACGACTAAGGTATTTTTAGTTAATCGGGTAAAGCCAGTAACCTGCGGCTGCAAGTTGCGAATGAGGTTGATGCGTGAAAGCTTTGCAGCAGGAAACCAACCAGCTACTACGCTGAGAGTAAGAACGGCTGGTATAAAAAATAGAAATAAAATAGAAAGCGGAATCAATTCAGGCACATTGCTGAGTAAACCTATTCTTACCAGTTGAGAGGAAATGGTTAGGATAATGCAAAATGCAAAGATTAATCCTGTAAAGCACATGACAACTGATTCCAGCAAGTATTGACTTCGTAGTTGCTTTTGCGATGCACCGAAAACTTTACGCACACCAACTTCTATCTTTCTTTTTGCTGATTGGGCCACAGAGAAGTTTATGTAATTGGCGGCTGATACGAATAAAACGATAATTGAAATTACAGCAAATACAGACAGTGTGGCTTTGCTAGCTTTGGGTGGGTCGAATAATTTCCGATCACTGAAATGAACTTCTGTAAGCGGTTCAGCTTGATAACTACCACTCATGTTCGAGAGTTCCAACACCGGAACAAGCTCATGGGCAAACAGTGTATCCAGTCGTTGCTGAAATAATTTTAGGTCTGGGGAATTTTGAGTTAACACATATACAATACACCAATCTCCAAAATGGGAATCAAGTGATATGAGTGCGTCAAAAGTTAAATCTGTATTGGCAGGCAGATCTTCAACTATCCCTGTTACAAGGTAATCTCGATTGTTAATTGTAAGGGTTTTGTCTAAAACTGTTACTTTGTCAAAATATTTAAGCGCCATTTTTCTGGTAAGTACTATAGAGGCAGGTGCTAATAATGCTTTTTTCGGATTGCCTTCAATCCACTCGTGGTTAAAAATGCGGAAGTAAGCACTATCAGCCTCAAAAATTCCTTCTTCAATAAAAGTGTCACCCGCTGCATTTCTTACTTTTTGTACTCCTCTTAGTTGGGCAATACCGGTTACGGCCTCTACTTCAGTGAAGCCATCGCGCAAACGATCTAGCAAGAGAGCATCACTCCATCCTAATTTTGTCTTTTCTTCGGTGTTAAGTGATCGAACTGACATGGATACTTTCATTATTCGGTCAGACTTTTCATAATGATTGTCGAACGACAACTCATGTTGAATACGCAGAAAAATCAAGGTGGAGCAAGAGATACCCAGTGTTAGACTAGCAATACTGAGTACCGTATTCAGTTTATTTTTAATGAGATTACGGTGCGCGATAACCAGATAATTTCTGTAAAGCATCACTCCCGTACCTGGGGTTTGGGCTCTGTCTCTAAGGATGTATAGCCGCATGAACTTGATTACATCGATGATGTAAATGAGTTTGGCACGGGTAACACCTTTAGTATTTATGTTGCGCTGAAAGTATTCATTTAAATCACCCTGCAGGTCTTCCAGCAATTCAGGCTTGCAGTACCAGCTTAGAAACTTTTCTGCCAGGCGTGGTGGTTTGTTGTTATGGGTAGCCATTCCAAATTGTTAAGTAGAAGGCAGTAAGCAGTCGGCAGTATGCAGTATCAAACAAGATTTAACAATCCTGCCTACTGCACCCTGCTCACTGCCTACTACTATTAGATTCATTTTCATATATTCTTCAGCGTCATTCCGGGTATCATGCTCCACAAATTATCACGCACTTCTTTTGCTTTTAAAATTGCGGCTTTGCCTGCATTGGTTACAGAATAATAGCGTTTACGTTTTCCACCGCGCGTGCTTGTAGCCTCGCCTAGTTTACTTTTTACAAATCCTTTTTCTTCCAGCCGATTTAGCACAGCATGTACCACGCCCAATTTAGCTGAGCGACCAGTGTTCTTTTCCAATTCATCGCAAATGGCTACACTGTAGGCATCGTTTACCAGAGTAGCAATAGTCAGCAATACGAGTTCTTCAAACTCTCCAAGGTTTGTTCCCTTCATAACAATGATTAATTACGTAAATGTATGTAAAATAGTTTTACATTTGAAAATCAAATTTTTCAGTTCAACATTTATTTGCTGAATAATAGTTTTGGCGCGTATAAAAGCAACGGCACTGCGTATACTGCAATCATTGCATACGCCATAATGGTATAACCTTTTGCTACCAAATCAATAATACCCACTTGCGACAGAATGAGCGATGCGATCAGCGCAGCAATCGAAATGTAGGCCTTGGTGATTTTCTTAAGTGGTTTTCCTTTCGCGATAGCCTCGGTTTCGATACGGCTAATAAAGGCATGAATCATACCCGTAGCTGTTTCAATCAATGTCCAGCCCACAACAATACCAAACACAACTATTAATAAGGGGTTAAACTCTTCCAGCATTTTTAACCACGGCACTGTTGATTCCAGAACGTTTTTATCAGGATAATATGCCATCATTGCAAAGTAGGTAAGGAACCAGGGAATCGTCATCAACAAACCTGAAAAGATGGCCGCAAGAAGACTCTCTTTTCTTGAATGAAGATCTTTGAATGTAAAAAAAGAGGCCGGATATACCGCAAGGTTATAACCCACATATAAAATTCCCGTCCATACTAAAATGCCCATACCTGAACCACCGGGTAGATAGCTTGTATCCCAGTTGCTAAATGTTTTGATGATCGCATCACTCTTACTTCCAAAAACAGAAAAAGTAAATATTACGTAGGCAATGAAAAGCGCAACAGATCCAATCGTCTCCAGCCTGGCAATCATCTCCTCACCCTTATAGTTCAAGAAGCCCACAACTACCGTAATCAACACCACACCTACCCATTTGTTAAAATTTAGCGTCTGATTCAAAATTTCTCCGGCTGCTGAAGCCATCACAGCAATGATAAGTACCGCCAATAACAAGTACACGATTTCGTAGGCGATCCAACCGGGACCGATTAATTTTTTTAATAATGATTTGTAGTCATACACTTTCCAATATCGACTTGCTTCCATCGACAAAAATGCAATAAGCGAAAAGCCAACGAAGATGGCGAGACCACTGATCCAACCACTGGCGCCAAACTTCGCACCGTATTCTACTATTTCGCGACCTGTGGCATAGCCACCACCAATCAGGACAGATTGAAGAATGATACCGGGCAGTAGAATTCGTTTAAACCACGAAGGAGATGAGGATGGATGAGTCAAAGTATTGAAAGATTTCTTTCAATATAGTAATTATTAGATCACTCTGGATTCTGCCATTCCCTTAGTCAGAAGGAAAACAAACTCCCGGACTACCATTGTTGATTTTCTGTATTACGTTAAATTAGCAACGAGATACGGTTACTCACTTCTCAAACTATTCACCGGATTTGCTCTTGCTGCTTTGATAGATTGGTAACTCACCGTAAGTAAGGTAATGAGTAATGCACCCACACCGGCTGAGGCGAAAATCCACCAGGCCATATCACTGCGGTATTGGTACTTCTGTAACCAGTTATTCATAAAGTACCAGGCTAATGGCATGGCTACCAATAACGAAATGCCCACCAAGATCACAAAGTCTTTCGAGAGCATGCCCCAGAGATTTGTCACACTTGCACCCATTACTTTGCGTACACCAATTTCTTTGGTCCGTTGTTCGGCCACAAAGCTAGCGAGTCCGAAAATACCGAGGCAACTAATGAAGATAGCAAGCACGGCAAAGAAGCTCGCGAGTTTACCGATACGCTCTTCATCACTGAACTTACGTGCATATTCGTCATCCACAAACTCATAGGCAAAAGGTGATTCAGGATTGTATTTAGTAAACACGGTTTTGATTTTATCAAGAGCATCGTGAGCGCCCATGTCGGGATTGAGTTTTAAGATGGCAAGGTTTACGTTATCGAAGCGGTCGATATGCCATAGCGAAGCGCGCACAGGTTCGTAAGGCGATTCGATAATCATGTCTTCGATAACACCAATAATGGTGTAGGGTTCTTCGTTCCACGTAAGCGTTTCACCAACCGGATTCTCGAAGCCCAGAAATTTTGCAGCCGCTTCGTTAATGACAAATGCGCTGGAGTCGGTCATACGCTCGCGTGAAAAATCACGACCTTCCTTAAACTTCCAACCTACGGTTTTACCAAACTCGTGAGTAACACCATTGTTCGGAAAATCAACTGCTAGCGAAGGGTCTTTACCCTCCCACGTAAAGCCACCGTTGGTATTCCACACTTGCGTGGTAGGGCTACCGGCTTCGGTCATTTCCACGATTGCACCCTGACTTTTCAATTCATTGCGTACGGCTTCAAAATGTTTGTGGATATCTTGTGTTGACAAGTATATATTAATAAGGCCATTTCGTTCATAACCGATAGGACGGTCTTTCGCGAATTCAATCTGACGGAAAACTATTATGGTACCAATGATCAGGATCACAGAAACCGTGAATTGCAACACAACCAACACCTGCCGCGGGATGGAAGCAAGTCGGCCTACGCGGAACGTGCCTTTCAATACTTTCACCGGTTGGAAGGATGACAAGTACAAGGCCGGATAACTGCCCGCCACAAGGCCTGTGAGTAAACTAAAGCTAAGACCAATCAACCAGAACTCAGGGCTGCTCCATAATAAGGTAAGTTTTTTACCTGCTACTTCATTGAAAGCAGGTAATGCAAGGTACACCAATCCCAACGACACAATGAATGCTAACACTGCTACTACGATCGACTCCGAAAAAAACTGATTGATTAATTGTGAACGCAGCGAGCCAATAGACTTGCGGATGCCTACTTCTTTGGCACGCTTTTCAGAACGGGCCGTGCTCAAATTCATAAAGTTGATACACGCCAGCAACAGCACAAACGTTCCAATGATGCCAAACATCCACACAAACTCAATGCGACCACCTACGTTCTTGCCTTCTCGAAAGTCAGAGTATAAATGCCATTTACTCATCGGATGAAGAAAAACTTCAGGTTTATACCTGCGGCCACCTTCATCAACCTTGTTTAATTTCACATCCACAATTTTTGCCGATACAAGTTCCATGTCGGCATTGTCAGCAAGTTGCGCCCAGGTTTGTGTGAAGTTGCTGCCCCACGGGTCATCCATCCTTTTGATCCAATCACTCTCGATAAGGTATAAATCCCACGGCATAATAAAACTCATGTCGCGAAAGTTAGATCCGTGAGGAATGTCTTCGTACACACCCGTTACCTTTACATCGTTTTTGTTGTTGATGCGAATGGTTTGACCCATGGGGTCGGTATCATCAAAATAGGCTTTGGCTACGGACTCAGACAGAATAATAGAGTAAGGATCTTTCAAAGCCTGATCGTGGCCACCCTTTAATAATTTTATGGAGAGCATATCAATCACCTGAGGCTCCCAGTACATTCCACTCTTGCTGAATTTCTTTTCGCCCACGGTGAGAATGCGGCCAAAGTTCCAGGTAGATTGCAGCACATATTTAAAATCGCTGCCGAAGTTGTTACGGATTTCTTCGGCCATTACGTAGGGGTTGGCAGTTTGTGAGCCCTTCACACCATTATATAGGTTGTGTTGCCACACCTGAGCAATGCGATCGTAATTTTTATGATATCTATTGAAGGTAAGTTCGTCCCAGATCCACAACCCGATAAGCAGCGCAACTGCCATACCGGTGGCCAGGCCTGCAATGTTGATAAAAGAGTAACCTTTGTTTTTGGTCAGATTACGAAATGCAATTTTGAAGTAGCTGCGAAGCATAGGCGTTGGGTAGGAATACCCTATAGATACTCCATGTTCGTCAAAAAGTTGCATGCAACTCAAGTTATTTTACGAATGAACCTTCAGGGGATTAATCAGGGCAATTCAACTTTGGCCATCTCCCAGCCAATCATGCTCTTTTTGCGGGTGGGACTCCAACGATATTCGCCCAGTATGCCGTCTTTACGAATTACCCGATGACAGGGAATTAAATAGGCGATGTGATTTGAACCAACGGCAGACCCTACTGCCTGCATGGCTTGTGGATTTTGAATTTGCACGGCAATGTCGTTGTAGGTAGTCAATGATCCAACCGGAAGTTTGAGTAACGCCTCCCATACTTTAATTTGAAAGTTGGTACCCTTCACAAATACATGCAATTTACTTTGCGCCTCCGCGTCTTTGCGGTTAAATATCTTAGTAATGAAGGATTCTGTCAACTGTTGGTCTTGATGAAAAACCGAATTATGCCAATGCTCCTTCATTTCTAGAAGTTGAAAATTTGGATCAGCATCAGCAGTGATAAATGATAACCAGCAAACACCGCGTTCGGTAACGCCAATCAGCGCTAATCCAAAAGGAGTTTCATGAAATCCGTAGTTGATGCGAATGCCACTACCTTTTTCTTTGTATTCCTGTGGTGTTACGGCTTCGAGTGTAGTAAAGAGATCATACACCCGCGACTGACTTGAAAGTCCGGCAGCTTCTGCGGCTTCCGCCAGATTTTTGGATTGCTTCAACCTGGCTTTTAAAAAATCAACCGTAAGAAATTGAAGAAAGCGCTTGGGACTAATCCCCGCCCACTCGGTAAAGATGCGTTGAAAGTGAAAAGGGGATACACTCACCTCTTCAGCCACTTCGGTTAGCTCAGGCTGGCGCTTGAAATTTTTTTCCAGGTATTGAATGGCCTGCTCGATGCGCTGGTAATTGATGGGTTCGGTGGTCACAATCATAAAGCTATTAATTTTTACCTCACAAAAGTGACCTTGTAGGTGGGGGATTTCAACCTGTTTCTTGCGGTTCTTTTAGCGAAACGCTGGGTAAGTATTTATTACCAAATATTGGAAGTAAAAAAGTGAGCCATTTCTGACTCACTTGTAACCATTCAGGCGTTTGCAAACAATTCTCCTCTAAATTTCATCACTCTACAAAGTTACGCATCTGGTTTAAAAGCAATCTGAATATTGATTTATGGTTGATAAAACATTCTTTGCTTGCTATATTGTATCTAAATGAAAAGATTCTGTTTACTAATTTTTCTTTTTATGAGTTGTGAGCAGGAGGAAACTGTGGATGCATGTGCGGATACCATTGTTCTGAACGAGCCACTCTGTCAGACTTTTATAAACGTTACTCCTCCTTGCATCATCCAGGAGGTATTGGAAACAACAAATGGTAATCAACTAGGAAAGTATGCTTACTTTCATGATGGTTCAAATTATAACATGATAGAGTTTTATTATAGAAGCCAGCAGCAGGACGATTATCCGATATTGCCAGAAGAGACGGTTACAATGATTTATGAGGAAGATAGAATAAAGCAAGTAGTAATACAGCCTTCGGCAAGAACGGGTATTCAAAGGAAGTATTCTTTTGATTATAAGGAACTTGAAGTAACAATTTTATTTGAATTGATCGAAGACGGTGAAACTACGTTTTCGAATAGCCATGATCAATTATTCGTTACCAATCCCAAGGACTCCACTTACTTAAGTGAAGGTTTTTTTGATATTATGCGCGAGTACAAGAATGGCAATAACACAAGATTTGCCATAGAATCAGAAGATGGTATGTGTATTATTAACAATCAGAGGTGGAAGTTTACCCATAAGATGTCTCATGATTTAAACCCCAATGTTTTCAAAGACTATGCAGTGCGGTTTCCACTGGGGGGAGGTGATGGTTATACTACTCAATTTTGGTTTGGTAATAATAGAAATAATATGGTGGGTGTATTGGACCTCATGAATGGCAATAAAAGGGAATTATATTGTTACACCTTTTTACGCAATGGAGAGCACGTTTGGATTAAAAAATACGAATACACTGGCGCTTATAATTATGAATATTCCTACAAATATTCTTGTGAATGATGGATATGCATATTATTCATTTGGTTCGAATCTCGGGGTTAGACAAGTGCACGTTAACGGCAAGCTTATTTTAAAAGGCTAATATTGATCGACTACGGGAAAAAAAATGAAGAAATAGAACTAATCCTGGTTTGATTGCATCTTAAGAGAATTGAACTAAATCTCACCTTATCATTCAAACAAATGAAATCACTCTCAAAAACATGGCTCGGCTTAGTCATTCTACTGTTAGTGATCATTGGATGTCATAATAAAGAGAATGATAAAGCAACACTTACTATCAAGAGTAAAACACAACTCAATGAGGAGGTAAAAATCAATCTGTACACCAACATTGATCAGGTCACACTTTATGAATCGAAAACAGACTCCTTAGGCCACTGTTCATTTGTATTACCCCTAAAAAAGCCAATGTTCGTCACGATTCAAATAGGTAAAAAGTATGGGGAAGTTTATCTGTCTTCCGGGTATGATTTGCAGATCGAAGAAGTTGGCGAGGATTACCAGATACCTTTAAAGCATTCTGGAGTTGGGGCCGAGATAAATAACTATATCTCATGGGTTAATTCAAATGTTGAGAAAATCAAATGGGCCAACGGAAGGGGCCTGAACCAACTAGATAATAATGAATTTCTACATCGGTTTGACTCTCTCAAAACTACAATTACTAATTTTCATAATGACTACAAGGATTCCGTTAAACTCACAAACGAGACAATATCCATGCTTGAATATAAAAACACTATTAAGTTTTTAGGGGTTGCGCAGGAATTTAAGTTTTATAAATTGAATAATTCCCTTAACGAAAAGTGGGAGGCGCAAAAGAATGGAAAGGAATATTTGGAAGCGAGGGTTTCCAAAGAAATTGAAAATTTAACTAATAGTATTCCGTTAGACACCGCACTTTTAACAAATGGCTATGGAGACTATCAAATGCTTCTTAATTTCTATTGGCATAATACTATCAACATACCCGTTTCAGAGCAACTTCTTGTCACCAAAGTCTCAAGAGATTTGGCCCCGCTCATGTCCAATGCCCTCATTAAAAAAGGTGATTATCCTGAAACTATCCGTGAATACATGATCGCATTAGATTTTAATTATTGGCTTGCAGCATATGGGATTACTACCGAAACTGACTCAGTCTTTGCGGATTTTAAAAGGACCTATCAAAATTCCAGTTATTTACCAGCTTTAAATAATTTCTATAACGAATGGCTTGCTATTGCTCCGGGTAACCCCGCCCCGGAATTTGAAGGCTATACACCGGAGGGAAAAAAGGTTTCAATAACGGATCTAAAAGGGAAGGTGGTATACATTGATATGTGGGCAACTTGGTGTGGCCCATGTATTGCAGAAATACCGGCATCCAAAAAGTTACAACAAAAATTTGCGAGTAATGAAAACATTCAATTTCTAAATGTCTCTGTCGATCGAAATAAATCTGACTGGGAGAAATTTCTTACGGAAGATAAAGCATGGAAAGGTCTTCATATAAATATAGAACCTGATAAGGTACAATCTTTATATACCGCTTATAAACTATTTGGCGTTCCTAGTTATATAATAATTGATCAATCAGGAAATATTGTCAATATGAAAGCACCACGACCATCTGACGATAAAGTGCAAGAGGAGCTAAAACAACCTTTAGCTAAAACAATTTGATTATGATAAGTATTATGGTTATAAGACTCAGATTTTCGAGGTTTCAGACTTAATGAACCCTTTATGAAGTTGAATAAATTGGTTTTACGTGTGATGTTAGTAATTTCAATTACATTAATAAGTAATCAAGTTTCACAGGATAGTCTGTTTAATTTACGCTTTGACACACTATCAATTAATGAATCATTAAAAATTCAAAGAGACTTTTTTTCGATTAATATTAAATATGACACCACGCATATTGAATTATATTACAATGATCAAAGGTTTCCAATTGTTCCAATTTCACTTAAGGAACAAATTAATCTGAAATGGATTAAATCTACTGAATACAAAACGGAAATATTAAATCACAATCGAATTCTTTTGCGACAACGATTTCTCAACATCTTCATTCACTCAATCCAAAATTCTTTTTCAAATAGCAATTTCTTTTTGTGGTAAAGTCTGTATTTCCATTTGCCTTTTACGAGATCATTACGCTCATTCATTGTGAATGACAGGTAAATGTTTTCATTTGTGGGTTTCTCAATATTGGTTTTAACATCCTTAAATTTATTTCCCTTCTCGTCCGCTATTTCTTTCGGGAAAATCCAGACTTGATTTAAAGTAATATTTTCAACTTTCTCAGATTCCAATATAAATTCGATTCCTATTTTTACTTCAGTTTTTTCAGCAGCATGTACAGTACATATCTGATAGCCTATTGCCTTGTAATTAATGCTACTGGTATATGTACGGTTAAATTGCGTGTACCCGTTAAGTGATCTTATTAGTATAATAAGAGAAATCAAAATTAATTTTCTTGTAGTTGCCATGATTAGAGCAGTATTGTCATGAATCTGATCTAATTTACATGAATATTGCGACTTTCAAGTATTTAGTATTTCATCATCTTTTCCAAATTGACGGTGCGCTTTAAACAACAAATAATGGATTATTTATTTGCTCTTTTTCTTAACGGATTTCGGCACCGCCAACAACTTTTGTACATCTTCATCACCCTCCAGATTATTCATCTGTCTTAAAATCCACGCAGCGCGCCTCGCCACATACGGTGATACAGGTTCGGCTTTGTATTTTTTTGGATTGGGTAAACAAGCCGCAATACGTGCCGATTCTGTACGTGTGAGCTTACTGGCAGATTTTTTAAAATAGCTTCGGGCGGCAGCTTCTACTCCAAAAATTCCTTTTCCCATCTCAGCTACATTGAGATACATTTCTAGAATGCGTTCTTTGCTCCAGAACAACTCAATCATAAATGTAAAGTAGACTTCCAGTCCTTTTCGAAACCAACTCCGCCCTTGCCAGAGAAATACATTCTTGGCTACCTGCTGGCTAATGGTAGAGGCTCCGCGAATGCGTTTACTCTTCTTATTTGTTTCAAGTGCTTTCTTGATGCTTTTTATATCGAACCCATTGTGATCTGGGAATAGTTGATCTTCGGAGGCCATCACCGCCAGCCGGATGTTGGGCGACATCTCTTTAAAATTGATATAGTCGCGCTTTAACCCATAGCCACTTACCCAGTTGGTAAGTTGTGTGATCGTGACAGGCGGATCAATCCACCGCAGGAGAATGATGTAAATGAATTGAGCTGCCAGCAGGATGATGAAAGCCCGCTTTACCTTTCTCCACACATTTAGCAGAAAACTTAATTTGATCATCAATGCGTATACTTGTGCAGCAAATTAACCAAGATGGCACGCATTGAAATAGAACTACCTGAAAAATTTTCCTTTCAAACCGAAATAGCTGTGCGGGTAAGCGATTTGAACTATGGTAATCATGTTGGCAACGACAGCATACTTACCCTCATGCAGGAAGCCCGTACGTTGTTTTATCGCGCGATGGGTTTTGAAAGTGAGGTGAAGCTGGAAGGCTCAATCGGTCAGATTGTAAGCGATGCGGCTATAGTATATAAGGCAGAATCCTTTCTAGGCGATACGCTGAAAATTGCAATAGCTGTCGGGGATTTGAATAAATTTGGATTTGATCTATACTATCGGATTATAAACAAGGCTTCGCATAAGGAAGTTGCTCATGGCAAAACAGGCATTGTTTGCTTCGATTATTCAAAGCGCAAAATTGCAAGCATTCCGGAAAAACTTGGTGAAAAGTTAAAGGCTTTGTGATTAGTAAACTTGAATTTCTGACTAACTTATTTCCCCTTACTAATAGACTTAAGATAAGCCAGACTTTTCGGAATCTGTTCTATGGCATGGGCAGATTCATCTTCAATAAAAAAAAGTTTCACGCCTAACTTCCTTGCTTCCTTCATAATGGCAGCAATGCCTACATCACCGGAGCCTAGCACAACATTGGTTTCGTTATCGGCATGTCCATCCTGACTGTCAGGGGTGCCGATTCTGCGATCTTTCAGATGCATAAGAGGAAATCGTTGTGGATACTTTTTTAACAACGCAACCGGATCCTGACCCGGATGTCTTACCCAGAATACATCCATTTCAAAATTTACGAACTTAGGATCAAGGCGTTTCACCATCAGATCGAACAGGGTGCCATTTTCATACGGTCTGAATTCATAACCATGAATATGATAGCACAAGGAAAGACCCTGAGCTGCCAACACTTTGCCTGCTTTTTCAAATACAGCAATTGCTTTTTCTGTATCCGCCAGTGTAAAATCATTTCCCGTGTGTGGAATCCAGGAACACATGACATACTTCGCTCCAAATTGTTTTGCTTTAGTTGCCACCGCAACGGCATCTTTCTCCAATTCATCAAATCCTGCCCCGATGCTCACCATTTTGAGGTTGTTCTTTTTGCAGAGTGCATTAAATTCTTCAAGCGTCAAGCCATAAGTGCTACCGCCTTCTATTTCTTTAATCCCCCAATCTTTTATAATCGCTAAAGAGCCGGGCACATCTTTAGGAATTTCATTCCGAAGGCTGTAAAGTTGAAGGCCGATCTCCTGGGCGTAGGAGAGAGTAACAAGGCCACTCAATAAAATGAATAGACAGATTTTTTTCATGCGCTTCTTTATTAGAGAAGTGAATGTAATAAATACCAAAGAATTAATAGGTGTCTACCTTGTCAACACAGGCATGCTGGCAACCAACACAATCAAATCGGCATCCGTTACTTCTTTCTTTTCATCGGCAAGCACCAGGAAGTTTTCGTACAAGGCGTTTAGTTCCTCACCTTCTACACGATGACCTAATATTTCTGCGCGATGTTTCAAGGCTGCTCTTCCACTGCGAGCAGTAAGCACAATAGAAGAAGAAGGGACTCCCACATCAGCAGGGTTGATGATCTCATAGTTTTCGGCATGTTTTAAAAAGCCATCCTGATGAATGCCTGACGAATGTGCAAATGCATTTTTACCAACAATAGCTTTGTTTGCCTGCACGGGCATCCGCATCATGGAGGATACTAAAAGACTTAATTCATAAATGCGTTCAGACTTTATATTCGTATATAAATCCAAATCTTTATGAGTTTTCAAAATCATCGCCACCTCTTCCAGTGAAGTATTGCCGGCACGCTCGCCAATTCCGTTGATAGTCACTTCTGCCTGGCGGGCTCCATTGGCTAATCCGGCAATTGTATTGGCTGTGGCCAGACCTAAGTCATTATGACAATGCACAGAAATAATAGCCTTATCGATATTCTTAACATTTTCTACAAGGTATTGAATGCGCTTGGCATACAAGTGGGGCAAACAATAACCGGTGGTATCCGGAATGTTTACCACATCGGCTCCTGCCGCAATTACCGCTTCCACCAATTGTGCAAGAAATACTAAATCAGCACGGCCAGCATCTTCTGCATAAAATTCTACTTCATACCCTTTGGCTTTTGCGTATTTGGTTGCCCAAACACCTTGCTCAAGTACTTGTTCGCGACTACTTCTGAATTTATGTTTGATGTGCACATCCGATGAACCAATGCCGGTATGAATACGTCCGCGTTTGGCGTGGTGTAGTGCTTCTGCAGCAACATCAATATCTTCCTTTTTAGAACGCGTAAGCGCACAAACAACAGGTTCAGTTACTGCTTTCGAAATTTCAACAACAGAAAGAAAATCACCAGGACTAGAAATCGGGAAGCCGGCTTCAATAACATCAACACCGAGTAACTCTAACTCTCTGGCGATTATAGCTTTTTCTTCGGTTCTAAGTTGGCAACCCGGTACTTGCTCGCCATCGCGAAGGGTTGTGTCAAAGATTTGAATTTTCTGTGCCATATTTTTCTGATTACTTGATTCTACTTATTTGATACTGGTATGCGATCTCTTACAGTGGCAATTTGGTTTACTACCTGTGCACCCATCTTACCAGTATTTAAAATTTTCTCTTTCGATGTTTTTGCATCAGCGATATCTGCCGTACGATATCCCTGCTTCAGCGTTTGTTCTACAGCTTTGATTACGGTTTCAGATTCTACTTTCAAGCCAAAGGAAATATCAATCATTAATGCAACTGAAAGTATGGAGGCGAGAGGATTGGCAATGCCTTTTCCGGTTATATCATGCGCACTGCCGTGAATGGGTTCATACAACCCCACTTTGTCACCCACTGAAGCGGAGGCTAGCATACCCATAGAGCCAGCAATCTGAGAAGCCTCGTCTGTGAGAATATCGCCAAAGAGATTTCCGGTGACCACCACATCAAAACTTTTTGGATTTTGAATCAACTTCATAGCAGCAGCATCCACAAATTGATGCTCTAGCAGAATGTCCGGATATTGTTTGCCAATTTCCTGAACGACCTCTCTCCATAAGCGCGAACTCTCCAGTACGTTAGCTTTGTCAACGGAGGTAACTTTCTTTTTTCTTGTACGTGCCGCTTGAAATGCTTTGTGGGCAATGCGTTCTACTTCATAACGCTGATATATCATCAGATCAAATGCAGTGTTGCCGTTGTCTTTTCTTCCTTTTTCCCCAAAGTATACATCACCTGTTAACTCCCGGAAGAATAGGATATCAGAGCCTTTTAGTATTTCCGGCTTGATGCTGGATGCTTCCAACAACTCATCAAAAAGTTTTATGGGCCGTAGATTGGCATACAATCCTAACTCTTTGCGCATCTTCAACAATCCTTGCTCAGGTCTTACCTTAAGCGTTGGATCGTTGTCATATTTTGGATGGCCCACGGCACCAAATAAAATAGCATCGCAGTTTTTTAATTTTGTCAACGTTTCATCTGGCAATGGAGTGCCAGTTGCCTCAATGGCATCATGACCAATACTTGCTTCTTCGAATTCAAAGGCATGACCGAACAGCTCGGCTATTTTAACCAAGACTTTCTTGCCTTCGGTGGTAACCTCTTTACCGATTCCGTCTCCGGGCAGTATGACTATTTTTTTCTTCATGAATGCGCTACATCAAATTCTCGGATCTCTTTATTCAAGCTTAACAAGTAATCGATATCATCATAGCCATTGATAAGGCATTCTCGCTTATAGGCATTGATTTCAAACTTCTGGCTTTCGTTGCCATAGCTTATTTCCTGATTCATTAAATCCACGGTTATTTCCGTTGAAGGATTTTTTTGTATGGTCTCTAAAAGATTTTTAAGAAACACATCAGAAACCACGACTGGCAACACCGCATTGTTGAGCGCATTGTTTTTAAAGATGTCTGCAAAGAAGCTAGATACAACAACCCGAAAGCCATAATCATAGATGGCCCATGCTGCATGCTCGCGACTGCTACCACATCCGAAGTTCTTTCCGGCTACTAAAATCTTTCCTCCGTAAATGGGATTGTTGAGAACAAACTCCTTATTGGGAGTTTCCACTCCCTTCTCCTTTGGAGAAGGGCCGGGGATGAGGTCATAGCGCCAGTCGCGGAACAAGTTATCTCCAAAGCCTTCGCGGGTAGTGGCTTTTAGGAACCGTGCCGGAATAATCTGATCGGTATCGATATTCTCAGCAGAGATTGGTACTGCTGTTGATTTTAATACGGTGAATTTGTCTTTCATAACCTCAGCCCGGCCCTCTCCAGTGGAGAAGGGGTTAGGGTTGTTAATTTTTATAATAAACGTCCAATTAATTCTACTTTTTGGCCCATACCGTTTCTTCTCCCTTCTCCTTTGGAGAAGGGTCGGGGATGAGGTCTCTTACATCTGTCACTTTACCTGTTATCGCTGCCGCAGCCGCACTCAATGGGCTCGCTAGAAACGTACGCGACTTAGGACCTTGTCGGCCTTCAAAATTTCTGTTGGAGGTGCTGATACAATATTTCCCTGCCGGGATTTTGTCTTCATTCATACCCAAACAAGCCGAGCAACCGGAGTCACGTAATTCAAACCCGGCAGCTTCAAAAATTTTATCGAGCCCTTCTTTACGCGCCTGTTCTTGCACTTGTTTAGATCCGGGTACTACCCATACTTCTACATTTTCTGCTTTCTTTTTTCCTTTCACCATAGAAGCAACCGCACGCAAATCTTCGATGCGTGCATTTGTACAACTTCCAATGAAAACATAGTCAATCGCTTTGCCTAGCAACCTGGATCCAGGTTCAACACCCATATACTCCAGTGATTTTTTGAAAGAAGTCTGTTCGCTGATCTCCTTCATCTCCTCTGTAGTAGGAATACGATCCGTTACCTTCATGCCCATGCCGGGATTGGTACCGTAGGTAATCATGGGTGCAATGTCTGCTGCATCAAATTTCAACACCTGATCATATTCAGCACCCGAATCTGAAACTAATTTCTTCCACTCACTTACTGATTTATCAAAGGCTTCTCCTTGTGGAGCAAATTTTCGGCCCTTGATGTAATCGAAGGTAGTTTCATCGGGTGCAATCAATCCACCACGCGCACCCATTTCAATACTCATGTTGCAAATAGTCATACGCGCTTCCATCGAAAGATTGCGAATGGCATCACCCGCATATTCAACAAAAAAGCCAGTGGCTCCACTGGCTGAGATTTTAGAAATGATGTATAAAATAATATCCTTGCTGACCACTCCTTTACCCAAAGCACCATTGATTTCAATCTTCATGGTTTTGGGTTTGTATTGCAAAATGCATTGGGTAGCCAATACCTGCTCTACTTCGGATGTGCCTATGCCAAAGGCAATGTTACCAAACGCGCCATGAGTTGATGTATGACTGTCGCCACACACGATAGTCATGCCGGGCAAGGTTAAGCCCAACTCGGGACCAATGATGTGAACGATTCCCTGGTAGGGATGTCCGAGATCATATAATTCAATACCAAACTCTTTACAATTCTTGCGAAGTGTTTCTACCTGGTGTCGTGACAATGCTTCCTTGATAGGAAGGTGTTGATCTTTCGTTGGAACGTTATGATCGGCTGTCGCTGTGGTTCGCTTCGTGTTGAATACTTGTAGACTTCTTTTCTTTAAGCCATCAAAAGCCTGTGGCGATGTTACTTCATGAATGAAATGACGGTCGATAAACAATGCATCCGGATAACCATCAGCATGCTTAACAACATGGGCATCCCAGATCTTTTCAAAAATTGTCTTTGGTTTTGTCTCGCTCACAACAATCGTTAGTTTGTTCTAAACACTTTAAAATGAAACTGCCCCGACATTGTCGAGGCAGTTAACATAGGTTTAGGTTAGGTTATTGGGTAATCATTTTGATTCGCAAATAACAACACGAAGATGTAAAATCCTTATCGATTACTCAAATCAATTTTAAAGAAAATGGTACATAGCTTACGAGTGTTTGGTGGTAGTTAGCTATTCCACCAGGGTAATGGTAACTTGATTTCATTTACTGAATCCACAACCAGATCAGGTTTATACGCATACCTGATCAACTCCTCTTTTTTTGTAATGCCACTTAATACCAGAATAGTTTTATAACCCATCTGCACACCACCGCGAATGTCCGTATCCATCGTATCTCCGATCACCGTAGTTTCAGCTGTTTCCAATCCTAAAGCCTTCCGTGCCGAGCGCATCATAACAGGCCCAGGTTTGCCTACCACAAATCCTTTTATGCCGGTTGCTTCTTCAATCATGGCTGTTGTGGAGGCAATCCCTAGATTATCCCAGCCTTTTTTCTTGGGTGATGGATCGCGATTGGTTGTTACGAATTTTGCACCGGCTAAAATCATATCTACGGCACGTTGCACCATTTCCAGTGTAAAGTTTCTTCCTTCACCAAGTACTACAAAGTCCGGATCTGAATTGACCAACGAAATTCCATTTTCATGCAGACTTGAAAGTAGTCCGCCTTCGCCCAATACAAAGGCAGTGCCATTGGGTATCTGACTTGCCAGGAATTTTCCGGTAGCCATTGCGCTTGTGTAAACATGATTTTCGTTAACCTTAATGCCCAATTTAGCCAACTTGCGCACCGCATCAAGCCTGGTGCGCTGACTGTTGTTGGTCATAAACATGAAGGGAATTTTATCCTTTAGAAGGCGGGCAACGAATAGGTCTGCCCCTGGGATCATCGTGTCACCACCATAAACAACGCCATCCATATCGATCAGTAATCCATGTGCCATAACATTATTTTATAGCTACAAGATACTGATTGATTACCAATTTATCTGAATGAGTGTTTTGAATAAGTTTCAAACGGTTGTTTGAATACTCGATTCCTTTGGCAATAAAAATTTAAACCAGGTACTCAAACAAATTCTCGTTTTGATTCACGAGTGTGTAGTTGAGTTTGTGACCGTCCATTCGTTCAATCAGTAAATCAAAATCTTCTCTTGACTTGACTTCGATGCCAATCAGTGCTGGCCCCGTTTCTTTATTATGTTTTTGAATAAATTCAAAACGAACTATGTCATCATTAGGGCCCAGGATATGATTCACAAATTCTTTTAAAGCCCCCGGTCGTTGCGCAAAGCGGACTATGAAATAATGTTTTAGTCCTTCGAAAAGCAGCGATCGTTCTTTTATCTCCTGCATCCGATCAATGTCATTATTGCCACCACTCACGATACAGACAACTTTCTTTCCCTTCAACTGATGTGCATATTGATCGAGGGCTGCTATCGAAAGCGCACCCGCTGGTTCCGCAACGATCGCATCTTCATTATATAATTGGAGGATGGTAGAACTAACTTTTCCTTCTGGCACTAAGAGCATATCGGCAATTACGTCTTTGCAGATTGCAAATGTTTGATCACCCACTTTCTTTACGGAGGCGCCATCTACAAACCGCTGAATTTTATCGAGCACTACCGGTTTGCCAGCTTTCAAGGCTTCCTTCATAGAAGGTGCACCGGTTGGTTCAACACCAATTATTTTTGTTTGTGGTGAATAGGTTTGAAAATAACTTCCCAGTCCCGCGCAAAGACCACCGCCTCCGATGGGCACAAACACATAGTCAATGTTAGATTGCTCGTCCAGTATTTCCTTGCCTACAGTACCCTGACCTTCCATAACTTTTACGTGATCGAAAGGAGGAATGAAAACACTGTTATTATGTTCCGTATATTCTAATGCATGCAACTGACATTCGTCAAACGTATCTCCAATTAAAACGATTTCGATGTTGTTGCCACCAAACATTTTAACCTGATTGATCTTTTGTTTCGGAGTAATCGCAGGCATGTAAATAACACCTTTGATATTTAAGAGTTTACAAGAGAAGGCAACACCTTGTGCGTGATTACCAGCGCTGGCACAGACAACTCCGCGGTTTCGTTGTTCTTCCGTCAGGCTTTGTATTAAATTATAGGCACCACGAATTTTATAAGAACGAACAACCTGAAGATCTTCACGCTTCAAATAGATCTCAGCCCCGAACTTTTCAGAAAGCTTGCGATGAAACTGCAAAGGAGTTTTAAGCACTACGGATTTTAGGACTTCGTAGGCTGACTCGATATCTAATATTTGTTTCTTCGTTTTTATCATAAGGTGCAATGCAGGCAACAAAGCGCAGTAGGCAAAAATTAATCGATTGCCTACTGCGTATTGTCAATTGCCTATTAATTTATCATGCTTGCTTCAACACTTGCCTTTTCAGGTCTGAGTTTTCGAACAGCAGCACCGGCTTGCCATAATTCGCTTTCGCGAACTTCTTTGAGTTCTTCGGCCAGCTTTTCACGATAGTCAGGTTTGCTGCAGGTATCAATAGTTCGTTTCGCTTCAGCACCGGAGGCAACGCTTTCATATAGTTCTTTGAATACTGGAAGTGTTGCAGCCTTGAATTTCTTTTTCCAATCAAGGGCACCACGCTGGGCAGTAGTAGAACAGTTAGCGTACATCCAGTCCATTCCATTTTCAGCTACCAACGGCATCAGGCTTTGTGTAAGCTCCTCTACAGTTTCATTAAATGCTTCCGAAGGAGTGTGTCCTTTAGAACGAAGTACTTCATATTGAGCTTCAAAGATTCCGGCAATTGCACCCATCAAGGTTCCGCGCTCGCCAGTCAAGTCAGAGTAAACTTCTTTTTTGAAATCGGTTTGAAATAAATATCCGGATCCAACACCAATACCCAATGCGATGGCTTTCTCTGTTGCCTTACCAGAAGCGTCCTGGAATACAGCATAGCTTGAGTTGATTCCTTTTCCTTGCAGGAATAATCTGCGCACAGAAGTTCCCGATCCTTTAGGTGCTGCCAGTACTACATCGATATCAGCAGGTGGAATGATTCCGGTTTGCTCTTTGAATGTGATACCAAATCCATGTGAAAAGTATAATGTCTTTCCTTTGGTGAGGAATGGTTTTATCGTTGGCCATAATGCAATCTGACCGGCATCCGACAGCAGAAATTCTAAAATTGTTCCACGCTTAGCGGCTTCTTCAATTTCAAATAAAGTTTCACCAGGAACCCAACCATGCTCAACGGCTTTGTCCCATGTTTTTGATCCTTTGCGTTGGCCCACGATAACATTAAATCCATTGTCGCGAAGGTTGAGCGCTTGCGCAGGTCCTTGCACACCATATCCAATGATTGCGATGGTTTCATTCTTAAGAACATCCAATGCTTTGTCCATCGGGAATTCTTCGCGTGTAACTACTTCTTCCAGCGTTCCTCCAAAATTGATCTTTGCCATATTCTTGTTGTTAAGTCTTTAGTTTAAAATTGAGTATAGTTTATAGAGTTAATCGACATCTACGATTTTTTCACTTAGTTCAAAATATTGTTCACTGCCAAGGGTATAGTTAGCATATTCCACTTCAATAAGTTTTTCCAGTTGATGCTTTACCTTTTCCATCAAATCAGGAGTTGTGTGTAACAATAGCACAGCACCTCCTTTTTGAAAATCCTCTTCATTTTCGTGGGCGATTAGTTTTTTAATGCGCACGCGTCTGCGGTTCAATACATTCACAATCCTATTCAACACTGAGAAGTTATTGTCGGCAGCAATCTCTAAAGTGTAATCTTGTTTCATAAACTATTTGTCTTTGGTATCTCCAGAATCACTTCTGATACACCCGCTCCGGCTGGTACCATCGGAAAAACGTTGTCTTCTTTCTCTACAACCACTTCCAAAAAATACGATGTCGTAGAATCCAACATTTTTATTAACGCACTTTCTAAATTCTTTTGTTCGGTGACTTTAGCGCCAGGTATTTTATATGCCTCCGCAATTTTTACAAAATCGGGGTTGTCCATTTCTGTAAAGGAGTAGCGCTTTCCATGAAATAGCTGTTGCCATTGCCTCACCATTCCTAAAAAGTTATTATTTAAGACCAGTATTTTTACTGGAATCTTATACTGCATAATGGTTCCTAACTCCTGAATCGTCATTTGATATCCACCATCGCCAATAATGGCAATTACTTGCTTGTGCGGCACGGCCACTTTCGCACCCATAGCAGCCGGAAGTGCAAACCCCATCGTGCCGGCACCGCCTGAAGTAATGTTAGTACGCGGATTTCTATATTTATAATACCGCGAGGTAACCATTTGATGCTGGCCAACATCGGTTACAACCACGGCTTCACCTTTTGTTAATTCAGAGAGCATGTGCACTACTTCAGCCATTTTTAAACTGTTCGTGTTTAAAATTTCCTTCTGCACCACCTTTTCAAACTCTTCCTGATTTAAATCGGTGAAAGTTTTTATCCAATCTGTATGCCTATTCCGGTTACACAGCTTGGATAACTCTGATACTGCGTCTTTAGCATCGGCATGAACAATCACGTCTGCTTTAATGATTTTATTTATTTCTGCTTTGTCAATTTCTATATGAATGACTTTTGCCTGCTTTGCATATTTACTCACATTGCCAGTTACACGGTCGTCAAAGCGCATGCCTACAGCAATCAATACATCGCATTGGTTTGTGTTTATGTTTGGGCCATAATTTCCATGCATGCCCAAATACCCAACATAATTAGGATGATTAGTTGGAAATCCGCCTAAGCCAAGCAATGTGCTTGCTACCGGAATCCCCGTTTTTTCAGAGAATGAAATCAATTCCTGGGTGGCACCTGATAATAAAATTCCTTGTCCGGCTAAAATGTAAGGTCGCTTTGCATTGTTGATAAGAGTAGCGGCCTCTTGAATTTGTTCTTTTTGTAATACTGGTTTTGGTTTATAGGTACGTACGGCTTTACAAGGCACATACTCAAATTCTTCTGTCAATTCATTTTGTGCATTCTTCGTTATGTCCACCAGTACAGGCCCGGGTCTTCCGCTACCCGCTATGTAAAATGCTTTTGCGATGGCAGGAGCAATATCTTTTGCCTCTGTTACTTGTATGTTCCATTTCGTAACAGGAAGTGTAGTGTTTATTACATCGATCTCTTGAAATGCATCGGTGCCCAATAAATGTGCAAACACCTGACCCGTAATACAGACTACCGGAGTTGAATCAATTAAGGCATCGGCTAAGCCGGTAACTAAATTAGTTGCACCGGGACCTGATGTTGCGAACACTACACCTGTTTTGCCTGAAACACGGGCATACCCCTGCGCAGCATGAATGGCCCCTTGCTCATGACGCACCAATAAATGAGTAAGCTTATCAGCGTAATGATAAAGCGCATCATACACAGGCATGATGGCACCACCCGGATAGCCAAAAATATGCTCTACATTTTCCTCTACCAGACAACGAAGCAATGCTTCCGAGCCGGAGATTTTTTGCTTTGTAGTTGCCAACTTTTCCTCAGACTTCGTCAGTAACGCATCCATCAGCTGCTGTTTTTACTTGTTGTGCATATTTAAATAAGACACCATTTTTTGCACGCGATACGGGTGCTTTGTAATGAGATCTTCTGATCGCAATTGTTTTTTCGTCCACCAGTAAATTGATCTGGTGTTTCTTAATATCGATTTCAATCCAATCACCATCCTCTACTAACCCGAGTAATCCTCCTTCGGAAGCCTCCGGAGTTATATGACCAATTACAAAACCATGCGAGCCGCCACTAAATCTTCCATCGGTGATTAGGGCCACACTTTTTCCAAGACCTGAGCCCATGATTAAACTTGTTGGCTTCAACATCTCGGGCATGCCGGGTGCACCTTTTGGCCCTACATACCGGATCACCACTACATCCCCTTCCTTTATTTTTCCGGATTTAATTCCATCAACCAATTCAAACTCGCCATTAAATACGCGGGCTGTTCCTTTAAATTTTTCTCCTTCCTTGCCAGTGATTTTTGCCACCGATCCTTTCTCTGCAAGGTTTCCATAAAGAATTTGTAAGTGACCTGTTTTCTTGATTGGCTTTTCGATTGGTTGGATAACATCCTGATTTTCAAAATCCAAATCTTTGGCATTGGCAACATTATCTGCAATAGTTTTACCTGTTACCGTTACGCAATCTCCATGCAATAATCCTTTCTGCAATAAATATTTCATCACTGATGGAACGCCACCAATTTTATGAAGTGCTTCCATGAGATACTTTCCGCTAGGTTTCAGATCGGCCAACAGCGGAGTTTTATCAGAGATTCGTTGAAAATCTTCTTGCGTGATCTTTACACCAACACATTTGGCCATAGCAATCAAATGTAAAACCGCATTGGTTGATCCGCCTAAAACCATCACCATCGTAATTGCATTTTCAAAGGCTTTGAAGGTCATGATGTCGCGTGGCTTCAAATCTTTTTCAAGCAACAATAAAATTGCTTTGCCAGCTTCGGCACATTCAGCAGATTTTTCTTTGCTCACTGCAGGATTTGATGACGAGTATGGTAATGACATTCCTAACGCTTCAATGGCGGATGCCATGGTGTTGGCTGTATACATGCCACCACAGGCGCCAGCGCCAGGGCAAGAGTTTTGAATGATTCCTTTATAATCTTCGTCCGAAAGTTTGCCTTGAATTTTTTCACCCAATGCTTCAAACGAAGAAATGATATTTAGCTCCCGACCTTTGTAATGTCCACCGGCAATTGTTCCGCCATAGACCATAATGGCAGGGCGGTTTAATCTTCCCATCGCCATAACAGAGCCGGGCATATTTTTATCGCAGCCAACAACAGCAATTAATCCATCATAATATTGGGCACCACAAACAGTTTCGATTGAATCGGCAATTACTTCGCGACTCACCAGCGAGTAACGCATCCCATCGGTGCCGTTACTAATTCCATCGCTTACTCCAATGGTATGAAAGATTAGTCCCACTAAGTCCTGCTCCCATACGGCTTTCTTTACTTCACCGGCCAACGCATTCAAATGCATGTTACAGGTATTACCATCAAACCCAGTGCTCACAATGCCAACCTGCGCTTTTTTTAGATCCTGTTCTGTTAAACCAATTCCATACAGCATTGCCTGCGAGGCAGGAAGTGTTGGATCTTGCGTGATGGTCTTGCTATACTTATTTAACTCCATGTTTGGTTACTGGTTGCTGGTTTCTAGCTTCTGGTCTCTGGTTTTTCGAGCTACGAGTAACCAGAAGCTAGTAACCATTTTAAACAATCACATACGAATAACTCTTGTCCAGTACAATACACTTATAGGCTTCTTGCACTACTGCGCCCATCGAATTTTTCCACGGCTTACTGAAAACCTGACCTTCGATAGATTCAATGCCAATTACTTCAGCGGCTGTACCACAGAAGAAGGCACTGTCGGCTTCAAACAATTCTTCAGGGCGAAAATGTTTTTCTTCTACAGGCATGTCCATCTCTTTGCAGATTTCCAAAACAGTTTGGCGGGTTATGCCGGGCAGAATATTTCCTACCGGGGGCGTATACAATACGCCATCTTTTTCAAAAAAGAAATTGGCTCCGGGTCCTTCGGCTACGAAGCCATTCATATCCAACATAAGGGCTTCATCAAAGCCACGTTGTTTCGCTTCTGTAGTTGCCAGGATGGAGTTTACATAATGGCCGGTTACTTTCGCTTCTACCTTTACAGATTTTGGGTTGGGTCGTTGATAAGATGAAATACAAACCTTTACCAGTTGATCGCCCAAATACTTACCCCATTCCCACGCTGTGATCATTAAAGAAACACCTGTTGGCGCTGATAACGTCATGTTAGGATGGCAATACACCAGCGGGCGGATGTAAGCATCTTTCAGGTTATTTTTTTCTAAGACCTGATAGGAGATCTGGGTAAGTTCTTCGGCTGTATAGTTAAAGGGAATTCCCACCAATGCACAGCTTCGTTTCAGGCGTTCGTAGTGCTCATGCGACTTAAAGATTTTTACGCCATTAATAGTTTGATAGGCACGGATACCCTCGAACGTGCCGTATCCATAATGCATTGTTTGATTAAATAAATCTGTAGTTGCGTCTTTGGCCTTTACAAATTTTCCGTCCAGGTAGAGAACGGTGTGGTCAGTGTAGTACATAAATTTGAAACAATCGTTAGTTTGTTGTTAATACTATAAAACAAAACCGTCCTGCCTGAGGCGGGACGGTTTTAATATCGTTTACACAATATCGTCACCGCCCCGGTTTTCGGAGAAGAATGACGTTAATGAGCACAAGCAAACCATTGTTCAATCGAAATTGATTGGTCTTGCTGCTATATGAATTCAATTTTACCTGCATATAATCTTGTGCGATCCTACAAGTTTGAAGAATTTTGTTGGGACATTCAATTAAAGTCCATTAAAAAGTTTCAAAATTTCCTTTAACGAATGTTAGGTAAGTACTTAAGCCGAAGCAAGATATTCGACAATGCCGTCCCGGATTGCAGTAAAAGTTTTGATCAGAATCTCTTCATTCTCTTCTAATAAGGTTACGCGAAATCCCTGTAGTTCAGAACAAAAAGAAGAGATGGGAACAACGCAAACACCCTTCGCGCCAAGCAGGTAATACACAAATCGCTTATCATGTGGAATATCCTGATCGACCCAGCCCTCGACCAGTTTACTTATCTGTGCATCATTGATCTTAATTTTCTGTCCATTCTTTAACGTGCCATCGCGAAAAATAATGGTGTTGTAAAACGCACCAAATGTTTCGTTAAAGGTAAGTTGAGGAACCGTATGTAAAATATCGGCAATGATCTTACTTCGCTTGCCAATACTGCGATTCGTTTCTTCACGATATAATTTGAATCGTGGATCGCCCAGGATTTTCGGAATTGCCAACTGCGGAAGTTTGGTAGAACACACTTCTATCATCTTCGCGTTATCCAGCGCCTGACAAAACCTGTTGAAGTCCGGGTCTTGACTACGATTATAATATTCCATCCAACCGCATCGTGCACCGGGCCAGGGTAGTTCTTTTGAAATTCCTTTCATGGCAATACCGGGAACATCATCAATTACTTCGGCCAGTGAATAAGCACGAGTACCATTGTAGGTAATGTTGATATAAATTTCATCACAAATTAAAAACAACTTAAATTCTTTCGCGATCTCAACAATTCGTTGCAAGGTTTGCAAAGGGTAGACCATACCAGTAGGGTTATCCGGATTGATAATCAGAATACCAACCACATTGGGGTTATACTTCACCTTGTTATACAAATCATCCAGATCCGGATACCATTTGTTGTTGGGATCTAACCGATAGGTAAGCGGTTCATTGCTGGCATGAGCTGCTTCAGCACTGGAGTGTGTTGAGTAAGCAGGCGAGGGGCCAATAACGCGTGCTGTAGGCGTAATGTATTGATAGACTTTTGCGATCGCATCACCGAGTCCATTGAAGAAACATATATCATCCGGAGTAATTTGCGCGCCACCCAATTGGTTGGTTTGTTGGGCAAGAAATTTTCGGGTTTCCAGAATGCCTTTACTGGGGCAATAACTGTAGGATTCGTTTTGCAATGCCAGGTCGGCAATAATCTGTTTAATCCAATCCGGGAGTTTGTGATTTTTCTGAATAGGATCACCAATATTTTCCCAATAGATTTCTTTACCGAGATTTTTAATTAGCTCTGCCTTCTTTACGATTTCCCGGATTTCATAACTGAGTTCTTTAGCGCCTTCGCTGAGTAGTTGCTGCCGCATAGTTAAGTTGAAAATTTAAAGTGGAAAGCAAAAAAGTTATTCGGAAGCTCTCAACTTCTTCAAAAGTAGAATTTAGTTTAGAAGATCACAAAATGAAAGCATCATAAGCTGTGTGGATGTGGGGTTGCTGGCATCACTTCTGCGAAAGCCTGATCTGCCCGCTTGCTAACCATCGGTAGTTTGTTCATCCAGTGAACATCAATGGCATACACACCAAAATCTTCCGTCACTTTTCCCTTCACTTCATAAAACCCACGACCCCTGAATGGGTACGTTCGCGCAGAATTGGGAAAATGCACGGTGTCAAAAACTTCACCCTTTACATCGTAGAAGGTACCAAAGGCCATGTGCTCATGGTTCTTCATCGTGTAGGCATCTTTTGTGGTAACGATATAGCCAACGATGTGTACTTGCTTTCCTTTCTTTTGGGAAAGTTCGCTGGCAAGCGTATCACCATAATCCTGGGTGGCTAATAAATCAAATGGATTGCAAAGTGGAAAGCTGAGTAATTCGATTTCATCAAAAGCATCTTCGAGTACGTTGCGTTTCAATTCAGGCAATGGATATTCTTTGGGTTCGGTATCAAACAGATCAATCGTGGTGGTTGGTTTTGCTTTTACCTGACTGAAATATAACAGGGACTCCCACAAAAGTTGTTGTTTGGTCTTTCCTGTAAAGCGAAACGATCCCAATCGGATAAGAATTCGTAATTGCTCAAGGCCGATGCCGGGGGTGCGTCTTAGAAAATTATCAAGACTTTTATAAATGCCTTTACGATTTCGCTCGTCTGCAATGTGCTGACCGATTTTAGTTTCAAGACTTTTAAGATGGATGAAGCCAATATAAATCTTGTTGCCATAAATGGTGGTGAGGTACTCGCTGTTATTTACACAGGGGGCTTCTATCTGCGCACCATTCATACGGGCTTCGTGAAAATAAAATTCTGTTCGATAAAACCCGCCAAAGTTATTGATTACACCCACCATAAACTCCAGCGGCTAATGTGCTTTCAGAAATAAACTCTGATAGCTTTCCACGGCATAACTGGCGGAATGACCTTTGGCAAAAGAATACCCAGCAAAGCTTTCAATCTCAAACCAAACCCGATCGGTAACTTTCTGTTCGTATTTCTGCTCTTTACATCCTTCAAAGAAGCGATCTTTTACCCGTTGAAATTCTTCACGCGAGCGATACTTACCCGACATGCCCCTGCGCAACACATCTGCTTCGGTAAGACTAAGTCCACCAAAGTGATGAGCTACCTTGATCACATCTTCCTGATATACCATCACCCCATAGGTTTCAGCCATCAGTTTGTCCATGATGGGATGAATAGATTCGTAAGTGCCTTTTTTTTTAACTATATGAAAGCGTTCAATGTATGCTTTCATCATACCCGAGCTGGCTACGCCCGGACGAATGATTGAACTGGCCGCTACCAGAGTAAGATAATCATCACACTCAAGTTTACCCAGCAACATACGCATAGCGGGTGACTCCACATAAAAGCAGCCCATTGCTTTACTATGGCGCATCAGGTCTTTTATTTTTTCATCCTCTTTAAATTTTCTGAATTGATATACATCAATATCAATTCCTTTATTTCGTTTTACATGCTTTACGGTTTCTTTAATATGTCCCAATCCACGCTGACTAAGAATATCAAACTTATAAATGCCGAAATCTTCGGCTGCATGCATTTCAAATTGCGATACGGGCAAACTCTTGGGTGGAAATTCAGTAGCCGTGTAAGCATAGATGGGCTTTTCAGTAATAAGTACGCCACCGGCATGAATGGAAATGTAAGCCGGCAATCCTTTGCTTATAATATAGCGAGCGTAACCAATCACTTTTTTGGCAATGTGATCGCGTTCAGTTTTTTCTTTTTGATTCTCGACCAGTGCATCAATTTCTTCTTTGGGTAATCCAAAAACTTTTCCCAATTCGCGCAAAATTGATTTCTCCTTATAGGTAACATGCGTTCCTAACAGACAGACATGATCGTAGCCATATTTATTAAAGAGGTACTCATAAATCGCATCGCGATTATCCCATGAGAAGTCAATGTCAAAATCGGGAGGAGATACGCGCTCTTCATTCAGGAAACGTTCGAAGTATAAATCCAATTCAATCGGATCCACATTGGTGATCTCCAGGCAATAGGCTACGGTGCTGTTGGCTCCGCTACCACGACCGACAAAATCAAAGTCCTTTGCTTTGGCGTATTTTATTAAATCATAGGCAATCAGGTAATAGGCCGTAAATCCTTTTTTAGAAATAATGCGCAGCTCTTTTTCAATATGTGATTGCCAGATAGCTTTATCTGTGCCGTAACGTTTTTTATATCCCTGGGCTGTTATCGACCGCAAGTACTTCATGTCTTCAGCCGGGCCGGAGGTAAAAAACTTTTTATTCTTGTCTTCACCGATGACACACTCAATAGAACATTGGTTAAGCAGTGAGCGTGCATTGTCAATGAGCTCTGGAAATTGTTCAAACATTGTCACCAACTCATCTTCGGGCATCATAAATTCTTCCTTACGTGCCTGATGATGTTCGGGTAGTTTGCTTAATAGGGTGTTGTGGGCAATGCAGCGTAGCAGACGATGGGTGTTGTGATCGCGGTAGATAAGCTTTCCTTTTTCATTTTTCTCCGGAGGCAGAAAAGTGACCGAATGAAGCAACACAAATTTGTAACTGTATTCTTCCCTTTGGGGGTGGATAGCAAAGGCAATCAGATCGTGCTTACTCACACCGATGTATTCATACGCTTTTAACTGATCGGGTTCTATTTTGCCAAACGGATAAACAATAAAAGTTTGATCTAATTCCGGTGCCCGTACTGG
>JALHRJ010000027.1 GCA_022841475.1 Cyclobacteriaceae bacterium | reverse complement strand
CAATTTTTATCATCCAGTGCCGAAGTAGGTTCATCGGCCAGAATGACGGATGGCTTGTTCAATATGGCCCGCGCTATCGCTACTCTTTGTGCCTGACCTAAACTAAGGTCTTGAATTCTTGCATTTTTTTTTTCAAGAATACCCAATTGATCCAATACTTCCTCCACCCGAGACTGGTTTTGCTCTAATCCCGCAAGGAAAGGGGACATCAATAAATTTTTCTTTACGGTAAGAGCAGCGATCAAATGATTGCGTTGAAAGATAAATCCATAGTGTTGTCCGCGAAAGCGATCCAACCCGGACTCAGAAAGCTTTGTAATGTCTGTTCCATTTACTTCAATACTTCCAACTTGAGATGTAAGTAACCCACCCAACAAGTGAAGCAAGGTGGTCTTTCCACTTCCTGATTCACCCAGCAAAAGAAATTGCGCACCGGTTTGAATCGTGATGTCACTGAAATGAATTTTCTTTTCAGTACCATAGGAATAAGAAAGAGAACTGGTTTTGATCATTCGTGCTTACAAGCGAAATATAGTCTGAAAATTAAAGGTTACTCATTAAAATCTAAAAGTCGCCCCACTTTTTATTCGGGGCGACTTTTATAAATGTGATGCATAAGATCGAGATTGCCCGATGCATGCCGAGATGCCGGGTCAAGGCCTGGCATGACGACCTCTAATTCTGTTTCAACGGTTCATAATTTTTAAACGGAGATAGGATTACCTTCTCCATCACAGCCCGGTACTCGGGCCATGTTTTGTCATAAAACTTATTTACCCGCTCAGTCAGTTTATTGATTTCATCCTGTGCTTGCTTAAACACGCGCTGATCCGTTGCCGAAACAGGATCTTTCGAAGTTGCTATGTAGCGTTGTGCCGTGAAAATGTAAGAAACCGGAGTAGGTATGGGTGAGCGAATGATTCCCTGCCGCTTATCTTCTTTTCCAACAATGTAATCCATAATGGCATTGATGGAATCTTTCACCACCTTGGTTTTATCGGTAGGATCTTTCAAATCGTCTCGCTTTGACTCTTTCATTTTTTTCTCATACTCATCAGCGATTTCTTTTGACTCGCGCAACCGGTCCATTGCCTGCGCAGCCAGACCTGTTAGCTTTTGCAAATCCTTAATCATATTATAGCGTGCTGTGATGGTCGATTCCAGCGTATTGAATCTAGGATCCGTTTTCACCACGATATGGGTTGAATCTTTTTTATCGCCAAATGTCAATCTAATCTTATACGTGCCAGGCAATACCTGAGCTCCGCCCGGTTCACCTGCATTCGCTCTGGGTTTTTCGCGTGAGGGACGAGCGGATCCTTTTTCGTTCATCGCCCATGTCATACGATTGAGTCCATTATTTTCAGGGGCCTTTTGTTTCACGGTGCGAATCTTCTCCCCATTTGCATGGAAAACTTCCATCGTAAGTGAATCGTATTTCACTTTGGATTCTGGCTTTTTCTCTTCCGCTGGTTTTACTTCTGCTTTTTGATCTTTCTTTTTCGCATCCGTCTTTTTAGTTTCTGTCTTTGTAACGGGTGTAACCTCCTTTTTTTCCTCGGGTTTATTAATAACGTATGAAATCATAGCGCCATCTGCTTTGTTTTCACCTTTGAACATCGCATTACCCGGGAATAGAATTCCTGCGGGATCCTGATAAACGACCTGATAGGCATCGGGTGCATCAAACACGTGAAGTGTCTTTGTTAATACCTGAGTACCTTCTTTCACCATTTCGCGCAACGGACGAATATCATCCAACACATAAATCGCACGGCCAAAGGTTCCCAATACAAGGTCATGCTCACGTGGGTGAATAACCAAATCCATGGTGGGTACACCAGCAGGATATTCGTTAGTCCATTTTGTATACGTCTTCCCTTCATCCAAACTCACGAATAAGCCATTCTCTGCGCCAACAAAAATCAATTTGGGTTCTATCGGATCCTGGGCAACTGCCAGCGTGTAATTATTATCTCCCAATTGAGTTGTACTCACAATGCTCTCCCAGGTTAGTCCGTAATCGCGTGAGCGGAACATATACGGTTTGTAATCGAACTGGCGATAGTTGTTAACGACCACAAAAACTTCCCCACCTTTGAACGTAGAGGCTTTTACCTGCGGGATCCAGGCGCCTTTAGGCATGCCTGTAATTTTTGAAGTAACATCATTCCATGTTTTTCCTCCATCACGGGTAAGTTGAACTTTGCCGTCATCTGTGCCAACCCAAATTACATCTTTCTCAACCGGGCTTGGTGCAATGGCAAGAATGGTGCAATGATTTTCAGCGCCCGTAGCATCCATAGTAATTCCTCCGCTCTCATGTTGCTTTTGCTTTTCCGGATCATTAGTGGTTAAGTCTGGTGAAATAATTTCCCAGGTATTTCCCTTATCCGTAGACTTATGAACGAACTGGCTTCCATAATAAAGGGTAGCGTTATCAAACGGATCAAGTGCAATGGCGGAGTTCCAGTTAAAGCGAACCCGCATCTTTGCGTCCGGATGAGTGGGCTTTATTGTTTTTACGTAACCAGTTTGTCTATCATAACGACCTAAATTGCCTTGCTGCGACATGGCATACCCGAAACGACTATTTTCAGGATCGGGCACCACATCAAAACCATCACCAAACATCACCGGTTGCCAATAATAATTTCTGATACCATCATCGCGCCATACGTAGCCGGGGCCAGCCCATGAACCATTGTCCTGAAGACCGCCATATACATTATAGGGTTGATCCATGTCAACATTAATGTGATAGAATTGGCCTACCGGAATGTTGTCAATGAAATGCCAGCTCTTACCCATATCGCGCGAAATGTTAAGACCCCCGTCATTTCCTTCAATGATAAGAGATGGATCTTCCGGATGAATCCACCAGGCATGATGATCAGGATGTACACCTGAATAAGGAAGCAGTGTTTTAAATGACTTCCCTCCGTCTTCACTGATATTCACTTCAGAAAAAATAGTATACAGCCTGTTTTCGTTTTTAGTGTCCACATAAATCTCGCAATAGTAAAAAGGTCGATCACCAATTTCACGCATCTTGTCATTCATCATCTCCCATTTCTGGCCACCATCGGTTGAACGATACAATGCATTCTTCTTGTTTTCTACATACGCATAAACCACTTCGGGTTTGCTTCTGGCAATCGCTATACCAATGCGACCCAGTTCACCTTCCGGCAATCCTTCTTTGTTAGTAATTTTTGTCCACGTTTCACCACCATCATTGGTAACATGTAATCCTGATCCCGGGCCACCGGAAGTAAATGTCCAGGGTTGTCTGCGATGTTGCCACATCGCTGCGAATAACTTATTGGGATTGCTGGGATCCATTACCAAATCAGCGCACCCTGTTTTTTCATCTACAAAGAGAATGCGTTTCCAGGAGAGGCCACCATCAGTAGTTTTATAAACTCCGCGCTCGGGATGTTCGCCCCAGGGAGAACCAATAGCCCCAACATATACTGTGTTAGGATTCTTAGGGTCAATAACGATGCGATGAATGTGTCGGGTCTTTTCAAGGCCCATCAGCTTCCACGTTTTACCAGCATCTAAACTTTTGTAAATACCATAACCACCATTTAAACTATTGCGCGGGTTTCCTTCCCCGGTTCCAACCCAAATTACTGCCGGGTTATCTTGTTGAATGGAGATTGCACCAATGGCAAGGGTGGCTTCTTTGTCAAACACAGGCTCCCAACTGATGCCTGCACTGGTGGTTTTCCACACTCCACCCGAAGCTGCACCAGCATAAATAATATCAGGATTGGCAACTACTGCATCGATGGCAGTAATACGGCCGCTCATACCAGCTGGGCCAATAGCTCTTGGCTTCATGCCTTTGAGTTTTTCCATATCCAGTTTTTGCGCCATCGCAGAAAGGCCGAACAGTAGGGTTAAAGAAAAAACGAATGCATGTTTCATTTTTATCATTGATTAAAATTTTTGAAGTGGAAAGATAGGTGAAGGACCATCCACAAAATGGATGGATTGTAAGCGAAAGCAAAATAAGAGGATAGAAAGTCAAGGACTTATTTGAATGGTATTATTCCTTATCGGCAAAACTAATTTCTTTAAGATCATAAAATCGTTTCCCCTCCGAAGACTGAAGAATCAACCTTCCTCGCTGATCAACTCCTTCAATCATGCCATTGAGTGCCCCTTCCTTCGTGTTGAATACATGAAACTCCCCTTTTCGGTAAAGGTTCATCAAATAATCATGCTCAAGCTGATGGCTATTTCCATTGCGCAATTGCTGGTATCGTTCCTCAATAGCGTGCAATAACAACTCCAACTCATTTTCCAAGATGGAATCCTTACCTGTCTCTTGTGTTAGGGAAGTTGCTTTTAAATTTGGCAGCATGATCTGGTTTACATTTAAACCTATCCCAGCCACAACAAATTGAATAGTATCCCCCGAAAGGGAATTTTCAATTAGAATACCACAGATTTTGAGTTCATTGACGAGTATATCATTGGGCCATTTTATTTTAACAGTGGCATCCAATCGGTTTTTTAAATAATCCGTTACGGCAAGCGAAATCACTTGTGTTAACCGAAACTGCTGATCGGCTTTTAAGAATCCAGGCTTAAGAACCACGGAAAAGGTAAGATTCTTACCCGGTTGCGAAATCCAGTGATTGCCCCGCTGACCCCGTCCAGCCTGTTGATTATCAGTAATAATAACGGTGCCATCGACTAAGGAACCTCGTTGGCTCAGTTCCATCGCCAATGTATTTGTCGAATGACATTCTGGCACAAAAACAAGGTTCTTTCCTACGAAAAGGGTATTGGCAGGGATTTTATACAAGGTAATTGGTTAGCTTTGTAGATTGTTCTTGTTTAAAAAATCGAAGATAGTTTAATGGCCAAAAAAAAGAAGGGTGCTGATGCTGAAAAACTCAGTAATGCGATCGTAAAAGGCATGCAGGAGAAGAAAGCCTCCGACATTGTGGTGATGGATTTAAGAAATGTAAAGAATGCTGTTGCAGATTTTTTTGTGATCTGTTCGGGAAATTCAGACAAACAATTGGAAGCCATCAGTGACTCTATCGATGAACAAGTGTTTAAAATAGTGAAAGAAAAACCCTGGCATTTGGAAGGCAAAAACAATAAAGAGTGGATGATTCTCGACTATATCACTGTAGTCTCACATATTTTCAGACAAGATCGCAGAAAATTTTATTCATTGGAAAAACTCTGGGGCGATGCAGAAATCATCGAAATAGAAGATTAAACAAGAACTAATAGTAAACGTACACGTTATTCAATTGTAATTTTTAATAGGAATGGCAGACAAGGAAAGAGACAAGAAAATCATACCTCCCAAGGTACCCAAGCCCAATTACCAAATGTGGATTATATTGGCTTTAGTAGCCGTTATTCTGGGAATTAGTTATTTCAATAGAAGTGCTGAATTGGTGGAAATACAAGCCAACCGGTTTGAAGACATGGTTCAGACTCGTGATATCAAACGACTCGTTCTGATCAAGAACGAGGAATTGATTGAGATAACCCTGAAAGGCGAAGCACTTCAAAATGCTAAATACAAACAAGAGATTGAAAGAAGCAGTCCATTTGGCGTAAATGCTAATGGCCCGCATTATAAATTGAAGATCGGCTCGATCGATAAGTTTCTTGATAAGTATGATCAATTGACGAAAAATATACCGCGCGATCAACAAATTGACCTGCAGGTAGAAGAGCGTCAGGATTACACCAACATGTTCTTTAACATTGGCTTTTTAGTGCTACTCGTATTCGGGTTCTGGATGTTGATGCGCAGAATGACTGGTGGCGGTGGTCCGGGTGGACAGATCTTTAATATCGGTAAGTCGAAAGCCGCATTGTTTGATGCCGAGAGTAAGGTCAAAATCACCTTTGCTGATGTAGCTGGTCTTGAAGAAGCAAAAGAAGAAGTTAAAGAAATTGTAGACTTCCTGAAAACTCCCCAAAAGTTTACCAAGTTGGGTGGAAAAATCCCGAAAGGAGCCTTGTTGGTGGGCCCACCTGGAACCGGTAAAACTTTATTAGCGAAAGCTGTTGCTGGCGAAGCCGGAGTACCATTCTTCTCCTTATCAGGATCTGATTTCGTTGAGATGTTTGTGGGTGTAGGTGCAGCACGTGTGCGCGACTTATTCAAGCAGGCAAAAGAGAAAGCACCTTGTATTGTTTTCATCGATGAAATTGATGCCATTGGCCGCTCCCGCGGAAGAGGGCAATTGCCTGGAGCAAATGATGAAAGAGAAAATACACTCAACTCTCTCCTTGTGGAGATGGATGGTTTTGCCACGGATAGTGGTGTAATTATTCTTGCGGCTACAAACCGCCCTGATGTATTGGATTCAGCGTTAATGCGTCCGGGTCGTTTTGATAGACAAATCAGTATTGATAAACCAGATATCGCTGGGCGCGAACAAATCTTTAAAGTGCATTTAAAGCCCATCAAGATGTCGAAAGATGTTGACGTGAAAAAACTGGCAGCCCAAACTCCGGGTTTTGCCGGAGCTGAGATTGCCAACGTATGTAATGAAGCCGCTTTGATTGCAGCGCGCAGAGATAAAGGCGAAGTAGACATGCAGGATTTTCAAGATGCTATTGATCGTGTGATCGGGGGCCTTGAAAAGAAAACTAAAATTATTTCAGCAGACGAAAAAAGAATTGTTGCCTACCATGAAGCTGGCCATGCTGTTGCAGGTTGGTTTCTGGAACATGCCGATCCGTTGGTGAAAGTAAGTATTGTACCCCGTGGTGTTGCTGCGTTGGGCTATGCACAATATCTTCCGAAAGAGCAGTTCTTGTATCAGACAGAACAACTCATTGACGAAATGTGTATGACTTTTGGAGGTCGTGCCGCAGAAGAGATTGTATTCAATAAAATATCAACGGGTGCTTTGAGTGATCTGGAACGCATCACAAAGATGGCATACAGCATTGTTACTATCTACGGAATGAATAAAGAAATCGGAAACATGTCTTTCTATGACTCTAAACAATCCGACTATACCTTTAACAAACCTTATTCAGAAGCAACTGCTGAAAAGATTGATAAAGAGGTAAAGAAAATTATTGACGATGCCTTTGAAAGAACCAAGAAACTTTTGGTTGATCACAGGGATCATCTTGAAATAATCGCGAAGGAGCTGTTGGAAAAAGAAATCTTGTTCCAGTCGGATCTTGAACGCTTGATTGGTAAACGGCCGTTTGCACACCAAACTACCTACGAGAAATTTACCAATAGTCCAGTTCCAAAACTTGAAGAGCCTGTGCCACCAGTTAATGGTTCTGCCGAAAATAAACCCGTGGAACCTACACCTGAAGTAACGGGTGATCTTACAAAGTAAGCATAGCACTGCAGCATGAAAGCCTTCCACCTAAAACCCGGAAGGCTTTTTTCATTGGTATGGATTTGACGTTATTTGCAATTGTATGTCTGATAGTTACCGACTGCCTGCCGGCAAAAAAATTTACTTCGCATCTGATTTTCATCTTGGTGTTCCGGATCATGCAACCAGCGTGGCGCGCGAGAAAAGGATCGTAACCTGGCTGGAATCCATTAAAGCGGATGCACACGCAATATACCTGCTCGGGGATATTTTCGACTTTTGGTTTGAATATAGACATGCTATTCCTAAAGGGTTCATCCGCCTGCAAGGCAAGTTGGCAGAGCTGCGTGATATCGGTATGCCGATTTACTTTTTCACCGGCAATCATGACATGTGGTTGTTTGACTACTTCGAGAAGGAGTTGGGGATAATAATTTATCGCGAACCACAAGTTTTACTTTACAACAATCAAAAACTATTGATCGGCCATGGCGATGGACTGGGGCCAGGCGACAACTTCTATAAGCTCCTTAAGAAATTTTTTAATAGTGGTGTTTGTCAGTGGCTGTTTGCCAGGCTTCACCCCAATTTAGGCATAAGCCTTGCCAAGTATTGGAGCCGTCAAAGCCGCATCAACAACATGAAACAAGAAGAGAAATTTACGAGTGAAGAAAATGAGTACTTATTAACCTATTGCCGGGAACTTGAAAAAACATCTCATCACGACTTCTATGTTTTTGGTCATCGTCACTTGCCCCTTGATTTATCCGTGGCCGAAAACAGTCGGTATATAAACCTTGGAGAATGGGTGCATTTCGATACGTATGCTGTGTATGACGGAAAGCATGTTGTGTTGAAAAAATTCGAATCGCATGCGTAGCTTTCGAATGCCAGTTCTTTTATTTCTACTTTTAGTTTCTTGTCTTTCCATACACGCACAATCCGATTTAAAGAAAACCAAAGAATGGAAAGTAAAGGGTGTCAACCTGATCTCCATCGATCGTCTTGGAAATTTCTTTCTACTTAGGAAAAATGGTAAAATTAAAAAGTATGATCCCCAAGGGAATGTATTGGCATCCCATTCAGGAACTTCACCAACCCTGATTGAACCCTGGTATCACCCAAGCATTTTTATTTATTCGCGCATGCAGCAGAAGTACACAGTCTACGGACGGAATTTTGAGAACCCAAAAGAATATACGGTTGAACCAGCCTTAGCGATTGAGCCCAGTCTGGTTTGTCCAACACACGATAACAAACTCTGGATCTTCGATAAAGCAGATCAATCATTAAAAAAAGTGAATCCTTTAACGAATGAAGTACTTCAGGAATTTACAGTAAGCGAGGTGGACGCTAATGCGAGTAGTGAGTTTACCTATTTACGCGAATACCTGAACCTTATTTTCCTGCTCGATAAAAATTCTGGAATTCTTATTCTTAATCATCTGGGGAAAGTGATTGAAAAGATTGACGTTAAAAACCTGACGCAGTTTTATTTTTTTGGTGAAGACCTCTATTACCTGGAAAACAACACGCTTAAATTTATCGATCTACTTACGGATAAGCGCCATGAAGTATCTCTTCCAGCAGGCACCCAACAAGCCATCATTACTGATGAAATAATCCTTACCATCAATTCGAGAAGTCGGGCTACCCTTTTCACCTATTCAATGGCTAGTCAGTAGGCTTTTAACTGTGTTCATTTTTGAACATCTTTGTACGATTAAGCACAATCCGGTTTGAAAAAACGTCACTTTCGGACGGTAATTGCACTGGCACAATTTTTCCTCTATAAGTAAAGACTTAAATCTATCTACTGTGAACGAAGGCGGCAAAATCCTGATGATTGATGACGATGAAGACGTTCTTCTGGCAGCTAAAATGCTCCTCAAGAAATCTAACCATCAGGTTATTATTGAAAAGAACCCTAATAAGATCCCTTTTCTTCTAAATAACGATACCTATGATGTGATTTTGCTGGATATGAATTTTAGCAAAGACACCACCAGCGGCAAAGAAGGGTTTGAATGGTTGAAACAAATCAAAGAGCGCGATCCGGATGCAGTCGTTATTATGATTACTGCCTTTGGTGATGTAGAAATGGCCGTGCGGGCGTTGAAAGAAGGCGCGACTGATTTTATTTTGAAACCCTGGCAAAACGAAAAATTGGTAGCCACCATATCTACTGCTATCAAGTTAAAAAAATCATATAATGAGGTTGATAAACTTCGGAAGGCAAAGCAAATGCTGGAAGAACAAATCAGTCAGCCTTTCCGGGATATAATTGGACAGAGCACGGCATTGAAAGAAGTTTTTGGGCTCATTGATAAAGTTGCCAAGACCGATGCAAACATTTTAATTCTTGGTGAGAACGGTACCGGGAAAGAATTGGTAGCCCGCGCCATACATCAAAAGTCGATGCGCAAAGATAACTCGTTTGTTGCCGTAGACATGGGAGCTATAACCGAAACGCTTTTTGAGAGTGAATTATTCGGCCATAAGAAAGGCTCGTTTACAGATGCCCGCGAGGACAGACCAGGTCGCTTTGAATTAGCCAATGGTGGAACATTGTTTCTTGATGAAATAGGAAATTTGAGTTTGAGTCTTCAGAGTAAACTGCTTAGTGCATTGCAATCGAGGCAAGTCACTCGCGTTGGATCAAACCAAGCGGTTGAAGTTGATATTCGATTAATATGTGCTACGAACATGCCGCTGGCGCAAATGGTAAGTGAAGGCAAATTCCGTCAAGATTTACTTTACCGGATCAATACCGTAGAGATTACCATTCCTCCTTTGAGTGATCGTATTGATGACATTCCCATGTTGGCAAATCACTTTTTGAATTTCTACGGGAAGAAATACCGGAAAGAGATTCTCAGCATTTCACCGGAAGCCATGAATAAGCTCAAAAAATATCCGTGGCCAGGCAACGTGCGAGAATTGCAACATGCCATTGAGCGGGCCGTTATCATGGCCGATTCGGCAACTTTACAAGAAAGTGATTTTCTATTTAGCAGGAAGGGTACAGATGCTATAGCGTCTGACACACTCAATCTTGATGAAGTCGAAAAATCAGCCGTGGTAAAAGCCATCCAGCTGCACAATGGAAATATCTCAAAGGCAGCCGAAGAATTAGGGCTGACACGCGCCTCATTATATCGCAGGATGGAAAAATATGGACTTTAATTGGCGATCTCCATTAGTAACACGGCTAGGGATTCTTCTGGCTACGCTGGTGGTGTTTGCCTTTATGATTGCCTCCAAGGATAGAAGTTACTTTCTGCTGTTGGCATTATTGGGTGCCATTGGCTTTCAGGTGGCGCAACTCATGAAAATACTGGAATCCTCCAACGAAAACATCGCTTCGTTCCTGGATTCGATTCGGTTTGATGATCTATCGCAAAGTTTTAAAACTGACAGCGATGATCCATCCATTCAAAAATTACATAGAGAATTGAATGAGGCCTTAGCCAAGTTGCGAGTTTCCCGAAAAGAAAAAGATTCAGAATATCAATTCTTTAAAAATATTGTGCAGCATGTTGGTATTGGTTTACTCACCTTCAAGCGGGATGGCTCAATTCAGATTATGAATAGTGCCGCTAAACGCTTGTTGCGTATAAACAAAGCTGATCGGATCGAAGATCTTAAAGAAGTAAGTGAATCGCTGGTGGATACTTTTGTAAAACTAAAAACCGGTGGTCGCGAATTGCTTCGTTTAAAGTTTGGTGATGAAACTATTCAACTTTCCGTATTCGCTATTGAACTTACCTTACGCGATGAAGAAGTAAAACTCATTTCGATGAGTAACATTCAAAGCGAACTTGAAGAAAAGGAAATGGAAGCCTGGCAAAATCTAGTGCGCGTGCTTACTCATGAAATCATGAATTCCGTTACTCCGATATCTAGTCTGGCAGGCATTGTAGAAGAAGATTTGAAGAGCCGGATTGATAAACACAGCGAGGCTCCGCTCAAAACGGAAGAACTGGAAGACATGTACCTGTCGTTGCAAACCATTAGCAAACGCAGCGCGGGCTTGATACGATTTGTAAAAGAATTTAGAAACCTCACGCACATACCCAAACCAAAGCTGGCCGAAGTGCCGGTAAAAGAATTGTTGGACGAACTCGCGATCCTTCATAAAAAGGAACTGGCCGATCACGGGATCTGTATTAGCGTGAATATTAATCCCACGAATCTATTTATCCTGGCGGATAAAACGATGATTGAACAGGTTTTAATCAACCTTCTTAAAAACGCCATTCAGGCATTTGATGAACAGGCTGACAAACGCATTGAACTTTCTGCGTTTTCGAATGAAAAAGGTCGCGCTGTAATTTCAGTAAAAGACAATGGAGCTGGTATTGATTCAGAAGCGCTGGAAAAAATTTTTATACCCTTCTTCTCCACCAAGAAGACAGGTTCGGGTATTGGCCTTAGTCTTTCCAAACAGATCATGCGGCAGCATGAGGGCAATATCACCGTGAAGTCAACACTGGGTGAGGGTACTGAGTTTCTGCTCAGGTTTTAAACTTATTAGACTCTTTATAATAAATCCCGAAAGATTGCTAGATTTGAATATCAGTCTAACCCTATGCAGGACGTTCAAAAGAAAGTACATGCCATACTTATTGAAAAATTAGGCATCCCCGACTCAGAAATTACCCCCGATGCAAGTTTCGTAAAAGACCTGGGAATTGATTCACTGGATTACGCGGAATTGGTAATGGAATTTGAGCAAACCTTTGATATAAAAATTCCTGATGATGATGCCGAAAAAATGCAAACCATCGGTCAGGCAATAAACTACATTCAACAAAAACTTGGGAAATAAATTGACTCAGGTATGCAACTCAAAATAACTGCAAAATCGTTTCATCTTTTCGGCTTCCTGCAGTAAAAATGGAGTTTGTGCTTCCCTGTTATCCAGCGGAGAATAATACCAACCGTTTTTTTGGTCATTCCAGAAAACAACATATTTGTTAAGCGATACCATCAACACATCCATTTCGTAAATCTCTTCACCTTCTTTGTCATAAAGACTTGTAAACTGCAGCAGGATATGATCCTTCTTAATCAGTTCACCCTTATTGCAATCAATACTATTGAGCCGCATCAATAACCGGCTCTCCTGATCCCAGGCCTTAAATTTTATCTTTCGCTTCTTAAATTCCATAATGAAGAAACTTACCTTTACATTCTCCGCTAAGCATGGACGAAAATAAGAAGGTATTATTCATTATCAATAAATACTCGGGCGCAGGTTATCAATCGGGTGTTGAGGGAAGGATTCTGGCGCGCTGTGCTGAGTTGAATTTGGAACCATCCATTGAATTTACGCAGGGACGTGGGCATGCCATTGAATTGGCAAGACAAGCTGCCATATCTAAACAGTTTGAAGTAGTCTTTGCAGTAGGTGGTGATGGAACCGTGAACGAAGTAGCTCAGGGCATAGCAACAACTCAACAGATCATGGGCATTTTACCAAAAGGATCTGGCAATGGACTGGCTCGTCACTTAGGAATTCCCATGAACTTCAAAAGGTCCTTAGACTATATGGGATCTACTTCTATTGTTTCAATGGATTCGTTTACGGTAAATGATCATTTGTCAGTAAATGTTTCCGGAATTGGTTTTGATGGACATGTTGCCAATCTATTTGGTAAAAACGGAAACCGGGGTTTTTGGGGTTATAGTAAACTCGTGTTGAAAGAATTTTTTAGGTATCAGGAGTTTAATGGAAAAATACTCATTGATGATCATCCTTATGATCTGCCCGCTTTTATTATTGCTTTTGCCAACTCCTCACAATTCGGAAATAACACACGCATTGCCCCACAGGCCTCGGTTTGTGATGGTATTCTGGACGTCAGCTTTATCCGCAAAGTGCCAGTTTATCAGGCTCTCGGATTTGCTGGCAAAATGTTTACCGGCCAGCTTGAACATTCGGCCTATGTAATAATAAAGCCCGGTAAACGTATTTCACTTTCATTTGACACACCTATGCCTTATCATATTGATGGGGAAGGCATGGAACCTACGCGTGATTTTATTATTCAAATAAAGCCAACTTCTATCCGTATGTTGGTTCCAACCCATGTTCGGGACTGCTAGTTGTAGAAAATAACCCAAAAAGGTTTAGATGAATTCTTTTAAGATGCGTTTAATCGTATTTACTTGGTATTACATTCACAAACAAAACACACACATATGAGAAAAATTATTACCCTCATTAGTCTGCTTTTCGTGGCGGGTTACTCCGTTGGTCAAGCATTAACAACGCCACCCAGTGGAGACAATCAAAAGTCTAGAGTTACCCAATTTATTGGCCCTGTAGAGGTAACTATTGCCTATAGTAGTCCCGATGTACACGGACCAAACGGAGAAGATCGTACTGGAAAAATCTGGGGCGAAGTAGCCCACTTTGGGTTCATTGACCAGGGTTTTGGTCCATCGAAGGCAGCTCCGTGGCGTGCAGGTGCTAATGAAAATACTGTTTTCACGGTTTCGCACGATGTGAAAATTGAAGGCAAAGAATTGAAGGCCGGCACCTATGGTTTGTTTTTGGCTGTTGCCAAAGAAGGTCCATATACCTGGATCTTCTCTAAGAATCATACAAGTTGGGGCAGCTATTTTTACGATCCGAAAGAAGATGCTTTGCGTGTAGAGGTAATGCCGTTGGAAGCTCCGCATAAAGAATGGCTAACGTATGGCTTTGAAGATAAACTTCCATCGTCCGCCAAAGGTTATTTAAGATGGGAGAAAAAAAGAATTCCGTTTAAAATCGAAGTGCCTAATGTGAACGAAATTTATGTTTCAAAAATGCGCGAAGAACTCAGAAGTGCAACCGGCTTTAAACAGGAAAACTGGATTACAGCAGCACAGTTTTGCGCACAAAACAAAATTAATCTCGATGAAGCACTTACGTGGGTTGATATGTCTGTAAGTAATCCATTTATCGGTGTAGAAAACTTTACTACCTATCAAACCCGTGCTATGATTCTACAGGCCATGGGTAAAGAGGCAGATGCCAATGCGGTTATGGATAAAGCTATCAAAGATCCATCCGCTACCGTTCAGGCTATTCATCAATATGGTAGAACATTATTGAATGGAGGTAAGAAAGAAAAAGCACTTGAGATTTTTAAATACAACGCACAAAAATATCCTCAGGAAAAATTTACGCCTAATGTTGGGCTTGCTCGTGGGTATACAGCCATGGGTGATAAAAAGAATGCAATTAAACATTGGGAACTGGCGCTTAAAAACATTCCGGAAGATCAGAAGCAATTTTTGCCTCAATATGAAGCTGAAGTAAAAAAGCTAAAAGAAGGAAAATAGCCGGCTTACATTTCTCATAAAAAGGAAGCCGGAGACCCCGGCTTCTTTTGTTTTTACCATCTCAACTAGAATGACCTGTAATTGAGAATTAATAAATTTATAAAACATCCACTAATATAGCCATGCTGACTACCGTACTTAGCTCAATAATTACACGCGATCTTCAAAAGTTAAAATTGGAAATAGAATCCTATAAAGATGAATCGAATCTATGGCGCATCGAAAAGAATATTGCCAACCCGGCTGGAAATCTGTGTCTGCATTTAGTTGGAAACTTAAACTTGTATATTGGTGCAACCCTTGGCCATACGGGTTATCGAAGAGATCGTGAGGCAGAATTCGCTTTAAAGAACATCCCTAAAAGTGAACTCATCAAAAAAATTGAAGCGACCATTGCCATGGTTAACCAGGTCTTGCCAAATCTTAAGGAAGAATTTCTTCTTGAAGATTATCCGTTGATTGTATTAAAAGAAAAGACTTCAACAGAATTTTTTTTGGTTCATCTGACTGCGCACCTAAGTTATCATCTGGGACAAGTTAATTATCACCGCAGATTAGTTGATTAGACTTCCCGCACGAGTGATATAAAAAACGGTTGTTCATTGTCTATTAAAAAGAAATATTTATACCTTCCGCCAAAATCAAAACACTCATGACTACTACTCCTGCTATCCCTGTTGAGCGCATCGTTATGTCTCGCATCTCATCGGTTGATTTCAATAACCTTGGCTTTGGAAATTATATATCCGACCACATGCTGGTAGCGGATTATGATAACGGTAAATGGCATGAACCTAAAATTTTGCCATTCGGGGAACTAGCCATGACACCTGCTATTCTCGCACTTCACTATGGCCAGTCAATTTTTGAAGGCATGAAAGCTTTTAAAAATAAAAACGGAGAGATTAACATCTTTCGTGCACAACGCCATCATCAACGACTGTTACGTTCTTTAGATAGGATGTGTATGCCGGCCATTAGCGAAGAAATGTTTATCCAAAGTTTAAGTGCCCTTGTTGCAACTGATGCGAGTTGGGTTCCGGATTCGGAAGGATCAGCACTCTACCTGAGACCCGTAGTTTTCGCTACGGAATCCCGATTAGGTGTTAAGATTTCAGATGAATATAAGTTTGTGGTTCTTACAAGTCCGGTGGGACCTTACTTTGCAAAACCTGTAAGGGTAAAAGTAGAAGAAACGTATGTGCGCGCAGCCGAGGGTGGAGCAGGTTTTGCAAAATGTGCCGGTAATTATGGTGGCGCTTTTTATCCTACGCAATTAGCCAAACAACAAGGCTTCGATCAGGTACTTTGGACGGATGCACACGATCATAAGTATATTGATGAATCAGGTGCCATGAACGTAATGTTTGTCCTCAATGGGAAACTGGTGACACCCAAACTTACTACCTCTATTCTAGATGGTGTAACGCGTAACTCCATCCTGACATTGGCTGATGACATGGGCATGCCCAAAGAAGAACGAAAAATAAGTGTAGCCGAAATAAAAGAAGGTTTTGAAAATGGTACGCTCACCGAGGCATTTGGTGTGGGCACGGCAGCTGTTGTATCTACCATTGCCGTCATTAACATCGGTGGAAAAGATTATTCATTGCCGGCCGATAGCAACTCAAGTTTTCAGCAGCGCGTAAAGAAAAAGCTGCATAATATTCGAATGGGTACTGAGCCCGATGTGCATAATTGGAATTACAGGGTTCCCATGAAATAATTCGATGCGGGCTGCATTTTTTACAAGCAACAAACAACCTCTTCAGGTTCGGGAGATAAAGAAACCAAAGCCTGTGAAAGATCAGGTTTTGGTGCGCCTGCATAACGCAGCACTCAACCATCGCGACCTTTGGATTCATGCAGAGCAAAACTCACCGGTGCCAGAAGGAATTGTACTCGGCTCGGACGGGAGCGGGATTATTGAAAACGCGGGTGAAGATGCCGATCCTCTTTTAATTGGAATGGAAGTGGTGATCAACCCAAGTTTAAATTGGGGCAACAATCCCATTGTGCAGGGAGATTCATTCAAAATACTCGGATTTCCTGATGCCGGAACTTTTAGCGATTATATCACAATTTCTAAAAAACAAGTCTTTGAAAAACCTGAGCATCTTTCCATGCTTGAATCAGCAGCCGTTCCTCTGTCCGGATTAACTGCCTATCGAGCCTTGTTTTCAAAAGCACGGTTGCGGTCTAAAGAAAAAGTCCTGATCACTGGTATTGGTGGTGGTGCTGCACTTTGGGCCTTTCAATTTGCTCTTGCTTACCAGGCGCGGGTTTACGTCACTTCCGGTTCAGATGAAAAAATTCAGAAGGCCAAATCCATGGGAGCTATCAATGGATTTAATTACAAAGATCCAGAGTGGACACAGAAGGCTTTAAAAGAATCGGGTGGATTTGATATTGTAATTGATAGTGCAGGTGGACCGCAGTTTTCTCAACTTCCTGAAATCATGGTGCCCGGAGGACGCATCGCAATTTTCGGTCGCACGGCCGGAAACATTCCTGATCTTCCTACCCGACTCTTATACTGGAAGCAAATTTCCATTCATGGCACTACCATGGGTACGCGCGATGAATTTATGTCGATGCTCGATTTGCTGGAAAGCAGAAATATCAAACCTGTTATTGATAAAGTTTATCCATTGGAAAATATAAACGAGGCCATACAACGAATGGAAAGTGGCGATCAGTTTGGAAAAATTATTTTACAGATCAACTAGTATGTTACATCTAATAGTCTTCGAGAACGTCAAGGCAGACATATCAACTATGTTGCAACAATCAAAATTAAATAATCAACGATGAGTTCATTTCCCATCACCGACAAAACTGAAATCACGCGACTTGCAAAACGTGGCTCGTATGACAAAGAAACTGTTTATTCTATTTTAGATGAAGCATTGGTTTGCACCCTTGCTTACTGCAAAGACAACCAACCGTTTCAAATTCCTACCGGCTTCTGCCGGATCGGAAATAAAATTTATATCCACGGGTCGGTAGGTAGTTTTTATATGCGCGAATTGCGAGATAAAAAACAACCAGTGTGTATAAGCATTACACTTTTGGATGGAATGGTCCTGGCAAGATCAGCGTTTCATCATTCCGTTAATTATCGATCCGTAGTTATTTTCGGTGTGCCGGAATTAGTTACAGACACAACAGAACTGTACCAGGCGTTGGAAGTTTTCACCGAAAAAATGTGCCCTGGCCGATGGGCCGATATAAGAAAGCCTACCGAAGGAGAATGGAAAGCAACCATGGTTCTTTCTATGGAAATCAAAGAAGCTTCTGCTAAAATCAGAGTGGGACCGCCCAAAGACGATGAGGAAGATTATGATTTAAATATCTGGGCTGGAGTTCAACCTGTTAAACTCGAACGCAAAGCAGTAATTCCTGATCCGGCTCTAAAGTCAGACATTGCTATCCCATCCTACCTCCTTTAGGCTGCTTTAAACTCAAGCATGGGGTTTTGCCCAAAATTTGGTATATTCGCGGCTTCTGAACCAAAACACCGGTTCAATAGTTTAATCCATAGGCCTAATAAGCCTGATAAACGCTAAAACACAATAAAATCATGGGAAGACCTCCTGTATTACCTAAAAAGAAAAAAGACGGATTTTGGCTTGAAGTTCGCAACAAAGGCGCAAAATCGGGTACAATTTTAATTCGCGACAGCCACCAGGCTATGATGCAGGCTGCCAAGCAATATGAAATGACCAAAGATGTCATTTTGATGGGCGAGCATAAAAATGGTAAAAAAGTAGACGATAAGGCCAAGGCAAAAAAAGCAAAAGAAGCTTAGTCATTACCCATTTACATCAAAGAGTTACTCTCTAAGTTTTTTAAAGAACTGATTGAGTAACTCTTTGCTTTCAGCCACCCCTACTCCTTTTTTAACTAAAGTTTTAGGATGTAACAACGGGCTTTGAATCAGCGAATATCCTCGCTGCACATCACTAGCGCCAAACACAAGTTGCTGCAACTGCACCCAATGCAATGCACCCGCACACATAACGCACGGCTCAAGCGTTACATACAAAGTACATTCATTCAAATATTTTGAGCCTAAGAAATTGGATGCCGCTGTAATGGCCAGCATTTCAGCATGGGCCGTGGAGTCAGTCAATTGTTCCGTTTGATTGTGGGCCCTGCCTATTATTTTGTTTTGACAAACTACCACCGCACCAACCGGCACTTCGCCTGCATCAAAAGCTTTTCGTGCTTCTTTGAGTGCTTCACGCATGAAATATTCGTCAGTATATAAATCCATACGTGCGGGAATGTATATTTATTTGATCCGTACAGTTTTCATCATAGCCCGTACGGTCTCTTGCCAATCTTCCTTCGAAGATTTCGGACAATTAAAGGTAAACACCAGGGTGCGATTGGGTTCTATCAGATACTGTATGTAAGTATACCGAAACACAGGCTGCTGTTCACCCAGCGTCATTTTATTTCCGTTTACACGGGACTCAAATTCAAAATAAACAAGCTTCTTTTTATGTACATCATGAATGCCCTCATCAATCATATCAATGCGATCATAGAAACTGCTGAAACTTGCTTTGAAAAATTTTTGCGCAATCTCCAGGTTTGCATCAGGCCATTGGGTGGCCGAAATATTCACACTAAAATCAAGGGTACGATTCAGATCAGTATAAGCAGCCAGCGGGGCACGAACGGAGGGGTATCGTTGCACAATATCATCTATAGTCATCGGTGCCAGTTCGGGTGGCAATGAAATGGTGATACCTTCGGCAACTTTGGTTTTAATCAGTTTATCCGGGGCAAACCCAAACAGACTAACAATCGACAGGAAAATGATGATATTCTTCATAGCAGTTCTTTAACGAAAATGACCCGATAAGCAGGTATAACGTACAACCTTTATTAATTTGCGACCCTCAAATTTAAGGATTTTAATATGTTAAGAACCCATACATGTGGTGAGCTGCGAATAAGCGATGTAAATAAGACTGTATCCTTAACTGGCTGGGTGCAACGGACCCGCGATAAGGGAAGTTTACTGTGGATTGATCTGCGCGACAGATATGGCATTACACAATTATTTTTAGAAGAAGGAAAAACCGATGCATCTGTGCTAACCGCTGCCCGGGGAATAGGCCGTGAGTTCGTTTTGAAAGTGCAAGGCATAGTAGTAGAACGAATTTCGAAGAATGATAAATTAGCCACCGGAGACATTGAGATTAAAATTACCTCGATAGAAATTCTCAATTCATCCAAGGTTCCTCCTTTTACAATCGAAGAAAATACGGATGGCGGTGATGATCTGAGAATGAAATATCGATACCTCGATCTGAGGAGAAATTCAGTGCGCGAAAATTTAATGTTGCGTCACAAGATGGCTCAACAAACCCGCATCTACCTCGATGGTTTGAATTTTATTGAAGTAGAAACTCCGGTATTGATCAAGTCTACACCCGAAGGTGCCCGCGATTTTGTTGTTCCTTCACGGATGAATCCAGGAGAATTTTATGCCCTGCCGCAATCGCCACAAACCTTTAAACAGCTGTTGATGGTTTCCGGCTTCGATCGCTACTATCAGATTGTAAAATGTTTTCGCGATGAGGATCTACGTGCTGATCGTCAACCGGAGTTTACTCAGATTGACTGCGAAATGGCCTTCATCACGCAGGAAGACATCCTGCATACTTTTGAGGGATTGGTGAGGCATCTATTTAAACATGTAAAGGGTATTGATATGCCATCCGTACCCCACATGACCTATGCCGATGCCATGAACTTTTATGGCTCCGACAAACCGGACACGCGCTTTGAAATGAAATTTAAAGAGTTGACCTCAGTGGCTCAGGGGAAAGGCTTTCCGGTTTTTGATGGTGCGGAACTTGTAGCTGGCATTTGTGCAACAGGGTGTGCCGAGTACACACGCAAACAATTAGATGAACTTACTGAGTTTGTCAAAAAACCCCAGATCGGAGCCAAAGGCCTGGTGTATGTTCAATGTAAATCAGATGGCACATTCAAGTCCTCCGTTGATAAATTTTATTCGGCCGATGATTTAAAAAAATGGGCATCGCATTTTGATGCACAACCCGGAGATCTATTATTAATTCTCTCGGGTGAAAAAGCAAAAACCCAAAAGGCACTTGGTGAATTACGACTAAAAATGGGCGACCTGCTGGGCTTGCGCGACAAAAATAAATTTTCCGCCTTATGGGTGGTTGACTTTCCTTTGTTGGAATGGAATGAAGAGACCAACCTGCCTACCGGACAGGCAGGTCGTTGGCACGCCATGCACCATCCCTTCACATCTCCGAAGCCCGGAGATTTGTCGTTGCTGGATAGCGATCCAGGAAAAGTGCGCGCTAATGCTTACGACATGGTAATCAATGGAACCGAAGTGGGCGGTGGTTCAATTCGTATTCATGACCGGGCAACGCAACAATTAATGTTTACCAAACTTGGCTTCAGTGATGAGGAGGCTAAAAAACAATTTGGCTTTTTAATGGATGCCTTTGAATTCGGTGCTCCTCCCCACGGAGGTATTGCCTTTGGCTTTGACCGTTTGTGTTCGTTGTTCGGTGGCGCTGATTCCATTAGGGACTTTATCGCCTTCCCTAAAAATAATTCGGGTAGGGATATGATGATTGATACACCATCAACGATTTCACAAGAACAATTGAAGGAACTAAGTATTTCAGTCAATGATTTAAAAAAATAAGCTATCGCATGAAAAACCTGATTGCGTTTATATTGCCAGGTTGTATTCTACTAGCCTGCAGCGGAAAAGATTATTTCAATCAGGGTAAAATTGCCTTCGATAAAAAGGACTATAAAAATGCAATTGCCTATTTCGATTCTGCTCTGGTAGAAAATCCAGAGAACGCCTCCGCGTTTGCTACCCGAGGTAGTGCCCGTTATAATCTACATGATTATGAAGGTGCCATGGCCGACTATACTAAGTCCATCGAATATTGGCCAAAAAATAATGACAACGAAAACGAACTTGCAAGCATCTATTCAGATTTAGCAGATTGCTATTACAACAAGGAGTTATATGATGCGGCCATCGAAAATTATACAACTTCCATTGATAAAAATAACAACCTGGCAATTGCCTATGCAGGTAGAGGTGACGCTTATGTTTTAACAACAAAACCTGCGCTGGCGCAAGCCGATTTTGAAAAGGCAATTTCGATTGATCCTTCCTTGGCAAGTGCCTATTTCGGATTGGGTTATTTAAAGTTCGAAGAGAAGGACTACAACGCAGCGATACCGCATTATAATCGGGCCATCGAATTGGACCCTGAGGATGTTAAATCCTACATGGATCGTGGAGATTCTTATTACATGCTAGCCGACTACCTAAAGTCTATTGACGATTTTACAAAAGCAATAGAGCTTGATCCCACCTTTGCAAAAGCTTACGTTTTCCGAGGCGATGCAAAAGATAATTTAGATCGTTCACAAGAAGCGCTTGAAGATTATAATAAGGCACTGGAACTTGATACCAATTATGATCTTGCCTACTTTGGACGTGGGGCAGCGCGAAAAAATCTGAATGATAAAAAGGGAGCTTGCGAAGACTTTAAAAAAGCATGGGACCTAGGCTATGCTGAAGCTGAAGCCTTTACAAAAGATTGCCAATGACTATCTGAAGTTAACATTCAGACGCTCACCCAAAAAAGACTTCTGTTTTGTTGATTAAGAATTATGCCAGCAATTGTGTGGTTTCTTCAGCGTCAATGGAGATATCATCCTCGCCTACATCATCAAAAGGATTTTCGAGATGATCCTGAATATTATCAAGGCTCACCAAAATAAAACTATATAATACGGGCATTACATATTCCAGAGAAGGTGAATATTCGCCAACCGTACTGGCAAAATAAGGCCCATAAATAATTGGAAAAATATAAATGAACACTTTGGAGTAGGTTCGCAACGTAACCGGTGTGCGATAGTTATGAATGATCTTCATGTTGTCAAAAGCAATAATCATTTTGCTTACATACTGACTCGCCCTGGAAATTTCTCCACTTTGAACGCCCTGATTTCTGAGTTCCATCGTGATCAGGGAAAGACTTGAAAATAATTGATACATTTTAGTTTCGTTCTCTTTCCATTCAGGATCATGCGCTGTCTTAAACATTTCGCGCATGAGTTTCATCATTTCAAAAATTACTTGTCTTGACCTCGCTGGCAGATCATGATCTTTATTGCTTGTCCAGTCGCGGGTTGCATAATAAATAGCGATCGAATGTCCTTTGAAATCTGCAAATCGCTGCAAAGCTGTTTCTCTTCGGGTATAGGCAGAACCAATAGAAAATACTACTGGAAAAACAATGGCCACACCGACCAACATGTCTGGAAACTTAGCAGTAAGTCCAAATCGAAAACACAGATAGGTAGAGATTACTGCCAGCGCAGTAATGACAAAGGTCTTATAATTGATGATTAAAGAAAAACTTCGGATGACTCGTTTCATACCTTTTAGAATAGAATCTGAAAATTTCCAAAAAGGAATGAGATTACCAAATTGTTAAGCAACTATTAAGAAGTAAATTACACCTTCAGGGATATTGTGTCATCAATCTTCCAGCACTTCTACTTCAACACGCACATTTCTTCGGGCATTGTTACTGTGTTTGTCATGAATCATCCGGCTACCGCCCCACGCTTTTATATCAATGCGGTCAGCACTGATGTTGTTGAACACTAACCAGTCTTTGATAACCAAGGCCCGTTGGTAAGATAGATCTTTGGCCGAACCAGAGCCATCCACAACATCTGAGGTAAGTTCAAAGAAATTTTTACTTGGACCCATGGTTATGATTTTTCCGCGCGCATTACCATTCGTGTGTCCATGTAGCAAGATTTTATATTTGTCACTGGCATTCATAAACTCAAGCAGTCGATCCAGCTCATACTTTGACTCAGGTAACATCACGGCTGCATCGTTAAAAAAATAAACATTATAAAGCGTTTCTATATCGCCCCTATGCAAACGGGCGAGGTCAAATTTTATCACATAATGATCATCCCTCCACTCTATGTAATCAGGCAAATCTTCTTTGTTAACTTCTGACAACACAAAATCATGCTGAACTTTACGGAATCCAAAAGAAGAACCAATGAGTGTCAGCTTTCCTGATTTATTTTTCGGATCAGTCATTGGAATCACTTCATGAGCCTTTACTTTCTTGATAAACCTGGAAACATCTCCATCAATAATGTCTACTTCCCCTTCAATGGGTTCGCTGTTAGTTGGATTATACAAGTACAGCAACACGTTTGCCTCTTTGAGAGGCGGTGGCTCCTTTGAGACTGGTTTTTCTTTGGCTTGCTCTTCTACCTTTACTTCTACCTGATCGGAAACAATTTCCTCTACTTTTAATGCTTCATCCTGCTGCTCCGATACCGTAACGAGTGCTTGCGTAGGTTCTTCAACAGGTTTTGACTCCGCTAAAGGTTCAGGATTGTATCCTTCTTTCATGATCCGCACCCAGGCATCGGTAAATCCACCCTCCTTCCGGGTCTTTAACATTTGCTGAATGGATTCATCAAAGTCAGTGTAATAATCCAGGTAGATATAATAAAACTTCCTACCCAGATCATAGCCATACTTGGTATGAAGGCCTGACTTGTTCAACTTACTTACATAGGTCTCCATGTATTTTTCCTGACCTATACGATAAGCGGCCACTACGATATAATAACCTTTTTGTAAGTATTCACCTTTGGGAGTAGGATCCGCTATAGAATGAAAAGCAAGCCCAAGCAATATTATAGCAAGGGCAAAAGCATAGCCGCGCATAGATCAGGAATTTGGTTAACTAAAGATTGTGGAAAAAAATGATTTTTCCAATGTTAGCTAGCCTCAGCCGGATTTACTGATCTCTTTCAAGAAACCATAGCCATAACCAGTTAGTTGAATGATTGCTGCAGGCACACTGAGCAAACTTACCGGCACTGAGCGGGTAGTTAAAAAGCTATCTATCGAAATAAGTAGTAGGTAAACCCAATAGGCAGCGGTGACAGCCAATGCAAGCTTCGAATTAATAAGGAAAAGAAAAGGCAATGCTAATAATCCTGATAAAAAAAAAGCCGGAAACCAATGGGTGGGTTTAATCTCACCTGGATGCACGCGACCTACTAAAACTCTTCCCTTACCGAAGTTGGAAACCTGTTGAAAAAATTGTGTCAAGGTAGATCGCCTTTTATGAAAGACATAAGCCTCCGGTATCAAACCAGCCTCAAAACCCATTTTTTTTAGACGCACGCTTAGCTCAATATCTTCAGCATAGCGATTAAACGTAAATCCTCCGGTCTTCTCAAATACAAGGCGGCTTATAGCCATATTAAAACTGCGCGGTTGAAAACCTTTCTTATTACCACCTCGAATTCCACCGGTTGTCAACGTGGAGGCCATAGTAAATGCCATGGCCTGTTGAACGGGTGTAAAATCATTCCTTCCACGATCGGGCCCACCCCAGGCATCCAGTGGAGTCGTTTTTAAAAAATCATCAACCGTTTGAAAATAATGATCGGGCACCACACAATCGCTGTCGAACATAACAAAGTATTGACCACTCGCCTTTTCAAATCCATAATTACGGCTAGGGCCTGGGCCTGTGTTCGGTTTAAAAAAGTAGTGAATCAAAAGTCTGTCAGCATATTGCTCATACACCTTTTCGCTTGTAATAGTGGATCCATCTTCAACCAGAATTACCTCAAAGTTTTTGTAGGTTTGTCGGGTAAGGCTCTCCAACAACTCCGCAACCTCTTGGGGGCGGTTAAATACCGGAATAATTACCGAATATCGGGGTGTATGCATGAATTGCAAAAATAGTCAAACAACCCGATTACCATCAATCTAAATTTAGGTAGAGGTTAGTCTTAGTTTGCTTATCTTTCAATACATATTAATTAAGCCGATGACGACTCCATGAAAGCCACAATTACCCGAGGTATTGTTCTTGCACTTTTCCTGCTTATCAATATCAGCGTTTTGTATTCACAAACTGCTCAGGTAAAGGGAAGACTACGGGATTCAAAGACGCTTGAACCACTTCCTTTTGCCAACGTATTTATCAACCTCACAACCTTGGGAGTTGCAGCCGATCAATTCGGGAATTATTCATTAACCAACATACCGCCTGGCAGTCATGATATTGTTTTCTCTTTTGTTGGTTACAAATCGTATCAGAAAAAAATTCAACTGACGGCAGGAATGACAATGGAACTGGATGTTCTGCTGGTACCCGATGAAATTGAACTTGAGACGGTTGTTGTGAGCGGCACCCGCGACAAAGAGTGGGACAAACAACTTAAGCGATTTGAAAAAATATTCCTGGGCACTACCCGATTTGCCAACTCCAGTAAAATTCTTAACCCCTGGGTTTTAGAATTTAAAGAAACCGTAATGAATGGTAAAAATGTTTTTACAGCGGTTGCCTCACGCCCTCTTGAAATTGAAAATACTGCTTTAGGGTATCGTGTTGACTACCATTTAAGAAATCTGGCTTCCACCGCGGATGGATATAATATTCAAGGCGAAGTTCGCATGGAGGAGTTAAAATCGACAGATCCCAAGACAGCAAAAACCTGGACTCAAAACCGAGCCACTGCCTATCAGGGATCTCTTCGCCACTTGTTAAAATCTATTGTTGAAGGTCGTGTGCAAGAAGAAGGATTTGATCTATACATCGATAAGAGCGGGTATGAAAACACCCCTTATCGTTCGGCAGTTTTCGCGACACAATTAGATAAGACGCTTCAAGCTTATACAACAAAAAATACTGTGATGGCCGGAATAAGTAATGAAGAGTTTGCCATTCAGGTAAAACAACGAATTGAAGTTCATTATCGATTAGCGAAGTCACAACTAAAAGTTTATAGCGATATCCCCTATCAGGTTTCATGGATTGAAGTAAATGGTGGTGTGCTACGAACAAATTCAAACGGGATTTTACTAAATCCTTCCAGCCTCATCCTTTCCGGTGCGATGAACGAAGCCCGGGTTGGAGATTTACTTCCATACAACTATTCACAAACTCCATCTGAAAATTCTCCCGCGCAACTTTCATATTCATCACAACAGCTAAAATTAAACAGACTAATAGAGAAACCTTATTTACACACCGATAAATTCTACTACTATCCGGGAGAAAAAATCTGGTTTAAAGCCTACATGAATTATAGAAGTCCTGAAATTATGGATTCATTAAGTCAGGTGTTATATGTTGAGTTGATCAACTCAGATAAAATTATCCAACAATCAAAAACCCTTTCTCTTTTTGGAGGATCAACTTCGGGTTGTTTTGTTTTACCACAGACTATTAAACCTGATTCCTATTTCCTTCGCGCTTACACCCAATGGATGCTAAACTATGATGGTGCACTCATGTTCACAAAACCCATCCCGATTTTGGGATTGTATGAAAGGGCTGAAGTCAATAAAATTGCGGATTCTATAAACACCTCAGTTGAAATAAAAATGAAGAGTCCAACAACATTTAATATGCAGGATCAGGTTAAACTGGATTTTGAACTTAAGGACTTAAACGGGAATGCCATTTTAGCTGAGCTTTCGATTTCCGTTACCGACCAACAACAGGCCGTTGCCCTTCCGGAAGAAAAAAATATTCTTCAATCATTTCCGTTCTCTGAAGAATTCTATGCTGATAATTCCAGTGGAAAGCCAGCCTATCCCATTGAATCTGGTATTAGTTTGAATGGGCAGTATAAAAACAAAGCCGGCAAACCAGAAAAAACGAATCTGATGATCGTGGAAGGAAATTTCAATAAAACTATTCCTGTTCAAACTGATGATCAGGGAAACTTTTGGGTAACTGGTTTTCAATTCAATGATTCATCCACTCTTTCATTTCAAACTGCAGGTAAAAAGAAAAAATTTGAAGGCGCAATTTCTATTTTACCCCGATACATACCTCCTGTAAAAGAAATGCCGGCAGGGTTAAGTTTTGTGGTGGTGAAGGAAAATTCCATACAACATTCCATGCAGGCTCGCGACCTCACGAAAGAATCTACCCTGCTGAAGGAAGTCCTGATCAATGAAGAAAAAGAACAAGAACAAGTAAGCAAAGAAGTTCCCAACACGTACTCCAAGGCTGACTTTACTTTTACAGGCGCAGAGATCGTGAGTTTAAGTAGAGTTTCCATCGTGAATGCCCTCCTTGGAAGAGTGCCTGGTCTTAGTATGGTAAACGGTTATCTGCGAATAGGAGGTAACTCTAGCTTTATGGGTGCAGCAGCCACCGAGCCACTAATAATCGTTGATGGAGTTCAAATGACCACTGGCGGTACATCCAGGCTCTATCAAATTACACCGGAGATGGTAGAACGGATTGATGTTATCAAATATGGTGGAGCAGCGATTTATGGCTCACGGGGCGGCAACGGGGTTATCATTGTAACCACTAAAAGTGGCGAGTTTACTTCAGTCAACCCATCCAATACAAATTCTAGTTCCTTTCAACAAGTTGTTATTCAAGGATTCTCCACCAGTTCAGCGTTTATAGGTTTTAGCTATGATTTAGAGAAACGATATGAAATAACAGATAGCGGCTCTACCATATTCTGGACACCCCAGGTTTTCAGTGATGAAAAAACAGGGCAAGTCTCCATTTCATTTAATTCGGGTCCAACCCCAACTCGCTATAGAATCGTTATTGAAGGAGTTAGCGCGATGGGTGATGCCTTGCGTGGTGTATTTGTAATTGAAATAAAATAGCAATGAAAATTCTTAAAATCACAATTATCATTGTAGGTCTGGTTTTACTTTATGTTGTTTTTGGAATTCTGGTTCCTGCAGGAATGTTCAAAACAATTACTCCACACTTCGCAGGAAAAATTCAGAAACTGGAAATACCTATTGCCGGCCCGGAGGATATTACCATTGATACGCAACATGGGCTTGCTTTTATCTCCGTAGATGATCGCAGGGTAAATGTCAAAAATCCCGCAACAATGGAAGGCGCTATTCTATTGATGAATTTAACCGATTCTATCCCTGCTCTTAAGAATATTACCCCACCTGGCTTCCAGGATTTTCATCCCCATGGAATCTCATTGTGGACTGAACCCGATGGACGACAATTTCTTTTTGTAGTCAATCATCGCCAAAAAAGTTGGGAACAGGTTATTGAACGCTTTGCCTGGAGAAATGATAGTCTCATACACCTCGAAAGTATAATGGATGCAAACTTAATGACGAGCCCTAATGATGTAACCGCAGTTGGCGAACGTTCATTCTATGTAACTAACGATCATGCCAACAGCAAGAGCGGCATTAACAGAACACTTGAAGATTATCTTCAACGCGCAATTTCCTATGTGAACTATTTCGATGGCGAAAGTTTTAGAAAAGTGGCTACTGGCATTGCCTATGCCAATGGTATCAACCGATCTGCAGACTTACATCAACTCTATGTTGCGGCTTGCACGGGACGAAAAGTTCTGATTTATGATCGTAATGCAACCAACGGTGAGTTAACGCTGGAACAGGAAATTGATGTAAAAACAGGTGTTGATAATATTGAATTGGACGAAACCGGTGCTTTGTGGATTGGCAGTCATCCCCAACTGTTGAAGTTTGTAGCTCATGCAGCCGACCCGGCCCAATTTTCACCTTCGCAGGTTATTAAACTATCAAAAGATAAAGGCGGAAAATACCAGTTGCACGAAATTTTTCTTAATGATGGAGCCTCCTATTCCGGTTCCACAGTAGCCGCAGTTTATAAAGACAAAATGCTGATCGGTTCTGTATTTGAAAAATCTTTGCTGGTTTGCACCATCAACAAATAGTATGAGTTTATCAATCTTATTTATAGCTGAATTATTATGAAGTATTTACTTTATATCCTTGCTTTTGCCTTGACGCCCTCGGTAGCTCAAAAAGGTGTTGATCTTGATAAATTATCTGAAAAGTACGCGGTGCAATCCTTCAAAGAATTTTATGAGTTATTAAGTTTGCCCAACGATGCACACTTTCCGTTAGACATAGAGAAAAATATTCAATGGTGCGAAAGTGCTTTTGCGAAACGTGGTTTTGCAACGTTGCGATTGAATACCCCCACCGTGCCTTTATTACTAGCCGAACGGAAAGCAAAAAATGCAAAAAAAACAGTATTGATCTACATTCAAATAGATGGCCAGCCAGTAAACCCCGCCCAATGGGAACAGGAGAGTCCGTGGAAACCTACCTTGAAAGAAAAAGACGCGGCCGGCAAGTGGAATGCCATTGCCTACGAAAGATTATATGAAGGCCTGAATCCCGACTGGCGAATCTTTGCTCGTTCAACATCTGATGCAAAAGGTCCGGCCATGGCCTTGATAGCCGCGTTGGATGCTTTGAAAGAATTGAAAGCAGGGCCCAATTACAATATGAAAGTGATTATGGACTTCGAAGAGGAACTGGGCTCACCGAATCTACCTGCGGCCGTCACTCAATATAAAAATGAACTAGCCGCTGATATGCTGATTATTTATGATGGTCCACGCCACATCAGCAACCAGCCCACGTTGAGTTTTGGTGCTCGTGGTATTTGTGAAATTACCCTCACCACCTTTGGACCGCGTACCCCTATGCATTCTGGAAATTATGGTAACTATACACCTAACCCTGCCTTACGACTCTCAAAACTACTCGCCTCCATGAAAGATGATGATGGCCGGGTAACTATTCCGGGATTTTATGATGGTGTGGAATTGAGTGATGAAGATAAAACTATTCTGAAGCAGGTTCCCGATGATGAAAATGAAATCAAAAAATTTCTAGGCATTGCTGAGCCGGATAAAATTGGTAATAATTTTCAGGAATCGTTACAATATCCCACACTTAACATCCGAGGTTTGGATGCACTCTTCATTGGCAAAGAAGTTCGCACGCTTATACCTGCTACCGCTACGGCAGAAATTGATATCCGGTTAGTGCCCACCAGTGATGCACAACGGTTAATGGGTCTTGTTAAAAAGCATGTGCAAGACCAGGGTTACTACCTGGTTGATAAAGAACCTACGGAAGAAGAGCGAATGAAATATTCGAAGATTGCATCCTTTCAGTCGAGCTTTTCTTATGGGGCGTTCCAAACGCCATTTAATTCAGAAACCGGCATCTGGTTAAACAAAGCCATGATTCGGGCATTTGGAAAAGAGCCTATTAAAATCAGAACGATGGGCGGCTCTATTCCTATTTCTCCCTTCGTGACCACCTTGGGAATTCCGGCAGTAAGTGTACCTACCGTAAATCCGGATAATAATCAACACGCAGAGAATGAAAATATTCGGGTGGGAAATTATGTAGAGGCTGTTAAATCCTTTTTGGCTATCTTCTTAGAAAAACTTTAACTATAAGCCGGTCTTTTTTGCATAATAATCTGAAAAAAACCTGTAGTCAGTAGCCAGAATCCAGCAACTGATTTTAACTTGCAGCCAATGGATAATTTCATTGTTTCAGCGCGTAAATACCGGCCTTTAGGGTTTGAAGAAGTTGTGGGTCAGGAGCACATCACCACTACGCTGAAAAATGCCATTGATAATAGTAAACTTGCTCAGGCACTTTTATTCTGTGGCCCGCGGGGTGTGGGTAAAACTACTTGCGCCCGTATTGTCGCACGCATGATCAATGGGTTTGAAGAAAAAGCTGAAGTCAACTCCCTAAATATTTTCGAACTCGATGCTGCCTCCAACAATAGCGTTGAGGATATTCGAAACCTGATTGATCAGGTGCGCTACCCGCCTCAGTTCGGAAAATTTAAAGTCTACATTATAGACGAAGTTCACATGCTCTCCAACTCGGCCTTCAACGCTTTTTTGAAGACGCTGGAAGAGCCACCCTCTTATGCTATTTTCATCTTAGCCACAACGGAAAAACACAAAGTGATTCCAACCATTTTGTCGCGGTGCCAGATTTTTGATTTTAATCGGATTCAGGTTTCAGATATTTCGAAACAACTAAAAAAAGTTGCTGACCGCGAGAAAATAAAAGTTGAAGAAGAAGCTCTTCACCTGATCGCCCAAAAAGCCGATGGTGCTTTACGCGATGGTCTTTCCATCTTTGATTTGATGGTCACGTTTTCTTCGGGTAAAGAAGTTACTTTTAAAGATGTGCTAAATAACCTGCACATTTTAGATTACGACTATTATTTCAAGGTAGTAGATGGTCTTTTGGCAGAAAATCATACAGAGCCTCTTTTGCTACTGGATGAAATTCTTCGCAAAGGATTTGATGCTCAAAATTTTATTGTAGGGCTAAGCGAACACCTCCGCAATTTATTGGTATCGCAAGATGCACGCACGGTTAATCTCATGGAGGTGCCCGACAACACCCGCAAAAAATACCTTGACCAGGCTGCAGCAACAACACCATCACTCTTATTATCCTGGTTAAATATTGCCACTCAATGTGACATTAACTATAAGAGTAGTAAGAATCAACGCTTGTTGGTAGAGTTGGCCCTGATGAAAATGGCGCATGTCCATTCCGTTTTTAAAGGCAATGGGACTGCTCCTTCACAAGAGGGATTAAAAAAAAAATTGAATTAGATCCTCAAGCGACTTCTCCCGAAGTAAAAAAGTCTTTGGTTGAGAATCCAGACATCGATGAACTCCCTGCACAAGTAGACATCAAACCAAAAGAAATTCCGACAAAAGAAACTACCAAGCCAAGAACAACGATCAATCTGGGTAACATTTTAAAAGGTCAACCCAAAGAAGAAACAAATAAGGAAGAAAAAAATGGCGCAACCCCCAAGAAGGATGCACCCGTTTCAGAAGATATGTTGCGGAGGGTATGGACAGACTATACCGAACTTAGAAAAAATCAGATGGCTGAATATCATTTATTAAAACAGCCTTTTACCTTCAGAAATAATACAATCACACTTACCCTCACCAACCCAATAGAAGAGCCGGTACTTCTCTCTATTAAAACAGAATTACTGACTTATTTGCGTGAAAACCTTAATAACAGTTCGCTCCAGGTTGATGCAACCATGCAAGAACATCAGATTAAGAAATTTGCATACACCAACAAAGAAAAGTTTGAACGACTGGCTGAAAAGAATCCTCTATTAAACGACTTGAAAGAGAAACTGGGACTTGATCCTGATTTTTAACACCAAGTAGCCGTGGTAGTTTTGCCAGCGAAAGAATTAACTCGAGTCGCGAGAAACAAACTTCAATCTTCGTCCGTTTATATAGGTAATCTATCTGATGATGTTCAGACGAATCCGAATTATCCTTATCCTCTTGTGCGCACTAATGGCGGTGCGAGAAGTTTCGATTCATTCGGTGCGGTCGTTAGCCATCGAAATACAAGAGGCACGAACTGAATTAAAGAAAGAATTCGCTGCCCTTCAGCAGGAATCGAAAATACGACTTCCTCGTAAACCTTCCACACGTGAAACCGAAAAACAATCTCATCAGACTCTTTATAAACTTCCTTTCCCCCCATCTATTAGTATACCCATATCAAAACTGGTGCTTCACTGCACCTTCCTGATTTGAGGTAGCTCTTATCTCAGTTTTACTTTTATTATTAACTTTTAAAATTTAAGCTATGAAATCATATCAGATAAGTGTCCTATTGATCAGTATTATTTTTCTCTCAAGTTGTGCAGTGGTCCGTCAAGGCGAAGTAGGTATGAAAAGAAGACTAGGTGTCTTACATCCTACCATCATTCAGCCCGGGGCTGTGGGCTTCAATCCATTTGTTAGTACAATTATCAAAATGCCAATTCGTACTATGAATATGGAAATCAGTTCCAATCTTCCTTCGAAAGAAGGACTTAACGTAGCGGCTGTTATTTCCATCTTATATCGAATCGAGCCCAACAAAGCACCTTACATTGTTGAGAACATTGGCGTTGGTAACGAACAAAACGTAATCAGCAGTGTATTCCGTTCCACTGCCGCAGACGTGTGTTCCCGATTTTTTGCAAAAGACATGCATTCGGCACAACGTGCCAACATTGAAAAAGAAATTGCCACACAAATGAACGGACTATTGGTGCCTCGTGGTTTCGAAATTGAGGCAGTATTACTCAAGAATATTCAATTGCCTGCCGGACTAGCCCGTGCAGTAGAAGAGAAACTTGAAGCTGAGCAGGATGCGCAACGCATGGAGTTTTTATTAGATCGTGAAAAACGTGAAGCTTTACGCAAAAAAATTGAAGCCGAAGGTATTCGCGATGCACAGAAAATTATTTCTGAGGGATTAAATAAAAATATAATCGAGTGGCAGAGTATTGAGGCCTTTCGAGAACTTTCAAAATCACCTAATAGTAAAATTATCATTACAGATGGTAAGGCACCGCTGATGATTGATCCTAAAGAATAATCGTAATCATTCTACCACTTCGTGATAATGATATTTACCTTAAAATGGTGTGTTGTAATCGGCACACCATTTATCTACACCTTCACATAGATCTTCCTTTTATCCATCCAGTAGCCCACAGCCCAACACGATAACATTACCCAAAGTGCAAACAGCACCGATCCGTTGTAGTCTCCGGCCCATGATTGAAAGAAATTCTGATAAATCCAGGCGTAAAGTGATTGATCTTCTATGCGAATAGACCACATCAGTATAACAAACACTTCCGACAACAAATAAATAAAGAGTGTATTTTTTCCAAAAACTTCAAAAAAGTAAGTCCACTTATTGCGTTGAGCTATTTCAATAATAAAGACCAATACTGACAAGATGATCAATCCAAGACCTACGGTATGAAGAACATACGAACTTGTCCATAACTTTTTATTGATAGGAAACATTAAATCCCACCAGGCAGCCATCAGCAACAAGGCAGCACCAATCATCATCAGCTTAGCGATGGTTTCATAATTCTTTCCATTTCGCTGCAGAAACAACCCGGCAGCATACCCCGCTATCACATTCACGATGGCAGGTAATGTGCTTAACAAGCCCTCCGGATCAAAGGCAATTCCCTCGCCCTTATACATATGGTTTTCACCGATCAACCAGGCATCGAGTTTTATAACCGCATTTCCTTCCAATGTCAAATCTCCAAAAGCCATCAAAAGCACCCGATACAAAACAAGGGCAATGATGCTGAAAATTAATGCACCTTGAATTTTAAAATAATGAATCACCAGGGAGGCAAACAGATAACACAAAGCTATCCTTTGTAATACGCCAAAAACTCGGGTCTCGCTAATGGGTTTTAAAAACCACTCCCCACTTTCATTCACATCAACAAACGGGAACCAGTACATCAAGTACCCTAAAAGAAAAATGATGAAGGTTCGCTTGAATACCTTTTTCAGAAAATTAGCTTCCCCCTGAGCTTCATATTTCGCCTGACTAAAACTCATGGCGTTACCAACTACAAAAAGAAATGTTGGAAATACGAGGTCAGTTAAGGTAAAACCATGCCAATCCGCGTGAAGCAATGGTGAGTACGTTGTGGTACTGCCCAGGGAATTCACCAAAATCATGAGTGCGACATCCATTCCACGAAAGGTATCCAAGGATAGGAATCGGTCCTTTAAATCTTGCATAGAGCCAATAGGGTTAGGTAATCATGCTCAATATATGCAAAAAGTCGATTTCTAATTACCCACCAATTAATAGTTCGCTTACCAGTGTGTACATTTTCGTGCAGTGACATGTACACTTTTGGATACCGAATCAGAGATAGATTTAGTTTCTATTCCATTGCGGGGGAAAATGAATCTGGCCATCATTTTGCTAAACGAACTGTAGCATTAAATTGATTACTGTGAGAACATTTATCGCGCTGGCCCTTTTCTTTATCCTGTTTGTGTTGTGTTGGCCGCTCGCCTTCATTATGCTATTCCTCTTTCCCATCATCTGGCTGATCCTGCTTCCCTTTAGGATTATTGGAATCACCATCGAAGGAATTTTCAATCTGATTCGGGCGATATTTATGTTGCCGTTCAGGCTGGTAAAAGCGATTTAGATCTTATTTATCTTTAGTCCTTACTAAGCAAAAGTTCCTGCTCCCTCCTTTTGAGGGATTTGTCAAGCACAAACGTGCCAATGGGAATGAGTGAAGCGCCCAAGGCTACCAAAACGGAAAACCAATTCCATGCCATGGCCTTAATAGCCATCAACACCGCAGCCATGTATAGCATAAATAATACACCATGTATCCAGCCGGTAATCTTCACCGCCATCGGTAAATCAAAATAGTATTTCAGCGGCATGGCAATCAGCAACAATATCAAAAACGAAACTCCTTCAATAAATCCGATTATTCGCAGATTACTTATTCTGTTTTTCATTTTCAGGTAGTTGTTTGAGCTTCATAGATTGAAATAGTACGGTCTTGTTTCATGGTTTGGTAACCCATGTAAATGAGAATAATCCCCAGCAATTCGGTTACATATAATACTTCAGTATATCCAAACTTAGTAAATGATCCACCAATGCCCGGAAGCAATCCACCCACGGCAATAAAAATATTGCCAATGAAACGGTTCTTAAATTGAACATCCCGGCTATAACGATAGGCAGAATAAACTGCACCTCCTACTAAAAAAATAAACGCGTAAATATTCACTAACGGAGTAATCAATCGCACATTTTTCCACACCAAGACTTTTCCGGTGAGACGTGTAGGCTCTACCAGAGAATAGTCAATGGGGGAAAGAATGACGAGCACCGAAGCAACCGCAACAATCGTAACAACCACATACATCATGATCGTTGCCGTTTGCTTGTGAAAAATAAGATAAACAGAACCTTGTGCCAATGGAAATCCGCCCAGCAAAGCTCCCAGGATGTACCATGATTTAAAAACAGGCTCACTCCATTGGAAGATTCCGACAATGCTTTCAGTTAATGTACCGAGTCCATAACACAACACACCGATCATCCACCAAAATAAATAGGATGGTTTGTTCTTATAAATCCAATGCCTATAAAGAATTACAAAGAACAGTGCAGAAAGAATAGTTGTAAGAATTGGAATTTTGTGAATGAACTCGATCATGACATAGCATTTAAAACGAAGAGACTGTCTCAAAAGTCCATTAAAATTGAAATGTCATTCCGGCCCTGCCTTTGCCGAAGCGGCTTCGCGCAGGCAGGCTTTGAGCCGGAATCTCATTCTACATCTCAAATCTGGGATCGTCAGGCCTGAGGCTTGACGATGACAGGATGACTTTTGAGACAGCCATTTCATAAATTTAATTGAGTTTACAATTAAAATATCCTTGTATCATTTGGTTGGTATACATAACGGAATGTATAGTAGCGATCTTTATCGGCTCCGGCTGGCTCCGGGGAAGGGCTTGCAGGTGCACCTTCGTAGTAACTAAGTATTTCTAACTTTGCATAGCGATTATCACCAGTCTTCACTACAATAATTTTACCTGCAATGGGTGCCACCAGGTTAGTGGATCCAGTGTAGGTATACCAGCCATTGCCTGATCCGGCTGGAATAGCATTACGCTCAGCAGGTGTAGTTCCGGCTTTATCATCAGATTTATAACCGTCAAAAGGAGCCTCTATGATAGTAGTTAACGTTCCATTCAGAATTTGTGCAGTCGTAGTGCCGGGTCCACTCGTTCCACTATTTACAATAATAGTCGTTGATCTGAAACCAATATCCCAATTGCTGCTTGTACTATCTGCATTAGGTACTATAGCACCCGTTTTAAAACTAAATAAAGTAAATTTATTAGTAGCCCCAATCCGCAACGGAGGACGATCGTTTGGTAGAGGGCTTTCATAAGGAGCATAGTCTGCATTTAAGTCGTTGATAGTCGTAGCTACAACAGGCAGCAGATCTTCATCTTCGTTACAGCTTACAAAAGCCATAGTAAAACCAACGATTAGGGCTAATGACAAAATAGATTTGATTAAACTCATAGTTAATTTTTATTTATTAAGGTTGAACATTCTTTTTTGAAAACGAGTAACTCACAGATGCATAATACAATCGCCCGGGCAGGTTGGGAATCAAAACAGGCTCTGTGTAGTCGAATAAATTATCAACACCCAACTGAAAACGGAATGAGTGTTTGATAGTTTTTGCTACGGATAGATTAACAAGCGCATAGCCAGGTACAAAATCATCATAGACATCCAGGATAGAATTGCTATTGGTATCGGATGGTGGAATTACTTCGCCTTGAATATTTCCACGAATGTCACCGATGCCATACTGACCTCGATAAATCACCCGCAAGCTTCCTTCCCATCCTGTGGGTTGATGGTTATAAAATAATTTTACATTACTCATGTGGCGGGATCTATTGTAAAGTCCAAAATACTCGTTTGGCTTCAGACGTTTAGTTACCAATGTATTGGGATCACGCCAGTAAACTTCTCCTGCTTTTACATCCTCTGACACATCTTTATCTTTCGCATACAATAATTGATAGCCTAATGAAAGATTGAGATGTCTGGTTATGGGATAAGAAAAATTAGATTCGAGTCCTTGTGTGAAAGCCCTAAGAATATTCCGGTAGCTATAAATGCTTTGCCCTGAAGTAGTGATTGCCACAGCCTGTGTTTCAATCAGGTTGTTGATGCTGTTATGAAAAACATTCAAGTCCATCTTCAGCAACGGAAGTATTTCCACCGTTGCCCCCGCATTAATGGATAATGAACGCTCTGCCTGTAGATTCCCTAATTGCGCAGGATCAAATAAATAAGCCTGTATTTGTCCGGCCACATCAAGTTCTGCCAAACGATCTATAGCAACCTCAGTGCCCAACACACTATAGCCACCCGCAGCCGAGTTGTTGAAATTGAAATATAACTGACGAAAGTCCGGAGCTTTAAATCCTACACCGCCACTGACTTTAAACGTTACTTTATTATTGAGCTCGAAACGCGAAGAAAGTTTTGGACTGAACTGGCCACCATAAATTGTATTGTAGTCATATCGGCCACCGGCAATGACTGAAAGCTTTTCCATGGGCAACCACTCGTGTTGAAAAAATGCATAGCTGGTTTCCTGCGATCTCTGCTCTTCATCGCCATAGCGTGAGGTTTGCACCTGCTCGTTGATGTAGCCTCCCCCGAGGGTTAAAATATTTTTTTCATTGAAATAATATTCTGCATTCAGTTCCGGGCGGGTGAATGATTGCCGGAAGTCATCTTCATAATATCGGCTGCCATCAGTTTCCAGATCCAGATAGGTTTCGGTTTTATAGTGCGTTGAGTAAAACCTGGCAATCGCTTTTAGCTTATCGGTAAAGCGATGCGTTAATACAGGATTAAAATTCCAATCCTGGGTATTGCCATTGCCTGCTGTGCGAATACGACTACCATTTGACTCCACTTCGAAACGAAAAACCTGGTCCTCATTAAAAAATCTACCAGCAACGCTGAGATCCGTGACGGGACTAAACTTGTATGTGATTTTAGAATTGAGCGTGTAGTTGGTGAATGGTGAAACGGTATTTCCGAAATTTTGTGGGGACAGATCGTAGCCATCTGTGTGGTAACGATTTCCATATAGGTAAACACCTAACTTCTTTTTAGTGAACCCTATATCCCCATTTACATCCAGGGTGTTGTTGGTTCCATAGCGAATGGCTGCATTGCCTCTTGTACCTTGCGGCCTGTCGGTGATAATATTGATTACACCGGCAAGTGCATCAGACCCATACAAACTGGAGGAAGGTCCTTTTACAATTTCAATTTGTTTGATATTGCCCACTGCAATGCGACTGAGTTCCAACGAACCTGTGTACCGACCAATGATAGGCTCGCCATCGATAAGAATGAGTGTGTAGTCCGGATTAAACCCTTGAATCTGAATACCGTTGCCTTGCGCATTTACCTGGGGTACAACCACAAGTCCGGTTTGTTCGGTCAGAATATCATTCAGGCGCAATGACCCCATGGTTCTGATTTGATTTTTTGAAATCAATGAAACCGGCATGGGTAGCGCTCCCATGGTACGCTCGTTTCGGGTTGCCGTAACAATCAATGCTTCCAACTGCCTTGTGGCCAATGTATCCGATTCAACCGGGCTCACCTGAGCAAAGCACGGCATAGAGAGCAGCGTGAGTAGACTCGTTATGCAGGTTATTAATGAGGTCACAATTTTCACGGGTGCAAAGATTAACATCAGTCAATTCAAAAAATACCTTAATAAGTATAATTAATGTCAAATGGCACTTTTTGATATTCGTTAGCAAATAATGGGTACTTTTGAACCAAAACAGCTGAATTTGGTTCTTAATGCGTATGATTTATGTCATTTTATCTTTAATGTGAGTCGACTATGAACACTCGTGAAATAATAAATACTCAAAAAAGTGATTTCAAAAGCCTTCTTGAAATCGAGGATATAACCTTGGAATCAGCTGAAAATAAGAGTGATATAGAACTGTCTCTTAATAGTCTGGTGCATAAAAACATCATTCACTTTTATTTTTGCTTAGAGGGTTCCGGGGTTTTTGCTTTTGGGCCACATTACAGCCGGCCTATAGAAAAACAACGTAATTATTTTTTCTATAATCCGGATATGGATTTACCATTCCAGTTAAAACTTGCTCCACAAACCCGAATTGTAGCATTCTCGATTAAGCTGGAAAGTCTCCATAAACTATTCAGCCATGATGCTTTACCATTTCTTAAACCAGAAAATGTTAAGAGTAAGTTTTATGATGAGCGCGAAATCCCTACTAACCTGGTGGTAGTGCTCAATCAAATCTTCTCAGTCAATCTAAGCGAGAGTGCTGAGAAACTATATTATCATGGAAAGGTATTAGAAATACTGGGTCTCTATTTTTCAGAGAAGAAGCCTGATACAGAAGCCTGCCCTTTCCTGAATGACCAGGAAACGGTGCGTAAAATAAAACACGCTAAAGAATATCTGCTCAAACACATGGATTCACCGCCCGGCTTGAAAGAACTCGCCAAAATTTCCGGTCTCAACGAGTACCAATTAAAAGTAGGCTTCAAACAAATTTATGGCAACACGGTTTTTGGATTTCTGCTTGACCATAAACTCGATCATGCCCGGGTATTGCTAGACACAGCAAAGTTTCAGGTGAATGAAGTTGCCTACCAAATTGGGTATACAAACCCAAGTCATTTTATAGCTGCCTTCAAAAAGAAGTTTGGAGTTACTCCAAAAAAGTACCTCATGAATCTTGCACGGAAAGCATAATCTTGTCGTTAGTTATTTCTCTTACTGCCAAGATTATCAATGAGTTAATAAACGTGATATAAATCATAAAATATCTATTTGGAATTATTCTAAACTAATTCTACTATTGCCATAGTTTATAATGATTCTAAATAAAGCGTTATGTCACGAACCCTACCCCTCCTTTTCGCTCTTCTCTTACCACTATTTGTCCAAGCGCAACAAAAAATTACCATTTCGGGCAGGATCGTTGACGAAGCGGGCGCCCCTATCGTAAGCGCCCACGTACAGATTGATGGCACATTAATATTAACCACCACTGATGAAAATGGATTTTTTAAAATTCAGGTACTTAAAAATGAGCCAATCAAGATTAAAGTAACTCACATCAGTTTTCTAGCTCGCAGCGAAGAGGTTTCACAGGCTAATGAAGAGTTGACCATAACCCTGCAGGAAGATGGTCAGATGCTACCCCAGGTTTTTGTGTTGGGCTCGCACGATCAGTTATTCAGTAAAACACCCGGATCCGTTGCCTACCTCGATAATACCGAACTGACCCGATTACAACCGGTAAGTGGAAACGAAATTTTCAGAAGAGTGCCCGGCATTCATGTGGTGGACGAAGAAGGTGCCGGCCTGAGGGTGAACATTGGCATTCGCGGGCTGGATCCTGATCGCAGCCGCAATGTGTTGATGATGGAAGATGGAATACCCATTGCACTAAATCCCTATGGAGAGCCCGAAATGTATTACACACCTGCTATCGACCGCATGAGTGGGGTAGAAATATTAAAAGGTAGCGGACAGATTTTATACGGACCCCAAACCATAGGTGGGGTGGTAAATTACATCACGGCTGCACCACCTATTGAAGAAGAAATAGGGATAAAACTACAAGGAGGACAAGGAGGATATTTAAGTGCCCTTGGCAGTTATGGAAACACCTTCGATAAAGTTGGCGTGCAACTGAATTATTTGCACAAACGAGCTGATGCATTGGGAGCGGCTGACTTTACCATCAACGATGTTACAACTAAAATCAAATTTCCATTGTCGGATAAATCCACGTTAGGTGTGAAGCTCGCACTCTATAAGGAAGTTTCAAATTCAACTTATGTTGGCATTACCCAACCTATGTTTGATCAGGGTGGTAACGACTTTACAGTATTGATGCCGAATGATGAACTGGATGTTAACCGTTACCTCCTGAGTTTTTCACACAATTATGAACTCTCAAAATCCATCGATGTACAATCCACCTTGTATGGTTACACCACAGCCAGAAACTGGCGAAGACAAGACTACGCATACAACACCTTTACCAACGGAAACCCTAACCCTCCCCCTGCCGACTGGACCGGTGTAGTATGGGGTGATGAAAGTGTGCCCGGTGGTGCCATTTATTTGCGCAACCGAACAGGTAATCGTGACCGTCAGTTTGAAGTAGTGGGATGGGAACAGAAAATCAATTATACGAAATCATTCGGAGCCATTACCCATGAGCTCACCGGAGGCTATCGGTTTTTATATGAGCGCGCCTATGAGCAGCGCATTAACGGATCAAATGCATCCGCACAATCAGGAGCATTGGTCAGTGATGAAATCCGCACAGGAAAAGCATGGGCTTTTTACGTGTTGGATAAAATCATCTTAACAAAAAAATGGGATATCGCGCCCGGTGTGCGAGGCGAATTCTATAATTATGAACGTGAAATTTTAAGAGAAGCCAGTGTAGATGTAAATCAGGTAGCAGAAAATAGCATCAGTGAATTCATACCGGGACTAGGATTAAATTACCGACCGAACACCAATATTAATTTATTTGGTGGTATCCATCGCGGCTATGCACCTCCTCGTATTAAAGATGCAATTGATTTCAGCATTGCAAATCCTGTACTTCAGTTAGACGCAGAACGCAGCTGGAACCTGGAAGCAGGAATACGAACACAACTTTACAAAGGTCTGTATGCCGAGATAACTTATTTCTACATGGATTTTGAAAACCAGATCATTCCTTCTTCACAATCTGTTGGAGGAGCTGGATTTGGGTTAACAAATGCAGGCCGCACGCTGCACAATGGTTTAGAAGCATCTATCAACATGAATAGTCGTGAATTTTTTAGCTCCCTGTGGTCAGCAAATCTAGATGTAAATGCCACCTATGTAAATGCTGTTTACAATTCCGATAGGTTGGTTGTTTCAGGGAATGATGAAATAAATGTGAAAGGAAACAGATTGCCCTATGCACCCGAATATACCATCTCAACCGCATTCAGTATGGAAGCACCTTTTGGAACTGGATTGCGTTTAACACATACTACAGTTAGTGATCAGTTTGCCGATGAATTGAATACCGTAACTCCTTCCAACAATGGTCGCATTGGAAGAATTGCATCCTATGGTTTACTGGACGCAACCCTGTATCACAAAATACCTGCAATCAATGCTTCTTTAAATCTGTCCGTTAAGAATCTGACCGATGAACGCTACATGACCACGCGCAGACCAGAAGGTATACGTGTTGGATTACCTCGATTTATAACCGCTGGATTTGAAATCAAATTCTAACTAATTCTACATGAAGTTGCCATTCACAGACTGTACAACCCACGGAATGATAATTCAAGCCATTCCATCTAACACGCACATTTTGCCACAAAGACACTAAGGCCCGAAGAAAATACTGCTTTTTGAATTGTATTATGATAAAACCCTTAGTGTCTTGGTGCCTTCGTGGCACCTATACGTAAGTCCAGTTAAAAATTAATAACAGATGAAAACTCAAACTAAAATTATCGTACTCTGGCTTTTGGTAATTCTGGGAATGCTTTTCCACCAGTTTTTCAGTCTCCATAATCTTCGCTTTGGTGTAAATGTTGTAAAAGCTGGATATGAATCTGTTCCCGATATGGAGATGCTCAAGCGCCTTGGCTTGTATCTTTTACCCACCATTTTTATTGGTGGAATTATGTTTGTGCAAACACACATTGTACGCATTTTGAATTTGACTGCCAGCATTTTCTATACCGCGTTTCATACCTGGCATTTTTTGGACGAATTGGGAAAAATGAAAGACTGGGTGCAATGGATTTTACTCACCCTTCTCATAGGCTATTGCCTTTTGCTTAATTTCGCATCCTGGCAATGGATGAAGAATAAAGAAAGTTGATATTATCGCCTGCGTGTCGAGGTTCTGCGCGGTGTTGTTCCAAACAACATTCCAAATACTCCTCGAACCAGTTCCCTACCGATTTGTTTCGTAACCGGAGAAGCAAGCACCTCATCGAAGGTGCTTTTTTCCTTTCGCGCAGAAGCCTTTGGTGCTGCACGCTCTTGCGCCTTCTTTGTTTTGATCTCTTCCTGCTCCTTGTGGGCAGAAGCCATTTTTTCTCCCAATATTTCAAAAGCACTTCTTGGATCAATCGAATCCTTATACTTTTTGTACATGTCTGAGTTATCAAGATGCGACTGATATTCCTGCGAGGTCAATGGGCCCATAAACGAAGCCGGTGGAGCCAAATGGGTCACGACTGTTTCTGTTGGGATTCCCTTTTCATTTAATACTGTTATGAATGCCTGACCAGTACCCAGTTGCGTAAACTGTTGTTCCATGTCATAATATTCCGATTTGGGAAATGTTTTGATGGTCTCCTTTAACGCTTTAACATCGTTGGGTGTAAATGCACGGATGACGTGATGAACACGATTTCCTAACTGGGCTAATACATTGGCAGGTACATCCTGCGTAAGTTGCGTACAGAAAAAAACACCTACACCTTTGGATCGGATTAGACGAATGATTTGATCAATCTGATCCATGAAAGCTTTAGGTGCATCTTTAAAGAGTAGGTGTGCCTCATCAAAAAAGAAAATCAGTTTAGGTTTATCCAAATCACCGGCTTCAGGTAAATTCTGATATAACTCTGCCAACAACGAGAGCATGAAGGTGGAGAAAATAGCGGGCTGACTCTGGATGTCAGATACGTTCAACAAACTTATTACTCCCCTGCCATCTACTTTTTCAAACAAATCATCGATGTCAAAAGATTTCTCACCAAACAAATGATCGACCCCTTGTTGTTCGAGGGCAACAATCTTTCGTAGGATAGTACTTGCCGTGGCGGGTGCAATTTTTCCGTAATCACTTTTAATTTCGGCTGCTCCAGCTCCTTCGGAAAGATAATTGAGGACTTTCTTTAAATCGTTTAGATCAACAATTGGAAGATCTTTGTCATCGGCATATTTGAATAAGATCATCAGAACTCCGCTCTGCACTTCATTTAGCTCCAACACTTTACTCAGCATCACCGGTCCGAATTCGGTGATGGTAGCCCGCATCTGGGCACCCAGTTTTCCACTCAACGAGTATAATTCTACAGGAAACCCGGAAGTTGTGTAATGCATGCCCAGAGCGGAAGCACGTTCATTGATTTTATCATTGACAACTCCTTCCTTAGCCATGCCAGAAATGTCGCCTTTCATATCGGGCATAAATACGGGCACACCGGCAGCTGATAGTTGTTCTGCCAATAATTGAAGTGTTCGGGTTTTACCCGACCCAGTGGCACCGGTAACCAAGCCATGCCGATTCATCATCCGTAAAGGCAAGTTGACCTTTGCATCACTTACAATTTCCCCCTGGTATACACCTGCACCCAGGTAAATGGAGGCTCCGGCTATCGAATAAGATTTCGAGATAGATTCAATGAATTTCTCTTTTGACATAACGTGGTTAATTTGAAATGAAAGATTGGAAAATAAAGGGAAAAGAGAAAGAAGTGTTTTAGAGCTTTCTTTTCAGCAACCAATCAATCTGTGGATCATCACCCATCCAAAAAGTATGTTCAGAAAATTTTTCAAAACCCCACGCCTTGTAAAAACGTTGTGCTTTGAAATTTCGCTCCCACACACCCAGCCAGATCCAATCGTACTTTTTCCTGCTTGCAAAGGCAAGCGCTGTTTCCATTAACAACCTGCCTACTGATTTGCCTTGCGCTGAAGTAAGAACGTACAGCCGTTGAAGTTCCAACGTATTATCGCCTAACAAGCTTTTAACTTCATTACATTCGCGCAAACGTAAAAAACCCAGCAGTTGATCCTCCTCCCACGCAAGATAAAGGCGAGAGTCCGACTCATGAAACTCTTTTTCTAAAGCCTCCAGACTATAAACCGATTTAAAAAAAGCCTCCATATTCTCTGGGGTATTGAACGCAGAGAATGTATCTGTATAAGAAGAGATCGCTACTTCACGCATCGCGGATATTTCGTGTAACTCAGCTTCTCTTATTTCAATCATAGATCGAAGATAAAAAAACCCCAACGAGTGGGGTCTTTTAATTAGCCATGAAGTTATTACTTTTTCTCTTCAAAATTCTGGAACGAATACGCGATGCCTAACGTAAAGGCCTGTGCCAACTGAACCGCTGTATCCTGATCGTAATCGTAGATCAATATCCCTCCCAAACTTACATTAATGAAGTTGTTCACTTTGGCGGTTAGGTTTATATCCAAACGATGATCTATTGTTTCGGGAGCTATGGTTTCATAGTTGGCGAACATGACATACCGCCATTTGAGATTTAAATTTTCGGCAATGTCTTTGTTAAACTCTGCCGCCATTTGAAAAGCCAGCCACTCAAAACGCGTACTTTCTCCCACCAAAACACCATAGGGCTTTACCGTATCCACCGCATTAAAGCGACCGTTGTTATCGGCTACGATAGTAACCCGCGGAGAAAAAGGAGATAGCGTAAGTTTAAAATAATCCACCGGATGATACTCAAAACCCCAGGCTGATGTGATGAAGGCTGGTGCAAACACATCAGAAATTAACGATCCCACTTCCACACCGTTTACATCCTTATCATACTTATAACCCTTGGCGAATTGCGATAGAAAATTAATGGATGTAGTTAAGCTCCATTTTTCATTGATATCATGGCCTACTTTGGTTTCCATATAAATCCGGTCGAGGGTTTTGCGATAGCCCTGGCCATCGTTATTAACCATACCATATAAAAAATCCAACTGATTATCCCACGAGGTCTTATTCTTTTTATAGCTAGCCCTATAGTTTAGCAGAGCATTAAAACCAAAAGAGTTAACACCACCGGCCTTCCAATTAGATGAAAAAGCAGCCTGATTGATGTTGAGCCCGGTTCTAAAGGCTTTTTTCCAATAGGTGGTTGAATCAACCCGGACTACCTGGGCGGAGGCATTGAAAGCGGATACAATAACACAACAAAAAGTAAAAGCCAAGGCTTTAAGAAAACGTCTTGAATTCATGGGGTTTTGATTTAAGGCCACAAAAATAACAAATATCTTTAACCTGTAACCAGGTTAGATATTGTTAAGCCTGATTTCATCCAAAGCTACCTCGGTAAGAGGTTTGGTGATGAACTTGATAACATGATTGTTATTAACGATTTTATCGATGTCGCGTTTGTTGTCGGAGCTGGACAGAATAATAACCTTACACTTGCTTCGCACGAGTTCATTGAATTTTTCGAACTCATAGAGGAATACAAACCCATCAACGATAGGCATATTTATATCCAGAAAAATGAGATTGGGAATATTCTCAGGAGTGCCTTGATGTTCCTTCAGGTAATCCAAAGCCCCTTTGCCCGAACTTTTTACCTCTACCTTTCTGGCAAATTTTGTGATCTCGATAATCCGTTTACTGATAAAATTATCCGTGTCATTGTCATCAACCAACAAAACGAGATCGATAGTTTTAATAGTGGTTTCCATTCTCATGCTTAGCTCTCCGCGTAGTCAACTAGCGCAAAATTATCCTTTTTTATTACAACCTAAACTTTTGAGGAATCAGTTAGGGCCTCAAGTAAGTATTTAGGCAAAAAAGTAAAAAATCAGACACTTCATCGCGAAAGAACCTTCAATTTTTCGCCTAATGTAAGGTTGAAATCTTGCTTTTGATTCCAGTCCATTATGTCCTTAATAGTGACATTATACATGCGCGCAACGCTATACAGCGTATCCGCAGGTTTTACCTCATGAAAAATGAATGTATCCACCGATTGGTTATCACTGGTTTCTGCAATAACCGGTTGTTGGGCATTGGGTGCCTTAACTTTTAAAATCTGCCCTTGTTTAATGCCTGCTCCAATATCCAGCTGATTCCATGAAAGTAGGTCTGTTACATTTACCTGGAAGGTTTTTGCGATGGAATAAAGTGTTTCACCTTTCAGTACGGTGTGAAGGATATCTTTATACATCCTTATCGTTGTATCTTTGCTAAGGGTAGTGCTGATGTTTGTTGCTAAAGGTTCAGTAGTTGGTTTATTTGTTTTTATATCTTCCCTTGGTTTGACTTCCCACCCAAAAAAAGAATCCTCCGCTACAGCAACTACTTCATCGACTTCTACCGGATCCAATGTCAGTTGTGTCGCTGGCTTTTTTGTGTTTAGCCAAACTAACTCTCCAGGCTTCAGGTATTCGGTACCTGAAATTTTATTCAATTTAGTCAGGCGTTTCATCTGCACCCCGTACTGCTGACTGATTGCCCATAGATTTTCGCCTGGTTTAAAAGTATGGTTAACCTGATCTGATTTCTTTTTCTTTTTCTTAACAAAATAAAACGAATTGCTTTGAACAACATGATCTATGGGGATTTCATTATATCGTAAAAAGTCTGATATTGACACACCACCCCGCGTAGCCAATGCAGTCGTTGTTTCTCCCGGCAACGCCTGAATCGCCAGAACCCCATTTATCTTCTTCTCAACTTTTGTTGACGCTGGTTTTGATTGAAGGGGAAGTGCTTGTGAAGCTTTGGTGGAGGCAAGCATCAGCGTATTAAACTCCGGGCTCAATTGACCACTTGGAATAATGACCGAGTACGGTCTATCGGCTGGAATCTTACCGACCCGAGCCCACTTATTGTATTCCTTCAAGGTTGCTACATCAACCGACAATTCACTAGCAATTTCATACAATGTTTTAGGAGATTGAATTGGATACTGAACAACCTTGATTTGGGGCTCTCCCTTAACAGCATTCTCAAACGCAACTTTGTGCGCCAGAAATTTCTTGATATACCAATACGTTTCGCTGGTAATTTCCATATGACGTGCGCCATTGTATTTATCACCCACCGATCGTTGCACACCACCTCCACCCATTTGATACGATTGCAGGGCCAACAACCAATTATTAAACAAGTAGTTGTTCTTCTTAAGATATTTGGCAGCACCGCGCGTGGCTGAATAGATATTCATACGTTCATCAATTTCTTTGTCAACACGCAACCCCATTTCCAACGCTGTAAAGTCCTTAAACTGCCAGAATCCAACGGCATTGGAAACTGAAACCGCATCTGAAATCAAAGCACTTTCCTGTAGCACGAGGTATTTAAAATCATCCGGTAGTCGTTCTTCTGCAAAAACTTTTTCAATGATGGGGAAATATGTTTTAGCACGTTCAACCTTGATGTTGAAATATCGTGGATGCTGAGTCATCGCATCCACATCTTTTTGAATTTCGCGTCTGGCATCATCACGAATGGTGAGTGTCATATCCGCGAAATGCATTTTATGGGGCACTTCAGGTGCTTGGGCGTATGAGGCAGCACTAATAAATATAAGTGCAACTGCAAAAAATCTCATTGTGCAAAGGTAGATAATAATTGAATAACCCTCACCCAGATACTGCTAATTTTAAAGATCTGGTTTAGTCGCCCTCTCCCCAGGGAGAGGGAAGATTGCACCTAATAATTGCGTGAGTATGTATAGGGTGAGGGAATTGGCAATTATTTCTTACGGATCATCATAATCCCATCCCGCAAAGGAAGCAACAGGTTCTCTACCCTGTCATCAGCTTGTATTTTTTTATTGAATTCTATAAGGGCACGGGTGTCTTTATCAGTTTTAGACTGCGTTACCTTGCCACTCCAAAGAACATTATCGGCAAGAATAGCCCCTCCTGGGTTTACCTTTTCAAAAACCAGGTCGTAATAAAGAGCATAGTTTTCTTTGTCGGCATCAATAAATACCAGATCAAAATTTTGATTCAACGTAGGAATTATTTTGGCAGCGTCACCTATACGATAATCTATTTTGGATGTTAATCCGGCCTTAGAAAAGTAGCTCCTAACCCGTGTTTCCAGTTCTTCATTCATATCAATTGTAATCAAGTGGCCTTCGGGTGCTAATCCTTCCGCCAGGCAAATAGCTGAGTATCCTGTATAAGTGCCAATCTCCAAAATAGTCTTCGGTTGCAAGAATTTGCTGACCATGGACAAGAATCTCCCTTGCACATGACCCGACAACATACGCGGCATCATCACCCTGGCATGTGTATCTCGATTGATCTGTTTCAACAAATCCGATTCAGGCGATGTATGTTCAGCACTATAAAGGGCAATATTCTCCGGCAAAAATTCCATCAGCGAATGGGTTCCATAATCAGACAACTTAACTTTCGTTCGTCAAACATTTCGTTGGCAAGCTCCTGAAGTTTCAGTGCTGAAGTTGCTTTTACCCGATCAAAAATCTCCTCCAGGGAGGTAACACGGCCTTGATCCAACAGATTCTTCGCCATCATGATCATAAAACTGATATTATTTTCCTCAGCCATTGCAATCTGACCCAGAATTTGTTCTTTGCTCGAAGCGAGTTGCTTAATTCCCAAGGGCTCATCACGCAGCCTTTTCAGTTCTTGCTTTACCAATGCAATTCCCTTTTTCATTTGCGAGGGTTCGGTGCCGAACGAAATCACAAACAAGCCTGTATCGGTGAACGGAACATATTGCGCCCCGATGGAATATACGTAGCCATGTTTCTCGCGCAGCGCCAGGTTAAGTCTTGAATTCATGCCCGACCCACCGAGAATGCTACTCAACATATAAAATGGACTGCGTTTGTCATCACTGAAAGAATAAGCTGTTCGACCTAACGCACACCTTGCTTGTTTAACTGGTCGTTGCAATACAACCTGCCTAGGTTTGTAGTCAGCAAACCGGATTCGTTTTTTTTTAGATGCCGAGGCAGGAATTGCACCAAGGTATCGTTCAGCAAGGCGGATAACCTGTTCCATAGAAATATTACCAACGCACGAAAAGACAATTCTTCTTGTATCGAGATGTTCCTTTACGAAAGCGCGAAAGTCTTTTCGTTTAAATGATCCCACCGTCTTCTCTGTTCCCAGAATATTCATACCCAATGAATGTCCTGCAAAGACAACGCCATCAAATTCATCCTGCAAAGAATCTTCCGGATCATCGTGATACATGGACATCTCTTCCAGAATTACATTTCTTTCTTTCTCAATTTGTGTATCGGGGAAAACGGAGTCGAAGGTAATATCGGTAAGCAATTCAACAGCCCGTTCAAAATATTCATCGCGGACCGATGCATAAAACAGAATTTTTTCTTTGTCGGTGAAAGCATTCAGTTCACCCCCCAACGACTCTAATCTATTTAAAATATGAAAAGCCTTTCGTTTGCGGGTGCCTTTAAAGGCCATGTGTTCCCAAAAATGAGCGATGCCCTGGTTATTGGCATTCTCATCGCGGCTACCAATGTCTAGCATGATGCCACAGTGTACAATTTTTGTGGTAGATACCCGGTTGTGAATAACACGGATGCCGTTCTTCAAGGTATATATCTCGTATTCTCTCATAAGCGAACCACAAATTTAATCTTTAATAGCCGATGTACCACACCCGAACAAGGATGCCCGCAGACGGGCACAACAATTGACTCACATTTGAAATTTTTTGTAAAATCGCATGATAGCAGCGGCATAATAATTGTCATTATTTCATCACTATGGAGACACAAAAAGTTAAAACTTGTTTTACGATCACCTTTTCGGATGATCAGTTTAATCATGCCAAATCGTATGTGGATGATATGAAGCGGCACCCGCAGCGGGTTTTCTGGCGCGGAAAAGAAGGTAAGACAGATGACGAGTTAATTGTGGAGCAAATTGCGCATCGTATTTTGTCAGGCTTTTATAACAACGATCCTTACAATGCCAGTAAGCATATTGTGCGAATGGAGAGTATGACTTCTTCAAGGTAGAAGTCTCGGATTTTCTACTTTTTAGTTCTAATAACAATCACACCATTGGTGCCTTGCATACCATACGCTGCAGTTTCCTGACCCGATTTCAATACCTGTACACTGGCAATATCGGTGATAGCCACCAGAGGCTCAGCCCTTTCGTAGCCAAACCCAACATTAGCACCATTGATAATAAACAAGGGCTCCCGTTGTCCGTCTAGTGTGTTGGTCCCCCGCACCGTAACCATGGTAGTGCCGTTATTTTGCGACACATGCACCCCCGGCACTCGCTTTAAATAATCCGCTAATGACATGGCTGGGTTGTCAGGACTAAACGTGTTGGGATTGGAAACGGCACTTGGTTCAGTGCTTGTGGATCTATTTACATGGGATGAACAAGCCGCAAGAAAAAGGCAAATGATGATTAAGAATTTCATACTACAAGGTAACAATTCTTTCATTCATTTTAGCGACTCAGGTCTAGCAAAAAAAAACAGGATATCCTAACTCTTTCGATTCGTTATTATTACAATACATTACCTTTGTTCTTGTAGTTAACAGCACTTTATGGAAAAGAAATGTTTTATTATTATGCCCAACAACGATCCGGAAGGATATGCAAAAGGGCACATTGGTAGGGTTTATCAATACATTCTTGTTCCGGCATGCCGGTTCGCTGGGTTTAGTCCCATCCGCATGGATGATCCGACTATCCAGGAAACTCCGTTGGACATCATCAATACGATCATAGAAAGTGATATCGTTCTCTGCGATTTGAGCTCAAACGACCCCCATGCACTCTATGGGTTTGCCATCCGCCAAAGCATGGAACTACCGATAGTTTTAATGAAAGATCTCAAAACGATCCTGACGGCCAATATTCCGGAATACGAGGTATTAGAATATGATGAATCGTTGCGGATCGATACCGTTCAAAGCGAAATTGAAACTCTTAGTGAAGCACTAAAAAAAGTGTTCGCAAACAAGCCGGAACCCAATTCAATACTAAACAGATTGAATATTGGATCTGCGCAGGCACCCGAAATAATTCAAGAATTAATAACACCCCCTTTATCCACTGAAGACGAAGCTGAAAAGCATGAAAGTCACTTGCCGGTAATCTCGCCTCTTCCTGAATTCGTTGGCGATCTGTTTACGCAACAAGATATTGATAAATTAAAAGTTGGCGATTCAATTTTCCACATCAATTATGGTAAAGGCGAAATACTTACGATAAACAAACAGACCAAAGACAGCCTGGTGAAAATTCGTTTTGATGCTGGTACAAAACTATTGGTGGTTGTTGCTTCGGGTATCTTTAGGAAGATTATCGCAAAGAAGTAAAATCAGATAGAAAGTAATCAGTCATCAAAATAATTTTGATTATACCCTATCCAATACTTTTTTGACCAGGCTCTCAACAATCTTATGCGGGTCTTTTGAGAATTTGGTTTTAATACGGTTGGCTATAATGGCATTGGCGCTTAACATCTCATGGCCCATCATCCGGCCAAAGGCATAATAAGCCGAGGTCTCCATTTCAAAATTGGTGAGCCATAAGTCACCTTTGTTATAATAGTTTAAGTCTTCCAGTAGTTTAGGGTACCGGATAGGCAACCGTAAGATGCGCCCTTGCGGAGCATAAAATCCCGGGCACGTTACGGTATTTCCTTTGATCATATCCGTGCCGCCAATCTGATCGCGTAACAGCTCTGAACCCCGCACCACATAAGGCATAAACGGTAGCCCCGTCTTCTTTTGAATATCGTGCGCGAGTCCAGCCTCAAAATCATCCATCGGCAAATCATAAAAATTCATGAGATTATCCAGCCCGACAGCATAATCGGAAACCAGATGTGAACCGACTGGAATATCCTCCTGCAAAGCACCCGATGTGCCGATGCGAATGATTTTTAATTTCTTCTTTCGTGCTTTTGGTTCGCGGGTTTTCAAATCAATATTCGCCAACGCATCGAGTTCAGTAAGAAAGATCTCAACGTTATCGGTGCCAATACCCGTGCTGATTACAGTAATGCGCTTGCCTTTATACTTGCCCACGTGGGTGATGAACTCACGCTTATTCATTTCAAATTCCACTTCATCAAAATGCTGGCTCACCATATATACGCGACTGGGATCGCCCACGGCAATGATGGTATCCGAAATATTTTTAGGCAACAGGTTTAAATGATAGACACTTCCATCAGGGTTTAAGACAAGATCAGTTTCAGAAATTTTTGCCATGACACTAGCTTTTTATCTTTTGTGCCGGATTTCCAAATACAGTTTCACCGGCTTTTACAGCGGCAACTACAACCGAGCCCGCACCAATACGTGCACCCTTGCCTACCGTAACTCCGGAAACAATCGTTACGCCTGAACCGATAAATACTTCGTCTTCGATAGTTACACCGGCATTGATGGTACTTCCAGCACCCACCTGAACAAAATCACCCAGCGATGAATCAACGCCAATGGTAACGCGTGCATTAAGAATGCAATGACTTCCCATTTTAGCACCGGGCGCGAGATAAGCACCGTAGTCTATAAAATTACCATGTCCAAGAATGGCTTTTAGCGAAACTACGGATTGGGAATGAATGGCATTGACAGGTTGTACATGCCGAACTTCATGCAGCATATTGACAAGATTTTTTCTGAGCTTGTTATCATCAACCGCAACAAAAGCCTCACATTTTTTACCAATCAGTTTAAGAAATCCATCATTGTCGGTATCACCTAAAACTACTGCTTCATCAATCTCGATGTTGTGCAGTTTCTTATCGTCATCCAAAAAACCATACACCACCACACTATTGGTTTCAAAAATTTCTTTAGCAGCCCGGCCCAAATGATTGGCACCAAAGATGATTACCGGATTTTCCATACGGCAAAGGTAAAGATTATGACTGATCTATGTTCGCAAAAAACTAATTCTAGCAAACAAATATTGCAGCAATGGATTGCGGTACGAAATGATAAATGTAAAAAATGGAAGGAACCCTACACGATAGCGAGATAAGCTGCCCAGGTTAGGTGTTGATAAAGCAAGAAATACACATAACAAGACAACATAAACCACGGTCGAAAAAAATAGTAATCTATCCACAGGCTGTGCTTTTCTATGGAAGAAACATGCTCCTGTTAAAACTAATAAAACCAGGTTTTCAATTGAAGCAAAAACCGGGATCATTCCATTAGCCTCAACTATAAATGGCCGGAATAAACCAGAGAAAAGTGCCCATGGCGCATTGAGAAAAATACTCAACCAGGATGCAGTCAGTTGGTAGTAATGAATAAGCGCAGCTGGCCTTGAGATTTTTACAAAATCATCGTGGTTGGTGATCAAAACACTCAAAAAACGACTCAGGTAAAAGTTAGGATGCAGCTGGCTGGCGATGGCGCTAAGCGTAAAAAAAATAACTACCCAACCAATAAGTTTATAGCGTTGTAAACCAACTACACGTTTCCGTAATAGGAATATAATTAATGAAGTGGTGACAACCGCCATAAACAACGCTGTCCAATAATACTTAAGACTCCACGCAACATAAAACGAAAAGAGCACCAACACCCACTCCACCCAGGTGCGAGTATCGCCTTTAATAATTTTTATAAATACCGAAGCGAGGCAATACAGTCCGGCTAATGCCAATGTTTCTTTGACAATGCCTGAACTCCAGAATATAACAGAGGGTAAAAATAGAAACGCAAGCGCTGCTGGTTTGGTTGATTCAGCAAAATTCTTAATAACCGTTTGAAATAAATACCAGCAACTGATAAATGAGATAAACGAAAAATAAATCGCATTGATCCAATAGCTCTTACCACTGATCAACGCAAAACCACTTACGATCTTCACAAAAAAAAGTGATCGCTCTTGCGTATTGGCCAGCAGGTGCCACACAGGTTGTGATTGATCGGCACGCCAAAGAAATTGTAAGTACGACCTAAAATCTCCGCGTGCTAAGTCGGCTAGCTTACCAGCATCTTCAAAAAATAACCACGTGTCGTTGGCCTGATAATAATACCGGTAAACAAGGCCCAGCGCAATACCCATTACAAGTTTAAATATTAAGGCAAATCCATACAGAACTTTATGGTCGCCAGCAGATTTTTTAAAATGTAGCCATGCAAGACATCCCAGTATAACTATATGGAGGAAAATCATTGTGTCTGAGGCTTTAAAATTGCCGAACCAATAGCACAATTGAGACACTCTCTGCGCTGGCAATAATTATTGTATAATTCGATCAATCCTTGCGAGTCGAATGCGGTCTTACTTGCATACCCCAACTCGTTCCACAGTCGGGTGATTCTATTTTTTTCTGTGGGTAAGGATTGCATAATAGTTACGGCACGCTCTACCAAACTCCAATCATCGCGGGATTGGCCGTAGGCAACCAGCAAAGGCACAACGGTATTGATGATGATAATATCGCGACTGGAATCTCCAAAATCAGGAACTCTCGCTTTTGATTTTTTACCGAACCGATAATGATGCTGCCAATACCCAGAAGGTTGGATTTCGAAGAAACGAACCAAAGATTTATAATCCTTCAATTCTAACAAGGTTGAAAAAATATTTTTATTGGCTGCCAGCAAGGCTGCTAACTGTGCGATCCGGATGGTAGGAAAATTAGCAGGTCGCAAGCGAAGAAATTTCCACTGGGTTGGATGCAATTGAAAGTCAATCAAGTCATACTTTTTACCAAGAAACTGGTATTCATTAAAAAG
>JALHRJ010000026.1 GCA_022841475.1 Cyclobacteriaceae bacterium | reverse complement strand
CGATTCAGTAATTCATCAATGCGTTCGTAAAAGCGTGATGAGTTCACGTGCTCCAACTGTTCAGCGATGTCATGCACTTCTTCCCATCCAAGACCCATCACCTTTACTAAAAACAATTCCGCCAGGCGGTGTTTTCGAATAATTGCCAAAGCTTCTTTTTTTCCTTTTTCGGTCAGTTTAATACCCTTGTAGGGTGCATAAGCTACCAACTTCTTGGTCGCCAGGCGTTTCACCATGCTATTTACGCTGGGAAGCTTTACATCCAGTTTTTTGGCCAATTCGGATACGTAGACTTCTCCTGTTGCCTCTGAAAGTGCATAAATCGACTTGATATAATTTTCTTCCGTCAGGGATCCCATTTACGCTTTTCAGATAAAAATAAGGCTTTTTTGTTAATATCGTGAAATTAAAATATTAGAGTCATCTAACATATTATTTAAACTAATCGTACTTTTACATGCATGAACCGAAAAACGATATTCGCGGGATTGATTATACTTGTGGCTTGCGAGGAATTCCAACCAAAGGCACCTCAAGCATTTGAGCTGTTGGATGGTCCTGTATCCGGGTTAACGGAAGCCGAGAACCTCCAATTTCTCCGGGGTGATGTGGCATTTAACGATGAAGTATTCACTACCGCTAACGGATTGGGCCCGTTGTTCGTAGCGACTTCTTGTGGCAGTTGCCATCCGGGCGATGGCAAAGGTCATCCCTTCACCACTTTAACACGCTTTGGGCAAATCGATGAAAACGGGAATCAATATCTGAACCTGGGGGGTCCGCAACTACAACATCGTGCAGTGCCGGGCTTTACACCAGAAGGTATCCCACCTAATGCAACCTTTTCGCGATTCACTCCGCCTGCCAATACAGGACTCGGATTTATCGATGTCGTAAGCGATACCGAAATTTTAACATGGGCTGACCCTGATGATATTGATGGAGATGGCATCAGCGGTGTACCAAACTGGATCAACCTGAAAGAATATGTAAAGGAACGGCCAAACAGTGTAACACAAAACGGTAGGTATATGGGTCGTTTTGGTAAAAAAGCAGCCACCTACGATCTACTCCAACAAACAGCCACAGCTTATAATCAAGACATTGGAATTACATCCAGTTTCGAACCTGTTGATACCTATTCCGGAATTGCATTCGATCCGGAAGTATCCAACCAAACTATTGCTGATGTAGTGTTCTACCTCAAGACCTTAAAGGCTCCGGTGCCGCGCCCTGAAAACACGTCTATCCTTGAGGGTAGAGTTTTGTTCTCAGTGATTGGCTGCAACAAATGTCATCGCCCTGAAATGAAAACGGGTAATTCACCGATTGCCGCCATTGCCAATAAAGTCTTTTACCCTTACAGCGACTTATTGTTACATGATATGGGCACAGCGCTCGATGATGGATATACTGAAGGCTCGGCAAAAACCTATGAATGGCGAACACCACCATTATGGGGGTTGGGACTTTCCAAGAATTCACAAGGAGGCCAATACTTTTTGATGCACGATGGAAAAGCCAGAAGTATTGACGAAGCTATTTTGCTTCATGGTGGAGAAGCTAATCAAATAAGAAATAATTATCAGGTGCTAACTGCTGACGAAAAAACAAAACTCATTCAATTTCTCGAAAGTTTATAGCCATGAACAGACGCTCCTTTGTTAAGCAAACTTGTATCACCTGCGTAAGTGGCGGATTGATTCCGTTCCTAATTTCCAGTTGCCAGTCCACACATTATGCAACCGGTGTAATCAATTCAACAGGCATCAACGTTCCGAAGTCGGAGTTCATATACATGAAAAAAGATCAGGTGCTCACCCGTCAATATATCATCATTCAAAACGACAAATTAGAATTTCCAATTTACGTGTACCGATTTTCTGAAACAGAATACAGTGCCCTATGGATGAAATGCACCCACCAGGGCGCAGAACTACAAGCATCGGGTGACGCGCTCCATTGCCCTGGTCATGGAAGTGAATTCACTAATAAAGGGGCAGTGAGGAACGGGCCAGCAGAAAAAAATCTTCGCTCATTTCCCGTCATCGTACAAACCGACACCATCACGATAGACTTGCAACAATCATGAAAATAAGTTTACTGATAGTAGTTAGCCTTGTGATATGCTCAACAGCGATTGCGCAAGTAGATTCTACGTTGTTCAAAAGAACACAGAAGGACACATCCAAACTGTTACTCAATATGGATGCTGTTTATAACCGACCCTTTCTGTCTGTAAGTAAACTACCTGTTGCCGTGGGTGGCTATGTAGAAGCTAATTGGCAACACCTGGGTACCGATGGGGTGAGTGAAGGACACCAATTTCAAATGAGGCGACTCACGCTGTTTATCGCATCAAGCATTTCCAGGCGAATAAAATTCCTGTCCGAAATAGAGTTTGAAGATGGTACAAAGGAAATCAACATTGAATTTGCCTCTATTGATTTTGAATTTCATCCCTTACTCAATTTCAGAGGTGGCATTGTCATGAATCCTATTGGGGCGTTTAATCAAAATCACGATGGGCCTAAATGGGAATTTATTGACCGCCCGATTTCTGCCACTCAGCTACTGCCTGCCACGTGGAGTAATGTAGGCTTTGGCTTATATGGCAAACTATATAAAGATAATTGGGTATATGCGTATGAAACATACCTTACTAATGGTTTTGATGATCAGATCATCAGCAACAGTGAGAATAAAACATTTCTTCCGGCTTCGAAACTAAATAAAGACCGATTTGAAGAGAGTTTTAATGGTGTGCCATTGATAACTGCTAAAGTGGCCATACGAAATAAAAAAATCGGTGAGTTGGGCGTGTCATATATGGGTGGCGTGTACAATAAATTTCAGGAAGACGGATTGGTACTGGATGAAAAGCGGAGACATCATTCGTGGGCGCTTGATTTCAACACGGTTCTATCAGCAACAAAGACTTACTTCAATACAGAGTGGGTATTCAACAAAGCAGATGTGCCGTCAACTTATGGACAGCAATATGGAGATAAACAGATGGGTGGTTTTCTTGATGTAGTTCAACCTATTGCATGGAAGAATATCTTAGGCTTTAGCCGATCTGTTATTAGTGCTGTTTGTCGATTAGAATATGTGGATTGGAATGTGGGTGAATTTGATGAGACGGGTGGGAACATTGGCGAATACACAGTTGCTGTGGTGCCGGGCTTTAGCTGGCGGCCAACATCTCAAACGGTTATCCGTTTAAATTACCGATACAATTGGCAAACCGACCTGTTGGGGAATCCAGCCTCCAAAACAGCAGGTTTCCAGTTTGGTTTCTCGTCCTATTTCTAAATCCAGTTGCTAAAAAAATATGAGAAAAACCTGGCTTTATTTCAGTATTCACGCTTTTTTTTCACCGTCTACTCATTTCAAATATGACTTGCATCATTATTTAACCTATTTTTGAGCCGTGAAATTGACTCGCTTCATCATTGCATGCTATCTTCTCTTTCTGGCGGTTTATCCGTGCAGCGATAAGGAAACATGTGCTGATGAGCGGAAAGCAGGGATCACTTTTGTGGAAAATAGTAGCCATAATCATAGCAATGCCGAGCAGGATTTTTGTACACCATTCTGCATATGTTCCTGCTGTGCCGCCCATATCCAATTAAACTACACCACGGACATTTCGCTCGCTATGCTTGAGCATAACACCAAGTTGGTAACCCTTTACTTTGAAAGACCTTTGCTCAATGATGCAAAGGCTATCTGGCAGCCGCCTAAGCTATCCTGATTATCTCCTTTCTCGTAGCATGGCCTCATGGTCATTCACTTCATCCATTTATAATTCATAAGCTTTTGCGCTTAGGCGCAAGGCAAAACAACGAACTAAGTTCTGTGTGTTCACGGATTCTCTAAGAAGTTATCCGTTAAACCTGAACTCAATTATTCACACCATTTATGTTAGATAAAATCATTCATTTTTCAATAAAGCATAAGCTGGTCATCGGCTTTTTCACATTGGTTCTGATTGCGTGGGGATCGTACTCCTTAACACAATTACCCATTGATGCAGTACCAGACATAACCAATAATCAGGTACAGGTGATTACGCAGGCACCTACACTCGGAGCGCAGGAAGTAGAGCAATTTATTACCGCCCCCATCGAACTTGCCTTGAGCAATATTGCTAATGTGATTGAAAAGCGTTCAATCTCGCGTTCGGGAATTTCAGTTATCACAATTGTTTTTAGAGACAACGTTGATATTTATTGGGCAAGGCAACAAGTGGGTGAAAGACTTAAAGAGGCAGAAGCCCAAATTCCAAAAGGCCTTGGTGAACCTTCCCTGGCTCCGATTACCACCGGACTCGGTGAAATCTATCACTATGTAATCCATGCAAAGCCTGGCTTTGAAGAAAAGTATTCAGCGACTGAATTGCGAACTATCCAGGACTGGATTGTGCGAAGACAACTTGCCGGAACGGAAGGACTGGCAGAAGTAAGCGGTTGGGGAGGATTCGTTAAGCAGTATGAAGTAGCGTTGGACAATGACAAACTCAATGCACTTAATATCTCCATTCCTGAAATCTATGAAGCGTTAGAGAATAACAATGAGAATACCGGAGGAAGTTACATCGAGCAACGAAGCAGTGCCTATTTTATCAGAGGTCTCGGACAGGTCAAATCACTTCAGGACATCGAGAAAATTGTAATCAAAAATGTAAACGAAATTCCTGTATTGGTACGCGATGTTGCCAGGGTGCAATTCGGAAGTGCCATGCGCTACGGAGCAGTAACACGTAATGGTGAAGGCGAAGTGGTAGCTGGTATTACGCTTATGCTGAAGGGAGAGAACTTTAACAACGTTATCAAAAATGTAAAAGAGCGGATGATACAAATTCAAAAGTCCCTTCCTGAAGGTGTGGTGATAGAACCTTTCATAGACCGGACAGAACTTGTAGGCAGAGCTATTGGAACTGTTGAGAAGAACTTGATAGAAGGAGGCCTGATCGTAGTGTTTATTCTTGTTTTGTTATTAGGCAATCTTCGCGCGGGCCTGGTGGTAGCGTCAGTTATTCCACTGGCCATGCTCTTTGCTATTTCGATGATGAACCTTTTTGGCGTATCCGGCAACCTGATGAGCCTGGGAGCCATTGATTTCGGATTGATTGTAGATGGGGCAGTGATTATCGTTGAAAGCATTGTTCATCGTATTGTGATTAATAAATCTCTTTATCCAGGAGTGGATAAACTGTCGTCACAACAGATGGATGAAGAGGTCTATTCAGCAGCTTCTAAAATCCGGAACAGTGCAGCCTTCGGAGAAATTATTATCCTGATCGTTTACCTTCCCCTGTTTGCCTTGATAGGCATTGAAGGAAAAATGTTCAAACCAATGGCACAAACAGTTGCCTTTGCTATTCTGGGTGCCTTCATTCTTTCCCTTACCTATATACCGATGATGAGCGCGCTTTTCCTAAGCCGCAAAACGGAACACAAGAGAAATATTTCCGATAAGTTGATGAACTTCTTTCATAAAATCTATGAGCCAGCACTGGCTGCGGCATTACGCTTTAAGACAGTTACCATAGGTATATCCATTCTTCTATTTGGTTTTGCGTTGTGGCTCTTCAGCACGATGGGAGGAGAATTTATTCCTACTCTTGAAGAAGGAGACCTTACGGTGGAGATCAGCATGATGCAGGGAACATCATTATCACAAACAGTAAAAACATTTTCAAAGGCAGAAGAGATTTTGAAGAAGGAGTTTCCCGAAATAAAACAGGCCGTTACCCGCATTGGAAGCGCAGAAATTCCCACCGACCCGATGCCGATTGAGCGAGCAGACATGATGCTTTCCATGAAACCAAAGGAAGAATGGCGGGTTGACAGCAGGGAAGAAATGCAGGAATTGATTGAGGAGTCTCTATCTGTTCTGCCAGGAGTAAATGTTGAAGTAACACAGCCAATGCAAATGCGATTTAATGAGCTGATGACTGGCATTCGTCAGGATGTAGCGATTAAAATTTATGGAGATGACCTGGATGTGCTGACGGCAGAGGCTGGAAAAATTGCTGAACTCATTGCACCCGTTGATGGAGTTAGTGAACCCATTGTTGAACGTGTTACCGGACTTCCTCAAATCATTGTTGAATACAATAGAGATAAGATGGCGCAGTATGGACTCACCATCTCTGACATTAACATGATTCTTAAAACAGCTTTTGCGGGAAATGTAGCAGGCGTTGTCTTTGAAGGAGAAAAGCGTTTTGACCTTGTTGTCCGCTTACAACGTGAACTTCGCGAAGACATAACCAATATCGAGAACTTATTTGTGCCTCTCCCGTCTGGTAATAAAGTGCCATTAAGCCAAGTGGCTGATATTTCCATCAAAGATGCTCCCGGCCAGGTAAGCAGAGAAAATGGTAAGCGCAGAATTTATGTTGGTTTCAATGTGCGCGGCAGAGATGTGGAGAGTACGGTGGAAGAGATTGAAACTATCCTGAATGAAAAGCTGGTTTTGCCACCGGGTTACTATACAACGTATGGCGGCCAGTTTCAAAATTTGCGTGAAGCTAATGAACGCCTTTCAGTGGCAGTTCCTGTTGCGTTACTTTTGATACTGGTGCTGCTCTATTTCACGTTTCATTCATTCAAACAAACGTTTCTCATTTTCACCGCCATTCCGCTCTCGGCAATCGGGGGTGTGTTTGCACTTTGGCTTCGCGATATGCCATTCAGTATTTCAGCAGGCATCGGCTTTATCGCTTTGTTTGGCGTAGCTGTGCTGAATGGAATTGTGCTGATCGGTTATTTCAATCAGCTTAAACAGGAAGGCATTACAGATATTATTGAACGGGTAAAGAAAGGCACGAGCGACCGTCTCCGGCCAGTGATCATGACTGCTTCTGTGGCCTCACTCGGCTTTCTCCCTATGGCACTTTCTACCTCTGCGGGAGCAGAAGTTCAGAAGCCATTAGCTACCGTAGTAATTGGTGGACTCATATCTGCAACGCTGCTTACCCTTCTTGTTCTGCCAGTCGTATACATTTTATTTTCAGGCGAATTAAAATCAAAAATGAAAATGCCTATGAATTCGATGTTTGGGTTAATTCTCTTCATTGTTATGTTGTTTCTTCCTGGCTTAACTCAAGCGCAGGATACTATGCCACTTTCCATTGAGGAGTGTATCAACAGAGCCTTAAAGGACAATCTGAAATCGAAGATTTCGAATCTGGAGATACTTCAAAGCAAGTCCCTTGAAAAAACAGGTTGGGATATCGATAAAACAAATGTGCTTCTCACCCAAGACCCGACCAGCGGAGGAAATATTGACAATAGTCTGGGTATAATTCAGACGATCTCATTTCCGACTGTGTACACATCGCAAACCAAAGTATTAAAACAGCAAACTGCTTTAAGTGAAAAATCAGCAGAGGTAACGCGATTTGAATTGATCAAGGATGTGCGGCTGGCGTATTATCATCTTGTGTACGGGATGGAGCGGCTTAAACTTCTCTCGTATCAGGATAGCTTCTATTCAAATTTTGCAGAGCGTGCAACGATTCGTTATCAAACTGGAGAAACTTCTAACCTTGAAAGGCTCTCCGCAATAAACCGCTTCAAAGAGGTGCAACTTTTGAAACAACAGGCTGAGACAGACCTTCTCATCTACCAGCAGGAATTGCAAAAGCTTTTGAACACCAGCGATGTGATTGTGCCAGTTGACGCAAGCTTACGAAAACTCACCTCTGAAGTTTTACCAGATACGTCTGCTATTAACCATAACCCTGTCCTGAATTTTCAACGCCAAAAAATTAACGTGGCGGCATTTCAACTTAAATTTGAAAAGAATAGGTACTTACCTGACCTGACATTTGGGATCAACCGTCAAGTCGTTGTTAGTGGTTACAATCCTGCTGATATTTCCCGTTCTTATTTTCCTGGAACACGCAGCGGTGGTTTCGAGTTTGGGTTAGCCATTCCTCTTTTCTTCAATGGACAACAAGGTCGAATTCAGGCCGCTAAAATCAACCGGGAAGTATCGGAGGCTGAGCTTCAGAACACGAGCAATATCCTAAAGGCTACCTACAGTCAGCAAGTAAAACAATTACAGAAATTGCAAAGTACACTCTCATATTTCGAGACGAGCGGCTTGCAGCAGGCTGAGGAGTTATTAAGTATTTCTGCATTTGCTTACAGTAAAGGAGAAATAGGGTACGTAGAATTTATCCAGAATACTTCACAGGCTATTCAAAGTAAACTTTTGCACATAGAGACAATAAACACCTACAACCAAACCATTATTAACATTGATTATTTAACTGGTTCGGCAAAACAATAATGCTGGATTAGGTAATAATAAAAACTAACAGACTATGAAAACATTAAATGTATATACCCTTTTTCTGCTCCTTCTTATGATCGCGGCTTGCAACAACGAGAAAGCTGGAACGGAAGAGCAATCGGAACATCACGATGAAGAGCAATCGGATATCATTGAACTAACCCAAGAGCAAATTAAGGCGGTAGGTATCGAGATAGACACTATCGAAGAAAAAAACCTAAGTGCTATTATAAAAGCGAGTGGAATACTGGAAGTACCCCCTCAAAACAGAGCTGACATCTCAGTTCTTATGGGCGGATCAGTAAAGCAGATTTTTGTTCTTGAGGGAAGCTACGTTAAGAAAGGCCAGGTTCTTCTCACCATCGAAAATCTTGAATTCATCAAAATGCAACAAGAGTATCTCACCGTTCAAAGTAATTTTAGTTACATCGAGAAAGAATTTCAGAGGCAAAAGGAGCTGAATGAAAAGAATGCTGGAACTGGTAAAGTGTTTCAGCAGGCTGAAGCAAACTACAATGCTGAGAAAACAAAGCTTCATTCATTGGGCAAACAATTGCAGCAACTTAATGTGAATGTCAATCAGCTTTCTTCCGATAATATAATTTCTAATCTATTGGTAGTTGCACCGATTAGCGGAGTAGTTGCCCACATTGATGTGAACCTGGGCACTTTTGTTGAACCTGGGAAGGTAATTATGGATATTGTGGATAACTCGCAAATTCATTGTGACCTCCAGGTATATGAGAAAGACCTGTTCAAAGTGAAGGTTGGCCAGAAGGTAAACTTCATGCTAACCAATCAAAACAATCAGCAGATTCAAGGCGAGATTTACGGTGTGAATCAATCATTTGAAGGTGAAAGTAAAGCAGTCCTGGCACATGCCATTGTAAAAAATGTTAAAGGCTTGAAGCTTTTTCCCGGAATGTATGTGTCCGCATCCATTGATATAGGGGCGCAAACTGTAAAAGCGGTTCCCGTTGATGCGATTGTTAAGTCTGAAGGAAGGGATTACATTTTTATCCTTACAGGAAAAAAACCAGCGGAACAAAAAGCAGAGGAGGGCGGAACGGAAGAAGACGTGATTCATTTCAAAAAAATCGAAGTTGTAACTGGTGTTTCAGATTTAGGTCACATTGAAATCAGGCCCTTGGAGGAATTGCAAGGAACTACAATGGTTGTTATAAAAGGAGCATTTTATATTTTGTCAAAATCGCAAGGAGCTACTGAGGAGCATTAGAATTTAGATGGTACAAAATGAAATTGCATTGGAAAATGCCTGATGGTTTGAAGGTTCATTATCATCAGGAACTTAAGGACTACGAGAAAGAAATAGCTAAGGGAAATTTGCAGGCAGCCTGGCAACATCTGGAACGGGCGCATATTCTTGGTCAGCCCTGGCCACGCGAGCATTCTCATGTTCATTGGGTTATGCTAAAGTTTGGTTTTAGGATAAAGGATATGAGAGAGATTGTCGGGCAAATCCCACGCTTGCTAGTTGGTGGCGTTAAATCATTTGTGGGCACTATTCCCGTGGGCAACACGGGTGGAGCGGATGTGCCACCTCTGCGGCCAATGGAAATACCAGAAGACCTTCAGGCCACTCTGAAACCTTATCGCTCTAACCAATGATTACACTAATTACCGGAAGCCTTGTGTTAAGTGTGCTACACGCCTTGATTCCAAATCATTGGCTTCCAGTGTTAGCTATTGCAAAAAAAGAGGGTTGGTCATTGAACCGCACTATATCCATTACGTTTATCGCTGGCTTATCACATGCATTGAGTACAGTGTTGGTCGGCATTGCTGTAGGATTGATAGGCTTCACACTGGCCGATAAGATTAACTACTTTACTCACTTCATTGCGCCATCGGTTCTTATCGCATTGGGATTGTTTTATATCTATCAGCATCACAAACACAAACACTTTCATCTGCATAAGCATGACGAAATAGTTTCAGATAAGAAAGTTATTGCCAGCCTCGCACTGGCGATGTTCTTTTCTCCTTGCCTGGAAATAGAAGCCTATTTTCTTTTGGCTGGGGGCCAGGGCTGGTGGATGGTTGCCATACTTGCAACGCTTTATACTATAGTCACAGTTGGTGGCATGGTGGCTTGGGTACGCTTTACTTACACAGGTTTACTAAAACTTAATTGGCACTCGCTGGAGCACAATGCCGGAATAATAACAGGTGTCACGCTGGTACTTACAGGAATCCTTTCATTTTTTATTCATTAAAAATCTTTCATTTATGGATGATCATCAACATACAAATATTCAATCAGACGATGCTTGTTGCACACCTGATCAGATTACTGCCAATAAAAACAATAGCATAAAACCCAATCTCACAGAAAACGAATCAGGCATTAGTAAAGAATGGCTGTTGACAATAGCGAGTTTCATTTTACTAGCCACTGGTTTGGTATTTGACAATTGGATACATCCCTCGTGGTTTGAAAATACGTTTCGCTTTGCGTGGTACGCTGTTGCTTACCTGCCCGTGGGCCTTCCGGTCTTAATAAAAGGAATCAGGTATGCGCTTCGGGGTGAAGTATTCACAGAGTTTATTCTGATGAGTATTGCGACCATAGGTGCATTCTACATTGGTGAGTATCCAGAAGGTGTTGCCGTAATGGTCTTTTATGCAATTGGAGAACTATTTCAAAGTGCGGCAGTAAACCGAGCCAAGCGCAGCATCAAGGCACTCATGGATGTGAGACCAGATACTGCTTCAGTCTATCGAAATGGTAACGTTGTGAATGTCGAACCCACTGAAGTTAAGGTTGGTGAAACTATTTTAATAAAGGTTGGCGAGCGTGTCCCGCTTGATGGAGAAATGTTGAGTGAAGGAAGTTCATTCAACACTGCTGCCCTGACGGGCGAAAGCAAACCCTCTACTTTAGAAAAAGGTGAAACTGTGTTGGCAGGAATGATCAACGAATCAAAAGTAGTTGACTTAAAAGTCACAAAACTCTTCAACGAAAGTTCCCTTGCCCGAATCCTTGAGTTAGTACAGAATGCAACAGGCAGGAAAGCAAAGACAGAGTTGTTTATTCGAAGGTTTGCCAGTGTATATACACCCATTGTTGTCTTTCTTGCGGTCGCCCTTATCCTTTTGCCTTATTTCTTCATGCAGGAATATGTTTTTGATCAGTGGCTGTATCGCGCATTGATTTTTCTGGTTATCTCTTGTCCGTGCGCGTTGGTTATTGCTATACCCCTTGGATACTTCGGAGGTATTGGAGCAGGTTCTCGCAATGGAATATTGTTCAAAGGTTCCAACTATCTTGACTTGATGACACGAGTAGATACGGTTGTCATGGACAAAACCGGAACACTTACTAAGGGTGTTTTCAAAGTGCAGCAAGTTGTGAGCAAAGGCATGAGTGAAAAAGAATGGATTCCACTCGTGGCAGCGTTGGAATCCAGTTCCAATCATCCAATCGCAAAAGCAGTTGTGGAATACGCGAATGGAAAATTCGATAAAATCAACGTTGAAAGCCTTGAAGAAATAAAAGGTCATGGACTGAAAGGAATTGCTCAGGGTAAGGAGGTTCTTGCTGGAAATGTTAAACTCCTGACGAGGTTTGGTGTTCAGGTAGATCAGGACACTGTATCAGTAACAGATACAATTGTTGCAGTCGCGGTAAATAGATCATTTGCCGGATATTTAACAATTGCTGATGAAATTAAGAAGGATAGCCAAAGTGCGATTCAGCTTATGCATTCTTTGGGCATAAAAACCATTATGCTCAGTGGTGACAAACAAGCAGTAGCTGATAAGGTGGCCAAATCATTAGGCATAGACCAAGCTTATGGCGATCTTCTTCCTGAGCACAAGGTTGAGAAAGTGGAGGCAATAAAGAAAGGAAAGAAAGAAGCCGTGGCATTTGTGGGCGATGGAATTAACGATGCTCCTGTTCTTGCCTTAAGCGATGTGGGAATTGCAATGGGTGGCCTTGGCAGTGATGCGGCCATTGAAACTGCTGATGTTGTCATACAAACCGATCAACCTTCGAAGATTGTGACTGCTATCAAAATCGGAAAAGCAACTAACAAAATAGTTTGGCAAAACATCGCCTTAGCTTTTGGAGTAAAGGTAATTGTAATGGCACTCGGTGCAGGGGGATTGGCCACCATGTGGGAAGCTGTGTTTGCTGATGTGGGTGTGGCATTATTGGCAATATTGAATGCCATAAGGATTCAGCGGATGAAATTTTATTGATTCATTAATTCCGTTTGAGTAATGAAAATTCCGTTATTTAGGCTGTTTTAAATCATTTTCGCAAAGACAATTCTGCTCCTTAAATTCGTTTATAATCTTATTATAACACCCAAGTAGTATTGATATGTTTCGCTCCTTTTTCCTGTTAAGCCTTCGCAATCTATTTCGAAAAAGTGGATTGTTTACTTTTATCAATATAAGTGGGTTGGCAATCGGTTTGGCATCGCTTCTGCTCATCGCGATGTTCGTCTACGATGAATATAACTTTGATGCCTATCACACAAAGGCTGACCGAATCCAAAGAATTGTATTGGACTTTTCGGAGAAGGGAAATACGGTAAGTTGGGCCCGTACAAGCGCCCCTATCGGAAAATATCTTGCAGGAACTTATCCTGAGGTCGAGCAAGTAGTTCGGCTGCGAAAGAATCCGGGGACTGACCTGTTGAGTCGCGATGAAGTTAAATTTTATGAAGAAAAAGTATTCTTTGCCGATAGCACACTGTTTGATGTTTTTGATATTGAACTTTCGCGTGGAGACGCTGCGTCAGCATTAAGCGATAAAAATTCAATCGTTATTACGGACGCCCTAGCTAAAAAATACTTTAAGAATGATGATCCAATTGGAAAGTCATTTCGGTTCAATAACACGCTTGACTTGAAGATCACTGGCATTATAAATGAGATGCCTGCCAACTCACACTTTAAAGCTGACGCTTTCATCACCTTTTCATCACTTGAAGAATTGTTGGGAGAAAAGCGACTTAATCATTGGGGATGGATGGATCACTATACATACGTCTTGCTGACACCAGAATCAACCGCGGAACAGCTTCAATCAAAATTCCCGGACTTCATAAAAAAGAATGCGCCCGAATGGGTTGACGAGAAGGAGCGACTTTACCTACAGCCATTGAAATCTATCCATTTACATTCTGACTTGAAAGATGAGATCACTCCAAACAGTCGTAGCAGTTATTCATATATTCTCGGCACTATCGCAGTTTTCATCCTTTTGATGGCGTGTGCGAATTTCGTTAATTTATCTACTGCCACGCTGACAGGTCGATTCAAAGAAATCTCTATTCAGAAAGTGCTCGGAGCAGGACAATTTCATTTAGCTCTGTACTTCTGGATTGAATCAATTTTAATATGTGCGATATCGTTACTATTAGCATTTGTACTTGCAGCATTCACTCTACCCTATTTTAATATTTCAACTGGCAAGCAAATGTCAATTGTCAACGGTGAGTGGATATTAGTACCTGCGCTCGCCCTTGCAGTAGCAATCGGATTTCTTTCCGGGGTTATGCCGACCATTCAGTCTGGCAAATTAAATATCATAAATATATCAAAGCCCCAAGGGAAATTGGGGAGTAAGTCCGCGATCCGGTCTGGGTTAATTACTTTTCAATTCTGCATCTCCATTTTACTGATTACAGCTACCTGGATTGTATCAAAACAGTTCAACTTTCTGAAATCATCGCGACTTGGATTTACAAGCAATAATGTGTTAGTGGTACCCGTAAAAGACAGAGGTCAGAATGAAAAGCACGCTATTATTACGAATGAGATCCGGAAGTTGCCGGGAGTCGTGAATGCCAGCTTTACATCCAGTTCACCCGGAACAGGCAACACGTACACTTACACGTATACCCTATCAGGAACTGAAATTGGTGAGCAGACAATGGCGGCCTTTTTCGTGGATGAAAATTTTTTCGAACTCTATGATATCAAATTAAAGGAAGGCCGCTTCCCGAACTTCAACAAAAAAGATACGCTTGTCGATGTAATTCTCAATGAGTCTGCGGTAAGGTATCTTCAACTATCCGACCCTATAGGTCAATTAGTTCGTGGTCAGGTGCAGGGAAAGGTAGTAGGAGTAATAGAGGATTTCAATCATGCGACACTTCATTCTAGTATCGAGCCTGTCATCATGTATTCCTACCCTCAGAACTTTCGGTTTGTATCAATACAGCTACAACAGGGATACGATAATAAGCTACTAACGGCTCTCGAAAAGCGCTGGCAAGAATTTTACCCTGAGTACCCGCTGGAATATTTTTTCCTGGATGAGAAGATCAAGGAATTATATGGAGCAGAGTCTCAGTTGAGCAAGGCTTATACCTCGTTTTCTATCATCGCTATCCTAATTGCAGGAATTGGTCTGATCGGCCTGACCACCTATGTATTAAATCGTAAGCTCAGGGAAATCAGCATTCGAAAAGTGTTTGGAAGCTCCACTGCTCAACTTATATGGTGGATCTATTCGGGATACTTAAAAATTGCATTGATAGCAACGCTTATCGCCTGGGGTGTGGGCTATTACTGGATGAAGGATTGGTTAAATGGCTTTGCATTTAAAACTGAGATCAACCTTACCTACTTTGTTCTCCCAGCATTGGTGATGATCATAATTTTGCTTCTCACAACTGGGTTTCAGACGTTTAAAGCGTCAAGGAGTAATCCGGTAAAATATTTACGGGATCAATGAAATGGTTTTAAGAGTGGAACTAAAAGGTGCTATGCTTGTCAAGGGATGCATACCCAATAGCATTAAAAACCGCTAAGTGGGAAGCTGTATTTGCCGATGAAGCAGTGGCATTGTTGGCGATACTGAACGCAGTGAGAATTCAACGGATGAAGTTTTAGAAGAGGAAGGCTTTCATGGCAACGCACGAAAGCCTTCCATACTTGTTTAATTGGTCCTTCCAATTTTTTGAACTCCTTTGGAAATAATCCAGGTTGGGTATCCATGCGAAACTACGTTTCCATTTCTTGTGGTTTCAGGTCTTCCAATAGTTTGTACACCCTTGGAGATTACATAGGCAGGCTGATCGACCGACTTAATATCAAGTCCTGTTTTGCGGGTTAGCAAATCTTTATTGCTGAACCGTTGAACATCTTTTGAGATCACCCATCCTTGCGCAATGCGATTGTCGGGTTGATTTTGTGAATAGGCGAATATACAGGCGAGTGAAAACGCGACTGCCATAAAAATTCTATTTGATGTTTTCATGATTTTAGATTTTGAATTTTAATAATGCCCGTACGATTGATTATACATCCAGGTTTGCCTTAATGAAAAATTGTGGTCTGAAGACTGATCAGACTTGGGCGAGATACTAAATAATAAAAACGCGATTGACGAGGTATATTGGATTCCTGTCAATGAAGTTAAACCGGTGATCAATAATTGATCCGGCTAAACCGGTTTTCAGTAAAGCGCTTCTTAAGGCGAAGTCTTGATTTAATCCATCCGACAATGGCGGAATGGAAAATGATGAAACGTACGAGTCATAACTGGCATTGATTTTTGCTAATCGGGTAAATTGCTTGCAGCAGCTATTCTCGAACAGGTCATCCGGGCAACAGTTTCCAGTTTTGAGGAGCACGACATCGTCAGTTGTACCGTTGCAATACCGATAGTTGATAAGGATTCCCGTACTGAATGGAAGGTATATAAGGAAGAGTAATATGGAAAGAAATGATTTCATCCTGAATCTCCTTTTAATACGTTATGAGTAGCTCGCTGGTTCAACTTAAATTCAAAATATTCACAAGTCGTTTACACCTTCGAAAGTTTTCACTTTTCGAAATGACATTTCATGATAATGGTCAAGTGTAATGATGACTCTTAGCAGTTTTTCAAAGTCCCGCCAAAAGAGTTCGATCTGACTGTAGGAAGCCTTGAACCTGGGGATACTATTTGAGAACAGGAAGGAACAAAGAACAGGGTCAATATTTAATTAGAATCTTTAAAATCACATTAATATTTACGCTAACTGGATGTTTTTTAATCGTATCTAAATCGATTTCGTAGATTATTATTCCAATGTGGCTTGAATTTAACCGTTGGTTGGATACCTTGTTTTATTCAGGGAGTACTTCATTTAAACAAGTAAGGTGACCAATACCAATTAAGTATAAAATATTACCAAGATTATATAAAATAACCATGAACATCACATATCACCTGTAACCAAATAACTTTTTAAACAACCTTAAACCTCGACTATTATGAAAACGAAAAACCTCTTGCTTGCTTCACTCTTCGTCTCGCTAAGTCTCTCCGGACTTGCGCAAACCACTGTCAATGGAGTGTATAAAACCTACAGTGATTATACTAACCAAAAACTCACATTCGGTATTGATTGCAAAACCGAAAAACACAAAATCAAACTGCACGAATTTCCGAACAAGCCTTTCATTACTGTAGTACATGACGGCAAGCCTCATCAACTGGCCAAAGACAGTGTTTTTGGTTACCAGCTTTGTGATGGCAATTTCGTTCGCTTTGCCAATAATTCGGATTACCATCTCACAGAGAAGGGTGATGTTTGGTTGTATAAGAAACTGATGATGAAAGCGCCCAAAGGTTCGCCTGAGCCAAATTTGAATTTCTTTAGTATCGGTGGAGAAACACCCCTTCCGCTCACAATGGAGAACCTGAAGAAAGCTTTTCCGGATAATCATAAATTTCACGATGCCCTGACCGCTCAATTTAAGAACGACTCGGAACTAGCTGCGTTTGACAGCTTTCATAAAAAGTCGAAGCTCAATCATTTGCTGGAGATGTCCCGAAACTAACATAACATTCAATTATCATTAAACTCTACGAAAACAATGAAAACAAACTTGATCTTATTATTTCTAATGCTACTAACGATAACTTCTTCACAATTAGAAGCTCAGGAACTTCCACCCAAGCACAGAGGAATGCATCCGGTCTTAAAAGCAGATGGAAAGGTATACGATGAGAATGGAAAGCAACTCGGCTACATTACCAAGAAGGGCAAAGTATGCGATGTGACCGGAAAAGTAATTGGTATTATTTCAAAATCGGGTGAGGTTACAACGGGTAATGGGAAAGGGATAATTGGCACGATGCAGAAAGATGGCAGTTTCAAATCCAACAAGGGGTACGTGGTAACCGATGAAGATGGAGTGCTCAAAGTACAGGGAAAGGAAGTTGCCAAAGTAGAACACGGATATAAGTACAGAAAAGACCACGGCTGCGTAGTTCATTGCTTCTTCAGTTCAGAAAGCGAAGACGCCAAAGAAATCGATAAGAATATCCAGCAATAAACTGGTGCAAAAGGAGCAAAAGCCTGTCAGTTGGCGGGCTTTTCTCGTTTCTAAAGCTGCCATAATTTTATAACTTTATAGCAGATATGCCGGATTCCTGATTTCTGTCATGAATTCAAGCAACTAAAGTCATAGGGTGCTGCTTGGCTTAATAGTTAGTTTGTCATAACAATTGAGCAATGATACGTTTCTCAGCCATACGAAAGTTCAAATGCCCGCTCGCGCTTTGCGTGATCGTATCATTTGCTTTAGTAGTTGGATGTGACCTTTTGTGCGACCTTGGCATTATTTCATTTTCGTCCTCCACGCCTACCGTTGTAACCACTACTTCCCATAATCATGAAAATGAGCAGGGGCACCATGGAAGTTCAGCAACTGCAGGTCATGATCACAATTCCCACAGTCATACAGGTGACAAGCACGACCATGGTAGTGAAGCAGAAGATTGCTGCGATGACATCACCCAGCAGTTCTATTCATCTCTGGTCAGTTCCTCAGGCGCATCTCTTGGTTCGCTGATTCATGCCGAGGCATTTAAATTAATCAGCGCATTTACACTTCCGGGTATCTTCAAAGTTGAATTCTTTAAAGGGTTACAGATTGTTTCTAAGTATGACCACCATTCCAATGGCCCACCTGGCGGAAAGGTCGGACAACGTATCTGTATTCTTTTCTGCACTTTCCTTATTTAAGTCATTCGACTCATTGCCTCTACTTGCTAAATCGGTAGCAAGCACTGCGTGCATTGTATCCTTTCTCCCAACTTCCGAGAGGATAGCAAATACTTTCTACGTCTTTCTTTAGCCATTAAACCCATCGGGTTGAACTATGAAAATATTCAAGTTGCATATTAAAAACATGCTTTGCGACCGCTGCATTTACGTGGTGCGGCAGATTTTAAATCAGTTCAATGTCGTGCGCGTAAAAATCGAGCTTGGCCAGGTTTCATTCTTATCCGCAAATGAGCATATCATACCCTTGTTGGAGAAGAGACTCAATGAATTCAACCTGCAAATCATTCATTCTAAGGATGAACAGATTATTGAATCTATTAAACTGGAAGTAAAGCGATACCTCGATGAGATCGAACAGCATGATAAGGCTGGCAAGTTTTCAGACTTTGTGGAAAGGCGCTTGTCGAAGAATTACTATAACCTGAGCAAGTTATTCAGTCGTACTGAAAAAATGACAATTGAGGCCTATTTGATTCGGCAACGCATTGAACGTGTGAAGGGACTGCTCCGGGAAGACCAACTCACACTAAATGAAATAGCAGATCGCCTGCACTATACCAACGTGCAGCATCTTTCCTCGCAATTTAGGAAGGTTACCGGTTTTTCGGTGCGCGAGTATAAAAAGCTGCAACGCACGGAACATGCTCATAAATCACTGATGGAAGTCCTTACTGAAATTCACACCAAAGGATTTGTCAATGCCTTTGACATACACAAGAATAAAATTGTTGTAGCCGGCAATTCAAAGAGTGTAAAGGATGTAACGATAAAAGAGGTTTATCGCTTTGACGAAACACCGAATTCGCTGGGGGACCATGCCCTCTATACCATTGAAGATATGAGCGGTAATAAAGGCTATTTGATTTGTCAACACTAAAGGAGAAGACCCGGGCAATTAAGTATAAAAAATAACCAGAATAATTTGCCACCAGGCAGTCAGACAAAACGATTTTTAAAGCAAGCATGCTATGGTAGAAAAAATAATCAGTTGGGCAATTCACAATCGATTCATGGTTTTGATCGGGATCGTGATGATTACTATTGGAGGAATTTATTCTATCAGGGAAACTCCTGTTGATGCAATTCCCGATCTATCCGAAAACCAGGTCATCGTGTTCACAGAATGGATGGGGCGGAATCCGCAGATCATCGAAGACCAAATCACCTATCCGCTTGTCACAAACCTTCAGGGTATTCCCAAAATAAAAACGATTCGTGCCGCATCGATGTTCGGCATGAGTTTCATCTTCGTGATTTTCGAAGATGATGCGGAGATCTATTGGTCACGAACACGGGTACTGGAACGGCTGAACTACGCGCAAAAATTTCTCCCTCCAGGTATCACGCCAACGCTTGGGCCTGATGGCACTGGTATTGGTCACGTATTCTGGTACACTTTAAAAGGAGATGGTTACAATCTCGGAGAACTACGCGCCTTACAGGATTGGTACGTAAAATTTGCCCTTCAAAATGTGGCGGGGGTAAGTGAAGTGGCTTCCTATGGAGGATTTCAAAAGCAATACCAGGTAGCCATTGATCCGCATAAGCTCATTTATTATGGAGTACCCTTGATGGATGTAGCAAAAGCGGTTGTTAATAATAACAGGGATGTAGGAGGCAGTCTCTTTGAGATGAACGACATGGGGTACATGATCCGTGGCCTCGGCTACATCAAAACACCGGAAGATATAGAGAACATTTCTGTTGGAACATATCGCTCAATACCTATTCGGTTGAAGGATGTTGCCCATATCCAAATGGGTGGCGAGTTAAGATTGGGAATCATCGAAGAAAACGGAGAGGGCGAAGCGGTTGGTGGAATTGTCGTTATGCGCTATGGTGAGAATGCCAAAGACGTTATTGAGCGAGTGAAGGTGAGGATAGAGGAATTTAAAAAGGGTCTTCCTGAAGGAGTTGAGTTTCATGTTGCCTATGACCGCAGCGGACTTATTGATGATTCCATTAACACATTGTCCGAAGCGTTGTGGCAAGAAATATTAATCGTATCCGTAGTTGTCGTACTCTTCCTATTCCATGTTCGCAGTGGTCTTGTGGCCATAGCTTCTATTTTACTTTCCGTGCTGATAGGGTTTATCCTGATGAAAGTTTTTGGAGTCACGTCCAACATCATGTCGTTGGGCGGAATAGCCCTTGCGATAGGCGATGTCGTTGATCCAGGAATTGTTATGGCCGAAAATGCATACCGTTCACTGACTAACCGGGTACTACAAAAAAATGCAAGCGATGAAAACAACTGAAAAACAACGTATAGGTCACACCAAAGAAATTTCTGATGAAGAACGTGTGACCATTATAGAAGAATCATCCAAAACAGTTGGGCGATCTATCTTCTTTTCGGTGATCATTATGATCGTCTCTTTTGCTCCGGTTCTTTTTCTCACAGGCCAGGAAAGCAAATTGTTTTCTCCATTAGTATTGACGAAAACATTTTCGCTGCTGGGTGCCGCCTTGTTGGCAATAACCGTATCACCTATGCTGGCGAGGATATTTGTAAAAGGACGGTTGGTGCCAGAAAGCCGCAATCCTGTTTCCAACTTCTTTGTTAAAATTTATACACCGGTTATACGCCTTTGCCAGCGATTTAAGTATGTAACTCTTTCAATCTGCTTTGTGTTAGTTGCTGGCAGTACGCCTTTTGTACTCAATCTTGGCACAGAGTTCATGCCACCATTGGATGAAGGTTCGCTATTGATGATGCCTGTCACCTTACCTGATGTTTCAAACGCAGAGGCTAAACGAATAATACAAATACAGGATCGCATATTGAAGAGCATCCCCGAAGTAGAAAACGTACTGGGCAAGGCAGGACGTGCTTATACGGCTACAGACAACTCTCCGATGGCGATGATTGAAACCATTGTGGTACTCAAACCAAAATCAAAATGGAGAGAAGGGATGACGAAAGAAAAACTCATCGCTGAGATGGACGAGCGTGTCAGTATCCCTGGAGTGGTGGTCGGATGGACACAGCCAATCATAAACCGGATCAACATGCTTTCTACAGGTATCCGTACCGATGTTGGAGTGAAAGTGTTCGGGTCAAACCTTGACTCTCTCTTTATACTTACAGCGGAGATCGAAAAAGCGCTAAGAGGTATTGACGGATTAACCGATCTCTACCTGGAGCAACTTACCGGTGGAAAGTACCTTAATATAAAAATCAACCGCGAAGCAATCGCCCGCTATGCACTCAGCATAGAAGATGTAAACATGGTAATTGAAACTGCTTTGGGTGGTATGATTTTGACAAACACGGTCGAAGGACGTGAGCGTTTCACCATTACCGTGAGACTTGCACAAGATTATCGAAATGATCTTGATGAGATTAAGCGCGTACCTGTACAAACATCTTCGTACGGTGTCGTTCCCCTATCTGCACTGGCCGACATTACAGTAGAGGAAGGACCACCCATGATTAATTCGGAAAACACAAGGCTTCGCGGAACAGTGTTGTTTAATGTGAGAGGCCGTGATATGGGAAGTGTTGTAAATGAAGCAAAAGCAAAAATTGATGAGCAATTTAAAAAACTTCCTAAAGGATATTATATCCAGTGGAGCGGTCAATACGAAAACCAGGTGCGCGCAGAAAAGCGCCTCATGATCATTATCCCGATCACCCTTCTCGTCATAGGTATAATTCTATATATCACGTTCCACACATTCCGTGAAGTAATTATCGTGTTTGTAGGCATACCGGTCGCATTAGTTGGCGGAGTCTATTCATTGTACTTCTTCAACGTAAACTTTTCCGTGGCCGTAGCGGTAGGATTTATTGCCTTGTTCGGAGTAGCCGTTGAGACTGGAGTTTTGATGATTGCCTACATGAATGATTCTATCAAACGATTGGTGGGTAGTAAGAAAGAAACCAACCAAGTAATTGAAAAAGAAGACCTGCACAATGCCATTTTCGAAGGCGCAGTACCACGCGTAAGACCATTGCTGATGACTGTACTGGCTAACATCCTGGGTTTAATCCCGATACTTATCTCAACGGGTACTGGTAGTGATGTCATGAAGCCCATTGCCATACCATTTGTGTTCGGCCTCATCACATCCACCATTTTCGTGCTTGTGGTGCTGCCGGTATTTTACCAGGTGGTCAGGGAATATGAATTGAAGAAAACCGGAACGCTCAAAGTATTAGATATTCAAGAATAACATCATGGGAAAAATCACGCTATATATAATGGTCGGCTTATCCGTACTCTTTTACGGCTGTAAAAACGAGTCGCATGATGAGCACAGTAAGTATGGATCTCATCCGGAAGATGAAGCAAGCCAAAAAGCCCTTTCTATTTCAGCGGAACCAACTAACCGAAAAGTTATTTCAAGCCAGGCTCTGGTAAAGCCAGTAAGGCAACTTCAATCAAGTCCTGTTAATGCCTATGGATTTATTACCCTTGATGAACGTAGGAGTAACCAGGTATCTGCACGGGTAGGTGGTCGCATCGAAAAGCTTTATGTGAAATATGAAAATCAATTTGTGCGCAAAGGTGATAAAATACTTGACTTATATAGTCCTGATCTTAATACCTATCAGGAAGAACTTTTGTACGCACACAAAGTTGACCCGGATGGCGAACTTCCAAAACATGCTGCCCATAAACTGAAACTTCTGGGAATAACCGATATGCAAATAAAGCGGATCATAGAATCAGGAAAGGCATCACTGACGCTTTCCATCTACAGTGCCTATGACGGATATATTTTTTATTCACCATCAACCCAAATGTCCTCTACTGGAGCAGCAATGGCTTCTTCAGTAGGAAGTAAAATGGGTGGTGGTATGGGGTCAACGTCCCAACAACAACAGTCAAATTCACCTTCCATGTCCGCAGCATCTGGACCGGTTCGCGAAGGAGCATATGTTTCAGCAGGGCAAACACTTTTTTGGATCAATGACCTTCGTGAGGTGTGGGGTATTCTGTCAGTGGACAACCTTCATCAGGATGAAATAGCATTGAACGATAGCGTAACACTGGTCAGTGAGTTAGTTCCTGATAAACCAATTAAGACTATTGTGCGATACATCGAGCCACAATATGCTACAGGTCAGAAGTTCATTCAGGTTCGAGTGTATCTGTCAAATGTCAATAGAAGCCTCCGTATCAATTCACTCCTTGAAGCTACCATCCACCCAAAAACAAAAGAGTCGTTGACCTTGCCTGCAACCAGCATTCTGTACTTGGGTGGCCGGCAGGCAGTATGGAAAAAAGTGGGGCAAACCGAAGAGGGTACTCACATTTTGGAAATTCAATTCATGAGGCTTGGTCCGGTTTCGCAAGGACGGGTAACCGTGTTGAGCGGATTGGAGGCTGATGATGAAGTGGCACTGGATGCCGGGTACTTAATGGATCGTGAAAGTTTGGTTAAACCAGAATGAGTCATGCATAGAAATACGATTTATATCACCCTACTAATTCTTGCCCTCTCAGTCTCCTGTGAAAAGAAACCTGAACAAGCCCACGAAGGACATAGCGATGAGCATGAAGCGATGCTCTCGTTGACAGAACAGGAAAGAGTCGTGGCTAATATTCAGATCGACACAGCGCAAATCAAAACAATCTTTGAAGAAACAACACTGATTGGCACCGCAGCGGTTGATGAACGAAATATCAATATCGTTAGCTCCCGTGTAAAGGGCAGAATCGATAAACTTTTTGTGCGTAACCCCGGCACCTATGTGAACACCGGAGATCCCCTATACAGTATCTATAGTGAAGAACTTCTGTCATACGAAAATGAATACCTGCTGGCGATCAACGAAAATAAAAAAGCAACCACACAAAAAGAGATTACCCAAAGAATGGTCGAAGCAGCCCGGAGGCGCCTTGAGCTTTGGACGCTGACCGAAAAACAAATCAACGAGCTTGAAAGGACGAAAAGCATTTCGCCACTGATCACCTTCTACTCTAACCGTAGCGGGTTCTTGTCTGAATTGCTCGTACGGGAGGGTGAATACGTTGAGATCGGTAGCCCCATGTTCCGGCTGGCTGACTTAAATAGCTTATGGATCGAAGCCCAACTATACAGCAGTGAGATCAATTACCTGAGACAGTCACCGACACTTGAAGTGGAGTTTGAAGCTTTTCCAGGCGAACGCATCAAAGGTGAGATCGTGTACGATAACCCGCGACTAGAGGACAATACGAAGATCAATCTGGTGCGCATCAAAGTTGACAATCAGAAAGGAAATTATAAGCCTGGCTTAATGGCCTATGTCTACTTAAAACGCAACAGAAAAGAGACCCTGGTAATACCGAAATCAGCATTACTGCTGGAGAACTTTACTACCGTTTGGATTGAAACACCCGATGGCATGTTTGAACAACGCATGGTTGAAACCGGTATCAGCAACAAACGCGAAGTAGAAATCATTAGTGGGTTAATGGCAGGTGACCGCGTGGTAACATCCGGGGCCTACTTATTGAATAGTGCATGGAAAGTAAAACAAGGTGGCGGTGCGATGGAAGGGATGGATATGTGATTAAACTGCCACCTTTTTTTGATGAACAATTTTGAAGTGTATAAACAATAAATCTGAAGTCTCAACTAACGTAACGAGTTATGAAAAAGGTCATTAAACTTTTTGTGCTGGGGGGTGCACTTGTCCTCTTGGCTGCCTGCGAAAACGACAAGTTCGAAGAGGAACTTCCCGTTGTAAAGGACAATGTTTCGTTCGCGCTGGATATCCAGCCGATTCTAAATGTGCAATGTGCAGGGTGTCATAATCCTGCTGCCAATGTAGAGCCTGATTTACGTGAGGACTTTGCGTACAGTTCACTGATGGAAGGCGATGAGGAAGGAATTATTCCGGGTGATTCGGAAGGAAGTGAGTTGGTGGAAATGCTGGAATGGAACAGCGAGGACGGCAATAATATGCCTAAAGCTACACCACTATCACCCCTGAATATTGCACTCATACGAAAATGGATTGATGAAGGCGCATTAAACAATTAAATGATTTTTAAATACTACAATCATGAAACGCAACCATACATTTCTATTCCTCCTTCTTTCAGTGTTGAGCGTCAACCTGTTTGCGCAAGAAGTAGATTCGGTTACCCAAAAAAAGGATAAACCTCAACGAGCCGCCTTCCAGGGCGCTTGGTTGATTGATAATGTCACCGGTGTTCTTAATCCAAAGAAAACTTTGCAGTTCGACATTCAACACCGGTTTGGTGTAATCAAGAGTGGCAACAAGGACCTTGCCGGTATATGGGGCCCATCTAATATACGATTAGCACTTGCATACTCCATATCAAACAGCGTAACGCTGGGTTTTGGAACCACTAAAGATTATCGCTTGCAGGATTTTAATATTAAAATCGGCCTGCTCCGTCAAACTCGTTCTGGAAAAATTCCGGTGAGCTTGGCTTTCTATGGCAACACAGCAATTGATGCGCGAGAATCGTCCTTCTTTACACAAAGCTCTGACCGTTTTTCCTACTTCAGTCAGTTGTTGATTATGAGACGGTTTAATCAATCAATCTCTATTCAGGTGGCTCCCAGTTTTTCTCACTACAACATCGTTGATCCATCACAGTCAAACAACTTGTTTGCCATTGCTGTAGGAGGAAAAGCAAACATCAGCGAAACGACCGCGATACTAATTGACTACAATCAACCGCTGGGTCAATTCTCGAACAACCCCGGCCTGGCACTAGGAATTGAAATGGCAACTAGTTCCCACATCTTTCAGGTTTTTGTCGGAAACTACAATCGCATTTTACCTCAGGCAAATTACTTTCTTAACGAGAACAAATTGTCTGAAAAGGAATTCCTTATTGGATTCAATATTAATCGGCTATGGAACTTCTAAAAACAAATGACTTATGAAATGCCCATCAGCAAAGCAGACCCAAAGGAATGTTAATTGTGCATGGGCATTCCATGTGACCTTAACCAAAAAATATTAACACATGAAATCAGAATCTAAAAACATTCAGATCTCCCGAAAGAAATTCTTAGGCCTTAGTCTGACGTTGCCGTTTTTGAGCGCTGCAACTTCTCTGGCAGCGGAACCTGCCGGCAAACAAGCAAAGGAAGATGAATTCATAACGATGCTCACAGCAGACAGTAAAGCCGTGAAAGTTAGAAAGGATGCAGTTAAAAATGCAAAGGTGATCGAAAGGAAGATGTCCAATCAGTCGCTCTTGAGTTGGCTGAAGCCAAAAGGTTTTACAAAATAAAGAACCATGGAACCAGAAAAAGATAACCAGCAAAAGTCGAGACGCACCTTCGTGGAGCAGGGCCTTAAGTATGGTTTGCTCACGGTCGCCAGCGGGGCATTGCTCGCAAAAGTTTTTGGTAAATCAGAAAGTCTGGATTCTGAAAAGACTATCGAGGTGATGTCAACAGACGGAACGTTGATGCAAGTACCGGCTTCCGCTGTGGAACATGCGCATGAAAAAGAATCTGCCTACAATCCCCGCGAGGGATTTCCAAACAGAAAATTTGTCATGGTGGTGGACCTGGCCAAATGCAGGAATGCAAAAAAGTGTCAAAGTTCTTGTAACAAGAACCACTACATCACTGGGGAGAACGCCTGGATCAAAATTTATAAGATGCAAGACTCTGAAAAGTCTGCACCGTATTGGCAGCCCACACTATGTCAGCACTGCGATGAGCCAGCTTGTGTAAAAGTTTGTCCGGTAGACGCAACCTTTAAAAGAAGAGACGGAATTGTTTTGATCGACAACAACCGTTGCATCGGTTGCAGATTTTGCATGGCTGCCTGCCCGTATTCGGTTAGGGTGTTCAACTGGTCAGATCCCTGGCAGGGCGATACTGTAGAGCAGTCGGAATACACACCTGATTATGCCGGTGTGCCAAGTCAAAAAGGCACTGTAGACAAATGCGATTTCTGCCCACACATGATTGACAAGGGTGAATTGCCACACTGCGTAAGTGCCTGCCCCAACGATGTGTTCAGTTTTGGCGATATGTATGAAGACACCGTGACCAACGGCAGTGGTCAATCTTTTAAGTTAAGCAAGTTATTAAAAGACAGAGCAGGCTACAGGTTGATGGAAAGTTTGGGTACAGAACCCAGCGTGTACTACCTCCCACCAAGCGACCGGATTGTTGACTTTGAGGAAGGCTTGCAGAATTATACTGAGTTTCAATCGGTCGATAAACCACAAGTGCCATGAACACTGCCTACGAAAAAATGATAAATGACCTGGCACCAAAGAAATTTAGTTGGAAGGGAAACGTGTGGGTCGCTTTTCTTGTGCTCATTATCCTTACAGGAATCTATTCCTATGTTCAGCAACTAAAGTATGGCTTGGTTATAACGGGCATGAGAGACTATGCGCTATGGGGAATTTACATTTCCAATTTTGTCTTCTTTGTTGCCGTGAGCCTGGTCGGTTCGTTGATCACCGCCATTCTGCGGTTGTCTGATGTACATTGGAGCACACCGCTTACACGCATTGCAGAGATCATCGCTGTTGCAGCCATCATCATGGCGGGTATAGCCATTATCATCGACATGGGACGACCGGACAGAGTATTAAATTTGTTTGTTCACGGCAGACTTCAATCTCCCATTATCTGGGACGTGATTGTCATCAGCACATACCTGGTACTAAGTATTTTATTTTTGTACTTCCCGCTATTGCCCGACTTCACAATCCTCAGTAAATATTTTGATAAAAACGCCAGGTTGACCAAATGGTATCGGATGCTTTCGCTGAACTGGACTGGTAATGAAAAGCAAACAAAGATTTATTCGAGGTCCATAAAAGTGCTTTCCGTATTGATTATTCCCGTTGCGTTTGCAATCCACACCGTAACTGCATGGCTGTTTGAAACTACGTATCGCCCCGGCTGGGACAGCACCAATTTCGGCCCTTACTTCGTGGCGGGCGCTTTCGTTGCCGGGTCAAGCGCAGTGATCGTAGTTATGTATGTATTGCGCAAGACCTACAACTTAGAGAATTACATCACTGATCACCATTTTAATTTAATGGGAAAGATTTTGGTCATGCTCAGTTTGTTGTATTTATACTTCAACATCAATGAGTACCTGATGCCCGTTTATAAATCTACCGAAGAGGAGGCAACCCATCTTCGAAGTTTATTTACTGGCGAATATGCCTGGTTATTCTGGGTTGTGATTATAGGGGGACTTGTTCTTCCTGTTATTGTCATGTTGTTTAGGTCGGGCAGAAAACCTCTTCCTTTATTTATTGTATCTCTTGCAGTAATGGTATGTGCCTGGTGGAAACGCTACCTGATTGTTATCCCGACCCTCAGTCATCCTTTCCTTCCCATTGAAGGCGTACCCGAGACATGGCGTCACTATTCGCCTACCTGGATGGAGTGGGCAATTACCGCAGCAACATTAGCGAGTGCGCTATTGATTATTACACTCTTGGTAAGGTTTCTCCCCATCATCCCTATACATGAAACAGTTGAGGAGAGAGGACTATTAGCAGATCAATCCGTAAACAAATCGCTATGAAATTAATTCTGAGAATATCAGCCCTCATACTATTGCTTGCGCCTGCATTTGGTCAAGTCGATAAAATCAAAGCAAGAGTTTCAGTGCAGTACATCAAAATTATGAATCAGGAGTCATTCATAAATATTGAAGCCAAGTATAAAGGTGAAAATGGCATTGAGCCTGCCACCCAGGTGAAGTTTCGGGTGTATCAAAGAATTGCAGAAGACTCATTGCTTCATCATGGTACTGCCACAACTAATCAAAACGGGGTCGCAACATTTCTGCTTACTAACCATCATGATTCCACTGCATCTGTGAGTGGTGATTTTACATTCATTGTGAAAATTGAAAATGACCCTAAGTTTTCAGATGCAGAAACAACGTTAACTTTTTCAGATGCTCATCTGGCTGTAGTTCTGGAAACCGTTGATAGCGTAAATCAAATCACGGCAACGCTTACTGATGCAACAGGTCATCCCGTAGCAGGACAACCACTAAGCGTTCAACTACAAAGGATGTTTGGCCCACTTTCAATCGGAGAGGAAAGTTATGAGACTGATGAAAATGGCACTATCACCGTACCGGTTGAAGAACCGATGCCGGGAATAAATGGAGTACTAACATTTGAAGTGGTCTTGAATGAAAGCGATGAATACGGAACAGTGAAAGCCATCATCGATGCACCAATCGGCATACCCATTACGGATCATTCAACTTTTGATAAAAGAACCATGTGGTCACCACCTTCAAAAACACCTTACTACCTGCTGATTTTTCCAAACCTCATCATCCTCGGTGTATGGATTCCCATACTCATGCTCATCATCAACCTGTTTAGAATTTCAAGAGCTAAAGTCGATTCGTAAAACATAATCCTGATAACTATGAAAAAACACACGATTATTCTCCTCCTGGCCTCTTCCGTTGCATTATACTCATTCACGCTGGTATACCAGTCTAAAGAATGGGTAGTGCCTGAAACTGCCAAAAAAGTAAAAAACCCAACCGACAAATCAAGCAAAGAAGACCTCGCCATAGGCAAATCATTATACGCAAAGCATTGCCAATCCTGCCACGGCAAGGAGGGCTACGGTGATGGCCCCAAGGCAAAAGAGTTGAAAGGCGAAGTTGGAGACTTCTCTACGGCAGAATTCCAGAGCCAAACTGATGGCGCCTTGTTTTACAAATTAACCACTGGCCGTGATGACATGCCTGCCTTTGATAAGAAGATTCCGGATGCTGAAGACCGTTGGCTCATTATCAATTATATCCGAACGCTAAAACAATGAACAGTTTGTTATGAAAACGATATCCATTCTGGATCATGCCGATAAATATCTCGACTACATGTTTTGCAGAGCGGCAAAAGAGTACCGTCCTGAATTTAGACCGACTGACTGGGATAAATTGAACAACCAACTCAATCAAATGGAAAAGACAACTAAGATATCACGCGCGACTATGGCCGATAAGTTTATAGACCTAGCCAATGAATTTACTACGAGCGAACCTAAAGAGCGCATTGGTGCAGCGATCATGTTTGCAGCAGCACGATACAACGCATTTGAGGCATTCTCCAAGTCGAGCAATCTTGCGCGTGACAAAGACGATGCTGTAAACTGGTACACACGCGAATACAAAAGAATGCTTCAAGCAAACATGGACGACCTGTTGAATACCGGTGACAAAAGCAACAAGCAATAAATAAAGTGAAAGACATAAAATAAAACATATATGAAAACAGCAATAAGAATCATCGTCCTCTTCTTTGTAACCACATACGTAGGTGCACAGGACAACCCAACTTCAAAAATCAGGATTGGCATGTACGCCAATGCAGGAACAAGTTCACTGGTACAGGGCATGGGCATGAATATGAACATGTACGGCAGCGGTTATAGCGGGATGAACAGCAACATGACCATGTACAGCTATGCGGCTTCCTGGGGTGGTGGTGTGAGCCTCACTGTACCGCTGCACCAACGATGGTCGTTTGTTGGCAATCTCGGGTACATGAATCGCGGTGCAAATTACGGTGAGATGAACTCTTCGTATAATGACAGTTACAATCTTTCGTATTTGGATCTTTGGGCGATGGGACAGTATAACAGCCTGCCAAAAGGTCCGGTCAAGTTCACCGCAGTACTCGGCTTGACAGAAAGTACATTACTTTCTGCAAAAGACGAACCTTCCGGGACAACGCAGGAAATGATGGACAATGTGAATCGCGTTGACATCGGTATGGTGCTGGGTCCAGGATTGGAATTTGATCTTAAAAAAGGAGCCATTCAGACGCGGCTTCTTTATACCTACGGGTTTATGAATGTTTTTCAGGGCATGTATTACGACAGTGGCATGCATTCCAACAACGCTGCATTCCTCTTGCAGGTTGGCTACCTCTTTAACTAATCATGAAAGCGTTAGTGTTTTTCGGGTGCTTGCTAGGCCTGTTCAATGCAGTTAATGCCCAGCAAGACAGCAGTGGGGTTTATCTGACGATCTCAGATTTTCAGCAACAGAAATTGGCGTATGCTATCAATTGCCGGACACAAAAACACAAGATCAAGCAAACCAGTTTTAGTGATCAAAAATTTATTAAAGTGGTTCACAACGACTCGGTGATAACACTTTTAAAGAGTGAGGTATTTGGGTATCGGGACTGCAAAGATGTGGCTCACCGCTTTATCGATAAGGTGAATTATGTCATTCTAAATCCCTCGGAATATATCCACCTATACAAGCATGAAATCAGGGCGCACAAGCGTAGTGAACTGCACTATATGTTCAGTCGGGGAATAGAAGGTAATGTGTATAAACTCACAAAAGAAAACCTCAAACATGCTTTTTCAGATCAACCCGAATTTCAAAAGAAGATTGACGAGGTGTTCAAAAGAGACACCGAATTGACTCGGTATGATAAAGCGACAAAGACCTACCTGATCAACTGGCTCTACGGGCGGATCAAGACATAGGAGCACAATTGTGGGTACCTCTCAGGACTGAAAATAAGCGCGGATAACTATGGTCAAAACATCAGGACATATCGGCAACGCACATCGTCACAGTTTCTTCGGCCTGGCTTTGGCAAGCAGTCTCCTTATAAGTTGTGCATCCAGCTACCAAATCGATACCTATCAGATATCTCCAAAACAAAAATACCCTTACTCGTCCTTCTCCATGATGATAATTCCTGATTCGGGGAAACAACACTTGAGTCTCCTTCAATCCATTGGGAGTGGCTTTTCCAGTCACCTGAAAACCATGGGGTTGAAAAATGATTCTCTCCAACCCGAACTCATATTTATTTTACGATGGGAAGAACACCTGGTGGGCCGGTTTTCATCGCGCACAGGCAATGAAACCAGGTCAGCTTACAGTATTACGAATCCCTTTTACTCGCCTTTTGAAAATACATCCGATAGATTAAAAGAGAATTCTTCCTCTCCTCAAAGAATTCGCTACTACGACAAAGAGTTGTTCATCAGGATGCAGGCCATAGATGCCACCCGAAATGAATTGATCTGGTCAGTTAAAATTTACCCGCACAAAAAGGATGGATTGTCTCCAGAAAGTATCCCAAAAGTTGTGCGGGATTTAGCGGATTCATTTGAAAGGATACAATTCAATATTGATAAAATCAATCAGCCATGACCGCTACTATCATTAAAGCTTCCGGTGAAAGTGAAGCATTTCAAAAGGACAAGTTGCTGCAATCGTTAATGCGGGCAGGCGCCTCTACTGTTTTGGCAGAGAAGGTAGCGTCAGAAGTCGCGAAAGGTTTGCGCAACGGAATGTCTACCAAACACATTTATAAAAAAGCCCATGAATTGTTAAGGCGAGCTTCCCGACCGGTAGCGGGGCGTTATCATCTCAAGAGCGGCATTATGGAACTTGGCCCGTCAGGCTTTCCCTTCGAATTATATGTATCGGAAATTCTTAAGCAAAATGCCTTCGTTGTTCAAGTGGGACAAATTGTGGAAGGTCATTGTGTCAACCACGAAGTGGATGTAATCGCTCAGAAAGATGATCGTCATTTCATGATTGAATGCAAGTATCACAACAGCCCTGGTATGGTCTGCGATGTTAAGATTCCACTTTACATACAGGCGCGTTTTCAAGATGTGGAGGCACGCTGGAAATTAATACCGGGTCATGGAGAAAAATTCCATCAGGGTTGGGTGGTGACCAACACTCGATTCACCGCAGACGCAATCAAGTATGGGACATGCTCCGGGCTGAATCTCGTAAGTCTTGATTTTCCTCAAGGCGAAAGTCTGCGTGATATGATTGAGGAAACCGGTCTTTATCCACTGACATGCCTTACCACACTCACACAACCAGAAAAGAAATCATTACTCGAAAAGAAAATTGTCTTGTGCCGCGAGATATGCCACGATCCCGGATATCTCCGACAGATAAACATACCTGCTTCCAGAATAAAGGAAGTTCTCGAAGAAGGCCATCAACTATGTCATAAACTTTTGCAACATGATCAACACTGACATTTTTAAACAACCTGTTCATAGCAGACCCATGGAGGAAGTTCTGCAATCACTTGAAGCAGATGGAACTCTTGGCCTTGGCCCGGGAGCTGTTGCTCAGAGGCTGCAACAATTTGGAAACAATTCGATTACGCATGAGAAAAAGAAAAGTTTATGGTTGGTCTTTCTCCGGCAGTTCAATAGCCCCATCGTCTATCTGCTCATCTTGGCGGCTGGTCTGTCATTTTTCTTTCAGGAGTGGCTCGATGGCTTTGCAATCCTGGTGGTGATTTTTATCAATGCAATAATTGGTTTCTACATGGAGTTTCAGGCCGAAAGATCCATGGAAGCCCTGAAGAAGTTATCCGTTCTTCCTGCTAAAGTCATTCGCAATGGAGAATTAAGTGAGATCAATGCAGAGGAACTGGTGCCTGGGGATTTAGTATTCCTTGAAGCTGGCGATATGGTTCCGGCTGACGGACGAATTTTTCGTTCTTCGCAGTTGCAGATTGATGAATCAGCGCTTACTGGCGAATCTATTCCAGTAGAAAAAAAAATTTCCCAACTCAAGGAAGACACAACTCTGGCTGAACGCAACAACATGCTTTACAAGGGCACCTTTGTCACAAAGGGAAATGCCTATGGAATAATAACTGGCACGGGTATGGAAACTGAACTCGGCAAGATCGCAAGTCTTGTGCAATCGGCTGAGCAGGCTGCTACACCGCTGGAGAAAAAACTGGAACAATTTAGCAAAAAATTAATCAAGATAACGGTTGGATTGGTGGTCGTCATCTTTATCGCTGGGATTATAAATGGCCAGAAGATTCTTGAAATGCTGGAGACATCTATTGCGCTCGCAGTTGCTGCGGTACCGGAAGGATTACCCATCGTAGCGACACTCGCCCTGGCCCAAGGTATGCTTAGAATGGCCAGGCATAATGTAATCGTGAAAAAACTTTCGGCTGTAGAAACGCTTGGAGGCACCAACGTGATATGCACTGACAAAACCGGAACACTAACCCAAAATAAAATTGAAGTCAATCTGATCCTAACTCCATCAGGAAAATTTGACGTTAGCAATTCCAAAAAGGTCACCGTCAACGATCAATCATTTCAACGTGTTGTTAATACCGCTGTCTTATGCAATACTGCCTCGATCACGAATGATGGCAAAGAGACAGGTGACCCACTCGAAGTGGGTTTATTGAAATTTGCAGTGGCTCAAGGTACCGTAATCGAACTGTTACGAAAAGAAAACCCCACGATCAAAGAGGAACCCTTTTCATCGGAAACAAAAGTAATGGGCACTCTTCACCGTGAGGCTAATGGAAATCAAATAATCTATGCCAAAGGTGCTGCGGAAGAGCTAATTAATCGGTGTACCCGTATTATTAATGGCACCGGGGAAGATGAATTTAATGCTGTGCTGAGAGCCAATTGGCTAACGGAGTCTGAAAAACTTTCAGCTTCAGGACTGCGAGTGATTGCGGCTGCCTCGAAAAGAACTGATTCAACGGATGATGAACTTTCAGCGGACTTAACGTTCGCGGGTCTTATTGGTATGATCGACCCGCCCCGCCCTGAAGTTTATGATGCCATCCACGAATGTAAAACGGCAGGGATAAAAGTAATTATGATTACAGGAGACCATCCTTCCACTGCACAAAATATTGGCAAGCAACTTGGTATCATCCAGGATGAGAAGCAAGCTGCAATGGTTGGTAGAGAGATGAATGATTATGAGCATCTCACTGAAGAGGAGAAAGACCGCTGGGTAAACACAGCAGTTTTTGCCCGCGTAAGCCCAAAACAAAAGCTAGACCTCGTAAGTGTTTTACAGGATCGCAAATACATCGTTGGTATGACGGGGGATGGCGTGAATGACGCACCTGCACTCAAAAAATCGGATATAGGGATAGCGATGGGACAACGCGGCACACAAGTAGCGCAGGAAGTAGCCGACATGGTTTTGAAAGACGACTCGTTTTCATCGATTGTACTGGCCATCCGTCAGGGTCGCATCATCTTCGATAACATCAGGAAGTTTGTCATCTTCCTTTTGTCGTGCAATCTGAGCGAACTCTTTGTAATCGCAGTAGCCGCTATACTGAACCTGCATTTTCAACTCTTTCCATTACAAATACTTTATATAAACATTATTACAGACGTACTCCCGGCATTAGCCCTCGGAGTAACCGCAGGAAGTTCTTCCATAATGAACCAGCCACCACGTAGTACGGAGGAGCCCATTATCGACAACAGACGATGGACATCTATCATATTCTATTCCGTGGTCATCACGATCACTACATTGGGAGCTGTGTTTATCAGCCATTTTACAGTACATAAAACAGAGACCTGGAATCCGGAACTGTGCAATAATATCTTATTCTTCACGCTTATCTTCTCACAGATACTTCACGTATTTAATATGAATGCCACAGGATCGAATTTCTTTAAGAGTGAGGTGATGAAAAACAGGTATGTATGGTATGCAGTTATCGCGTGCGTTGTTCTGCTTACGATATCTTATAAGGTAACTATTATTCGGGATGCCCTGGACATCTTCCCGATGTCAAAGGAAGACTGGTTGATCTCCATTGGCATGAGTCTCGCTTCGCTAATAATTATTCAAATTTTCAAAGCATTTAAAATTGTACGGCAATGAATGAAAATATAAGTATTCGTTTTCTGGGAGGTGCGGGAACCGTAACAGGTTCGAAATATCTTTTACGCGCATCTGAAAAATACATCCTAATCGATTGCGGCCTTTTTCAAGGCTTGAAAAAATTGAGATTGACCAACTGGAAACCATTTCCTGTTGACCCTAAGTCAATCGACCTGGTTTTGCTTACGCATGGCCATCTTGATCATGTTGGTTATTTACCTCGATTAGCGAAAGAGGGTTTCGGGGGTGAAATATGGGCGACAGCACCCACATTAGAAATCGCAAAAGTCATACTGGAAGACAGCGCAAAAATTCAGGAAGAAGAATCGGAACACGCCAACACGTTTGGTTACAGCAAGCATAAGAAAGCGCTCCCATTATATGATCTGAATGATGTAAAAAAGACCACGCCACTTTTTACATCCCAACCTCCAAACCAATGGTTAACTATATCTGATTCCATTCGAGTCCGGTTTCGATATAATGGACATATAATCGGGGCAACCTTTATCGAAATGAATCTAGGCGACAAAACTATTGTTTTCTCGGGTGACATCGGAAGGACAATTGATCCCTTGCTATATCCTCCTGAATTGCCGGAGGAAGCAGATGTCATGATCATGGAATCTACGTATGGGAATAGAATACATCCTTCCGATAGTGAAGAACAACTTATCCGAACGATCAATGAGTCTTCCGGAACCATATTGATCCCTAGTTTCGCTGTTGAACGCACACAATCGCTTATGTTTTTATTATGGAAACTCAGAAAAAGAAAAGCTATCCAGGATATCCCGGTTTACATGGACAGCCCTATGGGTCGAAATGTTCTGGAGATTTTTCATCATCATCCCAGTTGGCTTAAGTTATCCAGGAATGAATGTTCGGAAATGTGCAATGATATCATTCGGGTGAAGACAATGGATGAAACATTAAAGCTTGCAACAGACAAAAACCCCAAAATTATTATTGCGGGGAGCGGCATGGCTACAGGGGGAAGGATACTTACTTATTTCGAACGCTATCTGGGGGACAAGATGTGCACGATATTATTGGTTGGCTATCAGGCAGAAGGCACGCGGGGGCGTCAATTATTAGATGGCGTGGAAGAAATAAAATTACATGGAAAACGCTTTACCATAAAAGCCACTATCAAGAACATTAGCGGTCTTTCGGCACATGCTGACCAAACCGAACTGCTGCATTGGTTGAGTAAATTAAAAACCGCTCCACAACATATTTTTATTACGCATGGCGAACTTGAAGCAGCAAAATCCCTAAGAGATAAGATAAAACAAGATAAAGGTTGGAACTGCCACATACCGAATCTATTTGAAGAGGTGGTTATTGAAGGAATTCCTGCGGGATTAACCTTAAAAAACTAAGTCGCTACGGATATATTATTAATGAGAGGCTAATAAAGTTGAAAAAGAGCTTGTGAAAATGAGCAGGAATGCATCAATCTCACTCCATCGATTTGGCAACCGAACTTCACGAATCAAAAATGATGTGCAGAAAAAAGCTAATGGAGCAACCTTAACTTCTTTTCATTAAGGATTTTATGGCCAGAAATAATACCAAATCAAATTTGAACTTTTATGACCTAGCAGAAGCATTAAAGTCGGCAGCACATCCTGAAAGACTTGCAATACTTCGTTTGTTAAGCAATTGGGGTGATGACCGAATAATGGTGAAGAGTATTTATGAAGCCCTTCATCTTGAGCAGTCGATCACATCCCGTCACCTGACTATTATGAAGAAGGGCGGCATACTAAAAAGAGAAGTCAATAATGGTAAAACTTTTTATCGATTCAACAGGGATAACATTACCGCTCAATGTCTTAAGAAGCTTTTGACGGAATAGAGCCACTTATTGTTCAGGTATGAAAAATATAAAATATTGGAAAGAGCACTATGTTATTGAATCACCCGCTGATGAAATCGAGGGCAAGATTAAATACACTTCTTTCCAATCATCAGGCAAAAAGTTTGAGTTGATCTATTTCTTTGCAGGTAAGGACACTCCTAATGTTCTGATCTCCCCAGGGTCAGGCGGACATGCCTATGTTTTTTCTGAGCTTGGCTATCAAATGCATTTGAGAGGCTATAATGTTTTTATCATGCCCAAACATGGAGGATACACTATCCCCGAACTCATGAAACGGCACGGTGATGCTCTTATACAAATAGGTAGGGAATTTAGCGATAGAATCGGAATTTTTGCGGAAGGTCTTGGCGGATATGCTGCATTTTATCTGTCGTTGACAAGCAGTTTAATCAAAAGCGCTGTGTATCAAAACGCTCCTGTAATAGCTACGGAGAAACAATTCCACAATGCCTTCAGTGCAGGAAATGGGGCTGCGAAAAGGAGAAAGCTGATGCTCCCCATGGCTAAGCTGCTTTTTAAAATCTCACCAAAAATTAAACTCCCGATCCGGCTTTATCTTGACTTTAAAGAAATGATCGATACCAAACCCGAAAATCAAAAAATTGAACAACCACTCATCGAACACTTTTCAAAAGATCCCGATTTTGACAAAAATTATCCGCTGTCTGCGATTATGTCTTTGATCAACACTCCTCCTCCCAATCCCATTTCCACGCTGGGGGTACCAACTATGTTCATTGTTCCTGAAAGAGGCTTTTTTCCAAACTATCAAAAAGATTTGTATTCGAGATTGCCGGACATTAAAAAGAAAGTTACGGTGGTGGATGGAGGTGTATTTTGGATGCTTTCCAATCCGAAAGAAGCATCCGGAGTTATTTGTGATTGGTTTGATGAAACACTTTGAAAGAATTCTATGAAAACAGTTAATAGAATCGAGACTTATAACTCAACGCCCGACCGTGTTTTTGAGTACCTCGATAATCTAGGAGTTACCGGAATGCACATGACGCAGTCCTCCATGATGATGATGGGGAGTAAACTGGATTTGAAATTCCTTACGGAGCACCATACCGGGTTAGGAACCAAGTACCAATGGACAGGCAGGATGATGGGATTTAAAATGGACTTCACCGTTGAAGTGACCACGTGGATGCCGGGAGAAGAGAAGACATTGGAGACGATTGGCACTCCTCAACTAATCATTTATTCGTGGTATAGGATGCATTTGCTGCTTACACAATTTCCCGGTGGAACATCGGCCGAATTGTCCATCAGCTACGAAAGACCTCAAGGTTTCTTTTACAGACTTCTCTCATTTTTGCTGGCAGATTGGTATTGCAGGTGGTGCTTAAAGAACATGCTATACGATTGCAAGAAAAAACTTTTAAAAGCCAGTTAAGAATTATGGAACATAATCATTCAAATCATTTAAAAGTAAAACCCATTGGTATCGACACCTATCGCGAGAATATCATCTACATGCGCCATGATTGTCAAGTTTGTATGGCAGAAGGATTCACCGCACTTACGAGAGTGATTGTGAAATATGATGGCCGGGATATCATTGCCACGCTTAACGTGATTCACAATTCAGAACTGCTACGACACGGTGAGGCAGCTTTGTCAATGGAAGCAATGGCACGGCTGAATGTAAGGGAAGATGATTTGATTGAGGTCACGCATCTTCCTCCAGTTGATTCACTCGCCAGCGTTCGCGCCAAGCTATACGGAAAAACATTGCCACCCAATGCTTATCAGGAAATTATCAATGACATCACCCAAGGTAGGTATTCGAATATTGAGCTTGCTTCATTTATTGCATCCTGTACGGGTGACCGTCTCCTGGTAGAAGAGGTGGTATCGTTGACGCAAGCGATGATTCGCGCTGGGCATAACCTTACCTGGCCACCTGATATAGTCGTTGACAAGCATTGCATCGGTGGACTTCCGGGAAACAGAACGACTCCTATTGTGGTAAGTATAATCGCTGCCGCTGGTTTGACAATACCCAAAACCTCCTCCCGTGCCATCACATCACCGGCCGGAACTGCCGACACGGTCGAGACGTTCACCAATGTCAATCTCGATCTTACAGCCATCCGGAAAGTTGTCGAACAGGAAGGGGGGTGCATGGTGTGGGGTGGTGCTGTTAAACTAAGCCCGGCCGATGACATCCTCATTTCAGTTGAGCGTTCCTTGGATTTGGATAGCCCTGCTCAACTTGTTGCGTCCGTCCTTTCCAAGAAGGCCGCTGCGGGTTCGAGTCATGTAGTAATTGACATCCCCATTGGAGAATCGGCTAAGGTTCGTACCATGCAGGAGGCCTTGCACTTGAAAGATTTAATGCTCTTGGTTGCACAGTCAATTAACCTAACCTTAGATGTTGTCTTTACAGATGGCCAACAACCGGTGGGTCGGGGAATCGGCCCCGCATTGGAGGCAAAGGATCTCATTTCTGTATTAAAGGGTGAACGTGATGCTCCCATTGATCTTAGAGATCGCTCGTTGAAACTGGCAGGTCGCCTGTTGGAAATTACCGGTAAAGCAAAAGGTGCTGTAGGCTACCAAATGGCCTTCAACATGCTGGAGAAAGGAGAAGCATGGAAAAAATTCCAGGCCATTTGTCAGGCGCAAGGAAGATTTACCGAGCCCGTAATTGGTGAATACAAATATGATGTACGATGCGATCATTCCGGTGTAGTGGCCCGCATAGATAACCGGAGGTTGGCAAGGTTGGCCAAGTTGTGCGGGGCACCACAATCTCCGGGGGCGGGTATTCTTTTCCTCTCACCTTTATATAAAAAAGTAAATCCGGGAGATATTTTATATACGCTTTACTACCAATCGCGTGGCGAACTTGACTATGCCAGGGAGTATCTAAACGCAAATAAAAATACGATACTTGAAATAGTTTGACTTTGAACTTACTGAATTATGCAAACTGTAGTATTTGCCTTACCGGGCAATGAGAATTTAGCAGGCAAACTTGCTTCCCGGATTAACGCAGAAATGGGTGAAGTAACGATACGCCAATTTCCGGATAAGGAAACTTACATCCGGATTCACTCCGATGTAAAAGGAAAACGAGTGATTCTAGTGTGCACACTCAATAATCCGGATAAAAAATTATTGCCATTGTATTTTTTAAGCCAGACCGCGAAAGCACTGGGCGCGGATTGCACTTACCTGGTTGCACCCTACCTCGCCTATATGCGCCAAGATAAACAATTCAAGCCAGGAGAGGGTATAACCTCCACGTATTTTGCACGGTTTATTTCCAATTTCGCTGACACATTGATTACTATCGATCCGCATCTTCATAGAAGACATTCGATGAGTGAAATATATACCGTACCCTGCGAGGTGCTGCATGCTGCCGGACTTATATCGACATGGATTCGGGATAATATTGAGAGGCCTGTTCTGATTGGGCCCGACAGCGAAAGTGAACAGTGGGTGGAGGCCGTAGCGAAGAATGCCGGTGCACCTTTTATTGTATTAGAGAAAGTAAGGCGTGGTGACCGGGAGGTCGAAGTTACCGTTCCTCAGGTAGAGAAATATCAGGCACATTCACCAGTTTTGGTTGACGACATTATCTCCACGGCTCGTACCATGATTGAAACAATCGGCCGCCTGAAAAGGGCCGGAATGAAACCTCCAATTTGTATTGGCGTACACGGCATTTTTTCAGGAAATGCTTTTGAAGAATTGATTGAAGCCGGGGCGGGGGCAATCATTACAACTAATACAATCTATCATCCCTCGAACAAAGTCGAAATCGCTGATTTGATCGCACCGGCACTTTAACGAAGAGTTTGTGCCGCGCACTTAGAACAAACACTATTAGGCTCTTTGGAGCTTATTCTTTCGGAACAACTCGTTGCTTTAAGAGTAATCTATTTGGAATGAATCTAAATAATAGATAAAATTGCATCTATTTAAAATTATTCTAAATAAGTGACTGCCTTTATGAAAACTAAATCTATAATCCTTTTTGCAGTATTTTATATTAGTCTCCTTCAGTCTCTGGCGCAGTCCGATCGATCTGTCGAAGGAACTATAACGGATTTTAATAACCACCCTCTTACAGGAGTCAATGTTTTTATTGATGAAATAAAAAAAGGTGATGTTTCAGACGCTAGAGGATTTTTCAGGCTGGATGGGCTGGCACCTGGAAATTACATCCTGAAGTTTTCATCGATAGGTTTTATTTCAGTGTCTCAGCCCATTGATCTGATGTTTGAAGAAACTGTAAAGCTTACACTGACCATGAAGGAAAGTTTGTATGAACTTCCGGAAATAGTTGTTTCGCGGGAAACGCTCACGGGTGGGAGTAAATTCCTCTTAGATATCCCGGGGTCTGCTCATTATTTGAGTCTGAAAAACCTTAACGAATTTAACTATAGCGATGTCAACCGTATTCTTCGCAATGTGCCCGGTATAAACCTTCAGGAAGAAGATGGTTTTGGTTTGCGCCCGAACATCGGGATGCGTGGAACCGGTGTGGAACGGAGCAGCAAAATTACATTGATGGAAGATGGAGTGCTAGCCGCACCCGCACCGTATTCCTCGCCTGCTGCCTATTACTTTCCAACGGTAGGAAGATTGCATGGCATCGAAGTCCGTAAAGGATCAAGTCAGATTAAGTATGGTCCGTACACCACCGGTGGCGCCATTAACTTTATTTCCACTCAAATTCCTTCCGATTTTTCTGCCCGGGTAAATTTGCTAGGCGGGAATTTCGGCCGCAGAATTGCGCAAGCATACATCGGGCAGTCGTTTGAATATGGTGGCTTTGTGCTGGAAACCTACCAACAAACTGCAACGGGCTTTAAAGAACTTGACAATGGTGGGCCAACAGGTTTTACTAATGAAGATTACTTGGCCAAGTTTAGGATCAACACCCCATCTGCGGCCAAGGTGTACCAAGCCCTCACGTTCAAAATAGGCCAAGCCACCAGTGATGCAGATGAAACCTATCTTGGATTAACTCAAGAAGATTTCGATAGCACTCCGTACAGGAGGTATGCCTCTTCTCAACTTGACAACATCACAACGAAACACAATCAATATTCCTTAAAATACAATATAATACCGACCCGGTTCATGGATGTTTCCGTCACGGCTTACCGGAATGAATTTAGCCGCAACTGGTACAAACTTGATGCAGTTAAGTATGGTACCAATGCAAAGGTTTCCATTGCAAACTTGTTAGATGACCCCTCTACTTACAGCGATGAGTACAGCATTGTGACAGGCCAGACCAGCGCAAATACCGATGCCCTTTATGTAAAAGCAAATAATCGCAGCTATTATTCAAGAGGCATCCAAATGGCTACGGGATTCAATTTTAAAACACGAGAAATTGATCATGATATTGAAATTGGCTTTCGCTACCATCAGGACGAAGAAGACAGATATCAATGGCAGGATACATATGCGATGGAGAATGGTGCTATGAAACTGACAACTGCAGGCACACCAGGCACAGAAAGCAATCGAATCAGCACTGCCAAAGCTTCAGCCACGTATCTCCAATATAATTTAACGTATGGAAAATTCTCCGCCTTGCCGGGGGTTCGTTTTGAAAGCATTGAGCTTACTCAACTGGACTACAAAACGGCTGATCCGCAGCGGACCGGAGCAAACCTTACAACTAAAGACAATCGCGTTGGCGTTTGGATCCCCGGGTTGGGCATCAATTATTCTGTTACGAAAAGCTTAAATACCTTTGCAGGTATTCACAAAGGATTTGCTCCGCCCGGTTTTGATAAAGATGATAAGCCCGAAGAGAGCACTAACTATGAGTTGGGTGCACGCCTCGTTAATTCAAGATTGAATGCGCAGGCTGTTTTCTTCTACAATAATTATTCAAACCTGCTTGGGTCTGACCTCGCGGCCAGCGGTGGTGGTGGAACCGGTGATTTATTTAATGCGGGCAAAGCAACCGTTACCGGGACTGAACTTGAAATACAATACACGTTTATCACAGGGTCTAAAAGCATAGGCATCCCGGTTTCGTTAGCGTATACCTATACCGATGGAGAATTTGGCAGTTCCTTTGACCCTGATACGGAAGATTGGAATAATGTGGTTAAAGGCGATCAGATTCCTTATTTGGCCGCTAACCAGCTAACATTGAACGCGGGGATGCAACATCGTTTATTTGATATAAATGTTAGTTCCAAGTATGTTGGAGTAATGCGGACCACGCCCGGGCAGGGTGAAATTCCACCATCGGAAAAGCTGAATGGAAATTTTATTGTTGATCTATCAACAAACATTCGATTGAATAAATTTCTTACAGCATATGGTTCAATCTCAAACATTACGAATGAGGTATATGCGGTCGCACGGAGGCCTGCTGGTCTGCGACCGGGAATGCCGAGAAGTTTTACTATTGGAATCAAGGCCTTGCTTTGAAACCCTTCAAATCACCAATGCAGCCCGGATTCGTTCCGGGCTGTTTGTTTATGTTTCTAAGTATGTATCCCATACCGTTGCTGAAAAACTGATATTAATCATTTAATGGACTGACTTCAACCATTTGCCGTTGCTTGCCGGTGGGATACTTTTGGGTGTGATATTGAAAACACGACAAAAATGCTAAGGTTTATCCTGCATATTACTACCCTGACCTCCGTGTTATTTCCATTCAGAGAAATGACGGTATATCAGCATTTCTGTCATGACAAACTTATCACTTCAGAGTTATTTGAAAGAACTAAGGACTCCTGTTGTGAAACGACCGAGGAATCTTGTGACGGGTGCAAGAATGAAGAAATTACTTTATCAATCGATGATTTTCAGTCGGTGCAGGCACCGACCATTATATCATCCACGAGCCTCGTCACAGTCATATCACACAATACACAATTGGATATCTGTGGTATCCATAATGATCGGTTATTACAACCTTCAATAAATGACCCACCAGTCAGGTCGGGCAAACACCGCTCTATCCTGCTCCAAACTTTTCTTCTTTAGATCATTTAGCCGAAATCGGTAAGTAATACATCCATGTGTTGCTTACTCGGGCGTTTTCCAGGATTGTCCTTCAACGTCCATTCTAATCTTAATTGTTTATCCAAACCATTTAAATACGATCATCATGAAAACTATAGGTAATATTCTCAAAGCCATACTTCCCCTACTATTTTTTACGTCAGGAGCGTTGTATGCACAAGTACCATCTTTACAATACTGGCGTCCCAATGACAAGCGGGGTCTCAACGTGTTTGAACCCAGCAAATCAGATACAATTTCTTTCCAGGGAATGAAAATTAGAATTGGCGGTGACTTCGCCATGCAATTTCAGTCCTTAGATCAGAGCAATGATCTTGACAACTTAGTAGAACTTGGATCAGATTTCAACTTACCTACCGCTAACTTGAACGTGGATGTTCAATTGCTTGACGGTGTGCGGATGCATCTTCGGTCTTACCTTTCTTCCAGGAACCACAATGATTTCTATATCAAAGGCGGTTATTTGCGCATGGACAAACTCGATTTTGTGAAGCCAGGATTCCTCGAAGGTGTGATGAAATTTACGAGCATCACTATCGGGTACGATGAATTCAATTACGGTGATACTCACTTCAGAAGATCAGACAACGCACGGGCGATATTCAATCCATTTAATGAGAATTACATCATGGATGCATTTTCTACCGAGCCATTTGGCGAAGTGACCGTGCAGAACAAAGGATTCTTAGCGCTTGTTGGCGTAACCAATGGAAAGCTTAACCAAAATGTCAGAGTCAACGATCAAAGCGACAACAAGCCTTCGTTTTACGGTAAGTTGGGATACGACAAGCAGATCAACGATGACCTAAGGGTAAGATTAACCGGTTCCTGGTATATCAATAAAGGTGAGACAACGGGTACTTGGCTCTATGGTGGCGACCGCACCGGTTCAAGGTACTATTATGTGACCTACACCCAGCCAGATGCCAACGGCAATGTGCAGGGCGGAAATTTTGATGGTCGTTACAATGCACGATTTACCAAAATCACGGCACTTCAAATCAACCCATTTATCAAATTTAAAGGACTTGAATTGTTTGGTGTTATCGAACGGGCCTCCGGAAGCAATGAATTCACTACACCACAACCAGATAAAGAAGGTGCATTTACCCAACTCGCAGGGGATATTATTTATCGCTTTGGCCAGAATGAAAAGTTTTATGTGGCAGCCCGCTACAACACAATCAGCGGAAAACAGTTAGAGAGTGCAACTGATAATCTTGAGATTAGTCGACTGAATTTTGCCGGTGGCTGGTATATCTCAAAAAATATCCTGACCAAACTGGAATATTTGAAACAAAGCTACAATGGCAATGCATGGACAGGAAGATTTGCAGGCGCTGAATTTAGTGGTGTAATGCTTGAAGCAGTTATAAGTTTCTAAGTACGGGGTGAGATTGAGTTTTCATAATTAGTTGAGTATTGTTTAGGGTTAGTAAGGGCACATCTGGTTGGTGTGCCCTTTTTCCGTAGACAAAAAGGGGGTATCTAATTTTGACCTGCTTTTGCCAATTAACCATAACTATCAACCAAGGTTTTTTCTGCTCGGCACCTGCGTTCTTACTAATTTGAGTTCACGAAACAATTAAGCAAATGACTTTTAAACGATTCGGGATATGAATACAGTTTGGTCTATTGAAGAAATTGACCTTGCACCTAAGCAAGGAAAGAAATACTGGAAGAATTGCCACCGCGAGTGGAGGGAAGAATTTATCTATTTCTTAATGGTCGATCGTTTTCACGATGACCTGACGCGAAAGCCAGTCAAATCAAGCCACAAAGGCTTTGGAGATGGTGAACAACTGAAACAAATTTGTGGTGGTACCATTCGTGGGATCATCAATCACCTTGATTACATTTCTGATCTTGGCTGCACTGCCCTTTGGCTCAGTCCCCTGTTTGAAAATAATCCGGAGTCCTATCACGGTTATGCCATTCAGAACTATCTTGAAATTGATAAGCGATTTGGCACCAAAGAAGACTTGGAGGAGTTGGTCAATGCCGCCCATAAACTTGATATGCGGGTGTTCCTCGATATAGTGCTGCACCATTCAGGAAACAATTGGTTTTATCCTGATGATGTTCCTTACTATTATTACGAGGGCGCAAGGTTTCCCCTGGCAGGTTGGCGCTCTAACGATCACCCGATACCTATCGAACTCCGCGATCCTGAATTGTACGGACGCAAAGGACAGATCCGAAACTACGATTCATATCCGGAAACACGTGAGGGGGATTTTCAGGAACTTAAAGCGTTTCGAATGGATGACTCAGTTGAGGCTCGCTACGTCCAGGATATTCTGATCCGAACACATTGCTATTGGATGAAGGAAGTAGATATCGATGGCTTCCGTTTGGATGCCGTTAAGCACATGGGCGAAGAAGCCATTAGCAGATTTTGTTCTCACATACGTGAATATGCCTATATGTTAGGCAAAAAGAACTTCTTTCTCTTTGGAGAATTGGTCGGTTCAGAGGATACCTATAACCGGTACATAGGTCCAACAACTACAGTCACGGTAGATGGTCAAAATATTTATTACGGACTCAACTCTGTGTTAGATTTTCCATTGTACCATATTCTTGCCGATGTCATTAAAGGAAATGCGTCTCCGGAGCGATTACTGGAACGATATGAATCCCTTCGCAGAAATGCACTGGGTCGTGGTGACTTTGGCGAATTTCTGGTGACATTTATTGACAACCACGATCAGGTCGGTCAATCCTTCAAACATCGCTTTGGAAAAGATGCAACCGAAGAGCAAGTCATCGCAGGTATTGGATTTTTACTCTGCGCGCTGGGTACTCCGTGTATTTATTATGGAACCGAACAAGGTTTTGAGGGCGCGGGTGAACATGACTCAAACATCCGCGAAGCGATGTTTAATCCCGATGACAAAGTCTCCGATGCATTGGATAAGTCGAATAAAATTTATCAAGGGATTTCACAGATAGCAGCCATCAGAAAGAATAGTTCTGTTTTGAAATTTGGACATATGCATATGCGAAAAATTTCTACGGACGAAATACATTTTCACTTGCCCGAATGTGAGAAATGCCTGATTGCCTTCTCAAGAGTTTTATTCGACCAGGAAATGGTAGTGGCTTTCAATTCATCCACGACCGAAGAAAGGGAAGAGTATATTTCAATTAGACGTCAACTGAATGTGGATAAGGCTTTCTTTAAATTTCTTTATGGGGATACGGGTAAAGTAAAGGTATTGGAAAATCCGGATTACATTGGACACTATATTAAACTCCATTTAAAACCCATGCAGTTTGTGGTGTTGAGCAATCTTTAAATATCTGCGCGATATCGTAAGAATATCTGCCTCACAATTTGTTTACAATATCCGTCCCTATAATAAGGCACTCGCCTTATCAAATGGACAACTCAAAAGCTAACGCGATTATCTATTTCTAGTGGGAGGGTGAACGGCAAGAGCCCTTCGAAAAATGACTAAGATCATTCTACTGGGTGACGTCCGTCACTGAACAAATCTTGCGGTCTGCTTAACTATGCAAGTGTTATAGCGGACTCATATAATAACCATTAAAATATTTAGCATATGAAAGCCTTAAAAGTTATGTTAAGCGTTGCCGTGGCTGTCAGCATTGTTTCCTGTAATATGAACAATGAACAACCGCAGCCCAACTTGTCAAACCAGATTATGGGCACCTATAAAGGCACTTTAACGTCAAGCTTGTCGCAGGATGCAATACCGGCAACGGCCGAAATCACCTCCGTTAATGATTATACCATTCAAGTCCGCTGCTACAACGCAAACATTGATACAACATTCTCGCTTGGATTATATCCCGATGGAAATATGATGAGGGTATGTTTCACAGGCAGTAATTTTATGAATCAATATGGTCACAACATGTCGTCCTATAATCAGATGATGGGAAATAGTCAAATGATGGGAAATATGAGTAACGGAACCTCATGGCAACAGCATATGAGTGCTGAACACAACCCAAGTGATGAGCATTACGGTTATTTCGATATGAATGCCAGGACATTCAACTACACCTTTAATTTCATGAACTCTCCAAATGGCTACACCCGGAATTTTCTCGGCAAACGATAATCGGACATTGTTTTATTAAACATGCAAGTAAAGGTTGGTGCTTGATAATCGTGTTTCCATCAGGCTTTACTTTATAGACTCCATCAAAACTTATCCAGTTTGCGATATTAACCAACCAGTAAAGTGCCCTGAAAGAGCAGGGATAATATCACCTGCGCATAAGTTTAAACTTTAACGCAACCGTACTACATCAACTACTTTATACCCTGTAGAATTTATGGCGGACTCGATACTACCTTGAGATACCTTGCTTTCATCAAATTCGACTAACGCATTGCCTTTTTCAAAGGATGCGTTAGCTTTTATGATTCCTGCAAGTTTATTGACCTCAAACACAACGTGCTCTGCACATCCTTGACAGGTCATCCCATTGATTTTGAATTCCACAGAACGGAAATCGTTCTCGTTAGCTACAATCACTTGCTTTTCAGAATGAGGATAAAAAATATGAGCATAGTATGGAAAAGCCAATGTAGAAAGAGCAAAAATTGTTATAAGCACCAGGAAAGTTTTCGTATGCCAGAATGAAACATTCTTCCCTTCAGTTTCACATGCACAGTCAGGTGATTCTGTTTTTGGAAATACCTTCTTATACCAGGCAAACCCGAGTACGGCAATTGTAATACCCGCCAAGTACGGCCGACCCGGCTCCAGCCATGAAAAAGAAGCTGCAATACCACTCATTCCTGCAACCAGGGCCAGCACAGGTGTGATGCAACAAAGCGAACTTAGTATCGCTGCGATAAGTCCACTGCTCAAAATACTACTTACCTTCATGTCTCTAATCAGAACTTACTTGAACATTCTCAATGTTTCTGTTTGCAGTGAAGCATCAGTCTTGCAGCACGAGGGCAAGGAAGATTGAGTATAAGGGCATTGGGGGGTTCCTTTTAGCGGGCAATTTACAATCGGACATGCAGGTGTACCTTCCAGGGGGCAAGCCGAGGTTGTTTCCCTGTTCAATTCAAAAGCTGTTGCTCCCAGACTTGCTAAGGCTACAGCGGAGATGAAAAATATTTTCTTTACCATAAATATTAATTTAGATGTTGAACGGTTTACTGATCCAAATGTAACTTCCCAATGGAGGGGGGCTCCAAGTTATTTTGTGAAATAATTTTCTTCAAATGATCCTCGATTTTTGCCGCTTCCTTCAATTTTTCAGGTATCTCATCCAACTTAATATGCGGGAACAAACTGCGGAGCATATCAATACTCTTTTCATAACCGCAATTCCCAGGACAATTTTGCCATGAAAACGAAATCTTTTCTGCAAGCGCCTTACGGTAAACTTCATCCAGCAACATGAGTGTTGCTTTTTGAAGCCCTGCCTGAACTGCTTTCAGTTGTAAGAGAGTTTGGTCGGGGAATTCTGTGTTCACCATCTTCTCAATGCCACGCAAATGGCCGGATAATCCACGGATTGAATCCCTGAACTCCTTCGATAAATCTCCTGCAATCATACTTGCGATTCTATTTGCAACAAGCTTTCTCCAGTTGAACCGGAGGGCATTTCACATTCCCATAGGAACAAAATACACAACAGTCTCCGGGTTTTGGTTTCAATAAAGTTTTACAGTTTTCACACTCGTAAAAATACTGACATGCATCGGTTGGCATCTCTTCTTCCTTCGAAAAGCTACAAGCCGGACACGTTATGGTGGATACAGCAATTACTTTAGTTTCCATTTTTTAGAGTAATAATAACATCAACTTGCAGTGACTCTTCGAACGTTAATGTGTCGAAAAAAAGGTCGCAATATTTTCAAATGACCATCCGTTAAAGAATAGAAAATAGTCTGACCTACCCGTTTTGATTGAATCACATTTCCATCCTTTAGCTTTCGCAAATGCTGCGAAACTGCCGGAACGCTCATCCTTAGAATATCGCTTAAATCACATGGGCATAGTTTACCTTCCTCCTCTAACAGATAAAGAATTTTAAGTCTCACTTCATTACCAGACAATTCAAGTACCCGTGCCAAATCTCCAAAAGCACCGGCATTTTCGGAAATTTTTTCTCTGCACGCCTTTATCTGGTTAACATCCGCAAAAACACGGATACACGTATTTTTATTCATTTAATGAATACCTCATTTCAGGGTTGAGTCAAAGGTATTACTATTTCTTATTTAAGCAAATACTTAAATATATTTAGAATGTGTGCCTCTATTCTGGCGCATGTGCTTTACTCGACAGCCTGATCGTTCCTTTCTATTTGATAGGTCAATAAAATACACATCATAGCCAAGAAAGTTTGATCCGCGCCTTTGCCTGCCAGCGTTATAGAAGTAACAAAATTATTAATGCTATGAGCAGGTTCGAGTACTGCAAACTGATCTTGAGAAAAATAAGCTTTGACAGAGACCTGTTAAAGAAAGAATACGTGAAGGCGCTCAGACTCTTGCCGGAGTGCGAAATCAGTTTGTTCATCGCCTGGTGCAAAAATGAATTTGGAGATCGTTGTGAGTTCTTGAACACTTAAACTGATCAGTACTATGAAAACAAATTTGAATTTCGTGATGGCTGCAACAATTCTCTTGCTGACAGCCGGATGCTCGGTGATAAAACCCGGCTATAATGCCATGCGCTGGAAGCCATTAAGCAAAGGGTTAGTAACCGACAAAATCTATTCTAATGGCGTTGTGTGGCATTGGCCCTGGAATGGTGTGGTCGGATATAATATGCAATGGCAAACCTATAACGAAAACGTATCAATCCTAACGGAAGATGAGTTGCATATCGATCTTACTGTTTCCGTTACGCTGAGGCCGGTGGCTTCCGAACTGCCACAATTGGAACTGGAAGTTGGCAAAGACTACTACAACAAAGTAATCAAGCCTGAGTTCATGAGCCTGGTACGAAATGTTTTTTCAACATACAAGTACACGCTAGTGTCACCGAAAAGTCCGGAGATCGAGTCAGCCATCCTCACCCGCCTGATGATGCTGACAAAAGGAAAGCATATTGAATTTAACAACGTTACGGTAAAGCATATTGAATACCCGGAAGTGGTTACTTCGGCAGTGGATAAAAAGCTTGCCGTTCAGCAAGCCATTGAACAAAAGGAGTATGAATTGAAAATCGCGGAGAAAAACGCAGAGATACAAAGAGTATTGGCTAAAGGGCAACGCGATGCACAGCAAATCATTGATGCCGGTTTAACCCAACGGTACCTGCAGTTCAAAGCACTGGAAGTGCAGGATAAACTAACGTCCAGCCCGAATACCAAATTTTTCTTTGTGCCCATTGGTAAGGACGGCCTGCCGGTGATTCTGGATACCCATGATAAATAATTATTGTCAAACCTTTAAATATTAATAATATGAAAACACTAAAATTCACTTTGTTTTTCCTGTTACTAAGTGCCGTATGGACATTCGCGCAAACCATTCCCATGAACATGGTAGAGAAAATCAGGGACGAACAGGTGCCGGTATCTGTCTTAAAGACCTTTGAAAATGAGTTTGCCTCTACAAAAGCAGACATCAAAGGTGGCGTGTGGTATGCTCATTTTGAACATACGACCGCGATCCCCGGTGATCAGGGAAAACCGGGAACATCGAGAGCTATTCCCTTTCACTACAGTTACAGGGGTAAAAAAGAAGGCAAGAATGTAGAGATTAAATTCACTCCAGAAGGCAAGTGGGTATCATCGAAAGGACTACCGGACATGGTCTTGAATTGATCCTCACTTGATCTGGTTGCAAGTGAAATAAGGCGCGTGGAAAAAACTTTCATGCGCTTTTTTTTGAGAGACCACTCCTGACAAAAGTCATTGTCTTAGCCAACATTGGTCATGATACGAGTAAACAAAACTCACTACTTTGCCATTGGATGACTCCCCTGACAACCATACGAAAATACAGCCTTTTCCTGTCCCTGTTCTTTACCTTATCGGTTTTGACAACCATTGTTTGCAATTTCGTATGTACATCAGGCATGGTAATGCACTCAGATCGTCCAGATTCTCATTGTAAACACACAAAGGAAATATCGGCAAAAGCACACCATCTGCTTACGAAGAATGTTGTCTTTGAAATCGCTCCAGAGAATTCCTGCTGTGCATATGAGATGACCAAGTTCTTTGCGGCTCTTTCTTTAAGCACTGAGACATTGATTGTAGAGGTAGCCGCCAATGCCGCTCCTTTATTCAACATTGTTACATCCTTTTCGCTCATCAACATCAATACCACCTTCTCTGCGAGTGTGGCACATCCCCAATTTCTTTATAGCAATGAGGGGACTTACAAAAGAGTTCTTCTAAATTCCTTTCAAATCTGATAGTTAGTTTTCGAAATACTTCCGGTTGATCCCTGTCTCGTGTAAAGCGACACTTGTCAATTCTAAAGTCTTTTTCTTCAAAACGAAAATTAAATATTGGTTATGAAAACGTACGAACTTCATATAAAAAATATGGTCTGTGAACGCTGTGTTATCTACGTCATGCAGGTACTTCAGCAACTAAATACCCCTCCTCAAAAGGTGGAGTTGGGTCGCGTCATTTTTTCAAGCCCTTGTGATACAATTCTGCCAACACTTGAAAGGAAACTACGTGAAGTCGGTCTGCAGATCGTTTACGACAAAACAGAGGTGACCGTGGAAGAAATAAAAATTCACATTATAAAGTACTTGAACGAAATAGAGTCGGGAAATAATGTGAGCAGACTATCGGCTTACCTGTCCGATCACCTGGCCAGGAATTACTTCAGTCTGACCAAACTCTTTAGCAGAAACCAGAAGAAGACAATCGAGGCATTTGCTATTGAAAGAAAGGTGGACAGAGTTAAACAGCTACTGCGGGAGGGAGAACTAACCCTAAGTGAAATTTCGTATCGCCTGGGCTATTCCAACGTTCAGCACTTGTCAAAACAATTCAGAACGATAACGGGAAGTTCAGTCTCTGAGTTTAAGAATGGTTATACGCGAATCGCAGCATGTTAAAACTAACTTTTCAAAAGCATGCGGAAACCGTGTTGCCAAATAGAAACACCCAAGCCGTCACCGGAATCAGAGAAGTGGATCAGGCGATTCTGGATTGTCATTCTCCTTGCCCTTTTACTGTTCGTGATTCTGGCTGAAATCTTCAACATCTGACAATTATCATGGGCTATATATAAGGCACGCTTAACCTTTGCGAAAGACCCAGAAATGGCGTTTTTTTGCAATTATGGCAATTATCAAAAGGAATTTTATAACATTTCGGCAATATTGTATAATAACTTATATGCGTGAGCCACGTATATTTACAACGTCTTGAAGAAGTTTCGCACCATACTGACTGGTATTCTTGCCGCGCTTGTGCTGATGTCATCCATCAGCCATTCGGTTAGTTTTCATTTGTGCGGAGGCGAAGTACAAAGCATGGCAATTTTTGGGCACGCACAGCCTTGCGAAGAACACACACGCGGATGTGACCATGACAGCGCAACTTCAGACCATGAATCAGTTGAGCATAAAGGATGCTGCGAAGACGCGACCGTTTTAGTAGACTCAGAAAAATATTCAACCAAAGTTAGTGAACCGGTTACGGTTAAATCGTTGTCAGATACATTGCCGATGATCGTAGGGCCAGTAGAAAACCTTAAGCCTTTTGTCGCTTTAGCACATGTTCGGTTTTTCAACTACCGCCCTCCATTGATTGAACGAGACATTACTATACTCGTTCAGACTTTCCTTATTTAATAACTGCACTTAGGGGCGTATGGATTTTGTTCGCATGTGCGAATGATCTATTCATACAATTAACTTACGATAAGTATTGTAAGATATCTCCGCCCTTTCCTCATGTCCTTTTCTTAGGATAACTGACTTCATTTCTATTATTCGATTACTATGATTGAGAAAATAATTTCATACTCTATACACAATCGTTTCATTATCCTGCTTATCGCAGCAGGCCTCTTCGGGTGGGGTTTACACTCCGTAAAGGTGAATAAGATTGATGCCATCCCTGACCTCTCTGAAAACCAGGTTATTGTTTTCACGGAATGGATGGGACGGAGCCCGCAGATTATGGAAGATCAGGTTACTTACCCGCTCGTGACCAATCTTCAGGCCTTGCCCCAGATAAAATATGTTCGCGGTACATCCATGTTCGGGATGAGTTTTGTTTACGTGATCTTTGAAGATGATGTAGACGTTTACTGGGCTCGGCAACGAGTTCTTGAGCGGTTGAATTACGCATCCCGCTTATTGCCGGAAGGTGTTGTGCCAACAATTGGTCCTGATGGCACCGGTGTTGGCCATATTCTGTGGTATACACTGGAAGCACCCGGTATGGACCTTGGCGAACAGCGTGCAATCCAAGACTGGTATGTAAAATTCGGGTTGCAAAATGTGCCTGGAGTTGCCGAAGTAGCTTCCTTCGGGGGATTCGAAAAACAGTATCAGGTTACGATCAATCCAAATAAACTTACATACTATGGTCTTTCCATCCCGCAAGTGATTCAGTCCATTCGCGCCAATAACAATGAAGCTGGCGGAAGAAAGTTTGAAGTGAACGATATCGGGTATGTGATCAAGACCACCGGCTATATCAAGAGCGTTGAAGCTATTGAAATGATTCCTCTAAAAACGGTAAACTCCATACCCGTTACGATCAAGGATGTAGCTACCGTTCAGATGACGGGCCAACTTCGTCTCGGCATTTTTGACGTCAGCGGTGAGGGTGAAGCTGTCGGGGGCATTGTCGTGATGCGCTATGGTGAAAATGCAGATGAGGTGATCAAGCGAGTAAAGAAAAAGATGGAAGAAGTAGCCAAGGGGTTTCCCAAAGGCATGAAATTCAATCTTGCCTACGATCGTAGCGAGTTAATCGAGGAGTCTGTTTCTTCTATTAAGAAAACGCTAATTGAAGAAATGATCGTGGTTTCACTGGTGGTGATCATCTTCCTGTTCCACTGGCGTAGTGCGTTGAGCATCATCATACAGATACCCATTACACTGGCCACGGCCTTCATTCTGCTAAATATGTTCAACATTTCATCCAACATCATGTCGCTGACAGGCATTGCACTGGCTATCGGAGTGATTGTAGATAACGGTATCATCATGTCAGAAAATGCCTACAAGCATCTTTCTCAACGCTATGCCGAAGTAATGGCTAAGAAATCCGGTAACCCTTAAAATTTGAATCTCATGAAATTATTTAAAATATTCTTACGCAAAAAAGAAGAGCCCTGGATTACCGAAGAAGAACGTCTGGCCATTATTGAAAAATCCAGCAAGCAGGTTTCACGCGGGGTTTTCTATTCAACGATCATTATCATCACCTCTTTTCTGCCTGTGTTCATGTTGACGGGGCAGGAAGGTAAGTTATTCAGCCCGCTTGCCTACACTAAGACATTTATTCTGGTGGTTGATGCACTGCTTGTAATAACACTTGCTCCGGTGTTGATCTCCTTTTTCATGAAAGGGAAATTCAAAGACGAGAACTCGAATCCTGTTAACCGGATATTGGAACGCGTTTATGAACCGATTATCCGATGGTGTATGAAATGGCGCAAAACTACGATTGGAATTAACATCGCAGCGCTGGTCATCAGTATACCTTTGATCACCAGCCTGGGCTCAGAATTTATGCCTCCGCTTGATGAGCAATCCATTCTGTTCATGCCCGTTACGCTTCCGGACATATCGAATGCAGAGGCAAAAAGAATTCTGCAGGTACAAGATAAACTGATTCACTCTGTTCCAGAAGTGGACAAAGTATTAGGGAAAGCAGGTCGCGCCAGCACAGCTACCGACAATTCGCCCATTAGCATGATCGAAACAATTATCATGCTCAAGCCAAAAAGCGAGTGGCGTCCGGGGATAACGAAAAAAGATATCGTTAATGAATTGGATGCCAAACTGCAAATTCCCGGAGTGGTTAACGGATGGACACAACCCATTATTAACCGCATCAATATGTTGGCCACTGGAGTTCGCACCGATGTAGGTGTGAAGGTGTATGGTCAGAATCTCGATACCATCTATGCCGTTTCCGAAAAAGTAAAAACGGCCCTGGAAGGAATTCCCGGAGTAAAAGACCTGTACGTTGAACCCATCACAGGAGGCAAGTATCTGGTCATTGATATTAAACGCGAAGAGATTGGGCGTTATGGCCTTAACATAGATGATGTTAACATGATGGTAGAATCCGCTATTGGAGGTACACCCATCACGCGTACGATTGAAGGTCGTCAACGTTTTTCAGTGAATGTACGGTTGGCACAAGACTACCGGAACAGCCTGGATCAACTTAAACGCATTCCGGTGCAAACACCAGCCTTGGGAACAATCCCATTGTCAGACGTGGCTGACCTGCGGTTTGAAGATGGACCACCTATGATCAATTCAGAAAATGCCATGTTGCGTGGGGCTGTACTTTTTAATGTGCGCGACCGTGACCTTGGCAGCACGGTTCAAGAAGC
>JALHRJ010000025.1 GCA_022841475.1 Cyclobacteriaceae bacterium | reverse complement strand
GATAAGCGTGCGTGCTAAAGCGATCCGTTTCTTCATACCTCCGGAAAGTTCAGCGGGCATATAGTCTATGGCTTGTAACAACCCGACAGCCTCGAGCGCTTCTGTTACAAGCCTTGTAAGATTTGATTCATTCTTAACCCGCTCTTTATGTCTTCGTAATGGAAACTCCAGATTCTCACGGACAGTCATCGAATCATACAAGGCACTGCTCTGAAACTGAAATCCAACGCTAACCCTTAATTGATCTAACTCCTTTCGATTTAATAACGTTACATCTTGATTTAGAACCATTAGCTTTCCCTGATCAATTTCAACAAGACCGATGATACACTTTATCAATACGGATTTTCCAGAGCCGGATTTACCCATTACGGCCAGATTTTCTCCCTGCCATAATTTCAAATTAAAGCCACGCAATACCTTGTTGACACCAAAAGCTTTGTGAAGATTTTCGATTTCAATGACAGGTGGCTCTTTATAGTTGATTTCATGGGCCATACTATAACTCATAAAAAATGTCGCTGACTAGCACAGCTATAAAATCTAATATAAAGACCAGCATAGAACTTATCACCACAGCTTCGTTGGCTGTTCTTCCAACTCCTTCTGTTCCTTTGGTAGAGGTATATCCTTTGTAACATCCAACAATGCCAATGGCGAATCCAAAGAAGAATGCCTTAATAATGGATGGCAATAAATCACCAAACTCGAGGTATTCAAAAACTTTGCTGAAATAGAGTTGAAAGGTGACACCGCCTTTCAAGTATTCAACTAAAGCTGATCCCGACAAGGAAATAATATCGGCAACTACCACTAGTGTGGGAACCATGATAGTTGTGGCGGTTACCCGGGTAATGACGAGGTATTTAAAGGGATTGGTTCCTGAGACTTCCATGGCATCAATCTGCTCAGTCACTTTCATGGAGGCGAGTTCTGCCCCAATCCCCGAACCTATTTTGCCGGCACAAATCAAGGCAGTAACTACGGGTCCGATTTCTCGCACAATGGCTATGCCAACCATGGATGGCATCCATGATACGGCTCCAAATTCAATTAATGTTGGACGTGTCTGCAGAGTCAATACAATACCCATGATAAGTCCAGTAGTACCAACCAGGGTAAAGGACTTATTCCCTATGAAATAACATTGTTTTAAAAACTCTTTAAATTCATAAGGAGGGAAAAAAACTTCCCGGAAATAGCGGGCCGAAAATTCACTTAACTGACCGGCAATCAAAAAAAATTTTTTGACACCCTTTAGCATACATTTTTCAATGACAAAATGTAGCTACAAAACTCTACTCAAGGAATGACTTTTGTCAGGAAAAAGCAGGACATCAAACAGGTGTGATGGTATCAGTAAGTTGAGTCTTTACATATTGCGTCTATACTGTCCGCCTACCTCAAACAAAGCTTTGGTTATCTGACCCAATGAACACACTTTAGTCGCCTCCATCAATTCTGCGAAAATGTTTTTATTTTGAACAGCAGCCTGTTGTACACGATCCATTATCCTACCTGCTTTTGTTCCCTGAAAGGAGTGCAGATTTTTTAACATCCCAATCTGATATTCCTTCTCCTCGGTGGTAGCACGAATTACTTCTTGTGGTAGAATAGTGGGCGATCCCTTGGAACTAAGGAATGTGTTTACGCCAATAATCGGATATTCTCCAGTGTGTTTCAAAGTCTCATAATATAAACTCTCCTCCTGAATTTTTCCTCGTTGATACATGGTTTCCATGGCACCCAACACACCACCACGCTCTGTTATCCGATCAAATTCTGTTAAGACAGCGGCTTCAACCAGATCAGTAAGCTCTTCGATGATGAACGAACCCTGAAGTGGATTTTCGTTTTTGGCAAGGCCTAATTCTTTATTTATAATGAGTTGGATGGCCATCGCCCTGCGCACGCTTTCTTCGGTAGGCGTAGTAATGGCCTCATCATAAGCGTTGGTGTGCAAAGAATTACAATTATCATAAATCGCATATAATGCCTGAAGGGTGGTGCGGATGTCATTGAAATCAATTTCCTGTGCGTGTAAGGAGCGACCTGAAGTTTGAATATGATACTTAAGCATTTGACTGCGTGCATTCGCTCCATATTTATTCTTCATTGCTTTCGCCCAGATTCGTCTGGCAACACGACCAATCACAGAGTATTCCGGATCAATTCCATTGCTGAAGAAGAAGGATAGGTTGGGTGCGAACTCATTCACATTCATTCCCCGACTCAGATAATATTCTACATACGTAAAGCCGTTGGAAAGAGTAAAGGCTAGTTGGGTAATGGGGTTGGCTCCTGCTTCGGCAATGTGGTAGCCTGAAATAGAAACTGAATAAAAGTTGCGTACGTTTTTGTCGATAAAATATTGTTGCACATCACCCATCAGCCGTAATGCAAATTCGGTCGAGAATATACAAGTGTTTTGTGCCTGGTCTTCTTTTAGAATATCGGCTTGCACAGTGCCTCGTACCTGGGCTAACGTATCTGCTTTAATTTTTTCATACACATCCGTTGGTAAAATCTGATCTCCAGTTACTCCCAATAGCATCAATCCCAGCCCATCATTTCCTTTTGGTAACGGCCCCTGATAAGAAGGAATCTCTCCGGAAGAGAGGGAGGAATATATGGTGTTGATTTTCTTTTTTACTTCCGCTTCGAGTCCGTTTTCTTTTATATAAATCTCGCATTGCTGATCAATAGCAGCATTCATGAAATAACCCAGTAACATAGGAGCCGGACCATTGATCGTCATCGACACCGAGGTTTTAGGGTCGCATAGATTAAATCCGCTATAGAGTTTCTTCGCATCATCCAGGCAGCAAATGCTTACTCCAGAATTACCAATCTTACCATAAATATCGGGTCGATAATCTGGGTCGTTTCCATACAGGGTTACAGAATCAAATGCGGTCGACAACCGCTTGGCAGGCATGGCTAAACTTACATAGTGAAATCTGCGATTGGTTCGTTCAGGTCCACCTTCACCAGCGAACATTCGGGTGGGGTCTTCACCTTCACGCTTAAAAGGATAAATGCCCGCTGTGTATGGAAATTCTCCGGGTACATTTTCCTGTAAGGACCACTTTAACAGATCGCCCCAGCTCGAGTATTTTGGCAATGCAATTTTGGGTATCTGTAAATGAGAAAGTGATTCAGAATGCGTTTCAATGCCGAGTTCCTTATCGCGTACTTTAAATTTGAACACGGGTTCTCTGTAAAGTTTTACCTTATCGGACCAACTTTCAATCAACTTCCAGTTTTTAGGATCGAGGTTAAGTTTTATTTTATCAAATTCTGCAAGTAGCACCTTCTTTATATCTGCATGAGAATCGGAAAGAGATTCCATAGTTTTTGAAATGGCGAATAACTTTTCCGCTTCCCCAGCTTGTTCATTAACCCATACATCGTATTTACGATTGGTCTCTGAGATCTCGCTTAAGTAGCGAGTACGATGAGGCGGAATAACAAATACTTTCTCCGACATTTCGCGCGTGATCTCAAAAGTAGATTTCAGGTTGGTTCCTGTTTTCTCGACAATTTTATCCATTACTCTTTTGTAGAGTTGGTTCGTGCCCGGATCATTAAATTGAGATGCGATCGTGCCAAACACGGGCATATCTTCTACATTACTGTCCCATAATTGATGATTGCGCTGATATTGCTTTTTTACATCCCGCAACGCGTCAAGGGCTCCTCGTTTATCAAACTTGTTTAATGCTATTACATCAGCAAAATCAAGCATGTCTATTTTTTCTAATTGTGTAGCGGCACCGTATTCCGGGGTCATTACATAGAGCGATACATCGCTGTGGTCAAGAATCTCGGTATCGCTCTGCCCAATGCCGGATGTTTCTAAGATGATCAAATCAAATCCGGCAGCCTTCATTACCTGAATGGCTTCCTTTACATAAGCCGAGAGTGCGAGGTTTGACTGACGGGTAGCCAGCGAACGCATGTATACCCGTGAGTTGTTAATCGCATTCATGCGGATCCGATCTCCTAGCAGAGCGCCACCCGTTTTCCGTTTCGAAGGATCCACAGAAACAAGACCTACAGTTTTATCTTTGAAGTCTATCAGAAACCTGCGTACAAATTCATCAACCATAGATGATTTACCTGCGCCTCCGGTTCCTGTTATCCCCAATACAGGTATTTTTGATAAAGCAGCTTTTTTATTAATCTCCTCAAAAAGAGCTTTGTGTTTATCGAAATAATTCTCGGCACCTGAAATCAGATGCGCAATTTTTAAATGATTGTCTGCTGTTAATTGTCCATTGTCAATGTATTCACCGGTAGGGAAATCACTCTTTTCGACCAAATCATTAATCATGCCCTGCAGACCCATGGATCGACCGTCATCCGGTGCGTAAATACGGGTAATGCCATACTCCATTAATTCCTTTATTTCTTCAGGAAGAATCACTCCGCCACCGCCACCAAAAATTTTAATATGACCGGCACCTCTCTCGTGCAAAAGATCATACATGTATTTAAAATATTCATTATGCCCGCCCTGATAGCTGGTCATAGCGATAGCCTGTGCGTCTTCCTGAATTGCAGTATTCACCACTTCTACTACACTGCGGTCATGCCCCAAGTGGATTACTTCCACTCCAGTAGTTTGGATAATTCTCCGCATGATATTGATGGCCGCATCATGCCCATCAAAGAGACTGGCTGCAGTCACAATCCGCACTTTGTTTTTAGGCTTATAGGGAGGTTGGGCCTCATGGCCGCCAAAAGTGGGTTTGGTTATCGTCTTTTCGGGAGATGCCGTTTCTGTGCTCATGCGAGGAAGTTAAAGACTTCAAAAATACAGAGAAAAAGATTAAGCTAACAGGTGGTAGGAGGTTTTGGGGTGCAAGAATCTCACCTAACTTTGTGCTTATTCGAAAGAATTAATGCGTAAGGCTTTATCATTTTTGCTTCCCTCCAAACAGGTTCCTGAAAATTTGCGTCAAGGTGTATACATCACCAATATACTGACCCTATTATTTTCGGTTCTTACCTTTTTTCTTTTTTGCATCTTATTTTTTCTATTTGGCTGGTCGGCTACCTCAGGGTATATAATTGCAATAGCCGTACTTTTTATTCTTATCGTATTTATAAATCGTACCAATTACAATGTAGGCCGAATGCTATTTTGCCTTTCTCCGGTATACATGACTTTGTTGATTTCTTTGTATGGAAAGCACGCAGAGCCGCATCATTCCTACATTACCTATTTTGATGCCCGTTATATTATTCTGGTTACTACAATTTTGCCGGCTATTATTTTTAATTTGAAGGAACGACTAAAAATAGGAGCCTGCCTGACTTCCACATTTATTTGTTTAATACTCTTCGATCCAATTCATTCTGCACTTGGATTGGGTTATTACCAGCGCGGATTTGACGTTGCCTCCTACATGTACATTAATTACGTAACGCTGATCTCGTACCTGGTGCTGGTTTTTGGTGTGCTGATTCTGAAAATACTTACTGTACGGGCCGAAGAAAAAGCTTATGGATCCCTCGAAAAACTAAATACAGTAAATGGCCAATTGACCCATCGCAATGCAGAACTTTTGCAGCTGAATCGTGCTATGGAATTACACAATGAGGAAATGTTTCGGAAGCAGAACGAAATTAAGGCGAGTCGAGAACTGTTAACGGAAGCAAACCTGCTCATTAGTGAACAGCAGGAAAAACTTCTAAACGCCAACGTGGAACTTGAAAAGATGGTGAAAGAGAAAAGCACCGATTTGATAAATACCAACGAGGAGTTGGTGCGGCATAACAATGAACTCCGGCAGTTCTCCTACACGGTTTCGCATAACCTACGCGGTCCGGTTGCCCGGCTTTTGGGATTAACAGATCTTTTTACCAAACCCATATCCCTTCAGGAAAAAGAAGAGATCGGACGCATGATTAACAAATCGGGTCATGAACTAGACGGTGTGCTAAAAGATTTAAGTTTGATCATCGACATTCGAAATGATCTTTATCAGGTTCGTGAAAAAATTTCATTTGAAGTGGAATTAACAAAAACAGTATCGATGCTGCGGGATCAGATTAGACCTTCCTATCAAATTGATGTTGATTTCAGGGAAGCTCCTTTTGTTTATTCCATTCGGGCGATGATTCAGAGCATACTTTTCAACTTAATCAGCAATGCAATAAAATACAGAAACCCCGAAAATGACCTAAGAATTAACGTTAAGACAACCAAACACTTTAATAAGGATGTGTGTCTGCGGGTAACGGATAATGGTTTGGGATTTAATCTTGAGAAACAAAAAGAAAATATTTTTAAATTATATAAGAGATTTCACACGCATGTAGATGGCAAAGGATTGGGATTATACCTTGTAAAAACCCAGGTAGATACGTTAGGTGGTAGCATTGAAATTGAAAGTGAGATTAATAAAGGAACTACTTTTCAGATCACCTTGCCCACCCCTCGCAATGTAAGCCAGCAAATTTTTTATGATAGCGAATCGGCAAAAATTTATTATGATGCCGATATCAATAATACAGTGATCGTCTGGAAAAAGAACATAACCAGCATGGAATACCGCAGGGCTTTCCAGGCAGTACTATATACACTTAAAACATATAACACACCGGGTTGGATTGCTGATTTACGTTTTCAAGGTGTGGTAGAGGATTCAGATCAACTTTGGTTTTTGAGTACAGTAATACCGGAAGCAGTGCGCTGCGGTTTAAAGCGAGTCGCAGCGGTTGGCTTTCATGACCCCATTCGTAAGAACTATTACAATCGCATGATTGAGAAGAGTACTGAGGCGGGTGTTACTCTAAAGGTTTTTGATTCGCTGGAAGCAGCGGTAAGCTGGATGGAAGGATTTATTCAACGCACCTAACGTCAAACGTAATGAGCCAGGCATTTATCCGTGAAGGTGATGAGCAAGGGTTGTCAGATATTGATCCAACCATGAATGCGCTGCTTAATTTTCTTACCCGCGAAAACAATGGAATCCGGGTATATGAAAAAGAAACTATGAAACATTCTGCTGGCCGCCAGATCCACCTTATGAGTAATGGAATGACATACACCAAGGATGAGAAGGGCCGGTGGATGGTTTCAGTGAACTAGTGATTTTAAAAGGTAATGAATGATTTATCATGTAGTTTCAGTAGCCGATTGGAATAGACAGGCCTCAGCTTCGATATATGCTCCACCCACATTTGAAGCGGAAGGATTTATTCATTGCTGCACAAAAGCTCAACTGAAAGGTGTTTTGCAACGATACTACCAAGACCATACCGATTTGCTATTACTACATCTTGACGAAAGTAAGCTTGAATTTACAGTGAAGTACGAGGCAGCAACCAACAATGAGTTATTTCCGCACTTGTATGGAGTGCTAAACAAAACGGCCATAACCTCCATTGAAAAAATCAGTTAAATTCTTTCCAAGCTTTTTACCCAAAAAAGCTATCTTTAGGGTATTCGTGTAACCTAAAATAACCATGTCAAGTTCATTAAATAAATTCGGTATTGTCACCTTTATAATCTTGATCGCTGCAGGAACTACTTATCTTCTTATCAGAGATGAGGTACCTGATTTGTATATCAATGAGATTTTGGCGAGTAGCAGTTCCTGCTGTCCGGATAGCGCCACAGGCCATGAGGAGTTTGATGATTGGATAGAAATTTATAATGGCGATCAGGTTCCTTTAGATATTGGCGGACTTTATTTTTCGCAGAATAAGAAGAAGCCATTGGGGTATCAAATACCAACTACTAATCCCGAGCTAACGACAATTCAGCCGGGTGGCTTTTTGGTACTATGGGCCGATGGTTCACCGGAACAAGGACCCTTACATTTGAAATTTAAACTTAATCAGGAGGGGGAATATATTGGCCTGTTTAATAGGGATGGTCGTATGATTGACGAGCTGAAATTTGAAAAACAGACAGTGAATCGTTCATTTGGACGGTCGATCGATGGGGGAGCTGACTCCTGGAAAGAATTCTCAGTGCCCACTCCTGGCATGTCAAATCAGTAGTACTAAAAGATTCGTTCATTTGATTAGGTTGGTTTGACAATGAGTTTTGTCATTGTTTTCTGATTTATTTTTATTTTATATTGATAAATAAAACCTGGTTTATGAAGAAGAAAATCCTTTCCCTGCTTTTTGCATTCGCATTTCTGTTCGCCCGTGCTGATGAAGGCATGTGGCTGTTGTATATGCTGGGCGATAAGACCTATAACGATATGGTAAAGCGCGGTCTCAAACTCAGCAAAGAACAACTGTATAGTCTGAATAAGTCCTCCCTGAAAGATGCGATCATTATTTTTGGCGGTGGCTGTACAGGTGAAATAGTAAGCAAGGAGGGATTGATTTTTACGAATCACCACTGTGGTTATGGCGCTATTGCTGCTGCTAGTACAGTAGAAAAAAATTATCTGCGCAATGGCTTTTGGGCAAAGAGTAAAGCGGAGGAAATTCCTGCAGCCAGCTTGTCGGTGCAATTTCTTGTACGCATTGACGATGTAACCAAAGAAATTGAAGCTTCACTGCAAGGCCTCAGTGGTGCAGAGCGAAATGCGAAGTTACAAACTGTATCCGCAGCGATTGCAAAGAAGACGGTGGAGGGTACTAACCTCGAAGCGCGCGTAATGCCTTTCTTTAAGAATAATCAATACCTCGTATTTGTCTATGAGCGTTACCGCGATATACGATTGGTAGGAACTCCTCCTGAAAGTATTGGCAAGTTTGGTGGTGATACCGACAACTGGGAATGGCCTCGGCATACGGGCGATTTCTCAGTGTTCCGCGTATATATGAGTAAGGATGGAAAGCCTGCTGAATATGCTGCCGATAACGTGCCGCTTAAGCCCAAATATTATTTGAATGTATCGACCAAAGGAGTGAAGGATGGTGACTTCTCGATGATTCTTGGTTACCCGGGAGGTACTGAACGTTATGAGACTTCATTCGGAGTGAAGATCAAAACAGAAATTGAGAACCCGGCCATCGTTAACCTGCGTGACGAGCGCCTTAAACTTATGTTTAATGAGATGAAAAAAAGTGATGCGGTGCGCTTACAACTCGCCTCCAGTTATGCAGGCATTGCTAACTACTGGAAATTTTTTGACGGTGAGCGCAAGCAGTTGCTGATGTATGATGTGTACGGACAAAAGAAAACCGAAGAAGAGAAGTTTGTGAAATGGGCTGTGGGCAAGTCAGAGTATGATGACCTCTTTGATAAATATGATCAGATTTATAAAGCGTGGTGGCCTTATACAAAGCATCGCACGTATATCAACGAAGGAATTTTAGGATCACCCTTGGCAGCCTATACGTCATCACTTCAGGCCCTTGAGCGCACGTTGACAAAGAAGAATCCATCGGCCTCAAAGGAGGAGGTTAATAAAGTTATGGAGAGCATGACGCGCTCACGGGGCATATTCCTTTCCAATGAAAATAAACCATCCGATCAGAATATCCTCGCAGCTATGTGCAAGATGTTCCATACAGATATTGATGCATCGCAGCACCCGGTTGATTTCTACAATCAATTGAGCGCCCGGTATGGAGATCTGCATGATGAAGCCACCTATAAAAAATATGCGGCTGATGTTTTTAGCACGACTATGATTTTTGACGATGTTAAGTGGAATGCGTTTATCGCAAAGCCAGATTCCGCCACATTACAGAATGATCCGGCTTATCGCTATGTAATGACATTTATTAAAAACTATGGAAAATACCAGCCTAAGTTTATTGATTTCACTAACCAGAAAAATGATCTGGCCCGCATCTACATGAAAGGTATTTTAGAAATGAACAAGGGAAAGGCTTTATATCCTGATGCCAATTTTACGATGCGCCTGAGTACAGGCAACGTAAAATCCTATCGCCCGCGTGATGCGGTATTTTATGATTATGTAACCACCATGGGTGGGGTGATGCAGAAATATGTACCGGGTGATTATGAATTTGATTTGCCGAAAGAATTGATTGAGGCGGTGAATAAGAAAGACTATGGTATTTATAAAGATGCCCGCACCAATGATTTAGTAGTTGGCTTCATTACAACCAATGACATTACGGGCGGTAATTCAGGATCACCCGTACTAAATGCCAATGGTGAATTGATTGGTTTAGCTTTTGATGGTAACTATGAAGCTCTGAGCCATAAGATTGCTTTTGATAAAGATCTCAACCGCACCATTTGTGTGGATATCCGTTATGTATTGTGGTGTATTGATAAGTTGGGAGGAGCGAAGAATATTATTAGTGAGTTGACACTAAAATAGTCTTAATCATAACAGTACTTTAGAAAACGCCTTGCCTGATTAGTAAGGCGTTTTTACATGATGGGCAGTGTGACATGATTTGAAAAAATCTTTTCATGTTTTCCGGGCAATGGTAACTGCTCTTTGCTTTTACAATAAAAAATAAAGCCTTTGTAAGAAGTCAGGTATAGATATACGTTGTTGAATATTCCTGCTTTTGAATAGACGATCACTAAATTTTCTTGCTCGTTGATAAGTCTAAGAAATTCATGACCTTCAATTTTTACAAAGACGCCATTCATTTTTAAAGCACTCTGAATGTGTGAATGCTGTGCATGTGGAAACATATTTATTTTTTTAAGTCCTCTAAAAATACTACTTAAATGTAATTGTTAAGGCATTAGAAACACAATCAAACTCTTCGAGCCATGGGCTCCCAAGACCAATGATTGTTCGATGTCAGCTGTCTTGGAGGGGCCTGCAAGAAATGTTCCGAGGCTATATGTGGATGATCCTATTTTATCATAGGCTTCATGCAGGGTAGGTACAATTGAATTTTTATTGATAATTAAAATCAGATGCTCACAGATGTAAGGCAAAGCCTGGTCGCCCATATTTGCATCGGTTAACCAGATGGCGCCATTTTCAGCAACGCCAAATTCACCTTGTATGATGGCTACGGTTACATTGCTAAAGTCGTGCGGATCTGATTTCAGGCTGGAAATTTCAAAATCCAGATCGGCAACTCTATTGACAATTCGTCCAGACTCTGGGAATGTTGATTTGATGTGATCTGAAACTTCTTTCCAGTCATTCACTTCGATCACAGTTCCTCCAATGCCAGTAAGAGTTTTTATAAATTGTTGTTTTAGATCAACAGCTTTGCTACCAGCGAAATTCAACGCAGGCATCTCTACCATGGCAGGTTGATTTTTCTTAACGGCTGCCAATATCTTTTCTCTACTGCCCATGCTTACGTTGATTCAGGTACCAGGAACGAAATGATTGAGTTGAAGCTTTCGGCATTTCGCGTTGCTTATACCACGGGTTGAATTTGTTGTTCACAATAAAAGGCAAAGTTCGAATTATCCATCGACCAACAGTTCCTGAAAATCTGTACACCATCGGAAGTGATAGCACCAGGCTCATCACATTCATTCCGGTTTTTTTGGAGGCAGTCGTATGTCCATTCTTCACCAACACTTGCCGCCATTTGTAAAGTTGATCGTGAATATCAATTTTAACGGGACAAACATTCGTGCAGGAACCGCATAGGGTGGAGGCAAATGGAAGGTCGGCATTTTTCGCCATGTCAAAGCCGGGAGCGAGGATAGAACCAATTGGTCCTGCCACTGCTGTATGATAACTATGACCACCACTGCGCCTGTACACCGGACAGGTATTGAAACACGCTCCGCATCGAATACACTTTAAAGCATTTCTGAAATCATCACTTGCCAGTCGTTCACTGCGACCATTATCTACCAACACAATGTGCATTTCCTGTCCTTCGCGAGGTTTTTGAAAATGACTGGAATAGGTGGTGATTGGTTGACCCGTTGCACTGCGAGCAAGTAATCTAAGAAATACACTTAGATGTTTTCGCTTTGGGATAATTTTTTCAATGCCCATGCAGGCGATATGCACATCGGCCAGTTGCACACCGAGGTCGGCATTTCCTTCATTGGTGCACACAATGATTTCTCCGGTTTCTGCTACACTGAAATTGACACCGGTCAGTGCCACACGGCTGGTTAAAAAATGTTCGCGCAAATGTTTCCGCGCTGCTGCTGTGAGAAACTGAGGATCAGCATTGCCCTTCGGTGTACCCAGGTGCTGGTGAAACAATTCGCCAATCTCTTCTTTCTTCCAATGAATACATGGCAACACAATATGACTGGGAGGCTCGTTGGCTAATTGTACAATGCGTTCGCCTAAGTCGGTATCAACCACATTAATTCCTTGTTGGTGGAGGTATTCATTCAACCCACATTCTTCAGTAAGCATGGACTTGCTCTTGACCATGTTGTTGACTCCATGGTTTTTAATAATGGAGTGAACAATTTCATTATGCTCCTGAGCGGTAGAGGCCCAATGTACATGAATGCCATGGTTTAGCGCATTCTTTTCAAATTCAATTAAGTAGTTGTGCAGGTTGCTCAGTACATTATTCTTGATCTGCGAAGCAGCTTCGCGCAGTTGTTCCCATTCGGCAAGCTGATGAGCGGACTTATCCCGTTTCTCCCGAACAAACCAAAGCGTTTTATCATGCCAGTTCACCCGCTCCACATCACGGTTGAATTTCTTTGCCAGCTCTGAATGCGTTTTATTTTGTGGATTCATGGCATTACCCGGTCACCGAGTTAAGAATTTCGGCAATATGAATCACCTTCACCTTGCTTTTTTGTCTGCGTAAGATTCCTTCCAGGTGCATCAGGCAACTCATGTCTACCCCGGTAATGTATTCGGCACCATGATTACTATGATCGGCTATTCGGTCTTGCCCCATTTTAACACTCACCGCTTCTTCAAACACACAAAAGGTTCCGCCAAAGCCGCAGCACTCATCTTTTCTTTCCAGTTCAATCAATTCAAGTCCGGTCACCATAGTTAACAGACTTTCCGGTTTGGAGAAAGGAGGTGCCATCAATTCCGACATCTGCGCAAGGCCAAGTCCACGCAAGCCATGACAGCTTTGATGCAATCCTACTTTGTGGGGAAAATGAGCATGTAATTTTTTGACTCCGATTACATCGGTCAGGAACTCCGTTAATTCAAAAGTTTTTTTTCGAATGTCTAATGCCTTATCAGGATAGCCATCGTCTTGCAAATGATCTTTAATATGAAGTGTACAACTTCCCGAGGGACAAACAATATAATCGAACTCTGAAAAATTAGTAACGAAGTTGTGCGAAGTACCTTGTGTTAAATGTTCAAACCCGGAGTTTGCCATGGGTTGACCACAACAGGTTTGATTGGTGGGATAAGTAACAGACAAACCAAGTCGTTCCAGTACCTGCAGCGTGGCAATACCAACCTGGGGATAGAGTTGATCGATGTAGCAGGGAATAAACAGTCCGATGTTCATGATATCGTATTCTCCTTGCTGGAGAAAAATTTTAGATCGATCATATCTGCTTTGTGCGGATGTTTATTCCAATGTTTATGAATGGCCATAGCCGCGCCCGTAGCCGAAGCTTGTGCCACTGAGGCCGCATACACTTCTATGGATGGAAACGCGAGTGATAACAAATTCATAAAGATGGGATTGTTACTAAATCCACCATCAACAAAAATACGGGTTACATTGGTATTCTTTAGAACAAGTTGCGTAGAAGTTACTTGTTGTTTAACCAAACGCATCATGAAGTGGGTATAAGCTTCATCGGAAGATGAATACAGGGAGAGATTATTGGCTTTATATTCCGATGCTGAAAGCTTTCGGACCAACTCCGGTAGGTAGCTAACTCCTTTATAAAATTCTTCGGATACATGAAAATGTTTCGCTATGTGCCTGGTTTCAAGTTCATGATCATGCCCGGCAAACAAGCGTGAGGCTTTCACTGGATTACCTTCAAAGGTCAGATAGCAAAGGCAATCCTTTTTCAATTCATCGTCTGTAAGAGGAGTATGATTGAATGGATTTAAACTAATGCACCATGTGCCGGTTGAGAGTAATATAAATGGTTCGGAAAAACAGGATAGGTAGGGGATGAGGGCAGCCGAACTATCGTGCAGGCCAATGCCTGCTTTGATTTCATTTTGCCGAAGATTAATAGTCGTTACTTCCGTAGATGAAATAATAGGCGCTAGTTTTTCAATTATGTTTTCGTTTTGAACCCATCTGTGATAGTTGTTATTTGTGAAATCCCATAAGTTGGTATGGCAACCAATACTCGTTATTCCTGAAACAGGTTTTCCGGTAACCAGATAACTAATGTATTCCGGCAGATGAAGTGAATATTTTATCTGCTTAAAAATTTCTGGTCGTTTATGTTTTAGCCAATACAATTGCATGCCTGAATTGAGGTGACCTAAAACAGGTGAAGCAGTAATTCTTGAAAAGTCATTCTCACCACCGTAGATGTCATAGAATGTTTTCTTCAGATCTTCGGGATAAGGCTTCAGGTAATTGTATAGCGGGGCTACCGGATTCCCTTTCTCATCTAAATGCACGAAACTGGCTCCGTGAGCGGATACATTGATTGCCTTGATTTCGTATTCCGGTAAACTCGATAGTTTATTAAAAGAATCCTTTACCCACTTGATAAGCGCATCGATGTCTTCGCACGGAAAACCGTCTTCATCTTTGATCTCGGTCAACTGAATTGATTTCTCAAATCGGATCTTATAATCCTCATCGAAGAGAAAAACTTTCTTGTTGGTTTTACCGATGTCGAAGATGGCGATGACTGGGGTAGACATAAGATGTTAGACGTAAGACTTACAATCCGGTGGCAAAGGTTTTCAATCCACGTTCTAAAATCAATTGCTTTCTCACATCAATGTCGCGGAACAATTGAATGGGTTGCAATGCAGCACCATCCTTCAATCTTGCTTCAGCTACCAGTGGTCGCACATCGGTGCGATAGGCTTGCTGCAAAATCTCCTGGGCTCTTACCACATCGTTGGCTTCCTGTGCTCGGTTTAATTCTCTTCGATTCACGAGCAATGCTTGAGCATACGCTATTTTAATCGCTTCTACCGACTGTAACAAATCTTCCAATGGATCTTTCACGTTGTGGGACGCATCAATCATCCAACCTAAATCAGTAGCGTGATTCATTTTTCTGGCGTCCATGCCTTCCACTAATTCATTGAAGATTAAAAAGAGTTGATAGGGGTTAATGCTTCCCACGGTAAGGTCATCATCTCCGTATTTGGAATCATTAAAATGAAACCCACCAAGCTTTCCTTCCATTAGCAACAGCGATACAATCTGTTCAATGTTGGCGTTTGGTAAGTGATGACCAAGATCCACGAGTGTGTATGCTTTGGCTCCTAACTTACTCGCATATAAATACGATTGGCCCCAATCACCTACGGTCATCGAGTAAAAATTAGGTTCGAAGGCTTTGTACTCGACAAACATTTTCCAATTGGAGGGAAGTGCGGCATAAATTTCCTGCAGTCCTTCCAGCGTGCGCTGAAATGCTTTTCTGAAATTCAATTGACCCGGAAAGCATGAGCCATCCGACAACCAAATCGTAATTGAATTTGAACCCAGCGCTTTGCCATGTTTGATTACATCAATATTGTGATCGATGGCTTGCTGGCGGACTTTTGCATTTACATGCTGCAGTGATCCGAACTTATAGCTGAGTTTTTGTCCGGGTTGATCTTGAAAGGTGTTAGAGTTTACCGCATCGAATTGTAAACCGTGTTCGACAGCCAATGCTTTGATCTTGCGCGTACTGCTTGGTATGTCCCAGGGAATGTGAAGTGATATCGCTCCACTGGATTTATTCAGACAATGAAGAAGACCAACATCTGAAATTTTTTCTTCCAGATTACGCGGTTCACCACCTCCTGAAAAACGACCGAAGCGAGTGCCACCCGTTCCCAATGCCCAACTCGGTATCGCAATCTGAAAATCAACCAGCTTGTTGATGACTCTTTTCGCAATTGGATTTTCATTCACCAGTTGCTTTACTTTTCGCTGATGGGCAGAGTAAAGTTTGTCGTTGTGTTTCTGGATTTGGGTTTTGTCGATTTTCATAGGTAGGCTTTTAAACTATGATAGTTCTAATTGCATAAAAATAAATTCCCCGCAAAGACGCTAAGAACGCAAAGAAATAGACTGCTCTAGTTTGCGGCCTTTGCGACTTTGCGTGCATTTGTGGTTCATTTTTACTCTAAATAAAATACTTCTTTTAAAGGAACACTAACCGGTGAATTATCCGGGTTACATTCCATTATATCTTTCATATATGCCCACCACTTTTTCATTACAGGATGATTGGGCAGATCGTTCATTGCATCTGGGTCGTTGATTTTTAAAACTCCGAATAGGTTATTCGTTTCTTCATCTAAGAAAATAGAATAGTCTTCAATGCCTGCTTGCTTCAAGAGTTGTTTCAATTCCGGCCACAATTGTTCATGCCTGCGTTTGTATTCTGCAGTCTGGCCTGCATGAAGTTTCATTTTAAAGGCAAGTCTTCTCATAGGTAGTTAATCTGAACCACTAAGACTCAAAGGCACGGAGTTGCACTAAGCTCTTCGTGTTTCTTTGTGTGTTTTGTGACTTGGTGGTTCATTGTTTTAAAGACCATTATCTAACAAATGCCATCGCTACTCCGCCATCTACATTCAACACATTGCCGGTTGATTTATTCAGCAATCCACCAACAAAAGCAAAACATGCATTGGCGATGTCTTCGGGCAAAATGACTTCGTTTAACAAGGTACGCTTTGCATAGTAGGCAGGCAACTCTGCTACTTTCACGCCATAGGCTTTCGCGCGACCTTCCGCCCAGGCACCTTCCCAGATTTTGCTATCAGAGATTACGGCATCTGGGTTTACTACATTCACGCGAATTTTATCAGGACCTAATTCAGCTGCATTCAATCGACTAAGATGAAGTTGGGCTGCCTTCGCAGAACCATAGGCTGCATTGTTTGGCCCGCTTACCAACGCGTTCTTACTTACGATGTTAATCACATCGCCACCCAGGTTTTGTTTGCGCATGATTTCTACACCACCTTGTGTAACCAGGAACTGACCCTTCACCAAAATGTCATAGAGCAAATCCCAATCCTTTTCGGTGTGCTCTTCCAATGGTTTTGAAATTGAAATGCCGGCACAGTTTACCACGATATCAACACCTCCAAAAGCAAGCGCTGATTTTTCATAGGCGTCTTTTATATTTTCTGATTTCAATACATCCAGCAGGACAGATGTATAAGCATCTTTGCCAAACTTAGTTTTGAATTCTTCATCCGCTTTGGCGAGACGATCGGAATCGTTATCGTTGATGATCACACATGCGCCTTCTTCGATAAACTTCTTAGCGATTCCTTTTCCAATGCCACCGGCACTACCTGTGATGAGCGCAATTTTACCGGTAAGTGGTTTCGGCTTAGGCATCCGTTGCAGTTTCGCTTCTTCCAGCAACCAGTATTCGATGTTAAAGGCTTCTTGTCGCGGTAACGAAGTGTATTCCGAAATAGCTTCGGCACCTTTCATTACGTTAATAGCATTGATGTAAAACTCAGCCGCTACCCGTGCAGTTTGTTTGTCTTTCGCGAAAGTAAACATCCCCACCCCAGGATAGAGAATCACCACCGGGTTTGCATCGCGTATAGCCGGACTGTTTGCATGTTTGCAGGTGTTATAATAATCAGCATACATCTTGCGATAGGCTTCGAAGGCTGGGAGTAACTTTTCTTTGATTGCTTTTGCGTCTGACAGATTTTCATCCGTAGCCAGATTCAATACGAGCGGGCTAATCTTTGTGCGCAGGAAGTGATCGGGACAACTCGTTCCCATAGGAGCAAGTTTAGCAAGATCATGGGAGTTGGTGAATTCGAGCACGCGTTCGTCATCGGTGAAGTGACCAACCATGCGTGTTTTGCCGGAGCAAAGTCCGCGCAGGGTAGGAGCAAGAGTGGCAGCCTGCTTTAAACGATCTTCTTTTGACAATGACTTTATTCTCATTCCACCAAAGACGGGTCTTTTCTTTCCATAATTCTGTTCCAGGTATTCCGCACATTTTTCAATTACCTCCAACGTGTTCACATAACTTTTATATGCGGTGTCGCCCCAGGTGAACAAACCGTGTGAGCCGAGGATGATGCCTATGATGCCTGGATTTTCATCTAAACATTTTTCTAATTCCAATCCAAGTTCAAAACCAGGACGTCTCCACTCTACCCAGCCGATCTTGCCACCAAATAGATCTTGCGTGATCTTCTTTCCATCTTTAGCAGCTGCGATGGCAATAGCTGCGTCAGGATGCAAGTGATCGATGTGCTTGAATGGAAGAAATCCATGTAACGGTGTGTCGATGGATGGTGCTTTGGAACTCAGATCATAAATGCAATGATTGAACAGTTCTACCATCTCATCTTCAAATTCTAATCCGCGATAAACGTTAGTTAAGTTTCTCAGGCGATCCACATACAAAGCGGCCAGTCCGCTGCGCTTGAGGGTTCCAATATCACCACCTGATCCTTTTATCCACATCACTTCTGTTTCTTTTCCTGTAATGGGATCGCTCGCCATGGCTTTACAGGAAGTGTTGCCGCCTCCATAGTTTGTGAGTCGTAAATCGGCACCTAATAAATTGGACCGATAAATTAAAAGTCCCACCTCGTCACCTTTTAGTTGTGCGGCTTTGGATTCATCCCAGAGGTAGCTTACGTGTTTGAAATTTGTTGTAGTTGTCATTTTGTTATTGTGTTTGATCCCTCACCCCAACCCCTCTCCCAATGGAGAGGGGCTCGTGATGAGTTTTTATTTTATTGCATTACCATATCCCACTACCAATACCGAGAGAATGATGGTTGAGATTCCCAGTATGATGGTGGTTTTTGTTTTCTTACTTACCCCTTTCCATTCTTTCAAATAGATTCCCCAGCCGTTGGCGATGAGGATAATGAAGGCCATGTGAAGAATCCATGAACTGGCTCCGTTGCCTAGTTTACTTTCGCCCATTCCGTAAAAGAAGAATTGCATGAACCAGGTGGTGCCTGCCAACGCAGAGAATATATAATTTTTTGTAAGTGGACTTTTTTTGTTGGTGTAGTCACCATAAGTATTGTTGCGTGCATTTAGAATCATGCACCAGATAAAATTGGTGGTGAGTCCGCCCCAAAGTAAAACTACGTACGTCACGTTATTTTGAAACAATGGATTCAATCCCATGCTCACGGCTGTATCCGCCATAGGTTTGCCAGCTTCGATACCAAAATTAAAACATGAACTCAGGATTCCCGATGCGATGGCAACAGCAAGCCCTTTCATGAGACTAAATTCAGCCACACTTTTTTTCTTGTCCTCTTCGGGCAATTCTTTTTCTTTCATGACACCTGCGCGACCACTGATGTAGATTCCCAGAAGACAAAGTGCCACACCAAGCAACACCACCTGACCCCAGGTATTTGTCATCATTTCAATAATGCTTGTTTTTCCTTCGGTGGGAACAACCGCATAGTATATGGAGGGTACAATCGCACCAAAGGCAGAGCAAAAACCCAATACCACTGAATTCCCTAATGACATTCCAAGATAGCGCACACCTAATCCATAGGTAAGACCGCCAATACCCCATAGGACTCCGAAGAGAACCGTGTATTGAATGGATGATGTCGATGCATTTCGGATGATGTCTGAAAATCCGGGAAGCGTTAACCAGGCAGCCAGGGGAGGAACAATCAACCATGAAAATATTCCACCGATGATCCAATAACTTTCCCACGCCCAGCCTTTCACTTTTTTGAAAGGCATGTAAAAACTGCCGGACGCAAAGCCCCCAATAAAATGGAAAATAACACCGAGGATTATTTGCATGAGGTAGAATTTAAAGTGAATGAAAGATAGGGAGATAAAGCCTTCCGGCCATCCTGTACCATCATGGTGTAAAATAAAATCAGCCGGGGATTCCGGCTGATTTTTTAATGGGAGGCGTCTTACCGCTTTGAGTGGTCTCACGCCTTTACCCAATCAGCGCTTTCAGATTTTTAAAGCTGGTGGCGATATTTTCCATTGGCTGGGGAGCGGCATCCTGCTCCACAAAGAAATGCTGTACTCCAGAGGCATCGGCTGCCTCGAAGATTCGCTTCAGGTCTACGTAACCTTTGCCAATTTCTACAGGCCTCTGGGTAACACGGTCAAGGTCCTTCACATGCCATAGTGGAAATCTTCCAGGATGTTTCTTGAATAATTCAAGCGGATCAGTACCGGCTTTGGTGGCCCAGCCTAAATCCAACTCCATCTTCATCAGGTCGGCAGGTACTTCTGATAAAAACATTTCGTAAGGAACTTTGCCTCCGATACGGTCAAACTCTTTGGTGTGATTGTGAAAGGCAAAACCGATTCCTGCTTTCTTGCATGCTTCTCCAGTCTTATTAAATGTTTCGATGGATAGTTTTATATCATCCAACGTATCAATGGGCGTGCTGGCACAAACTAAAAATTTCACTCCGCCTTCTGCCGCTAAGTCCACTGCTTCCTGATAGTTATCGCGCAGGTTTAACATTTTGGGCAACACGATGGGATTGCCATTCGCATCCAGGCGTGGTTGAGCATTGGCTGGCATTCTGAAGGGTGCACCACCGATATGATGTGCTCTCCATGCAAGTCCATATCCTTTCGCTTTGTCAGCAAATTCTTTTGGCTTTAATCCGTAGAATCCGCCTTTGCGACTGAAGGCAGTTTCTAAATCGGTATAACCAATTTCGGCAACACGTTTTAAGGTTGCATCCAGGTCAGTATCCATCGCGTTCGTTACGGTGTATAATTGAACTCCGTATGTCTTAGGTAAAGCAATACTTATTTTACTGAATGCTGACATTGCCGATGTAGTCTGAGTGATTGCTAATCCACCCAACGCTAATGCACCTGTGTTTTGAATAAATTTTCTGCGGTTGATCATATTTTTAATATTTTATTTATGATAGGTTTTATCTAGCCTTCATCCAGCTCAGACTGACAAGAATTAAATTTACCTTTTATTTTTTATACTTCACTGTCCGTTCATCATTGATTACACCCTTCCAATTCAGACCAAAGGCGAAATCATATTTATTACCCTGGTCATCCACATAGCACTCCAGATCATGCGGTACATCTTCAAATTGTTTTTCTACTGTTTCCATGTTGGCCGGCATTTGTAGAGGCAGTAGGGCAGAAGGCTCACTTGCTCCCGTAAGGATGTCCAGCAACGCCTGATCCTGCACGCCAAAATGAACTAAAATTCCATTTACATTTTTTTCAAATTCAGAAAATATCATCGGTGTGTTCAGGTTGATGGAAACAATGACGGGTTTGCCTTTCATTTTTTTGTAGGTATCATTAATCATGCCCAGGTCGGTGATATTAATGGCTTTGTTCTTTTTGTTTTTATAACTGCGGTTAGTTGTTTTTTCCAAGGGATCGCCACCTGCTATACTTACTTCGCGGGCTTCTTTAGCAGTATATTCACCATACTGCAAGGAGATGGGCACATAACCATTGCTGCCTTTCTTTGCTTCCTCACTGCTGTAACCAATTCCGGAATTCGGACTGCTAACAAATACCAAGGCAAAATCTGCTTCTTCCGGCTTCTCTGTTACATTGAAATATTTTTTAACAATATCGATGCTTACCGGATATTCCAGCTTCTCAGGAATCTCCATCCCCAGGAAATTTCTTCCTGCCGGAGTAAATTTCTTGGGTATGTAAACAGTTTTATTTTTTTCCAGGGGTAATGTGTTGGCTTTGTTTTTTAAAAGAACTACAGATTTTAATTGGGCATCATAACCCGCCTTCATGTATTCAGGTTTACCTACGGTTGCTTTTGTTTCCTCCACATTCAAGTAAGGATTTTCAAATAGCCCGGTTCTAAAAATATTTTTTAACAAACGCACGGCTGACTGCTCAAAACGAGCTCGCATAAATTCTTCACCATGTTCTTTCACGCCCATGTTGTATGCTTCAATCACCGGTTTCATATCATTGTTGCCGCCAAACTGATCAACACCTGCCATCAGTACTTTGTAATGTCGTTCAGCAACTGTTAGACTTTCTACGCCCCATGATTTACCGGTGAGAAATACATCAATCGTGGTTTCATCACCTGTTACTAACCAATCCGTACACACTACGCCATCATAGTTATATTTATCGCGCAACAAATCCTGAATGATGTATTTGTTGTATGCGTTCCCAACGTTCTCATTGTTTTTGGTATCCTGATTATAGGAGATCGTATAGTAAGGCATCACAGCCGAAGCCATTCCGGTTTTTCCTTTTAGCTTAAATGCTCCTTCCGTGAAAGGGATCATGTGCATAGCAAAATTATTTCCCGGATACACCGCATATTTCCCCACGCCATAATGTGCATCGCGGCCACCTTCACCCGATCCACCACCTGGCCAATGTTTCACCATGGCATTCACACTCTCATATCCCCAGCCATCCGCAATTTCTTTGTCGCCTGTTGAAGTTTGAAATCCATCGATGTAAGCACGACCAATATCCGTAGAGAGCGCAGGGTCTTCCCCAAATGTTCCGCTGGTGCGATACCAACGCGGGTCCGTTGAGATGTCAACTTGTGGTGAGAGTGCGGTAGCAATTCCCAAGGCACGATACTCTTTTCCAGCAATACTTCCGAAAGTTTCTACCAGTTGTGGATTGAAAGTCGCAGCTAATCCCAGTGAACTTGGCCACATCGAAATATTTCCACCGGCACCCTCATTATATTCTTCGCTCGAGTTGGTGCCATGACGTGGGTCTGAACTGTTATTGGCGGGAATACCTAGACCAATTCCTTCCACTAATGCTTGTGCATTGTTATTCCACTTCGCAGAAACCTCCGGACTTTCCACAGAAGTAATGAGTACGTGACGCAGGTTGTCGGTGGTAAGAAATTCTTTTTGCTGGTCTGATAAATCCCATGCCTTCGCCCCGCTTTCTTTGAAATCTTTACCACCGTAACTGGCAGCCATAAAGCCACGACTTGCTGCAGGTATGGATTGGTGACGGCTGTACAACATCAGCCCCGCAATTTGCTCTACACTCATTTTTGAAGCAAGATCCTTCGCTCTTTCATCCGCAGTTAGACGCCAGTCTTCATACTTATCAAGCTGTGCGTTTTTGTTAAGGTCTTTGAATCCTAAGCGATCGACCGTGAGAATGGTAACACCGGATGTTGTGGAATACCCAAGTACCTTGCCACCTTCATTGGTTACCGTTTTGATGCCATCCGATTCTGTCTCGGTCCACTTGGGGCCGCAGCTAACTAACAGGCCAAATATTAGGGCCAGCAGAGAAATTTGTTTGAGTTGATTTATCATGATTGGTTAGCGATTAGTATTTATTTTTTCGTTGTAGGTAAGCCCGAATCCGTATGGATAAAGAGGATCTTTCGAATCGTACGGCATATCTTCATATTGATTTAAGACTGCTTCCATTGAAGAAGGTAACTCAAAAGGAAGTTTGCCGGTGGGTGTGAATTGGCCAAAGATCAAATCCAGTATGATGTCATCCTGGCTGCTGAAATCTCCAATCACAGCTTTGCTGGCTGCATTGATTTCTGGAAACACAGCAGGACGTTCCAGATTCATCACCGTAATGGTAGGTTTTGTTTGAATCAGTTTTAGTAGTTCATCCTTTTCTTTCGGTGAAAATTCCAGGCTGCCCTGATGAAATATTTTCTCGACTAAATATCGCGCTGCATCAGGATCATAAGGAGCATTCAGTTTTAGAATAATTACATCGGCATTCTTTATTTCAGTTGTTGCCCCTGCACACTTCTTTGACTCTTCTTCATTAAATCCTTGCAGGTAAACTTTTGTGGTTTTTGCTAACGGAAGAATGTTATTTTCATTTTTCAACAGTACGAGAGACCTGCGTTGTGATTCACGACCTTTTTCCTCGAACAGCTCATTCTCAAAAACTGAAATGCCTTCTTCCGTAAGGTAGGGATTGTCAAACAGCCCGAGTTTAAATTTCTCTCTCAAAATTCGCTTGGCGGAAATGTTAATTCTCTCTTCACTGATTTGGCCTGACTTCACCAATTCAACTACTAAATCGGGAATAGCTTCGCCACCAAACATATCGCAACCGGCATCAATAATTTTTTTCACGCGTTCAATTTCCGTGAGATGTTCCACACCATGTGCCGAGGCAGGTTTGCCTTCCATCCAAAGAATATTCTGATCAGTAACGAGTCCCCAATCGGTACATACAATGCCATCGAAATGATATTTCTCTCTTAGCATTCCCGTGATGATCTCTTTGTTGTAACTAAACCCGACATCTTCACTGGTCTGCCCAACAGGTATTCCATAGTAGGGCATGACTTGTGCAACGTTGGCCGGAAATGCTCCCTTCTCAAAGGGAATCAAATGATAATCGAAGTTATTTCCCGGATAAGATTGTCTGCCAGGAGGGAAGTGAGAATCTATTCCATCTTCCTGCGGGCCACCGCCACTAAAATGTTTTACCATACACTCAACACTTTGGTTAGTGATGCTATCACCCTGAAAACCTACGATATAGGCCTTGGTAAGTTTTGCTGACATTTCTGCGTCTTCACCAAAGGTTCCATTAGTTCGCCACCAGCGTGGTTCAGTCGCAAGGTCTGCCATGGGTGATAAAGTAAGGCGATAGCCTACTGCTAAATATTCTTGTCGCGCGATATCACCAAACTCGCGCATCAACACCGTATCACCGATGGCGGCAAAACCCGGATAAGAGCACCACTTGGAAAAGTAAGGCGTAAAGATACTTGCACCGGGTGCATTGGGTACACCATGTCTTGGGTCAGTAGCGTGTGTAACCGGAATACCCAGCCGCGTGCGCTCTGCTAATTTCTGGATGTTGTTATTCCATATCACCAACGCTTTGGGTTCAGGAGATTGAAGCGTGTTAACGTGATTCATTTTCTTTTTTACGACCAGGGTCGAATTGGATTCGAAGGGAAGCCCGTATGGATTCGTGATGGTTTTTGTTTCGCTGAGTTCACCCACATTACCAATGGCGGTCATGGTGATGAACATGAGACCTGCTTTTTCTTCGATGTTCATTTGACTAAGCAGGTCATTTACTCTCGCTTCTACGGGTTGACGATAGTCTTCGTAGACATCGAGTTTTCCGTTTTTATTGAGATCACGATACGGTTGGCTGTCAATCAACAGGGTAGGAGCTTCAGGACCCAGTTCAGTCATATTATTTTTAGATGTACTACTGGAAGAAATATACAAGTAAAGAAACCCACCAATAATTAAGACTACCAATGTCAATACAATGTAGAGGAGTGCTTTGAATACTTTTTTCATACCAAAAAGAGATGATTTTTCAATGTGTAAAAAACACACAATAGTATTGATTTTGCATTGACTTTTCAAGAAGACTCTATAGATTGCCAAAAGAATTCGACCGATTCCTTAGTGGATAGTGGCAGGTTGAATAAATACTATGGATTCGAAGCTTTTAAAGGACTTTTATAATCGGGGCGATCAGATATTTCTACCCCACATCTCAGTGGATTGTGTGATATTCGGCTTTCACGAAGACCAACTCAAGGTACTCTTGCTTAAATGGAGGGATGGCCCCTGGTGTTTGCCGGGCGGCTTTGTGAAGCATGATGAGTCGGTGGATGATTCGGCCATACGGATTTTGCAAGAACGCACCGGACTCGATAATATTTACCTTCAACAATTCCACACGTTTGGAGATCCTAAACGAGAAAAGGGAAAGAAACTTCCTGACACTAAGAGCTGGATAAACAAACGATTCATTTCCATTGGCTATTATGCCCTCGTAGAATTTTCGAAAGTAAATCCACAACCGGATATCCTGAGTAATGAATGCCGGTGGTGGGATATCGATAAAGTTCCAGCCCTGATTTACGATCATAAACTAATTATGGATAAAGCACTTGAATCCCTACGCCTGGATTTGAATGATCATCCTGTTGGATATAATCTCTTACCAGAGAAATTTACGATGCCCGAGTTGCAACGATTGTATGAAACCATTCTGGATGATGAACTGGATCGCAGGAATTTTCAAAAGCGAATGCTGGCGATTGGAATTTTAGAACGGTTAAAGGAACGCAAAACAGGTGGTGCTCATAAGGCACCTTTCTTGTATCGTTTTGATAAGAAGAAATATGCCAGGGCGCTGAAGCAAGGGTTGAAGTTAGGCTGGTAACCTTACTTTCGTTTAAAGACATCGGCAAGGGTTTGAAGGAGGAGGGATGAAGAAAGGACTCTTTTCAATTGCTGCTGTACCTTTCGCTACTGGTGTGCCACAAATGGCTGCCGGCTATCCAGGCTTCCAGACCAATCAGGTACCTGCGGAGTTCAGGGGTGGCATATACCATCAACTCACTCGCCTCATTTTCAAATATCCTTAGCAAATCATTATGCAACCGAACACCCATTTTATGTGCTTCCTGGAAACTGCATCCTTCCTCTTTCTGGATGGCCTCCCGGATACCAAACTGGTGTACACCCGCCTCTTCTTCCTTTTCCGTAGAGACCAGGTCGTTAACCATCACACATATTAAACCAGCAAGCTTCACTACTTTTCGGACGTTGGGCATGGAGTAGATGTTGTGCGGCAGTTCATATCCATCTACAATATCAATCATGGTCAAGCAAGGGGTAAAACCATTCATTTGCCGGCCTCCGAGGTATTCCCAGACCGGGGCGATCATCTTATTGACCCGCCAACTGGACTCCTGGCACATGGCCACAAATAAGCACATGTCTTCATGGCGAACCCTGGCTACCTGCTGGGGAGTACCATATTTTGCTGTCTTGGCTATGTACTCACGCAAGGCTATATGGACGGCATGTTCACTGAGACCTTTGTTGGTGGCGGCATCATATTTTGGCGTAAGGTAGGGTTGGTCGATCGCTGACATACATAGCGATAGGTTCCTACCCACCATATCCAAGGTAGAACCAGCCCGTTTGTCATCAACGAAATAATCGTCCAATCCAAAAAGGGCAAGCATGGCTTGTCCTGCCATGAAGAGGCGTTCGCGATCTTCCGAGAACGCATAGGTTAGCATAACGTAACGGCCGAAATTACATTTTCTCAGATAGTCAATATGCCCTTCATAAAGCCTGATACTTTCTGCCCACGTAATCAACCTACTATTTAGTTCTTCTCCGAGTGCTACATTGTCGCGGTAAGGTTCCCGATGCCTTAGTTCAGTATCAGATTCTTGGTCCGGTCGATTGAGGATAGCCGCTATATTAGTTGTCTTGGTTCCAAGTCCTGTAGGACCAGAACTAAGGACACGGTTAATCAGATCAGGTATATTCACCGAGCTAGGCATCGCAAAGATTAACTTTCATGAACACCCACTTCAACATTCTCGAGAATACCAAGAGCATCGGAAACTAATACCGCTAAGGAGTAATAATTCGTAATCAGGTACGAGATAATTGCTTTTTCGTCAATAGACATGAATCTAACGGATAGGCTTGGCTCAACTTCATCAGGCAGTGCCATTTGATAGAGCCCCACAACGCCCTGATCTTCTTCACCCACCCGCATGGCAATTATTGAAGTCATGCCGTTAACAATTGGAATTTTATTACATGTCAGGATAGGACACCCTCGCCAGGCGACCACTTCTCTTCCATCCATCTCTACAGTATCCGGATATATGCCTCGCTTCGTACATTCGCGCAAAAATGCTGCAATGGCTTTGGGGTGGGCAAATAAATATTTCGTTTTTCTACGTTTTGAAATCAATTCATCCAGATCATCCGGGGTAGGCGGACCGGTTTTGGTGTGAATACGTTGGTTAAAGTCGGCACTATGAAGCAAGCCAAAATTTTCATTATTAATCATTTCGTGTTCTTGCATCTCCCGTAGTTCTTCAATTGTCAATCTTATTTGTTCCTGAGTTTGATTATAAGGATTATTATGCAAGTCGGCCACTTTCGAATGAATCTTTAAGATAGTTTGACTGCTATACAGTTCATATTCTCTTGGATCATCATCATACGCCACGTAGGTTGTAGGAATAGGTGGCTCGGAATCATGAAGTCCTGAAAACATTTTAACAATGGCTTCACCTTTACGGTTAGTTAAATTATCTAACTCTTCCAGGTATTTGAAGTGAGTTTCCAGATGATCTTTATGAGCGGGCGAACTTTTTAAAATGGCTTTGATATCATCCAAAGCTATCTTAAAAATCGTTACGGCAGTTTTTGCTATGGCGCTATATTCTTGCAGTTTCTTTTTACCCTTTGAAACTCCAAATTCAGTAAAGTATTGGCCTGCACCAAGCGTAACGAGCGCATTATCATAATGATAAACCCCAGCTTCTACTATGGTAACCTTACCGCTAGCAATAATATAAAGATTGGTCGATTTTTTTGCTTTCCCAGTAATGTCTGCATCTCTTTTAAAATCTACCTTAATGGCTTTGGCTGAAATTCGATTTAGCAAAGTCTCTTCAGTAATATCACGTAAAACAGGAATCTGGTTTAGCGAAGGTGAATGAATTTTAGGGTTTCCATTTTCAGATCTGAACGTAACAAGACCTGGCCGAATTTCTAGAATTCTCCTTCTGTTAACCCGATAGAAGCCACCAACAACATTAACCCATGGTAAAACTTTTAAAAGGCTTCGTGAGGAAATGGATTCCATCATTGGCCGTGTCTTTTGCGTGGTAGTTAGTTGCCGGGCTTGTTCCTTTGGCAAACTAATTCTAAGCTGATCTTTAGGGTTATCGCTCATAGTTTTTAGTGATTAAATTTGATAAATAGAGGAAATCCGCTTACTATTAGCCATTCATTCTCGCAAGAATCTAATTGTGCCAACTATTATGAATGTCTTATCTAGTTGAAACTTACAGAAAATATTGAAAAATCTATGAGTTGTGAGTAGGAATCTTAAAAATTAGTTAACTGTATGTTCGAGCTTGCCAAAATTTATGCCCATGATGAAACTGATTCACCTGATCTGGTATTCCAAAAGAAATTACTGGTAACGATCTGCTCATTCTTGTTTCTCTGTGGCGTGGCGTGGTGGCTGATGTGGTATCTCATTTTTGGCTGGTCAATTCCTACTGTGGCGGCCGGGCTGTTTGGTATCATGGTTTTAATCATGATCATTGTTTCTCACATCGTTAAAAACCATCACCTCCTGATTCATTCTGTTTTTCTAGGCACCATCATTGTTCCCGTCACCTGCCAGTGGGCGATAGGTAGTTTGCACGGAAGCGGAATGATTATCGCATGGGCTTTCCTTACTCCACTGGGTATGCTCATCTTTACCAGGGCACGGTATGCAGTTCTCTACATGGTCATATTCGTTATCTGTATTTTAATTACCGTATTGTATGAGCCTAAGTTATATGGCTATCCGTTGGAAGTACCCGCGGGTACTATTACACTATTTTACACGATGAACCTTGTTACTTCCTATACCGTAATTTTTGTAACCTGCGCCTGGTTTGTGGATACGATCAAAGTTGAAAAGCGTATATCCGAGGACTTGCTATTGAATATCCTTCCTCGCGATGTGGCGGAAGAACTTAAAATCAAAGGCGATACGAGAGCCAAAGCCTTTACCATGGTTACCGTTATGTTCACCGATTTTGCAGGCTTCACAGAGAAGAGTAAACGAATGAGTGCGGAATTGCTGGTCGATGAAATCCATTATTGTTTTAGCGCCTTTGACAACATCATAAATAAGTATAGAGTCGAGAAAATAAAGACCATCGGAGATGCTTACCTCTGTGTTAGCGGGTTACCTGTTTCCAACTATACGCATGCTGTGGATATGCTCCGCGCAGCTTTTGAAATGCGGGACTTTATGATTGCAAGAAAAAAAGAAAAGGAGGCGAAAGTTGAAATTCCCTTTGAATTGAGAATTGGCATTCATACTGGACCGGTGGTGGCCGGTATTGTGGGTATCCGAAAATTCCAATACGATATTTGGGGCGATACCGTAAACACGGCCAATCGGGTGGAAAGTTTGAGTGTACCCGGGAAAGTAAACATTAGTCAATCCACCTATGAATTAGTGAAAGATTTGCCTGACTTTGAATTTGAAAGCCGCGGGAAAGTGGAGGTGAAAGGAAAAGGAGAAATGGAGATGTACTTTGTAGAAAGTGTAAATGTGAGCAAAAAGAGAACGTAGACAGTCTTGTATTTACCGCGGAGACGCAAGCAGCCATTTGCAAATTCGTTTAGGCGTTGCCGGTTCTTGCAACGAGAGGTTTTTGAATGTTTTTAGTTCTATGTCCATCCATGATACATGATCGACTTAGATTATGCTTTTTTTATTTTTGTTTCAGCGCCTCCTCGATTGCTTTCTCCACTAAGGGTGCCATCACCTTGTATCCTTCCAGATTGGGATGCACGCCATCATCACCCAATTCCTTTTTCAATCCATTTCGTTCATCGGCCATGGATGAAAAATAATCGAGGTATACGATTTTGTTTTTATCGGCATACTCTTTTATCATTTTATTTAAGGCAACTACTTTTGCGGCAGGTTCCATGCCAGGTCGCCACGGAAAATCATACGCAGGAATTACTGACGATAGCACGACTTTGATATTATTCGCTTTGGCAAGTTGTGCCATAGCAATAAGGTTATCGTGAGTTTGCTCAAGTGTCATCGGCCCGGTGTTGCCAGCAATGTCATTAATGCCCGCAAGGATGACCACCACTTTTGGTTTTAAATCAACTACATCTTGTTTGAAACGTAACACCATCTGGGGTGTCGTTTGTCCACTGATGCCACGATTGAAGTAGGGTTTGCCTTCAAAGAATGAGGGATCCAAATTACTCCAGCCTTCGGTGATGGAATTACCCATAAACACCACACGGTTTTCATTGACTTTGGGTAAGCCAACCTTTTTATTGTCTTCCTGAAATCGTTTCATATTTGCCCAGTCCATAGGAGGTTGATCAAAATTTTTCTTTATCCAACGCAAGCAAGCATCTATCCATTGTTCTTTTGTGGTTGGATTAATCATACCATATCCATGCTCTCCGGATGAATATATAAAAGTTTCTACCGGAACCTTGTTTTGTTGCAATGCGGCAATGAAGGCAAAAGTGTTTCCCACAGGAACTGCTTTATCGGTTAGAGGCGCAGTAATAAAAGTGGGTGGAGTTTTTGAGTTTACCTGCAACTCGTTGGAATAGTTGATAACATCTTCTTCCCTCATACCAAGTTCTTTGTATTTCGTTGAGCCCTTAATCACGGGGGAAGATGTATTGCCACCAATCAGGTTGATGCGCGAACCATTGTGTGTAAGACTATCTGAAAAACTAATCACTGGATAGTTTAAAATCATGAAGTCTGGGCGAAGACTCGTGTTGTTTGGATTATCAATCTGAGCCGTTTGAAAATGAGTTCCTGCCGTTGATGCAAGATGACCGCCTGCGGAAGAACCCATGATGCCGATTTTATTGGGATTGATATTCCATTGCTTTGCATTTTCTCTCACTATCTGAATGGCACGTTGAGCGTCTTGTAGAGGGCCGATACTTTTATCTTTCATGGTTTCCTTACGGGGAAGGCGATACTTTAGAACAAAAGCAGCGATACCTTCCTCGTTCAATCGCTTAGCAATATCATAGCCTTCATGGCTCATCGCGAGAATCTGATAGCCACCACCGGGACAAATGATGACCGCTGAGCCAGTGGCTTTGGCGGGATCAGGCAAGTAAAGAAATAGCGTAGGTTTTATTACCCCGCGAAGGATGTCAATTTTGTTTGGTCCTATTCCATGAATAACGGAGGTATCAATCGTTGTTGTCGGTGTGATTGAATTTGGGATTTCGCCCGAGTAAAGTGAGATTTCTTTCTGGGCTATAGCCCAATGAGTAACAAGGGATAAAACCAAGATATAATATTTCATGAAATTTGCAATAGAATGTGATTAAAAATGTCTTCAATAACTTTTCAATTTATGTTTTTATAATTTGCTATAAAAACTTACATCTCTATTTCAATTCTCAAATCGTAAAATTCTTTTTTTTTTTTTTTTGGTTTTTGCAAGAATTAGTTTGATCAGCTACTTCAAAAGTAAGTAAATATTACATTTCCTAGTGATGTTATAATACTACTTAAATAAATAGGTACTCACACTTTAAATTTGAATGTATGATAATCAAAGTTTATAACGGGTTAGGCCAAAAAGTAGTAAAGAGCCAAGGGATTTTCGTATTGGTTTTTGTTCTCTTTTATGCAATCAGTTTTGCTTGCTGGGCTCAGCCTGATAAAGTTTCTCAGGACGAGTTGAAGCAATATTATCCTAAACGGCTAATAACTAGTGTAGAGTTATTGGCGGGACCGAGTTTTGTGTTTGGAAGATCAGATGATTATGTGCAGGACGGGAAACTGGGTTTTTCTACAGGAATTGGTCTTGAACACGATTTCAATTCTAAATTTTCTATCAAAGTGAATTTTCTTTACGAAATCAAAGGGTTCAGGCAAGCACTAGGTGGCGTAAATATGGATTCCGGGTATGCCAGACCGTCAAACTCAATATTTGATTTGACACTTAATTATGTTAGTGTCTCTTCGTTAGGTATCTACCATGTTCCTATTACTCGCATTTCGCTTGGCTGTGGGCCCTACTTTGCTTATTTAATAAACTCAAAGATTCATCAAGAAACTTATATAAATGGTTCTTTAGCTTCAATTTACCGAAGAAGATTATTAACAAATGAGTTATATAAAAGTTACGATATGGGTTTAACGTCAACTGTCGCTTATTCGATTGCATTCAAGAAAAGATTAGTAACAATTAACCTTTCTTATAATCTTGGATTACTAGATATAAATCAACCTCATGTCTCTAGTTTGAGAAATAATTCAATAGTATTAGTTTTTGCTTATCAGGTCTCACGTTATTCATCACGTTTCGAAAACTTTAAATAATTTGATTATGAAAAAGCTTATTTACTTTATTATTTTCTCGCTTCAGTTTACCTTTTTGGTTGGATTATCCTCATTGATGGGACAAACACTAACAATATCACCGGGTCCTCTTGGCAGTGCTCAGTGCCCTTCTGGCTTAATTTCATATACAGCTGGTGGTGCAGGCACCTGTACCTATACATGGTCTATTACGGGTGGATCGTTCCAAAATAATATAAGTGTTGGTAACCCTATTTTTGTAAATTGGAATGATTCACCAGGTACAGGAACGTTGTCAGTAACGACCAGTAACTGTAGTATCCGAAGTGAAAATAACCGAACCAGTGGCACCGTAACTTATACCCGTATGAGTGTGGCAGGTCAAAATTTTACGAACGCCACCTGTAATGTATCTAACATTGATGTTCCATTTTGCAGCACTAGCTCCATTAATGTATGTGTTGATCAAATGTTTATTCAACAAACTGGCGGAACTAATCAACCTCCACTTAAGGAAGTAGATCGGTACCTTTGGTTTATACCAACTGGTTGGAAGCAAACCGGCACCAGCAATAACGGACCCATCACACTTGCACTTACTTCAAATTCAATTTCATTGGAACCTACCAGTGCCAATGGCGGCACGATTACCGTACGGGGTTCAGTTCAATTATCTTGTTCCCAAACATCACTTTCAAATCAAAAAAACATAACGATTACTCGCACACCTCCGGTTTCTATTTCTCCTCCTTCAGGCTTTGTTGGTGCCCGGTGTGGACTGACGGATCCCTTTACATTTACCGCTACCTCACTACCCTGTGCAACGGGTTACACATGGACAAATCCTTCCGGATGGTCAGGCAGTTCGACTACAAATAGCATTACACTTACTCCAAACGGAGATAATGGAGGTACGCTTGCAGTTACAATTAATTTGAGTACAGGTGGAGTAATTCAACGATCATTTAATATTAACTTCATCAATACCATTTCAAATCCGACATTAACCAAAAGCAGCAATCAAACTGAAATCTGTTCGGGCGAATCGTGGACATTTACCTGTACCCAACCTGATTATCCGACTAATTATGGGTTTGATTGGTATGCAACCGGTGGATTACTTATAGATGGGGTGGCAACATCATCATCTTCACCATTACACACTACTACTAATCAAGTTACAGTTTCAGCAAACTCTGGTTCATTTGGGTCTGCATATATAGCGGCACGAGTAAATAGGAATAATGGTGTTTGTAATCCATCTAATTATGTATACATTCAAACGCAGGTGGGTCCGTTTAGTAGTAGTCAATTCTCAATTTCCGGGCCTTCAACAACGTGCCCCAACACAACACCCTCTTATTTATCTACACTCATTACTCCAGGTATAACGGATTATCAATGGGGTTGGTCCGGATTTTCTTCGGCATCGGGCCAAGGCACGCCTTACTTAACAGCCTATGCAGGTCCAAGTTTTACATTCGGGACCGTAATACTTAGAGTGCTTAACCGCTGTGGCTTAACCGGAAGCCCAGCAATTAAATATGTAACACAAGGCTATTGCGGAGGTGGTTATGGATATTCCTTGAGCCCTAACCCAAGCAATGAGACTTTGTCAGTTTCAATAGTTGATGAAGAAACTCAAAGAGAATTAGAGGAGGAAGAATTACCAAGCAACTCAGATAATATTGAGGTAACTCTTGTCAATAATCGCTCGAAGGTAGTAGCTGAAGGTAAGCTCTTAAAAGGAAAAATTGAATTCAATGTTTCAACCTTACCTAATGGATTATATATCATTCGAATAATAGATAAAGATAGATTAATTACAAAGCAGGTACTGATTAAACACTAATCCACTGAAATTTTGGTAGATTATAGCCTGGCAATAATTTGGTCAGGCTATTTGTTAATAGTGTAAAAATTATTTGAATAAAAGTGGTACAAACTCAAGCAAGTTGTGTCGCCAGGTAATAAAGGTATGACCAGCCGGATAGTCGTTGGTTGTGTATTTGATTCCGTGCTTATAAAACATTGCCAATACGTTTTTGCCATTTTGATAGGCAATATCTTTTTCGCCACCAATAGCAATCCAGAAAAGTCTGAGTTTGTTGATTTCAGGATTCTTCAATTGCAGTACTGCATTTCTTCAGTCGTTTTTAGCTGCTTGAAGGAAACGTTGTAATCTAAGCTTTACATTATTAAGACTTTAGATGAAATTGAAGGAAAATTGCATGATAGGCGAACATTTTAGTTGCGCGTTCAAAATGCAGCTAATGGTTGCTAAGTCCCTCACCCGACCTACGCTTTCGCTGGGTTGACAAGCCAGCCCCTCTCCCTGGGGAGAGGGGTGCCCAAGGTACGAGGACAGGGTGGGGGATTATTTCTTCACCACAAAATTATACTTCCCCGAACCCACTTCCACTTTGATATAGTTTCCCTCTTTTCCTTTCACGGCAATTTCTTTTACAGTAGAAAGTGCTTTGCCAGATTCGGAAATATTTTCAACAGCAGCAGCAGGAATAAAGATTGTTGCTTTGGTATTCGCAGGAATTTCTACATCAAAGTCAATGGTTTGTTCGCCTGCCTTCCATGAAGATTTCACTAATCCATATCCGGTTATATATTTGGATGCGGCCTGAGTCAACCTTGTATCAAGATGGGGTTTAATCACAATGGATTTATAACCGGGTGCGGATTCTTCGGTGTCAATACCGGTGACAACACGGTACATCCAATCGCCAATGGCACCATAGGCATAGTGATTAAATGAGTTCATGCCTGGAGTTTGAAATGTGCCATCCGGTTTGATGCCATCCCAACGTTCCCAGATTGTAGTCGCACCCATCTTCACGGGATATAACCAGGAAGGATAAGTCTCCTGCAATAATAATGTATAGGCTACATCATCATAGCCAAATCGAGTCAGTACGTGACACAAATAAGGGGTTCCAAGAAAACCTGTAGTAAGATGATTGCCGTAGCTTTTTATATTTTCAACCAATTTCTCAGCCGCATAGGCACGAAGATTCTCCGGAAGCATATCAAAGTTCAATGCAAGCACATAGGCTGTCTGTGTACTGCTCACCAATCTTCCATTCGCAGTCATGTATTCTTTCATGAAAGCATCTTTCACATTTTTCAGGAGCGCAGAATATTTTGCCACATCATCTTGGTTACCCAAAACTTTTGCGGTCTTGATAACCAATTCAGTTGAATGTGCAAAGAAACATTGTGCAATCAGATATTTATCGGTTACAGCCGAGCGGCCATCGTTGTCATCAAACGGACGATAGAAGAGCCAGTCGCCAAAGTGAAAGCCTTTATTCCATAAATAGTTGGTGCTGTTACGTTCCATAAAACCAACCCAGGCTTTCATACTATTGTATTGATCTTCGAGGATCCGCTTGTCTCCGTAGGCGAGATACATGTTCCATGGGATGATCGTTGCCGCATCGGCCCAGCCAGCCGATCCTGCGGCCCCCTTTCCCAAAACATTGGGTACGACAAACGGTACGCTGCCATCAATCTGATCAGCTTCAACATCTTTCAGCCATTTTGCAAAGAAATTATGTACATCATAATTAAAGGTGGCAGTTCGTGCGAATGCCTGTGCATCACCTGTCCACCCTAAACGTTCATCGCGCTGCGGACAATCGGTGGGCACGTCTAAAAAGTTTCCACGTTGGCCCCATTGTATGTTATGTTGCAACTGATTGATCAATTGATTCGAACTGGTAAAGGTTCCGGTTGGTTGCATATCCGAATACAAAGCAACTGCGGTGAAATTCTCAGGATTGATTTCACCTTTGTAATCTTCAATCTTGACGTAACGAAATCCCTGGAAAGTAAAATGAGGTTCAAAAAATTCCTCGCCATTTCCTTTCAGGATGTATTCATTTTTCTGTTTGGCAGGACGAAGATTTTCCGTGTAAAAATTTCCGTCCTTATCTAATACCTCAGCATGGTAGAGTGTAATCTTATCACCGGCATTTCCTTTTATCTTCACCTGCACCCAGCCTACTAAATTTTGACCAAAGTCCAGCACCTTCTCACCTTTAGGTGTTGTGATTGTTTTTATTGATTTGAAAGTTTCTTTTTTGCGAATCGGTTCATTGTAAGTGGCAATGAGGGGTGGGGTATCACTTGTTTTTATTTTCACCTCGTGCCAGTCGGTGTCAGTAAAGGTTGGAGTATTCCACTTGGTTTTTTCTTTGCGGGCATCAATGGTTTCACCATGATAAATTTCGGAGGTAAGAATAGATCCGGTGGATGATTTCCAGCTCTCATCAGTTGTAATCGTTTCCTTCGTTCCGTCTGTATATGCTATTTCAATCTGAGCGCGTAAAGCAAGATCTTTTCCATAAAAATTCTTCTGGCCGGAGAATCCGATAAAGCCGCGATACCAACCACTGCCTAAAGCAACGCCAAACGCATTGGTGCCTGAAGTTAGTAAAGAAGTAACATCATACAGCTGATATTGTAAACGCTTATTGTAGCTTGTCCAGCCCGGAGTAAGGAAAGCATCGCCAACTCGCTTTCCATTAATGAATGCTTCATACACACCTAACGAAGTAATAAAAGCAGTAGCGGATGCAACCTTCTTTGTGGTATTGAATGTTTTTCTGAAGTATGGACTTGCCTGATTGATTGTGTCTTCTTTATAACCGGGTTGTATCCATTTGGCTTTCCAGTCGGAGTCATTTAATAATCCCATTTGCCAAAAATTCGCTTCGCTCCAGGGTGTGGTTTTTCCGGCATGATCCCATACGCGCACTTGCCAGAAATATTTTTTACCGGATTGAAGTGGTTGGCCACTGTAAGGAACAAAAAGTGATTGATCTGAATTCACTTTTCCGCTGCTCCATACATTAGCTTTGGAGAGTGAAGGCAGTGCATCACTTACGCGGATTTCATAAGCCGTTTGCATGACATTTCGTTTTTCCGAAACCAATTGCCAGCTAAAGCGTGGGGAGACATCTACACCCAATGGATTTTTCTGATTTTCTGTAAGTGGATTTTTCAGCGTAGTCTGACTAAAACCTCCAATCACCGTCAAGAAAAAGGCAAGTAAACTGATAAGATTTTTCATAGGTAGAATTTTTAATGGTAACTTATAATCTTTTGATCGCGATGTTTCTATAGCGATGGGTCGCTCCTGGTCGCCACGAACTCAGTGGCATACCTTTGCTTGCTGTCGGAGAGTACACAGCCGTCCAGTGGCATTGCAAGGCAATCATGCCTTCGGTTGCTCCGCCAATGAAGTCATTTTTTGTTTGTGTTACATCCCACATTTCCACTCCGTTGATCCAAAGGGTAATGCGTGGTATTTCACCGGTCATTCTGATGCGAAAGGAGTTCCAGTCGCCAGCCTTCCACACGTTAGCGCGATCTTTTGCTATAGCAGGCACGCTCACAGGGATTCGTTCGCCCACAAGATCACCCGTGCCACCGGGAAGTACCAACTCAATCTGATAGGCTGAGCCTCCTTCATTAGAGCGCAAGAAAATTCCACCGTTAGCAAAGGAATCAATTTTTATTTCGAGGTATAATTCAAAGTCCCGGAAGATTTGATTGGTCATCAGCAAGCCACCCTGCCCATACGGCTGCTGACTTGCAACAATAGCTCCTTCCTCCACGTAAAAATTAGGAGTCGTGCCCTGATGTGTACTTCGGCTCACATGCCAGCCTTTTAAATTTTTTCCATTGAAGAGTGGTGTGAATCCATCTGGAATCTGAGCATGACTTATTGCACTGATTAAACTGAATGCTAATAGATGTATAAATTTCATTACTTGTTACTTGTTACTTGTTTCTTGTTTCTTGTTGCTCGCCACTGGTTATCGCCCACCTCGACTTTTGATTTCTGCCTGCCCACTGCTTATTGCCAACTGCCTACTTGAGTTCCATCACCAACCTAAACCCCACATCATAGTTACTTCCCGGACCACCGGCATGCGTCATATACGTTGCATTCTTTACATCTCCATAAAACGGAGCTCCTTTCAATACATGTTCTTTCCCTCTTTTACCAGGAACCGGATCGGCAAACATTTTTTCATTATAAAAATCATCTACCCACTCCCACACATTACCTAGCATATCATATAATCCCCACGCATTTGGGTTTTTTCCACCTACTGGTTGCGTAGTCAGCTTTGCAATTTGCGCAGTCGCATTTATTTCATTCCACGCAATATCATCCGTAGCTCCGGCTCTAGCCGCATATTCCCATTCAAACTCAGTAGGCAATCGATAGATGGCTTTTCCTTTTTCAAGTTGATTAAGTTTTTTGATGAAGGCCTTCGCCTCTTTCCAGCTTACACTTTCTACCGGGTATTGATCTGAGTCTCCGGTTACTTTGTTTCCCTGAAAGAAGGAAGGATTTGTGCCCATTACTTTTTTCCATTGCGCCTGGGTTATTTCAAACTTGCCTATGTAGTAAGACTTACTAATAGTTGCTTTAAATCCAGGCGAAGCATCTTTTTTGGAGAGTTCTTCGGAGAGTTCATAATCTTTATCCGGCAGTATGGGAATACCCATATCGCCCGATTCTTTGGTCATGTATTGTTCAATGAAGCCAAACTTTGTGGTAGTGGGCTGAAATTTTCCAACGATCATCGTGCCAGGTTGTATTTCTACAAACTCGATTCCAATACTATTTACATAACTCTTTCTCTCTTGTGCGATAAGTTTATTTCCAATCAGAGCAATCAGCAAAATGAGTCCAGTGATTTTATTATATGACATGCTATTTTTTCATTTCAATGGATGATAATGGAAATAGTGATTCTTCAGGCTTTGCTGCATCGTTTTTAAATACGAAGTAAATAGTATGAAATCCTTTGATCTCGCTTAGGTTGATGACCGATGGAATAGTAAAGGAACTTTTGTCCGATCCCGAGCCAAAGAATTTTGACATATCCAAGGGGGGAAGTGTTTTATCGATAGGCACTGCCTTTTCCGCGCTACCGGGCGGTGGTGCAAACGCTCCGCGATAGCGTACATTAAATTGTTTTGGCATCAGTTCCGTTTCGCCAACAAGTTCTCCGTTCTCCTCATCTAACCTAACTTCAATTTTTCCGCCTTTATAAATATCATAGAGATGCCAGTTGGGCTGAAAGGAGATTAGTTTGATTCCGGTAAGATCAAGGTTCTTAAATGCAATAAATGAATTTGGCCTTGCCGTAAGGAAGGTGTATTCGTCCAGCTGATCGCGAATAGTGCCTTGCTGAATTTCTGCATTAACAGGAATCAGTTTTGGACTTTTAAAAATCAATACAGTTTCGGTGGCCAGTGGTGGCAACCCCTTGTTCCCTTTATCTGCATAGGCTGCCCTTATTACATACGAACCAGTTCCTTTGTCTTGATGGGGAACCTGGAATTTAAATTCACCTGCTATAGGTAATCCGCTTTTTATTTCGTGATTCAGAATGTAGTTGACAATTACTTGTGCATTGGCGGGTGTAATCGTTGGATGAGCAGGCATTGCTGTTTCCAGGTTCCAGGTACCTGCGCTTCCATTAATAATTCTATCAATCAGGATTTCAGTTGACTTTGAATTTTGCCGATACCGATCGGCAATTTGTGAGAAGGATGGACCAACACCTTTTTCCTTTTCGTTATGACATGTGCGGCAATCACTTTGTGCCATCAACGACTGGGCGACAGCGAATCTTGAAATCTCGGATTGTGAGACTGCGATGGCCGGATAATCAAATCCTTCTGACAAGTAATCCATGCTAATGGCAACTTCTTCGGGTTTTATTATTTTATCCTCAAGGCTACCATCTTCCTTGTCGATGACCCGGGTCTTATACGTTTTACTTTCTTCGGCAAAAAAGAAACTTTGATTTCCACTTATTACCAATTCGACATGAGGAGGATCGTTACCTGCCACGATTTGAACCGATGCTGCATTGGACAAATTCTTTGAATCTGTAACCGTAAGCATGGCCGTATAAATTCCTTCCTGATCCAACGTAAACTGAGGACTCTTTTCTTTCGATTCAAAAGAGGTTTCTCCGGATGAAATTTTCCATCGATAGCTGAGGTCATCACCATCATAATCTACCGTTCCTTCAGATGACAAGTGAACGTTAAGTGGAATACTTCCACCGCGCTTGTCTGAGTTTAGTTGGACCACGGGCTTGCGATTGCCCGCATTGTATTCGATGCGAACCAACTGCGATTCAACAGCTGAGTTGGCGGTGTTGCCTCCGTATTCCAAAACATACAAATCGCCTGTAGGACCAAACTTAATATCAATGGGCTGTCGCGGATGGTAGTTAGGAGCAAACTTTTCCATGCCAACATAATTTCCTACTTCATCTATTGTAATAGCCATAATCCAGAATCGAGACAAATCTGCAGCTAGCCATTTACCTTCATAGTAGGAAGGGTAGGGCCGAACAGGATTCTTAAAATCAGCTCGATGAAAGATGGGGCCACCAATCGCACACCGCGAGCTGGATCCAACCAGTGGAAATTTTTCAGATGGCCTGTAGGGATAGGAAATGAATGCCGGTTGTGCCGGAGGTAATTCAGTAAGACCCGTGTTGTTTCTCGACTTGTTAACAGGGTTTGCTACGTTTTGCACCGGGCCTATGTTATTCGTGATGAAGTCGTACATCGGATACCCGTGATTCTCTCCAATGAAATAGGGCCATCCGAAAAATCCGGGTTGTTTTGCCTGGTTCAATTCATCATATCCCATCGGGCCTTTTTCAGAATCGCTGTCTGCATCAGGACCCACTTCACCCCAGTATAAAAATCCGGTTTTAGAATCGACTGACACGCGCCAGGGGTTTCGGTTGCCCATGATATAAATCTCCGGTCGAGTTCTTTCCTTTCCTATCGGGAATAAGTTTCCATCAGGGATGGTGTAGGTGCCATCCGGTTCCGGATGGATTCTTAAAATCTTTCCACGCAAGTCGTTGGTATTGGCAGCACCCCGCTGGTCATCAAACTGAATCCGGTCGGGGCGTTCATCGGTTTGTGAGAATAATGAGTTGCCCGTGTTGTTGCCTATGGTGAGATATAAATTCCCTTTGGCATCCCACGTCATGCCGCCTCCTGTATGACTGGTGTTTTCACGATCGCTGGGAACTTCCAGAAGAACTTTCCTGCTGGATGCGATCAGGGAATCATTTATTAATTCCCAACGGGTGAGAAAAAATTTGCTGATTGAAGCATCGGCATAATAGAGGTAGATCCAATGATTGACAGAAAACTTTGGATCGATGGTCATGCCTACCAAACCTTGTTCGCTATGTGTAAAGACAGGAATTTGTGTAATGGTTTTCATAGTAGAAGTAGCAGCCTCCCATTTCTTAAGTGCGCCACCTCGTTCAATAATCAGAACAGACTCGTCCTCCAGTACTTCAAATACCATGGGCTCATTTAAAGAACCCGGTGGTGTAACTACAACTGCTGTAAAACGGTTCTCTTCCGGCTTTGACATAGTGAGGGGCTCATCATGTTGTTTTTCAGAGCAAGCGCCCAGAAGTAATAGAACAAGAACAGGGTGGTATTTCCAACTTCTTATTTTAATCATGGATGGCCTGATAAACCAGTACTTTAAACTTTGCGTCTATCTCTGCATCGTGTGCACCCCACATTTGTCGGTAAATCAACACAACCATATTTTCTTTAGGATCAACCCAGTAGCCGGTTGAAAATGCTCCGCCCCAGGAATAGGTGCCTATCTGATGCGGCATCATACTACTTCCTTTTTCGGAAACTATGGCAAAGCCTAAACCAAATTTATTATCTCCAAGATTCAAATCACCGATCTGATTCATGGTCATCATGCGCACAGTATTTCTTGATAATAGGCGCACCCCATTATACTCACCTTCATTCAACAACATCTGAAGGAAAACAGCATAGTCATAAATGGTGGAAGATAAACCACCACCGCCCGAGAAATAAGACTTTTTACGAAGTGGGAAGTTCAGATCCCCACCAAGGGCTTTTTCAAACTTTTTCAATCCGGTTGAGTCTGCCATAAAAAAATTCACCACCCGGGTTGCTTTTTCTTCAGGGACATTGAAGTATGTATCCTTCATATCCAGCGGTTTAAAGATGCGCTCGTTAAAAAATTCTTCCAATGTCTTTCCCGACCATATCTCAACAAGCCGACCTAATAAATCTGTATTTAACCCATAGGTCCACCGCTCACCGGGTTGGTGCATCAATGGTAATGTACCTAAGCGCGTCATCGCATCGGCAAGCGTGCCTTCGTATACATCAAGCCCGCCTGTTATATTATTTTTAGCGTAGATCGAGTTTGCTTCTTTGCTTCCGATTTGTGCGTAGCCAATTCCAGATGTGTGCGTCAGTAAATCGCGAATAGTTATTTGTCGTTTGGCCGGAATGGTTGTATAGGTAGTGTCTTTGTCATTGAATTTGTCGAGCACCTGAATGTTTGCGAAGGAAGGTATATATTTTGAAACGGGATCTTCCAATAAAAATTTTCCCTCTTCATAGAGGATCATTGCTGCAACACTTGTTATCGCTTTGGTTTGCGAAGCAATCCGGAAAATTCCAGCTTTATCCAGCGGTGCTTTTGTTTCGAGGTCATTATAACCAAACGATTTGTAGTGGGCGATTTTTCCATTCCTGATAATTAAACTTACAGCTCCATTCATCCAACCTTTATCCACCCAATCATTCATCGTACTGTCCAGCCGGGCTAAACGTTGAGATGAATATCCGGCAGATTCAGGCGTGCCATTAACAATGGTTTTTAATTTTTTTTCTGGTGCAGGAGTGCACGAAATAATTGCCAGTATAAAGAGAATGAAGGAATAACGATTCATAGCTTTTGGATTTAGGATACCGAAGATAACTTTTTATTTTGATTGGTTATCGCCTACCCGACTCACTATTACAGGACCTATTAACCCCGATTCGATTAATGCATCGTTGCCACCACCAAACCGGAGACCGCTTCCAGACAATACTTTTTTACCCGGATTAATCGCATCTCCCGTAATCCGATTAGTCCATTGGTTAGTTACTTTAATTTCAATTTTATTTGCACCGGTTTTCAAAGCACTTGTGATATCAAGTTCGTATGGCAGTTTCCATAAAATGCCTAACGATTTTCCATTGACAGATACCTCAGCAATATCTTTTACCTTGCCGAGATCAAGTAAGAATTTGGCCCGTGGTTTAAACCAATCTTTTGAGGTGGTAAACTCTTTAGTATACGTTGCGGTGCCACCAAAATATTTTACTCCCTCTTCAGAATGTTCAGAAAGTGAAATTAATTTATCCAGCGTGATTTTTTCGGGAGCGCCCAGGTTGGGAGGGAAGCTTACGTTCCATGATCCCGTCAGGTCGGCTAATGTAACGATGACGGGTTTTGCGATTTGTTGCGCTGTTACCGATGTAGGATTTCTGAATACGATAAAAACAGATTGCTCCGGATTTAAGGTGACCGATACAGTAGTAAAACCACCTTCCATAACATATTCCACTTCTTCCGATTTTCCTGTATCACCATGCCATAGTTCTGGAGTTTTTCCGCTCATGCGAAATTGAATTTTTGCTTCTTCTTTCTGATTCCTCAGATTAGAGATAAAGTAGATGTCTGCTTCATTTGTCCTGCGGTGTATCCAACTCAAATAAGTATTTACGTGAGGTTTTGTATAATCCACATCTTTATAAACTTTTTTCTCAGCCAATACCGAATTCAACGGTGCTCCCCAATACACATTTCCTTTTTCATAACTATGATGAAAAATTAACTGACCATCAGCATCACCCCAGATCTCATTCGCCATTAAGGCAACTTCACGATCAATAGATGGATAGCCCGCAAGACTTGGTGACTTAATAGGTTTAGGTCCCACAATAGTAGCTCCCTGAGAAACTAATTCTTTGATCTTCTTCAACACAGGCAGAGTCATCTCATGGGTTTCGGGCAGTACCAGAACTTCGTAACTCATGCCGCTCCGTAACACAATCTTTCCGTCCTTTACTAAAGCATCATCCAGTAAGATGTCCGTACCTAAAAAATCAAAATCATATCCAACAGGTGGTTCAGGTTTTATTTTTTTCCAATACGGAACTGATGATGGAATGCCCTCCCCTAAATAGTAAGCAATGTCCGCAACAAAATTTCCTTGCTGTAACATGAAACTGTTTCTGGAGAGATAGGTAACAAATGGTGCGGCTTGTTCGGCCCAGGTAATATTTCGGTGAATGTGTGTACCTACCATCGAGTTACCGGGCTTGGTATCCAATGGCTGATGTGTTGAGGTATGGAAGATGAAACGATTAACACCCTGCGTATTCCAATAATCTCCAATCAGTTTCATGGAAGCAGGTGCCTCAAAGGCTCCACCCGTCCAGGACTCGGTAGCTACAAATTTCTTTCCATAGATGTGTGATGCAGAGGCCGCCTCGCGTATGTCGGATTGATGTGCGTGCAGACGATCACCAGCTCCGCGATAAGCGTGATCATCATCCAGATCGCGAGGTGATTTCCAACTGCTGCTTTCTGCTGAACCTAATCCTTGTGTCATACCGAATTCTGCCATCGGAATATCCAGGTATTTTTTATTTAACATGGCATCTTGCATGATAGGTAATGAGATACCAGCCGACTCACCATATAGTTTTATTCCTTCTGCTCTGGCTATATCTCCCAACGCTTTGTAATGATTTTCTGCCAGCATATCGGCAATCGTTCTTCTGAAATCCCACAGGAAACGATCACTTACTTCTGCACTTTTTACAATGCGCCCGCTCAACACAGGCAGATAAGCAGTCATGTCATAGCCTCTGCGTTTTAAAAATTCCTGCGGTAATTCTTCGGTCCAGTTTTGAGCATCGGCTTCAAAGCTATCCGTGAGCCAGTATTGCATACGCTTGCCATAGAGCGAACCCAATGCCTGCGCTATGGGAGTGGTATAGCCTTTATAATAAGACTCAAGATGTTTTTTGCTTAGCTTGTCAACTTCATATCCTACACCTGCTGGTACTGCCGGACTATTCTTCGATCCCGTTAAGGAATAACCCATTCTTAAAATGGTCCAGTTGCCGGCTGGTGCATCCCACGTAAGTGTGCCATCGGTTTTCATTCTATCGGTAAGATCAGTTACATTGGTGATGGTTGAACCTTCGGAAACAGGTTTTGTAGCCAATGCTTCCAATTCAAACATGGGGGCGAAGTGAGCTTTGTCTTCCCAACGGTGCACACGTGCGTCACTAAAAAATTTTGCTTCGGTCACATGAAAGGAACTGGGTGCTGGACCAAAGTATCCGGCTGATCCAAAATCACCAACCGTGGTGATGCCAGAACCACCAGTAAATGTAATTCGAAAGTATTTAGCAGTTACTTCAGGGAAGCTGTAGGTTCGCACCGGCAAAGCGCGAATGTCATGCTGCGGGCCTGGCAAAGCCTGAATGGTTTTAAAATTCTTTCCATCATCACTCACTTCCACAACACCGGTGGTCATGTCTTTGCTACCAAACGTACCCGTAATTGCAGTAGCAAGCGAGAGCGATCGTGCCTGGAATGGTTGTTCAAATTCAAACTGTATCCAGGAATGAGACGCTGACTTTGGCATAGTCAGTGTAACTTTTGTTGTCAGATCATCATCGAAAAGTGCAGTTACATCCAAATCGCCTGAGTTGGATGTTACCTTTGGTTTCAGATCAGCAATTTTCACTTCGTCTTTGGGGGTGCGAAAGGCGATGACTTTATAATCCGCATAAAGGGTTGGATCTGGTTTTGAATTCGTGACGGCCCCAAATCCATCCGGTCTGCTTAGGTTACGTATCGGTCCGTTATTGGATGGAGGCGCTGGGAGTTTACCCGAGAACTTTTCTCCGCCTTTAATTTGCAATTCACTCCATACTACTTTTTTAATTGCTTCTTCGGGCTTCACCCATGGGCCACCTGTTTCACTCCAGCCGGCAGAGGTTACCATCGTCATTTCCAAACCTAATCGTTCTGCTTCGACTGCGGTATGTCGAATGGCATCAAGCCACTCCGGAGTCATGAAAACAATTTTTTTATCCACGGTTTGTCCCATGCCAAGACTTACATCAAAAGCCTGAAAACCACCAATGCCGGCACGTTTCATCCACTCCAGGTCTTTGGTAATTCCTTCTTTGGTGATGTTGCTGCCAATCCAATGCCACCAGGTGCGTGGTTTTGCTTCTTCCGGTGGATTTTGAAATCCTTTCATCAAATCATCATTTGAAATCTGTGCGATGGAGATATTAGTTATGAATTGAAGTGCGATCACTAAATAGAATGTTTTTTTCATTGCAGGCAGATTGTTGATTCAAAGCAAGATAGTTTCCTCTTGCCATTGAACTGTCATGCCCTATCCTGTCTGAATTTGACTGGTGGTTTTTGGGTTTGAATGGTTCTATTTACTTTTAGCTTATGCAGGATTCAGGAAATTCAATTCTTCAGTGCATTCACATGGATGATTATTCTGCCAATCCAAAATATTTGCAGGTGGCTGACTCTATTAAGCAGGCTGTGCTGGATGGACATCTGAAAATAAATGATACCATACCTTCTATCAATGAATTGAGTTTTGAACTGGCGGTCTCGCGCGACACGATTGAAAAGTCTTATCGAAAACTGAAAAGTGATGGGGTATTGGGTTCCGTGCCGGGCAAAGGCTTTTTTATCAAGAGCATCGATATTGAAAAGCAATTGAAGATATTTTTGTTGTTTAACAAACTGAGCGAGCACAAGAAAATTATTTATGATGCATTTGCTGGTATATTGGGCGATAAGGCTTCCATCGATTTTTATATCTATAATAATGACTTTTCGATCTTTAAAAAATTACTAGCTCGACATGTGGGAGCATATTCTCATTATGTGATTATTCCTCACTTTATTGAAGGGCATGAACATGCTTATCAGTTGATAGATTCGCTACCCAAGGAAAAACTATTATTACTCGATAAATTACCTCCCGAGGTAACGGGAGAGTATGCAGCTGTATATGAAAACTTTGAAAAGAATATTTATGAGGCTATGGAACAGGCGCTACCTCAACTGTCGAAGTATCATTCCATCAAATTGATATTCCCGCAACACACATACTATCCGGAAGAAATTATTCAGGGACTTAAACGATTTTGCCATCAGTATGCCTTTAATTTTACAGTAATCCATGAACTGGGCGATAGTGAAATAGAAAAGGGATCAGTCTATATTAGTGTAATGGAACGCGACCTTGTTATTTTGATTGAGAAAATTCTTGAACAAAGACTACAAGTAGGTAAAGAGGTGGGCGTTATCTCCTATAATGAAATTCCGTTGAAGAAAATTATTCTAAACGGTATTACTACGGTATCTACCAATTTCCAGTGGATGGGGCAGCAAGCGGCACACCTGATTTTAACTAATTCCAGGACACGCGTGGAAGTACCCTTTCATCTTACATTACGTGATTCACTTTAGATTTACACCTTAAATACAAACAACATGAAATCCAATCGTAGAAAATTTATTAAGCAAGTAGGCATGGGCTCACTCGGTGCCGTAGCGGCAACGGCTCTTCCTTGGGATGTAAACGCGGATACATTAGTCAAATCTTCCTATGAGATTTCATTGGCTCAGTTCTCGTTAGCCTCTGGTTATTTTTCTGGAAAAGATAATATCCTGGATTTTCCGGCACGGGCAAAAAATGAATTCGGCATCAGCATCGTAGAATATGTAGCCATGTTTTTTGGTGACAAAATTGATAGCAGCGATTTTATCAAGGAGTTAAAGAAACGGGCTGAGGATGTGGGCGTCCGAAATCATTTAATTATGGTGGATGGCGAAAACATTGCCGACCTAGACAAAACCAAACGAGCCCATGCCGTGGAGAGCCACTATAAGTGGGTGGATGCCGCAAAGGTTCTTAACTGCAGTTCTATTCGTGTAAACCTGGGAAGCCTTGAACAGGAAGGTACTGCCGAAGAAGTAGCCGATGCGGCACTTGAAGGATACAGTAAACTGCTTGAGTATGGCGCTAAAAATGATCTTAACATAATTGTTGAAAACCATGTAGGTCATTCATGCAATGGAAAATGGCTCGCTGACATTATGAAAAAAGTTAACAACAAATATGCGGGTGTGCTCCCCGACTTTGGTAACTTCTGCACCAAGCGAACCAAGCCAGCAACCATGGATATTGCTGGTTATATGAATACGAAGTGTCTTGAAGAATATGATAAGTACAAGGGTGTTGAAGAACTAATGCCTTATGCAAAGGGTGTGAGCGCAAAGACACACAAGTTTGATGCACAGGGTAACGATATGGATGTCGATTTTGTTCGCATGTTTGATATCATAAGGAAGTCAAAATTCAACGGTATTATTGGCGTTGAGTACGAAGGAGGTATCATGCAGATGGCCGGCCAATCAGGATTCGTTAGTAATGAGGAAGGAATTATCGCGACAAAAAAATTGATTGAAAGAATGGGCTGATTAAGATTGAGAACCAAATCAAATGGCTTATGATTTTCTCCTAACTGAGCTTGCCGATTTTGTTTTTGAAAGTTTCTGGATTCGTTTAATCAGCGTCCAGTATTCGCGACCATACCCAACCAGAATTTCCTCATTGGGTTTAATGTTGCGTGTGGCATCAATATAACATCGGTTGCCTTCACTGATGTATTCTGCATTATTGCGCATGCCATCAACGCGGGTTAGTCCCAGTGCATCATTGGCATAGCGCCCCAAAGTTTGTAGAGCGGGTAATGCATTGATTACGGCCTTGCGGCTGATGTACATCAGATATCCGTTGTGTCCATCCTGATCTTTTACCTCTTTCCAGGATTGAAGGCGACCTTTGTATTCTACAATGCGGGTTCCTTTTTTAATGGCAACTTTTGTGAAAAGTCCTTTACCTGCATCGGGTAGTCGCGATTTCTTTACGATTAAAAAATTTTCGAGTAAAGGCATTGCGTATAAAAACTCCTCTACACCGGACGGATATTATCATCATATACCAGATGTAGATCACCCAATTCTATAACGATGTCTCGCAGTTCCAGAAGCAGTCGGGTTTGTAGCAATCCCATTCGGTTGCCAAGGTCATCTTTTTGGATATCAACCACTAAATCATCCAGTGCTTTATTTATAACCTGGATTAGTTTTTTCTGATCTTCCAGCAAGGCAGGATTACCAATAGCATTGGAACCAATATGATCGGATAGCCGGGTTGCATAGCTGCCCAAGTCGCGCTCCAGGGTTGCCATCAGTTCGGCATATTTCTTTTTGGGTGGCGAATGGTGATTTACAACATGTGCCATAATCACTTCGTTTACCAACAATGCACTTTGATACAAATCCTGCATCAGATCAAAAACAAGAATGTAAAGGCGTCCGGTAAGCAGGTTGCCTTTTTCCATTTTGCGTACATACTTGATGATTTTTGAATCAAACTTCTCGTTTTGAATTTTCAGTTTTTCTAATTCATTACGCGTTTTGCGTAGCAGATCCGGATCTTCCTTTTGCAGCGCGCGTAGGCTTTGTGTAACAACCTGCTTGATCGTCTTAAGGGCCTGGGCGGTATTCTTTTTGCTTTCCTGAACAGCCTGATGAATGCTCAATTGCTTTTCTTCCAACAAACGATTATCAGCTTTGTCTTCTTTTTCTTTTCGCGCAAAAACAACATGACTGCGTATTAATAAAAAGGCTGCGACTACAGTCAGTACAAGTGGCCCGGCCATTCCGGTATGGTATAAGATAAAGGCCAGAAGTCCGCTGGCCAGTAAAGCAACAATAGCAGTTACTAACCAACCAGCGATTACATTGATAACACCGGCTACACGATACACGGCACTTTCCCTGCCCCAGGCCTGGTCGGCAAAAGAGGAGCCCATCGCAACCATAAATGTTACAAACGTGGTACTTAATGGAAGTTTTTGGGAAGTACCATAGGCGATAAGAATACTGGCGACCACCATATTGATACTTGCCCGAATCAAATCAAAAGAGGCTTGGTCTGCGGCAACATTACCTGTGTTGTCTTTCTCAAATCGTATGGCAAGATTTTTTGTCCAGCTTTCGGGTACGGTTTTTTCAACCAACCGGCCCATCCACATAGCGCTACCAACCAGTGCGCGTGAAACAATATTGGGTTTAAACCGCTCGTCACCTTCATCTTGCCGTCCCAATGATACTTCAGTCTCCGTAACCTTACGACTTTTAGCATTGGTCCATAAGGTTATTACCATGATAAGACCACCAGAAAATAAAATCCAGGAAGGCGTAGCAATCTTTTCGTTCAAGATACTCATGGTAAAATCAGAAGCAGGAAGACCCGAAGCACTCCAGGCTTGAAAAGAAACCAGGCCGGCAACACTTACTCCAATGAAATTGACAAGGTCGTTTCCCGCAAAGGCCATGGCCAATGAGAACGTGCCCAGTAACACCACAATTTTTAATGGATTAATTTTTTTCCACCACATCAGCGCCTGAATAAGAATAGACCACATGACCACGGAAATCACCATGATCACTAATGTGTTGGCAGTAATCCATTTTAGCTGAGCATCGGTAATGAAAGAACTTCCTTTGGCACCTTTAATTAATAAAAAGTAAATGATAGCCGATATGGCGAGGCCACTGAAAATGGCGCCATAACGTTTTAATGTCTTCTTTAACTTAAACGTAAAAATGATGCGTGCTACATGCTGCACCACAGCGCCAACAATAAACGATAGAAACACTGATAAAAATATTCCGACAATGATTGTTACAGCACTCGAGTAATTGATAATGTTCTGCCACGTTTCAAAACCCTCGGCTCTATCAAATGAAATAAGCAAACCCGTTACTAGCGCGGCACCTAACAATTCAAAAACAAGTGAGACGGTGGTGGAAGTAGGTAATCCTAAAGAGTTAAAAAAATCGAGAAGAATAATATCGGTGAGCATTACTGCCAGAAAAACAATAATGATTTTATCGAATGTAAAGAAATTAGGATTGAAGATACCATTGCGTGCAATCTCCATCATGCCGCTCGAGAAAAGGGAACCTGCCAAAATGCCTAAACTGGCTACTACTAAAATGGTGCGAAAAGGGGCTACCTTCGACCCGATGGCGGAGTTGAGAAAATTTACCGCATCGTTACTTACCCCTACAATCAGGTCTACCACCGCGATAGCCATCAGAATGACAACAAAGATCAGATAGAAGTCCATGGGTTCTTGTAGGTTCAGGTAAAAACCGGCCTAAAAATACAGAACAGAAATAAGTCTTTTAAGGAAAGAAGTATCTTTATGGCAATGAAAGATTTCAAAAAATACTTTATTATCCCGGCTGCGCCCGATCAGGTCTACCTGGCCCTTACCACAGAAGCCACTATTCAACTATGGAGTGGAGATATTGCCGAAATGAAGGCCGAACCCGAATCTGAATTTTCTTTGTGGGATGGCAGTATTGTCGGCAAAAATCTTGAGTTCGAAAAGGATAAGAAGATCGTGCAGCAATGGTACTTTGGCGATCAACCAGAGGTTTCAATCGTAACCATTAAACTACATCCACATGCTCAAGGCACTTCCGTGGAATTAAGACATACCAATATTCCTGATGTGGATTATGATGATATTGTTGAGGGTTGGAATGATGCTTACTTTGGTTCGCTGGCTGAGTTTTATGAAGGCGAACCCGAGGCGGGATGAAAGTGATACAGGAATACCAATAATCCATTGAACGCGGGTTTGGGATTATCTTTGATCTCCAGGGTTACATCAACTTCAAATTTAGTGATACCGCGCAGGTTGGCAATGGAGTGAAGTTTCGCAAGTAACCTTACTTCGTTGTTTACCAAGACTGGCTGATTGAACTTAAACTTCTCAATGCCATAGTTGATCATCATCTTGATGTTTCTGAATTCGGCAATCTGATCCCATAAGTGAGGAACCAGGGACAGTGTAAGATACCCATGGGCAATGGTACTTTTAAATTGAGTTTCGGTCGCGGCTCGCTTTGGATCGGTATGAATCCACTGATGATCCAGCGTGGCATCGGCAAACAGATTGATTTGCTCCTGGGTGATTTTCAGGTACTCAGAAACCCCAAGTTCCTTGCCATTATAGGTTGCGAATTCCTCAAAACTACTGATCAGTAAAGCAGCCATGCGTAATTAATTACATGAGAACAAAATACAATATAGTGAAATTCAAGTATCAACAATATTTTGTTCAACTTGTTGAAGAATACAACCTCAATAGAGTTTAACTCCCATGGAATTTTTAACCATTTATGGAAAGGGATTGCTGCTTATCCTTGGTTTTATGGTAGCAGTTTGGGTAGTAAGTCTTGTCATAAAAAAGGCAAGTATTGCCGATCCCTGCTGGGGCTTGGGATTTGTGGTCGTTGCCGGTTATTATCATCTATCAACAGCGAATGAATCGTTAAGAAAAATAATCGTGCTGACGCTGGTAACAATCTGGGGCTTACGTCTCTTTGCCTATTTGCTGTGGCGTAGTTATGGTAAGCCGGAAGATTATAGGTATGCTCAGTTTAGAAAGGAGTATGGTGCACATCGTTATTGGTGGGTAAGTTTTTTTCAGGTGTTTGTTTTGCAAGGGGTTTTATTGTGGCTGATTTCGGCACCCTTACTATCCGCACATTATTATGATCAACAACCTGGGTGGCTTGACGGAATCGCTATCTGTTTTTGGCTTGTTGGATTTATTTTTGAAGCCGGTGGTGACTACCAACTCGTAAAGTTTAAATCAAATCCTGCCAATAATGGGAAAGTTTTGAATACAGGCTTCTGGCGTTATACGCGTCATCCTAACTATTTTGGTGACGCTTGTGTATGGTGGGGGTTTGGGTTGTTTAGCGTTGCCGCAGAAAGTTATTGGCCGGTATTGGGTTCTGTGTTGATGACGTTTCTGTTGTTAAAAGTTTCAGGTGTAGCTATGCTCGAACGATCGCTGAAAACTACCAAACCAGAATACAGCGAGTATATTCGCAAAACCAATGCATTTTTACCCTGGATTCCACGGAAGTGAAATAAAAATGTCCCCGATTTTAGCAGCCCCCATTATAAAAGAACCAGTAACCAAACCCGTTGTAGAAACGGAAGTTTTAACTTCCATTGATCCTGGTGTATTGGAAGATGCTCATGTTTATGTGCATTGTTATTTTAAAAATAATCTGGATGAAATGCTGATTCGGGTTTGGCGCTCCACCTTTTTGATTGACAAGGCAAGTGGCGCGCGCAGTGAATTGATTCATGCCGAGAATATTTCATATGCTCCGCAGTGGACCATCATTCCGGGTAAAAAAACATTCTCGTTTTTATTGATCTTCTCGGCCCTGCCAAAAGATTGCAAAGTCTTTGATCTGCTGGAAGATATTCCTCAGTCGGGTGGGTTCTTTGTGTCGGGCATCAAACGCAATGAATTGGATGTGTATCATGTGGATATTCACTAGCCGCTGGTTACTAGTTTCTAGCTTCTTGTTACTGATCACCGTTTCCCCGAATACCGACCACCGATAACTTGTTTACCGTCAACTACCTTATCTTGCAGTCATGGAATACCCCGTACTCGAAGTTGTTCCGCAGCTAAAAGAAACATTCATTCAAAAGAAAACCATCATCTTACAGGCACCACCCGGTGCGGGCAAGAGTACCATCCTGCCACTGCAATTGTTAAATGAAATTTGGCTTACCGATAAGAAGATCATTATGCTCGAGCCCAGACGACTCGCTGCGCGTTCAGTAGCAATCCGGATGGCTAATTTATTGGAAGAAGACATCGGGCAAACCATAGGATACCGCGTGCGATTTGAAAATGTGGTTAGTTCTAAAACCCGGATTGAAGTTGTAACCGAAGGGATACTTACCCGCATGATTCAATCGGATAATTCATTGGAAGGAGTGGGACTGGTGATCTTTGATGAATTTCACGAGCGTAGTTTGCAGGCTGATCTTGCACTGGCACTTTGTACACAATCACAACATATTCTGCGCGATGATTTACGCATCCTCATTATGTCAGCCACACTGGATGGTGAAAAAATTTCTGCTATGCTGAATCAGGCTCCGATACTCACCAGTTTAGGCCGACAATTTCCAAACACGATAAAGTATAACGCACCGGATAAGAACGATTCGATTTCCGTTTCTACGGCCCGAATAATAAAAAAAGCATTGAGTGAACAGCGTGGAGATGTGCTTGTCTTTTTACCGGGAGCAGGAGAAATCCAGCGTGTAGCAGGCATGTTGGAACAAGAAAATGTTTCTGCACAGGTAGTTCCGCTTTATGGCGATCTTCCTTTCAAGAAACAACAGGAAGCAATCCTTCCACATCCGCAAGGGGTACGAAAAATAGTGCTCGCTACTTCTATCGCTGAGACCTCACTGACTATTGAAGGTATTACAACGGTAGTGGATTCAGGTTATTCGCGTGTACCGCGATTTGATCCCCGTAGTGGACTCACCCGATTGGAAACAGTGCGTGTTACCAAAGATGCGGCAGATCAACGGGCAGGTCGAGCTGCACGAATGGGTCCCGGAGTTTGTTATCGGTTATGGTTGGAGGCAACGCATCATACTTTACAACTCACACGGCAACCTGAAATTCTGGAAGCAGACCTCGCTTCATTTGTTTTGGAGCTTGCTAATTGGGGAATACAAAACCTCAATGAACTTACGTGGATCACGCCACCACCCGAAGGAGCACTGAATCAAGCCCGCGAGTTGTTGCAAAGCCTCGAAGCGTTGGATGGAAATAAAATTACTGCGCGGGGCAAAGAGATGCTGAAATTACCAACACACCCACGCATCGCACATATGTTACTGGCTACACCACCTTCCCTAGTCCCCCGGGAGAGGGGTGTCCCAAACGGACGGGGCGAGATGGGTGAGGGGCTTTCTTCCGACATCGCTGCCGTTCTCGAAGAACGCGATCCTTTACCCAAAGAATCGGGTGCCGATTTATCCTTGCGTATTGAAGTATTGCGCAAATGGCGAAGTGGTGAGCGCGTTACTGCGGAACGAAATGTATTGGAGCGAATTGAACGACTTGCTGCTTCATGGCGTAGGATTTTTAAACTCGAAGTAGATAACCGAGCAGCGATTGATACCGAAGTGGGAAGATTGGTAGCTGAAGCGTATCCCGAACGCATCGCACAACAACAGGGTAAACAAAGCGTGCGTTATAAATTAGCCAATGGACGCATTGTCAAGTTACCTGATCACGATCCGTTGATGCGTGAGTTGTGGCTTTCGGTTGCCCATCTCGATGCTGGAAACAATGAAGGAAGAATATTCTTAGCAGCACCGTTAAACGGAAAAGATTTACTCCACCGTGCCCAGGAAATTGAAACAGTTATCTGGGATGGAGAACGGGGGATGATCGTTGCCGCGCTGGAGAAACGAATTGGCAATACAATACTTTCGACTAAACCACTCACAAAAATTGCGGATGAACAGCGCATTAAAATTTTATGCGATGCACTGCGAGTGGAAGGATTAAAATTGTTAGGCTGGAGCGAAGCGCAACAGGAATGGCAGGCGCGTGTACAAAATGTACGAAGTTGGCGACCGGATGAAAACTGGCCCGATGTAAGTGATGCGCATCTGTTACAAACTGCCGAAGAATGGCTGGCACCGTATCTTTCACAAGTATCAAAGCGAATCGACTTTCAGCGGCTCGATTTACAAAACATAGTAGCGGGTTTGTTGCCGTGGGAGTTGGCAAACAAGTTGGATAAACTTGCGCCTGTACGGTTGCTGGTTCCAAGCGGTTCGCAAATCAAGGTAACTTATTTTATAGATGGCCGGCCACCGGTCATTGAAGTACGACTGCAGGAAATGTTTGGTTTGCTGGAAACTCCCACGGTGAATGAAGGTCGAACGAAAGTTTTGTTGCATTTACTATCACCCGGCTATAAACCTGTGCAGGTAACGCAAGACTTAAAAAGTTTCTGGCAGACTACCTATCATGATGTTCGGAAGGAGTTACGCATGCGATACCCCCGACACCATTGGCCCGAAGACCCGTGGACGGCTGAAGCGGTTAGGGGGGCGAAACGAAGGACACCTTAATGAATAAAATATTCTCAGTGACCCTCTGTGGTTAAAGCCTTTTTCACCACTGAGATCACGGAGAAAACACAGAGAGATAATTCCAACCTGTTATGAATTTAAACCAATCACAACCCTTCAAACCTATACTTTGCATTTTCCCAGAACCTGTCGAGCGCGATGATGCGCGGCTTTAAAAATGAAATCAGATCCGGCCAGTGTGATTTGTTGTAGACGGAAACATTCGGCAGCGTTTTGTAAATGCGACTGATCATCCGATCTGGGTCGCTCTTGTCATGTAATTGCCAGACCCATTCTTCCTGCAGTTCGGTATGAAGTAGGGTTTTTAGTTCTGTAAACTGTTCGAAGTATAATTCCTGCATGGCTGCTTCGCGATGTTCCAGGGTGATGGCAATACTCACTTCATGCCCATCGGCATTCATGCGAAAGTACACTTCACGCACACCTGTGTGGTAATTGATCCAGTTCACTTTGTTTCCACCAGAAGAGGGAACAGGATTCATGTATCGCCCAAACGTAGTCCAGAACTCTTGTCGTAAACGGGATGATTTTTCGCGGGTGTACACGATGTAAAGTAACCAAATCCCTCATTTTCTTTAAAATTCGCCCTCCTAAATAAAATTTCTCTCAATTTGTTGTTTTACTTTTAAATGCAAAGTACTTTTGAATCGTAGTTAACTCATAACACAATGTAAACAACACCTTTATGAATACCCTTAGTAAATTTCTCCATACCATACCCGGTGCAGCAGTAATTACTTTACTGATCTTATCCATACCACTTATTGCCATGCAGTTTACCCAAGAGGTAGACTGGGGTGTGGGTGACTTCATTGTTATGGGCATTCTTATTTTCAGTATGGCAGTTGCTTATGTTTTGTTAGCCCGGTATGCACCTAACTTTATTCATCGCGCTGCTATTGCTGGTGCCGTTGGCAGTACGTTTTTATTGATATGGGTTAACCTTGCGGTTGGGTTGATCGGTGCCGGGCCTCATGCAGGCAACTTAATGTACATTGGCGTTATAGCGGTGGTGATCATCGGCACATACTTCTCACGGTTTACTGCAAAAGGAATGGAGTTAACGATGTTTTGTGCAGCGCTTTCAATTGTATTGATTGCTGTAATTGCGTTGCTGGCAAACATGCAATCGTACCCGGGCAGTTCAATAGCGGCAATTATTTCCGTGAATGCTTTCTTCGCATTTCTTTATTGCATTTCGGGTTTGTTGTTTCGATATATGGCACTGCAACAAACGCCTGAGAAATCGGAAATGTAATTCTTTGCATTTCCTGTCCGAGCTATGTTACGGTTCAACAGAAACTATTTTGCGCTGGCCGTATTGCTTTTTGCGATTGAAGTTGTGATTGCCTTGTTTGTGCACGACAATTTTGTGCGGCCCTATGTAGGCGATGTGCTGGTGGTAATTCTTATCTATTGTTTTGTAAAATCATTTCTTAACCTCCCGGACTTTGTATTGGCTCTGGGCGTTTTGCTTTTCGCATTTGCTATAGAGTTTCTTCAATACATCAAAATTGTTAATGTATTAGGGTTGGAGAAATCAAATCTGGCGCGAACTGTTATGGGTACTTCATTCGTCTGGCTAGATTTGTTGGCCTATGTGGTGGGTATTGGTATGGTGTTGGTTGTAGAGAAACAAGTGTTGAAAAAAACGGTATGAGCAAGGAATATTTTGTTGATCAGCATTCCATTGTGCGAAAGATCTGGGGTAGGAGTGATACAGTACTTTTTATTTTTGCAGGAGCTGCCGCGGAGTTTGCACTTAACAAAGCCGTGGACTGGCTGTACTTCACGGGTCGCCTTCCAGCCGATCCGATTGGCAGACTTTTTTCTACCGTTTCGTATGCACGCGCTATAATGTTTTCAGAAAAAGAAACTGCGCTGCGCACCATCGATGCCATGGCCCACATTCACGCACAAGTAGAAGACAAGCGTGGTGCAACTATTCCCGATTGGGCCTATCGCGATGTGTTATTTATGCTGATCGATTATTCAATCCGGTCGTTTGAAGTATTGGAACGCAAGCTTACGGATTCAGAAAAAAACGAAGTATTTCAGGTCTTTCATCGCCTGGGCACGCGGATGAAATTGAGCGGGTTGCCAGCTTGTTTTGAGAAATGGCAATCCATGCGCCAGACTCATTTATTGCAAAATCTACAACACAGTACATACACCAAAGATCTTTTTAATCAATATCGTAAACATCTTGGAGCAGTACGTTACCGGATACTGGTTGAAGTGCAAAACCAAATTGTACCCGCTCATATGCAACACCTATTAGGCTTTCGAAGATTTTCATTGATGTACCCTGTGCTGGCGCTCTATAAATTAGCCAGACTGATAAAACTGGATGGTGCAATAAAAGAACTTATTTTGCCCGCAAAGTATAAACAAGCAATCCGCGACCTGGATAGGAAATCATCGGATAACTTGAAAATAACACGCAGGCCTCAGACTCAGCTAGCAGGTATGTGATCCATATCTGATTTTCCCCTAATTCCCAATTCCCAATTCCCAATTCCCAATACCTATCTTGCCATTCATCCACCCATGCAGCTACATAAATTTTTTTGGTTAGAATTCCTGTCAGAATTGCCTATATTTCCTACCATACTCAAAAATGCTTTTCACATTTAACAACAGTAAATCATGGCAGCTTATTCAATTAACGTAAACGGTGAGAGTCGCAATGTAGATGTAGCCTCAGATACACCCTTGCTCTGGGTGCTTCGGGATAGCCTGGGCCTTGTTGGCACTAAGTACGGTTGTGGAATTGCACAATGTGGCGCATGCACAGTTCATGT
>JALHRJ010000024.1 GCA_022841475.1 Cyclobacteriaceae bacterium | reverse complement strand
AAGAAATAATCATCGGGAAGATGTGAATACTTGGCCAGTGGGCCGGCCTCCATGCGTAACTTTGAAAATAAGTCAACCATTATTGTAGATTGTTTTCGGGTGTCTTTTAGAATGTTTGACCCTCAATTTTACAAACCGAAGATCAACTAAAATTGCGGCAAAAATAGAAAAATTAAAACACAGTGCCTAAATACCTAATTACATAGCCATTTTTATGGTTTGCCGAGATTCATTAGCATTGCAATCGATATAAATCACATGCGGAAAATCAATAAACTATTAATTGCCAATCGTGGGGAGATAGCGCTTCGTGTCATGCGGAGTGCCCGCGAAATGGGAATCAAAACAGTAGCTGTATTTAGTGAAGCCGATCGAAATGCCCTTCATGTGCGCTTTGCGGATGAGGCCGTTTGTATTGGCCCGCCTCCCTCAGCACAATCTTATCTGGTAATGGATAAGATTCTGCAGGCAGCAAAACAAACCAACTCCGATGCCATTCATCCTGGGTACGGGTTCTTGTCAGAGAATGAAGACTTTGCCTTGAAGGTAAGGTCAGCTGGTTTGATTTTTATCGGCCCATCTCCTGAATCAATTGAGTTGATGGGAAGCAAACTGGCGGCTAAAGCAGCCGTTGCCAAATTCAATGTGCCGCTTGTGCCCGGCACCTCCGAACCCATCTCAGATATTAATGATGCAAAAAAAATAGCCAAACAAATTGGTTATCCGATTCTAATTAAGGCAAGTGCTGGTGGGGGTGGCAAGGGAATGCGTATCGTTGAAGTGGAGACCGACTTTGAAAATCAAATGGAGCGCGCTGTTAGTGAAGCAACTTCGGCCTTTGGTGATGGCTCTGTATTTATCGAAAAGTATGTTACCCAACCCCGTCATATAGAGTTTCAGATTTTTGGAGATCAGCATGGTAATGTCGTTCATCTGTTCGAGCGCGAGTGTTCCATCCAACGCAGGCATCAAAAAGTAATTGAAGAAGCTCCTTCCTCCATCCTTACCCCTGCCCTTCGAAAACAAATGGGCGAAGCTGCTGTGAATGTTGCCAAGGCTGCGAATTACTACAATGCAGGAACGGTTGAGTTTATCGTTGACGAAAAAAAGAATTTCTATTTTCTCGAAATGAACACCCGCCTGCAGGTGGAACATCCGGTAACGGAACAAATCACCGGGTTAGATTTAGTAAAACTTCAGATACAGGTTGCCCAAGGCGAAAAACTTCCCTTCAAACAAGAAGACTTAACCATACACGGGCATGCTGTTGAAGTACGCGTTTATGCGGAAGACCCTACCAATAATTTCTTACCTGACATTGGTACGTTAAAAACTTACAAACGCCCTCAAGGGCATGGCATCCGTGTAGATGATGGCTTTGAACAAGGTATGACTGTTCCCTTTTATTATGACCCCATGATTGCCAAAATGATTTGTCATGATTCAACCCGCGAGCGCGCTATTGAAAAAACCATTCGGGCTATTGACGAATATGAAATTACCGGCCTGGAAACTACGTTGGGCTTTTGCCGATTCGTGATGAATCATGAAGCCTTCCGCTCCGGCAACTTTGATACAAAATTTGTTGAAAAGTATTTTGATCCAGAACAGCTGAAAAGTAAACCTGCAGAAGAAGAGGAAATAATTGCAAGCATACTGGCGACCTACGTAAAAGAAGAAGTAAAAATTCTACCTAACCAGTCAGTTCAGGTGGAAGCAATCAGTAACTGGAAGAAAAACAGGGTTTAGTATGGCTGAAATTAAACCTATCCGTGCCTGGCGATACAACGATGTATTAACAAAAAACCTGGATGATCTCACCTCTCCCTTGTTTGATGTGGTATCAGAGAAACAACGAAAATCACTCTATCAAAATCCTTTAAACTCTATTCATTTATCAGTACCCGAAGGCCCGGATGCCGCATCGAAAGCGGCAGCGTTGCTGACCCGTTGGAAAAAAGAGGGCATCATCCTACAGGACAAATTGCCAGCGATCTATGTTTATTATCAATATTTTAAACTTGCTGGTTCATCCAAAGATTATTGTCGAAAGGGATTTATAGCTCATATCCGAACCTATGATTGGGAGGAGAAAGTTATTCTACGGCACGAGAACACCATACCGAAAGCGGTCAATGACCGTGTGCAGTTGTTGGAACATACAGAACTTCATGTAAGTCCAACGCATGGATTGTACACTGACTCCTCTTTTGAACTGGAGCACTATATGGATGAAGCTATTGCAAATCCGTTATACGAAACTGAGGATTACCAGGGAGTTCGCGATGTACTGGCGATCATACAAGATGCCAACGTAATTCAAAAGTTTATTGATCTTCTTCAAACCAAGTCTATCATCTTAGCGGATGGTCATCATCGCTATGAAGGATCTTTACTTTATAAACAAAAACAAAAATCACAAAATCTTAATCACACGGGAAACGAAGGATATAATTTTCATCTCATGTATTTCACCAACACAGAAGCGGATGATTTGAGAATTCTGCCTACCCATAGGTTACTACACCAGCTTGCCGGCTTTGATGAACGAATGGTTATTGAAAAATTAAACGAAGACTTTATAATAAAAGAAATCGAAGATCCCGATACTCTTCACGAAATCATATTGGGCAAGAAGTGGGCGTTTGGAATTCTCTTCAAGGATCGAACCCTCAAAGTCAGACTTAAACCCGAATCGTTTCCCAAAATGAAATGGCACTTTCCGGAAGAAGTTAAGTCTCTTGATCTTACCGTGCTGCATTATTTTATCATCGAGAAAGTTCTGGGCATTGCCGGCAAGGATCAGCGAGCATCAGAAAATATTTCATTCGACCGTAGCTTCTCCGATTGCCTCACGAAAGTAATTCGCGAAGAGGTGCAGATGGCCATCATTACACCTGAAATCTCGATCGAAGATGTAAAACGTGTTTGCGCCAGCGGCTACACCATGCCACAAAAGTCAACCTACTTTTATCCTAAAGTAATCTGTGGGTTTCTATTCAGTTCAATAAAAGAAGATGAATTTCAATCGCCCTCTTATTCTTTATTCTGATTTTAGTTAACTTTATACTATGAATAAAACTCTTCTAAATCGAATTACACTTAATTCCCAGGTTGGGCATGGAAAACCTACCATCAGAAATACCCGGTATTTAGTAGAAAGTATTTTAGAATATCTATCTGGTGGGGATTCGATTGAAGATATTCTTCAAGAATTCCCCGACCTTGTTAAAGAAGACATTCTTGCCAGTATTGCTTACGCTACTGAGGTACTAAAACATAAAGGAGTTACCTATTCAGGAGCTGAATGAAATTCCTAATTGATGCACAATTACCCGCCTCACTAGCTAAGTTGTTTATTGAAGCAGGTTTTGACTGTGTGCATACCGTAAGTCTTCCTGACAAAAATTTAACATCTGATCAAGCAATTAATTCTCTTTCCTTGAAAGAAAGTAGGATTTTGATCACTAAGGATACTGATTTTTTTCATTCCTATTTGCTTTATAGAGAGCCTTATAAGTTAGTATTCATTACAGTCGGCAATCTTCGTCTTAAGGAACTATATAAAGTTTTCGAAACGCACTTCTCTACAATTATTTCGTCTATTAAAGACAACGGGATGATCGAGTTAAATAAACAAGGTGTCAAAATTCTCATTCCTTGAATTTCAATCGCCCTCTTATTCTCGCTTCTAGTTCTCCACGCAGACAATACCTGATGCGGGAAGCGGGGTTTCAATTTCGGGTGCAGGTGCCGGATATTGATGAATCATTCCCGTCTGATATGCCCGTCAAAGCAGTGCCCAATTATCTGGCAGAAAAAAAAGCAAGGATATTTGAATCTCAGTTGGAACATGAAATTGTAATCGCTTCTGACACGGTAGTAATCTTGAGAAACGAGATTCTCAATAAGCCTGCGGATCGGCAAGATGCTATCGCGATGTTAAATCGATTAAGTGGACACACTCATACTGTCATCACTGCGGTATGCCTGCTGGCAAAAGAAAAAGTTGACTGTTTTGAGGACCATACCGAAGTAAAGTTCAATAAACTAAGTCTTAAAGAAATAGAGTTTTATGTTGATACCTATAAACCCTTCGATAAAGCGGGTGCTTATGGAGCACAGGACTGTCTGCCTGCCGGAGTAAACCCCTGCTCGCGAGAGGAAATTAATTTCCTTCAACACATTGACAAACTGGGTTTGATAGATAAAACATTCACTGTCACTCAGGCGGGTATGGGTATGGACGCCATTGAGAAAATTAATGGTTCGTACTTTACCGTGATGGGCATGCCAATCCATCTGGTGTACGATCACTTAAAAAGATTCTGATGTGAAGTATCTTCTCTCGCTTGTCAAAGAACACACAAAACAGGATTTTAATATTTTTTATTACCTGAGTCTTTTTCTTCTTACCACCCTCTCGCTTACACTCAATTACTACTTCGACATAGAAAATACCTGGGTCGATCGGGATATCGAGAACCCGATTAGAATAGTTCTGTATTTTATACTTTATGGATTTGGCTATTATGGTGCCTGCCTGATCGTTTCGTATTTCAAACCTGATACCCGATTCTGGTCTGAGGGAAAGTTCTGGTTATTTTCCATTTTTGGTTTGAGTGTTTTATCCATCGATAGTGGATTTCCCTTTCTGCATAGCATCATTAGTTCCTTCAATCAATCGTACCAGGCTTATTCGTGGCTGTATAAAATTGGTACCAATTCAATCTCGTTAGTAGTCGTTGTAGCACCGCTCTATTTATTTTATCGATTTATTGATACCGAAAAGAATGGCTTTTACGGATTGTTCAAGCAAAGTAGTCTCAAGCCTTATCTGGTCCTGCTGCTCATCATTGCTCCCTTTATCATGTTGGCAGCCTTTCAGAAGAGTTTTACTGAGTATTATCCCATCTATAAACCTAATTCAATTGCCGAACTCTGGCATTGGCCCTCGTTGATGCCAGCTGTGATATTCGAGTTCTTTTATGGTGCAGACTTCTTGCCGGTGGAATTGCTCTTTCGGGGATTCTTTGTTATCGGGATGGCGCAACTATTAGGTAAGGATTCTATCATGCCGATGGTTGTCGTTTATTGCTTTCTACATTTCGGTAAACCAGCCGGTGAAGCTGTCGCTTCAATTTTTGGTGGCTATATATTGGGGGTTATTGCACTTTACACCCAGTCTATCTGGGGTGGCATTATCATTCATGTAGGTGTTGCCTGGATTATGGAATTGACTGCTTACGTAGCCAAACAATTTTGAAGGGCCTCGGTAGAAATTGTTGTGGCACATTTGAAATGCCCTTGCGGACAAGCCTTATGTCCATGGAGTCCGCAAGGTCGGCAAGATAATTTTTCCTGGGTTTGTACGAGATAAGATTGTTCCGCTAAAGGTCCAAAACCGAAAGCAGGAATTGTTGAACAAAAAATTGCTGCTACAGGTGCATTCATAGCAGAAGCCAGGTGCATAGGAGCTGAATCATTCACAAAGTTCATCTCCGCTCCTTTCATCAATGCTGCCGACTCGAGAAAACTTAATTTTCCTGCCAGGTTAATAACCCGGTCACTTTGTGATTCTAGTTTAATAGAATCACATAGGCGTGAGTCTGAAGATGCGCCCAATAAATAGATTCTCTCGTATCGGTTTGTAATGGATCGTATAAATTCAATCCACTGGGTTGCCGGAAATTGCTTTGTAAACCAAACGGAGGTGGGTGCAACGCAGAGGTACCTGCCAGTTTGAAATTTCTTTACTGTCTCATAATCGCTTGTGGATGGATACAAACGAGGGAGTTCCCGAGTACGATCTGTAATAGCTTCAATCAGTTTTTGATTGCGATCGATTTCGTGTAATCCGGAATCCAGATCGTGTGGGATACGATGACTGAAGGCAAACGACCATGGATTTTTATCAAATCCAAATTTATAGACAGCTCCTGAAAACGCAGTAATTAATCCTGAACTGGCAAATCGATGAATATTAATAACAGTATCATATTTTTTTGAGCGAACAAGGCTAATCAGTTTGAACAAATTTTTGATTTTATCCTGCTTCTTTTCCCAGATCAACACTTCACGGATATGAGGATGATACTTTAGTAAGGACTCATTTCCTTTGCGCAAAAGAAAATCAATAGAGGCATCAGGAAACGTTTTGCGCAGTTTTTCAACCACGGCCGTTGCTAAAATAACGTCCCCGATAAAGGCAGTCTGAATTACCAGCAATGATTTTCCGATCTGCGGCACGATGCTAGAACTTAGTCTTGTAATAGGCAAGAGCACGAGTCACAATTTCCATGGCAATTTTCTTGTCTTGAAAATCAGGAACTGTAACAACTTTATTTTCAAGCTTTTTATAACTCTCAAAAAACTCCTTCAACTCAAGTTTAAAATGTGAGGCCAGTTCACTAATATCATTCAGATGCTTGGTATTTGCATCATTCTCCGCTACAGCGAGAATCTTATCATCGCCCAAACCCTGATCAATCATGCGCATAACCCCCACCACGCGAGCGGGCACCAGGCATAAAGGCTGTATAGGCTCCCGACATAAGATCATGATGTCAAGCGGATCATTGTCATCCCCTAGAGATTGTGGAATAAAACCATAATTGGCCGGGTAGATTACAGACGAATATAACACCCGATCCAACTTAAGCAATCCTGTTTCTTTATCCACTTCATACTTGGTTCGCATGCCTGTGGATATTTCAATAATACCATTAACAAATTCAGGGGGGTGAGCTCCTGCGGGTGCTTCGTGCCAGGGATGTTTGATCATCGGTTAACTATTATTCACGAAGATACTGTTTCTTACAGACCTTGTTTGATTAATCTTACAGTAAAAAAAAGCCCATCCGGAAAATCCAGATGGGCCTATTACTATTAAGTGGCTACTATTTTTTATCAGCTTCTTCCTTCTCTTTTTCTTTCTTCTTAGCCTCCTCCGTTTTTGCTGTAATTTTATCTCCGTCTTTCAATCGTTTTGAAACGACCAGGAAAGGACCTGTTATTACTTCTACGGTGTCTGCAAGACCTGAAATAATCTCGATATTATCGTAGTCGCTGATACCTGTTTTTACTTCTACCATCTTGGCCGCTCCATTTTCATTCACAAAAACAACAACCTTATCAGCCTTCTTCTCAACTTTCGGTTTACTACTGTCTGTTACCTGCGGCCTGTCGTTGTCGTTGTTGTCTTGATTTTCGGTTGGCATGGCCTTGTCATCTGCAGGACGTGTGGTTACTGCCGCCAAAGGCACAGACAATACATTTTCTTTACGGGTTGTAATGATGTCCACACTGGCCGTCATACCCGGACGGAACGGATAACGATTGCCCCCTTTCACCAAATCTTCATAAGAAGATGGAAGGATACTAATTCTAACTTCAAACTCCGTAATGGCATCTGCTGACGCTTTATCGCGAGCTGTATTAGCAATATTAGTAACAAGACCTTTAAATTCTTTGCCTGTATTTCCGTAGGCATCTACATCAATAATTACTGAATCCCCATAATGAACACGTACAATATCATTCTCATTTACGTTTACACGCACTTCCATTTTATTCAAATCTGCAATGCGCATCATTTCTGTACCGGCCATTTGCGCAGTTCCCACAACGCGCTCACCTTGTTTTACATTCAGCTTGGATACAATCCCTGTCATAGGTGCAAGCACCGTGGTTCTACGCACATTTTCCCGCGACTCCCTAACACTTGCCTCTGAACTGTTTACAATATATTTAGCGGCTTCCAAAGATTGCTCAGCAGATTTTAGATCGTTGGTTGCAATCTTGAAATTCTGTTGCGCCAATTGCCAATCAGCTTCTGAAATAACTTTTTCCTTCCATAATTTTTCCTGTCGATTATAATCTTGCTCAGAGCGCATATAAGTCGCCTCTGCCCGCGCCAGCGAAGCACGTGAAGATTCCAGATTTGCCAACTGCTGATTATAAGCAGCTTCGGATCGCTCCAACTGACTTTTCCATACATCAGGCCGTATCTTCACCAATACATCGCCTTGTTTTACAGAGTCACCATCTTCAACAGTAAGATCGGTTATTTCACCAGAAACTTCAGGAGCAAGTTTAACCTCAATAACAGGTTGCACGGTGCCAGAAGCACTCACCTTTTCTGTAATGGAGACTTTCTTAGCTTTACTAACATCAACCTCCAGGGTTTTTGCTTTGCCAATCCAGCCTTGCGACTTACCGATGATCAAGAACAATATGAGAAATACAACTACACCAATGCCGATGTATAATAACTTATTTGATTTTTTCTTTTGCTTTGCCATGTGCGTTTATAAAATGAAAGTTGGATATTAGAATTCTAGTGGTAAGCCCTGGTAAAAGTCAAGAACCTTTTTCCGAAAGATGAAATCATATTTGGATCTTAACAAATCAGACTGTGCCTGAAACAAATTGTTTTGGGAAACCTGGTAATCAACAAAATTTACTGCACCCAGATTATATCGTTGTTGCGTCATTCGAAAGGCTTCGTCCTGTGCTTTCACCTGCCGATCTGTAGACTGATAGGTTTTGATGGCTGCAATGGCATTGTTATAGGCCGTTTCAACAGTCTGTCGCAGGGTATTCTTCGTTTCCGTTAAAGTGATGTTCGCTAACTCGCGAGTAATGACAGCCCGCTGCATGTTTGATCGGGTTGAAAAGCCGTTGAATAAAGGTACTTGAATACTTAATCCAAGGCTACGGCCACGGTTGTCCCGGTACTGATCCATAATTGCAGGCACCATAAATACCCCTGTTGGTGAAGTAATATCTGTAAACACGGGAGAATTGGAGCCTTGCACGTACCCGATCTGACGAGACGAGATAGCCGTTCCGCCATCAGAAAAAAACTGCTGACGCTGATCAGAGTACACAGTACTGAGCGATCCATTGATACCGATTCGCGGATATAAATTTCCCCGCGAAGAGCGGAACCCATAGTCAGCACTTAACTTACGCAATTCTGCACCTTTAATCTCAGGCATGGCCGACATCGCGATATCAAAAATTTCTTCAGCCGATTTATTCAATAATGAAACATCCTCTACATTGACTTGAGGAATCTCAACATCCATTGGGTTGGAAGCTGGTAATTGTAACGCTTGCTTCAATTGAAGAAGAGATAAGTTCAGTGCATTTTCGCGTTGAATTACATTCAACTCATTGGTTGCTAATTGGGCGTCCAGGTTTAGTACATCGCCCCTAGGTACCGATCCGGCATCCGAAAGTTTCTTGGTTCGTTCTAACTGCTCTTGTGTTGATTTTACCTGAAATTGCGCTACCGCTAAAAGTTCCTTATTGAAAACAACATTTAAGTAAAGGGTAATCACATTCAGAATTACATCATTCCGGGCTTTAATTAAATCTGCATTCGCAGCTTCAAGATCTGTAGCACTTTGCTTTAAATTATAGAACAAACGAAATCCATTCCATAGCAACAAAGAACTATTCGCACTGAGGTTTGAATTCGCGATTTCATTCTCTGTAAAGACGTTGGTGGTTGGGTCAATAGTACGTCCCCAACTTAGGCCATAGTTTCCAGAGGCATTCAAGGTGGGTAACATGGTCATCTTGGATTGGAGTAAACCGACCTGGCTTGATTCCACACCATAGGTGCTGCGCTTTACGGTCAGGTTATTGGCAATGGCGTGATCAATCAATTCCCGCAAGGTCCATACCTTGGTAGTCGCCTCCTGGCTGAAAGATAGATGCGACACAAACAGCAAACTGATAGCTAAAATTTTCTTCATCATAGGTTATAAAACAATATCCGGTATATACGTTACTTCTCTTACCCAACTTAGACTCCGCAAATAATCAAATGTTACAGGTTTGATACCCGAATCCATTTCGATTACCTGGCAAGCCAGATCATTTTTTCCTTTGCGCGAAACAGACATGGTGGCAATGTTGCAATCATCATGCGCCAGTACACTGGCAATGAAGGCAATGCTTCCCTTTTTATCTTCAGCCAGTATAATCAGTGTATGCAGGTTGGCTGAAAAGTCTGCTTTAAATCCGTTTACTTCGGCAATGTTAATTATACCCCCACCTTTGCTCTCCCCTAACACTTCAACCGTACGCTTTCCTTTTGTAAGACGAAGTCGAATGGAATTAGGATGCAAGGCCGAAGCATTTCCTACTGACTTAAATTGATAGTCCAGATTTTTTTCTTTTGCAATTTCAAGTGATTCGCGAATTCGTTTATCATCCGTATTAAAGTCCATCAATCCCGCAATAATAGCCCTATCGCTTCCATGTCCTTCGTACGTACGGGCGAAGGAGTTATAAAATGTAATTTCAGCACGTTCAGGTTCAGAGCCCAGAATTTTAATTGCAGCCCTGGCAATGCGCACCACTCCGGCCGTATGAGAGCTGGACGGACCGATCATGACAGGACCGATCATATCAAAAATGCTACTCTTTTCAGCCATACGCGGTAAATAACGGAATAGTGGATAAAAGGATTGCTTTTGAGGGTATTTTATCACCCTATACCGGGTATTTTTTAACAAGCGGCAAAATTAACTGATTTACGAGAAAATAAGACCAAAAATGCGATCTTTTATGAATCTGATTCTGGCCTGATTAATCAAAATGTTAGATGTCCTGGAATAGACCTAAACAGCAATCGGGGCTTTAATGGAGGGATGACTCTGATAGTTTACAATCTCAAAATCTTCAAACTCATAATCAAATAAACTCGCGGGTTTCCGCTTAATCACCAACTGAGGCAATGCGAAGGGCTCGCGTGATAATTGAAGTCTGGCTTGCTCAAGGTGATTGGTGTATAAATGAACATCCCCTCCCGTCCATACAAACTCACCAGGTTTCAGATCGCATTGCTGGGCAACCATGTACGTAAGCAACGCATAGCTGGCGATGTTAAATGGAACTCCCAGAAAATAATCCGCACTGCGCTGATACAATTGACAGGAAAGTTTTCCGTCAGCGACATAAAATTGAAAGAGTGCATGACACGGAGGCAACGCCATTTTATCTACTTCGGCCGGGTTCCAGGCAGACACAATGTGCCTGCGCGAATCGGGTTTGGTTTTTATCTGATTGAGTACTTGTGTAATCTGATCTATTCTTCGGCCATCCGGTGCGGGCCAACTGCGCCATTGACTACCGTAAACCGGGCCCAGGTCGCCATTTTCATCGGCCCATTCATCCCAGATGGACACTCCATTGTCTTTCAGATACTTAATGTTGGTGTCGCCTTTTAAAAACCAAAGCAACTCGTATATAATAGAGCGCAAATGAAGTTTTTTGGTGGTTACCAGTGGAAAGCCTTCTGCGAGATCGAACCGGAGTTGCCGGCCAAAGACAGAAAGTGTGCCCGTGCCGGTACGGTCTGTTTTGCTGGCTCCCTGTTCAAGAATATTGCTTAGAAGATCAAGGTATTGACGCATTCGATAAATTTAGTGCAATTACGGAGTTCCGGAAAAGAAAAAAAAGAGTCAGTGGAACCTCACCCTGTCTGGCATTAACCTCACCCCATCCCCTCTCCCAACCTGCTCCGCCCATTGGCGGATTCGGTTGGCAGGCACGGAGAGGGGAAGATTTAACAATCATCTCAGTATTCGGATTACATATGAGTGGTTGTCTCCCTTGCCCGTGTTAGTGTTCTTCACGTGTCCTCACGAACCAAATTCAATATGAAGAAGCATTGTAACGAGTTGAGTGCCCATGGCAAAGGGATACCGGGTCTCGGGTAAATAAGTGTATGGTTATAGTTATCGGCACTCGCCCGGTATGACACCACAAATTAAGCTGTGGTACATCGTGGCAGCACCTTCATTCATGAAATGTCATGTCCCGGGCCTGCCTGCCATAGCCGCTTCGGCAAAGGCAGGCTTTGACCCGGGATCCCCAAGAAGCAAATCGCAGTAGCTGCTATGAAATATTTATAATAAAGTTCAACTGACTTGAACGGGATACCGGGTCTCGTTTAAATAAGTGTATGGTTATAGTTTTCAGCACTCGCCCGGTATGAACACTACTTACTAAGCCGTGGTTCCACGAACCAAACCTCCCGAGACAACGCGGCACCATGTCAAACTTAACTTCCCATAAATATTCTATCTTCCAGAGAAAATGATTAATCGATAACTTTACAAAAAGCAGCTATGAAATTTTTGTTTCTATTATTGATAAGCCTCCCGCTTACCTCCTATGCGCAACGCGACTCCGTGGCGCTGGTCAATCAAATCCTGGCCTTTCAGAAAAAACTAAATGCGGAATATCGCGATAAGACCACCTCGCCCCTGAAGCCCGCAGACCTCAAAAAATTCAAGCGCCATACCTTCTTCCCTATCAACCTGGATTATGCTGTTGACGCCCACCTGACGCTCACCCCCAACTCACCGTTTGTTCCGATGAAGGCCACCGGTAGCCTTGTGCAGGAATATCGCACCTATGCGATTGCGCACTTTCAACTTCATGGAAAATCTTATTCCCTGCCGGTATATCAATCAAAAAGCCTGATGAACAAACCGGAGTATACCGATTACCTGTTTGTTCCCTTCACCGACCTTACCACCGGCAATGAAACTTATGGCGGGGGCCGTTATCTTGAACTACGCATTCCCAAGGAAGGCCTTGAGGTAATCATTAATTTTAATCTTGCCTATAATCCCTACTGTGCCTATAACGAGAAATATTCCTGTCCATTAGTGCCGGGCGAAAACGATCTGCCGGTGGCGATCCTGGCGGGTGTTAAGCTGGACCAGCAGTAATGTACGCCTGTAAATTAAATTTCGGGTTGGTATGAACTGCGCGGTATGGTGCGGTGATAACACCGATCATAGGCAAGTGTGGAAAGTTACGAGGGTTTGCCTTCGGGCCACATCGTATCGGCTTCGGTAAGTTTTTTTTGTGCCAGCGTAAGCCACTCATTGCTGTCAAACACACCTCCGTTGTCTTCGCTGAAAATTTTTTGAGCAAACTCCAGCGGTACATCAAGGCGATAGGTTCCAGTTTTATCATCGAAACGGATTCCCATCAGGCCATCATGCTGCTGATTCACAAACTCAAGCTTGTGCCGTTTGGTAGTGGAGTCATAAACAATGTCGTAAAAGATGGCCATAGCAGGTAATGAAAGGATAAAGATACTGAAATTGAAAAGGTGATCTTATTTCTTCGCAGAGTCACTGTTTCAGGACTCTGCGATTAGTTGCACTCTTAACCGCCAGAGACCACGAGACGGGTGACTCTGCGGAGAATAGAAGGCTTAGGAAAGTAATTCGATCAAAGCGCCACTCCTATTGCGTAAAATCAATTGGAAAATAAACCAATGCACTTACATGCTTGTCTGCAATTTTTCCAGGGGCAAACTGTAGCCCACAATCTTTGATTATACTTTCGGCAATCGCATCCAGACCATTCTCATGCTTCTCGAACGATTTTATGTGGCTAACCTTACCATTTTCATCCACAATAAAGCCTACATAGATTCTAAGACCATCAGCCGGGATATTCGTACCCCCTTTAATTTTTTCACGAAAACATTGCAACGACTCTTCTGAGGGTTTATCTAATGCAACATTTGTATCCAAAGCGGTAAAGGATGCCACTACCATCTTCTTCGGTATATCAAATTCTTCATCCTTGACTTTTCTTTGCTCAACTTTTGTTACCAGGTGTTCTTCCACATGGGTGCTGTACTCAGAAATTGATCCTAAACTTAAACTCCCACCTACTTCTTTAATCTGGTTATACCAATCTCCCACTTCATGACCTTTATAAGCTTCGGGATTTATTTTTAGGTCTTTCGCATAATAGGTTTTTGATATATACGATTCATACACCCGCTCTACCATAAAGCAGGGATACCCAGCAATTACCTTGATACTGTCTTTATAAATTATGGACCGAATGCGACTGGTGTTGCCTTTACGCGAATCCCGAAAGGTTATATAATCATTACTCATCTCTTCGTCATACATCCGTTTGGATTGGTCGTGGTAGGTGTAGCTGTAGGTTTGTTTGCCATCTTTAAAGTACGTGCTTTTATAAAAATATTCTTTGATCAGGTAAGTGAATGCGGTGCCGGGCTGTTCATTCATAATACTATCAACATTTATGTTGGTTTGCTTTGGAATAATTTTCAGAGAATACGTAAGCTCACCGCTAAAGTATTGAGCCTGCGACACCAAACCGAAACTCAACAGGAAAAGAAGAATTGTATATCTTATATTATTCATACAGGTTATATTTTTAATAGAGCTACGCCACACAACCCATTGAAACTGATGTATCATGACAATCGTTCTTGCGTTCATGAGCAGTAAGGTATGAAATGGACGTACATTTGCAATAAGTTAAATACACTCTATTCTTAGCGGAGTCTCCTGCAAGGGACTCCGCGTTCATTGGGTGTTACTTTCAGCAATAAACGGAGCCCCTCCTCCCATATTCCATTTCTCAGCGAGACTCCGCTAGGAAAGAGGCAACTTTAACAATCTTTGATATTTCTAAATGATACCAGACAATATCTTGTCACCAGTTGCTATAAGTCCTTTAAATGTACATCCCGAACTACATATCTTCTCGGTATAAGAACTAAGAAATCCCGGAACATATCGATACCTCTGCACACCAAAATTCTGAATTCTACCAATACCTGTCACCAACGCCATCAAATGAAATACTTCGAATGATGCGAGATGCGCACTGATTGGGAAGATGTTCTCATTATTCTTTAGCGGATGGTGATCTGGCAATCCATCTATGTACGATTGCTTGTCCAACATTCCGCTTTTATCCAGTGCAACATCTGAAGATTCATAAACCTTAAGGCACTGAAGGCAAGGACGATTTGGTGAGAGTGTTTGGAATTGCCAATCGGCACGTACAAACTCATTGTTCTCAAACGAAACAGAGATACCTCCGTCAATAACTGGTATTAAATGGGCATAGGCTATGTGGTTCACAATGTGCCTTGGCCATGGCCTGTCTACACACGAGAACAAGACATCGCAACTGAGCGCTGCCTCGTAACCCTGCTTCTCATTAATACCATACGGAACTTCATTAACTATTATACTTTTGGCAGTTGAAGATCTCTTAATTTGTCTCGCTGAAACTCTAATTTTCAATTTTCCAAGATCAGCTTTTGTTGCTCCAAGTTGGCGATCAAGATTGTGTTTTTTGATCTTATCAAAATCGATGAGAACAATGTTCTCGACTCCCATTCTCGCAAGATTTTCTGCTACAATGCTACCCACACTGCCAAGCCCAATAATCCCAATTCTCAAGCGGCAAAGTTTTTCATGGTTATCTTTTCCATATACTGTCCGTGTCCTTTTAAACATTTCCTGATACTTCGGCAATGGCATGAGTTTGTCATTGAAGCTGACTCCAAGATTCATTCCCACGGATTTAACCAAAGACATCCATTGCATCTTAAAAACTCCGTTACCTCGATGATTCCAAATTCGTGCACTCCAAATGCCATCGCTTCCGATTGTCATTCCTACAAGTGGGACATCTGAAAACGTAAAGGCGGTTGGTGCCATCCTTGTTTCCGCTGCAACATCATCAGAACTCATACCTTGCCATCCTGGAAATGGGTGCGAATGGATAAAACAAATACCCATTCCTTCTTTCATTGCTTTCTCACAAACTCGCTTAAAATATTTCGGGTTGTAACTTACATTGCCATGTCGTTGACGATCTCCATCATTTGGAAAGACAATCTCTTTAACAAGCACTGTCGTACGCCATCTACTGTAAGAAGGATTCCAAAGTGCAAAGATTAAATCTTCGTCTCCATCTTCTCTTATAAGAAAATCCTCAAGCTGTTGATTCAGCTCTTCTGGAATTGAAACACAATACTCCATATCACGCATGTCTAAAGACCCCGTTTATCTGTAACATCAACAACTTGGTTGTATCTTCTGGATAGTAAATGAACTGGTGACTCCAGTAACGCCACTCCAACCCTAACGAACTATCCGTAATATTCTTCACTCCGGGAACGGTATCGGATTTGTCCAATAGATGAGGGGTTGAACGAACATGTATTGCAGAGCCTACCACTCGTCCATATTCTGCAGGAGCTGGAATGGCCAGATCGATTCTCCTCCCGAAGAACCGACCTGCCCCAACCTCAAAGTCCTTTATTAATCCAAACGGAATGTTGTTTGGATCAAGAAACGGCTCCGCCTGACTGAACCCAAGCTCCCGAAGGTCAGACACCAACCTGTCGATGCCAAAAGTCATGATACAGGCGTTGGTTTTTTGTCAAACAGAGAGAAGTGCATTCCATTCTTCATCTCGATGACTTCGTCTAAATTTTCATACTCATGATAGCCACCCTCTTTTTTGAGCGCAAGAGTATAACGTTCAGGGTCAACCTTCGCAAAGTCGACCAAGATCTGCTTGACGGTCAGGGTTTGATCGTCTGTTTCGTACTTCTTCTGATCAATGAAGAAGACGATTTTCCTATGTTTTTCCATGTTGAATTGTGGTTATTGGTTAAAAAATACCATTCTACCTATAGTGCTATTGATTCCGCTAATTTTTCCATCAGGTTCTCAAAATCTGATGGAAAAACAGTATTATTAAGTAGCAATACCAATAGAGTGGCTGATCGCGATCAAATACTGGCTAAAATCGAGGCTCAGGACTGGAATAGCCTATATCCCAGAATGGTGGCTCATGCCTCTCGCAGATTAGGTTGGATCGGGCTGAGCTCAAAGGACGGTGCTTTGGGTTACGACCCTAAGAACATAGTCTCGTTGGCTGTAGAAAAACTGTTGACTGGCAAAAGACTCCCAAGTGAAGACGACTTTAAGGATTTTCCAGGTTACCTAAGGAACGTACTGAACTCTCTTATTTACAGTCTAAAGTGCAAGAAAGAAAACAAGCTTAAAGATCCTAGAGACCTAGATGGCCCACTCGCGGATGAAGTATTCTTTGAAAAGATTCTTGATGATGGCTTTTTGAATGAGTACGAGCTCACACTCCTTCAAGAAGAATTCGAGAACGAGTTAATAAAAAAAGACGAGGACATGTTCCTCGTGTATTCGGAACTCTGTCAAGGCAAAAAACACATTTCAATAGCCGAAAGCCTTAACAAGTCTGTCAGCGATGTTGAAAACATCCACAAGCGCTTAAATACTTTTATAAAAAACTATCGCTCTAAAACCCCCAAAAATGGATGACTCAAAGAAAAAAGAGTTAATCAATTATTTGCTTTCTGAAAGTGCCCTTATCAATTCCAATGATGAATATGTAAAAGCATTATTGCAGGAAGAAGGAATGAATTATGATAAACTGAAAACAGAAGGAAGCGAAGTAGTTGCCAAACTTATGCTAAAGGCAAAAGCGGCTACCGCCAAGGAAGGTCTTGTTGAAATTCTGAATCGAGCAAAGGCAAAGTTTGCTCTGTTGCAACAGGTCGGTGACACAACAACAAACAAAATTCAAGAAGTATTTGATGCAAAATTTGGGCAGAAGTACTCTTTCAATTTTCGGGACCTCAAGAATATGAGTGAAAAAGATGCACTTTCTATTCTTTCCGATTTTGAAATACTAGATTTTCTTGAAGGTCAAAAGTTAGATAGTGAAAAGCCAGAATGATAAATCCGGCATCGCGCGCACTCAACGTTCTTAAAGAGCTTAAGGTAACTAACCTTAAGAATGTAGATATTGAAGATATCTATGCTTTGAAAGGAATTTTTTACGAAGAACAAATCTTAGTTGGTTCGCAAGCCAGGATAGTATCCACTTCTAATTTTTCTAAGATAACACTCAACTCTACGCTGACATATAAAAATCAAAAACGATTTGCCCAAGCTCATGAACTTGGGCATTATGAGTTACATCGTGACACAAAGGTGATTTGTGATAATGAGAAGTCTTTCTTTGACTATCATCAAAAAGGGGGTCAAGAGGTTGAAGCAAATGAATTTGCGTCAGAGCTACTAATGCCTCGGAAATATTTCAAAGACTACGTTAGTAACAAAACCTTTAATCTTGACCTTATAAAAGATGTTGCTGATTATTTTGAGACAAGCATTACATCAACTGCGATTAAGTACACCAACTTTGGTCACGAATATGTTGGTATTGTGTTTTCTCAAGATGGTAAAATAAAATGGGTACGAATTAATCAGAATCTATCTCTTCAGTTCATTCAGGTAGGATTACCAGTTCCTCAATATTCTGTTGTGTCAGATTTTTATAAATCGAAGTCAGTGCCTAAAACGCCAGTAGTGATAGATGCGTTTGTTTGGTTTTTCAGTGACTTCAAAATGGATGAACACACCAAGGCGAAAATGTATGAGCAGGTTTTTCCAATCGAATCAATAAATTCAGCACTTTCATTTTTATGGTTCAAATGACTTACTCATAAGTCATTGATTCTTTTAATAATCTGTTTGGGTGTATATAAGATTTTACCAAAATGTTTTAACTGAGCATTTTCGTAATTGTTTGAAATCCTTAGGGATTTTTGTTTGATGTACCTAATCAGTTTATCTCCAAGCCGAAGTTTGAGATTATCAGCATAATACAAACTATTAACAATACAAAGACCCACATTCGCATTTGGCGCAAAGGCTAACTCGATTTTCCTGTCTCTTAGGAAACGCTGAAAATGAATTGTAAAGATAAACCTATTCTCATTGTACGAGAATACAATAGAAGCAAAATTGAAGAACGAGGTATTAGGGATGAATTTAGCCAAATCGAAATCAAACGTACCCTGATAATGCAGAGCCCAAGTATTTTGGAGTTGCCAAAGGTCTATTGATGTGTCATCAATTGAAAGCTTGTACCCTCCAAAACTATTTTTTCTCCATTTGTAACCTTGAAAATATTTTTCAATATCAATTACCCCATCGTAAATAATATCGATGTCCCGATTATCCGAAATCTTCAAGAAATAATTCCTAATGACTCCACTGAAGATATAAACATCACATTCCTTACTCACCCTACTTAATAAATCGATAATATTTGGGCTAAAAGAGTGCTCCAAATGTTCACGAAATGGGAGAGCATTAGAATTGATAAAATTTGAAATATCAGATAATTTTTTGGCCACTTAGCTTTTGATAATGGTTCAAAGCGAATTGGTCTGTCATTCCTGAAATGAAATCCAAGATCACTCTAAATTTATAATAATCAATTAGATCATCGAAACTAGGTTTGATCAGTTCATGTATTCTAATTTTTATCATCCGTAATTCTCGTTGCTCATCTTTTGTAAGTTCTTCCAACAATTGTTTTTCAAATAAGACATTATAAGACTGACGAAGCAATTTAAATTGCTGACCTTTTGCAATCTGTTTCATCTCTAATTCATTTAATACAATTAACTGCTTTGCATTTGATTTAAAAATCAATTTTTCTCCTGTGATTTTAGCGAGTTCTTTCTGTAACTTGTCTTCACAGAGCTGAATTAGATTCTCTTCAATTGCTGCATCTATTATAGATTTAGAAATTAGACTTTTCGCCCTTTTCACATATTTCTTATTCTCATGAAATAAAAAGGTAATATAGAAATCCAACAATCCTTTAAAAACTGCATACCCTGTGGATTCCAAATGATTTATTTCTCTAGATGTAAATATCTTTTCTATACTGAACTTTTGAATTAGCTTATTGATATTATCAGGATCATCCTTAATCAATTCCTTACTATACTCACCACCCTCAATCAGTTCAAGGTTAGTCTCAAATCGAGAGAACGCGAGGTTGACAAAGTAACCAATCAAAGCAATTCTAATATTGACCATCCGAGTTGTCGGATTCATTGAATCATCATCACATATTGAAACTACCTTCTGAGCAATATTGGAAGTACTTTGTAAGAAGATTTCCTTTACATATTCGATTTCGAATAACCCTTTATTAAACCCATCCTCCATATCCATGCACAAATAGGCGATGGAATCTGCTGCTTCCATTAAAAAGCATAATGGATGTCGTAAGATTTTATCACCCTTGCCTAAGCCACACTCCTCAACTATCTTTTTAAAATAGTCTTCTTCAGAAAAAAATACACCATGCTTTGACTTAGCGATCTGCTTTTCTTCTAAAAGTTCGCCTTTGCTTCTAAGCTCAGATTCGATATTTTCGTTTATCTCTTCAAAATTTGGATACTTTAAGTAAGAAGCTAGAGTTGCAAAAGTGAGATTCAATCCAAACGGATTATCTAAATATTGTAGCTTTGTTAAAACCCTAAGACCTTGTGCATTACCATCGTAGTTGAAGAAGTCACGCTTTTGACGAGTAGTTAAATTTTTAAAATTTCGATGGTTCTTTGATTCAAGTTGTTTAAAGTAGTCCGAAACAATTGTTTCCCCAAAATGCCCAAATGGTGCATTTCCGATATCATGAATCAAACAAACATTCTGCAATAAAATCGGCAAAATTCTTAAAAGTTCGAGCTCGCCCAAACCCGTCCGCTGCTTGATCTTATCTGACTTACTTAAACGCAAACCAAAAGTATATCCTAACGACATTACTTCATTAGAGTGAGTTAACCGAGAATGAATGTTATCATCAGTGGTTAACGGAAATACTTGAGTTTTGTCATGCATCCTTCGCAAGGCGGGGCTATATATAATGCGACCATAATCACTTTCAAATTCATTCCTTACGTCACTAGGGCTTGATTTCCTTATTCTTCTGTTGGAGAGTAGTCTTTTCCATTCCATAATATACTTTTGCTAGTTATCAGTTTTTCATTCTAAGAGTCTACTACATTACCTAGGTAATGCATCTGTCCATACAAATTTGATGTCTAATACGGCAGTTTGTCTATTTCACAACTGCCACTATTTTTTTAACGATTCCTATTCTTATAAAATCCTACCGCCTCCGCGGCCATAGCCAACTCCTGCTCCGCATCTTTAATTTTTATTTGCCCGTTCATGAGCATGGGCAAGAGCCAATCGCGGAGTTCGGTGAGTTTTTGGTTTTCTTCAGCCATTATGTTTTGCTTATCAAACATTGGTTTTGTAATCGCATTAAATTTTTCAAGAATCTCTTTGGGTGCGCGAACCACCTTCAAAGAAAATAAATCATCTTTAGTGATTGCTCCGAAGGTTGTACCATCTGTATTTCTCCTTTCAAATATTTGATGGAGATTATTCATAACACCATGAAGATATGCTATACAATTGTCTTTACTATTTAATGCTGCTAAACCGCGGCCAATGCAACAATCAACCTTTGCAATATTCATAGTGCCTACAGGAGCTCTTACACTAAGTAATATATCACCTTGATTTGCCATTCTTCCAGGCTGGGTAGTGTATTTTCTGATTGAAGGGAACCGTAAACCAAAATCAGTACTACCTTGAAAGAATATTGTCCCCAGACCCTCTTCATTATATGTTTCACCTGGAGGTGATTGACCCATTGTGATATTGGCAATTTCAGATAGAGTTCCGGCTCTCCACCCCTCCGGTATCTCTCTTTTCAATTCCTCGCTCCACACCATTTTGCCACCGTTGGCTTTGTAGGGTTTACCGTTCTTATCAGGGAAATCAAACTGCACAAACCAATAATCGTAAATGGTTTTGGCCATAGCCTCTAACTCGGCATTGATTCGGTTGTTGAGAGATATTTTTTCACTAAGATTTGATATAAGATCTGCTATATTGCCTTGCTGAACCTCATCATTTGGCATCTTAACTTTTATATTGAGCAGCACAACCTTATCCAATTCTGACTGACCAGAACTACCAGTCATAAATGACATCAACGCCTCCTCAAAAGAATACAATAGATAACTCAAACACCGAGCTTCAGTGATTGAATTACACCTAAGAATCAAAATATGAGAATCAATTATTACCTTTTTTCCCGTGGGCAATTCAGAGACAAAGGCTGATCGTCCTGCTGTACCAGCTCCTGTTGAATTAATAAGTATATCGCCCTTTTGAATAAATTTTGATTTGTTAATTTCCTTGGTGTCATCAGTAAACTGCGCAAATGAGTAATCAATTTGACCATTTCTTACGCATTTCTGGTTTAAGACTATAATAGAACTTTGAGGAACATACTTTGGAGTTATCCCTTTAGTTGAAAACTTAACAAATGATGAAACTCGTTTCCAGCTATTCATAGTTTAATTGAGCGAGGGTCTTCAGAATTTTCTTTTCAAGCTTTCCTGATTCATCAAACATTGTAGAAATATGATCCATGGAAACTTTGATTTTGGAAAGGTATTCCTTATAACTTACTTCTACATGCTCTATTTTGATGTCAAAATACTGGCCGGCACTTAATGAATAATTCCTATCCTTAATCTGCTCATAACTCACCACCACCGAGAAATCATTCACGGCTCTATGGTCATTGAATGAATTGATGATTAATTCTTCTTCATCTTTCCTAAGGACAGTTTTTTGATTTTTATCATCTATTTTGATCGTCTCACCAAGTTTAGAGGCATCCATCAGTACAATGTCACCCTTAGAATTAGCCCTGTCTAAAAACAAAATGGATACGTTAGTGCCCGTTGCGGCAAAAATATTACTGGGCATGGAGATTACTCCCCTCAACATTTTACTTTCCACAAGGCGTTCGCGAATTTTTAGCTCTATTCCATTTTGAGCTGTAATAAACCCAGTGGGCACTACAACCGCTGCCTTACCATTGTCTGTCAGCGAATACATTATGTGCTGAATGAATACCAAATAAATGGCCATTTTCTTTTTATCCTTTTTGGGCACTTTAGGAATGCCTGCAAAAAAACGATCGTGATTTTCTTTAGAATTAAGCTGCGCACTATATTCGGAGAAGTCTAGCTTAAACGGTGGGTTACTTACGATGTAATCAAATTTCTGAAGTTTGCCTTTCTTGTCCTTATGATAGGGGTCGAGCAGCGTGTTACCCTTCACAACATTCGGAATGGAATGTACCAGGTTGTTGAGAATTAAATTCAACCTCAACAGGTTAGATGATTTCTGAGAAATATCCTGAGAGTAAATAGTGCACTTGTCTTCGCCAATTTCGTGTGCCAGGTTCATGAGTAATGTGCCCGAACCAGCACTAGGATCGTAACAGGTTACATTTTTTACTTTACCCTCCACGAGGCACTTAGCCATAATTTTGGCTACCGCATGGGGCGTAAAATACTCAGCATACTTGCCGCCACTGTTAGTGTTGTAATCCTTAATGAGGTACTCAAAAATTGTGGCGTAAAAATCAAACTTCTCATGAAAGATATTCTCAAAGCTGAAGTTCACCAGTTTATTAATGATGGCCTTGCAGAATTCATTGCGCTTGTCGGTTACATACTTACTGATGTTCTCGAACAACACAACCTTTTCGCCACCTTCGGTTACTACAGAAAAGATGTCGCTGTTCTCTTTCGCAATGTCGAGCAGCGTTTGATCAAAAAGTTCTGCAAACTTCGCCTTGTTCTGGTTGGCAAATAAGCTGGAAATAAATTGCTTCGGTGCCAGGCGAGCCGTGTTTTCATTCAGCTGCATGGTCAGCATCTCATAATCATCTGCCTTGAGTTTGTTTAAAGCAGCATCCAGTTCTTTACGTTCCAACTTGGCCAGCTTTTTATCTGTCTGCTTTATTTCGTGAATAAACTTATCGTTCAAAAATTTATACAGAAATACCTGCGTAATGATTTTAAACTCGTTGCCATCGTTGCCTAATCCATAATTAGCGCACACGCTTTTCAGGTTATCGATCAGCTCTTTGGTCTTCTTCTCAAATTCAATGTTCGTGCTCATCTTACTTCTTCTTTTTAACTCCGGTCTTTTTTTCAAATTCTTTCTCCGCTTTCTTTTGTCCTAACAGGTTTTTGGCATTTAAAGACGTCACCACTTTCTTACCTGTTTTAGATTCCAATTCACTGAGGGCCACTTTCGCAACGTTGCCACCTTGTTTGGCTACCACTTTACTTTCATCAAATGTTCCTGGTTTAACCGCTTCCGAAATGTCTTTCACAGATGCCTCGGCCAGCATGTTCAAAATCAATTCGGTGTTAGTCATATTGTCCCGAAGGTTTTCTTTCTTCAAGCCTTTCAGAATTTTATATTCTTTGGTGGTTTTGTCAGACCATGCTTTGGTAATGATGTCGGTAAGGGTTGCAAAGTGAACGCCTTCTTTCAGTCCGCGTTTTTTCCATTCGTTTGTAAGCTCTTTCCGAATCTCAATACTTTTTAAGCGTTGGTTAATCCAGTTTTCTGAATAACCCAAATTTAGATACTGTTGAAGTGCGCGGTCAATAGACAATTCAGGATCTTGCATTTCGTCCAATCTTTCGGAGGCTACCTGAGCCAACCAAACTTTAAAGGGCTCTGCTTTTGGTGATGGGATGGATTGGATAAGGCGGAAAAGTTGTTCGGTATCGGCAACATCGGTTAAGCGCATTTTACCATCCGGTGCTTCCATTTTCAAAGCGTTACAATTTGTAACGGTTTCATTCCCCTCGTCTTTTAGTCGCTTTTTAAGTACCCGCCAATAGACCTGAGGATTAGGACTGTCGGTTAAAACAGAAATAACATCAACAATAGAGAAATACCATTTCTCTTGTTCTTCATCCCAAAGACTTCTTACCTTTTTGTCTTCAAAAACTTTTATTTCATTCTGTTTTTCCATGCTTGTTATTTCAATTTCAACCGTGACAATCGGTCACGGTTTTCAGGCCGCTCTTCCTAAAAATTCATTCATGTATTCTTTTACAATCAATTGATTAATGCGTTTGGAGGTAGCGGCATCCAGTGGCATCTGGTGTTTGTTTTTAATCTGATCAATCACCAGTCGCAAAATCATTTTCTCCACAAAGCTTTCATTCTCCAGGATGTTGGAGTTTTGAAGAATCTGGGTATCTACTTCCTGCTTCAAGGCACTCAACACTTCAAATAGTTTTGCTTCACTTGGCGTGAGCGGGTCTTTTTCCATAAGGCGTTTGTGGATGCGCGCATACTTTTCATCGTTTTGATATTTGGCACGCAACAACTGATTCTTGCGTTCCAGTTCGCGTGCCTTATCGTAAATTTCGTTCAGCGCTTTTATGTTCGCCTCCATTTCTTCCTTCGTCACCTCGGAAAGATTCTTTTTCTTAAACAGCCTTTCCAACTCTTCCTTAAGACTTATGAAGACCGGATCTTTCTGATCGAAATTGCCACCCAACTTTTCGCGTGTACGTTGCAAGGTATTGCGCAATTGATCAGCCAGTACCATCTCCTCTTCTTTCACTTTTGTAAACGCAAAGATTACATCTTCCAGGGCGAGGTTTAAGAGGTTGGTGGTTTCATCGCTGCTCTCCAATGCTTCGCGGGCATTAATAAGCGCAAGATGGTTATTGGCTTCACGTGCCAACACGGTGAGTTTTTGAAAATCCAGTTTATCGAGTAAGTCGTAATTACCGGAAAGCCGGATGAGGTTATAAAGCTCACGGGCAGTATTCAAGGCACGGGTAATCTTGAGCATTTCAGCCCGGTTAGTTATCTGCGATACTTGTTGCGAAAACACTTCTGCGTTCTCCGTATCGAAATGAAAAAGTACTTCCTTAATGTTCTGAATGTCCTTTTCTATTTCTGCCGGAGTCTTAAACAAATTAGAGTAGTGCTCCATTTCATCACCCAATTCTTCCTGCAATTCGTTGAAGTAATCCTGATTGGTTTTCTTGAATTCTTCTTCGATGTCGGCAAAGTCTACTACATAACCGTAGCGGAAGTTTTTATAGGTTCGATTTACACGCGTGAGCGCCTGAAGTAAATTATGTTTCTTAATCAACCTGCCGAGATACAGTTTCTTTAATCGCGGGGCATCAAAACCGGTGAGCAGCATGTTGTAGACAAAAAGTAAATCAGTCTTGCCATCCTTAAAAGCATCAATCAACTTTTCCCGATCCTCTTTGGTACCGATATCAGAAAGAATAATGGAAGCAGTGTTAGGCTTAAACTTTTTCTTTTTGTCTTTCTTATAGCTCAATTCAGGCTCAGCAGCCATCGGTAACTCAATCTCATTTACCTTCCTGGCATACTTGTATTGAAATATCTCATTCAGTTTCTCTGCCTGTTCAGAGGAATCACAAATAACCATACCGCCAATGGTAGAATCATCCATGGTAGTGCGGGCCTTTTCAAAGTCCTCTACAATATATTTAAGCATGGGCTCAACAAAACTATCATGCGCATACACTTTTTTCTTCTTGCCCTCTCCTTTCAAAATATCAATTTCCTCCAGGGCCTTTTTCATCTCAAGTTTATACTTCGTTTCAATCTCTTCTCTAATCAATCGAAGTGTATATCCATCGGCAATGGAAGCATTGTAATAATATTTATGAATGTAGTTACCAAATAGAGCTCGGGAGTTGTAATCACTGCCGAGTAAAGGTGTGCCTGTCAACCCAATCTTGATGGCATTAGGATCAGACTCGTTCAGGTTAGCCAGAAAACTCCCCTTGGGGTTGTAGCTTCTATGAACTTCATCCAGAAAATACACTCGTTGAATGTTTAAGTTATAGTCAGCATTGCGTGCTACACTTGGGTCATCCTGAAACTTCTGGATGTTTACCACTGTAATTTCGCGTTTACCCGAGTCGTTGTGAATTACGATGGTAGTCTTAATGTCTTTTACAAAATCAATCTTGGAGTCTATTTCGTGCACTACCAAACCCCTGCTACGGAATTCTTTGGCCGCCTGAATCAAAAGGTCAAGACGATCTACAATAAAATAGAACTTTGGAATGATTGACTTGTTCTGAAAATAGTCGGTGAGACACTTTACATTGTAATAGGCCAATGCCGTTTTACCACTACCTTGAGTATGCCAGATGATTCCTTTTCTTATTCCTTCATCTAATTTCTTCTGAATTGCCTTTGAAGCAAATAGCTGTGGATAGCGCATGACGTGCTTTTGTAAGCCTTCTTCACTCTTCACATAAGCAAATGCATACTTCAGAAGGAATGCCAAACGATCACGTTGCAACAGAGAAGTGCAGACTCTATTCGTTGGGCTATCAGGATTCTTGTTCGTTAGAAACTCCTGCGAGTTTTTAATCCCCACATAGTTGGTATCTTTCAAAACAAGATTTTCAATATCTTCATCAGCCGGCTTCAGAATTTTGTTCAGTTCAAACTTTTCTTCTTCACGGAAATAGTTGAGTATAATCTTTCCATAAGAAGATGTTCCATAAAATGCGCCTTCCAACTGTTGAAGAGCATCCTCCTGATATTCCATATTGTTAGAGAATATCATGAGTTGGGTGATGTTCACAAAGTTTCGGAACTTCTTGTTTTGAGACCGCTTCTGCATTCTGTTGATCTCTGCCTGTATGCCGTCCTGATTATTCGGCTTCTTTACTTCAATGAAGATCAGCGGCATTCCATTAATCAGCAACGTAATATCCGGTCGAAATTCTTCGTCATCTTTTTTGCATGGCAACTCTGTAACAACATGAAAGGAGTTGTTATCAAAGTTTTTAAAGTCAATAAGGCGTACACCGGATTGGTCTATCAGTTTTTCATGGAAGACTTTACCCAAATCTTCGTTCTCTAAAGAAAGAGCAATTTCATCATAAAGCCGCGAAAGATCACCCGTTGTTAATTTGAGGTCGGAATTGATTCTCGTAATACTCTCCTTAAAGATGTCTGGGAAGATATTGTTTGTCTCATCCCATTTGGCCTTGTTCAACGAAAGGTAGGTGTAACCTAATCTGCACAAATGCAGAATGGTTGGGATTTTTACACGTGAGTCTTCGTTGAAAGCCATTAAGACAACTTTAGTCTCTTTACTATGTTCCTTACACCTATCGGTATATCTAGAATCTTTCTAAAATTAACCTAAATCCTTTAAACCTCATGAAATTACAATGGGGATTTTCCCGTACTGATACGGGGAAATTCCCGTTGATTTAATGGGGGGAAATGACTATGCAATCAATTGATAATGAACAATTGATAATGGATAATGGACAATCCTGACGTTCCGCTTTGCTCCAGTCAGGACAAGTAATTGACGTGTCGCGTTATACCCAACCCGCGTGAGGGATGGTAAGGGTGGCGTTAGCCAGCCCCGATGAATCGGGGCCGAAGCGAAGCGGAGCCCTGCACAGCCCGACCCCGAGGTACGAGGGGGCACGCCCTTAACATTAATTGATCTGCCTACGCTGAAGCTTCCGCCTTCACTTAAGTTTCGGGCGGACAAGCCGGCAGACAGGCAACACTGAGTTAAACCCCTTTTTATACTTCTATCCTTCAATTACTTGCAAAATATTGCTAAAAATATTAGCACGGAATACTTCCGCCTTGTTATACTTGTGGCCATGGGAACAGCAAACATGCAACGGGAACAAAAGCGGCTGGAGACCATTATGCCGTATGAGCTACGGGCGGTATTTGATGAACAGGATATTGAGAAGACATGGACCTACCTGTATGATACGTTTCACTTTAACATTAAAAAGTGGAAGGAATTGTATGCGATAGAATTGGAGAACAGTCCGCGGGTGTTAACGAAAATGGAGGTGTTTGCCCGGTTTGGCAAAGCGAATTTTGAACGGGTGCTGGAACATATTCTGGTGCGCCAGGCGCATAGCCAGACGTGGTTCAGGTTGATGCAGTATATCGTGAGGGATAAGTTGAGGGAGAAGAAGAAGGAGGCGTATCAGGAAAGGAGTTATAGGAGGAATACGTAGCGTCAGGTTTTCTTTATTTAATACACACACTAACTTTATCTGTAATCAGGCTGCATCAAACTTTCTTTCTTTGTCCTTTTTTGTCTTGACCTGCCTATGCCGAATCCGCCAGATGGCGGAGCAGGCAGGTACAAAAAAGGACCCCGTCCGACCGGATAGTTTTAGTCAATCATTAAACATTGTTTGGTCATCCGGGCGGGGAAAAAAATCAAGAACGATACGTCAGCTGGCGGACAAGCCTGCGCTCTTCAAGTTTCATTAATTTAACCCCGTCCGACCGCATAGTTTTAATCAATTATTAAACATTGTTTGGTCATCCGGGCGTGCAAAAAAATCAAGAACGATCCGCCAACTGTTGGACGGGCCAACGCTCTTCAGGTTTCAATCATAAGATTGTGGCAATTAATGGAAATCGAACGAGCTAACTATCTGCTTACATACAAACGCATCAAATAAATATTCTTTGTCCTTTTTTGTCTTGATACAAAAAAGGACGAAAAAAAATCAAGAACGAAGGATGCTTCTCCCCGCATGCTTACGCACCCCCGCCCTTCGTTCGGGCCAGCGCTCTTCAAGTTTCACTTATAAGATTAAACATTGTTTGGTCATCCGGGCGGGCAAAAAAGTCAAGAACGATCCGCCAACTGTTGGACGGGCCAACGCGCTTTGAGTTTCATTAATTTAATTCAGTCGATTAATGTAAAATCGCTCGAGTTGCCTTAGACGCAATCCAAGTGGATCACTTCAACCTTCTTTGTCCTTTTTTGTCTTGATACAAAAAAGTACCCAAAAAAATCAAGAACGATCCGCCAGCTGGCGGACGGGCCAACGCGCTTTGGGTTTCATTAATAAGTCGATCAAAAAAATCAAGAATGATACGTCAACGCGCTTCAGGTTTCAATCATAAGATTGTGGCAATTAATGGAAATCGAACGAGCTAACTATCTGCTTACATACAAACGCATCACATGAATATTCTTTGTCCTTTTTTGTCTTGACCTGCCTATGCCGAATCCGCCAGATGGCGGAGCAGGCAGGTACAAAAAAGGACCCCGTCCGACCGGATAGTTTTAATCATTCATTAAACATTGTTTGGTCATCCGGGCGGGGAAAAAAGATCAAGAACGATCCGCCAGCTGGCGGACAGGCCAGCGCTCTTCAAGTTTCACTTATAAGATTAAATACTGTTTGGTCATCCGGGCGGGCAAAAAAGTTCAAGAACGATCCGCCAACTGAACTACCCTTTAAGTCGGGGCCAGATTACCCACCACCAATTTTTGTTGTGTGTAATCCAACTCCACCGTCTTGATGGCTTCGCCTTTGTCGATGGTGATAATGATCTCGCGTTCGAAGCGTGAGTCATAGGCATGATGCACATAAAATAATTTGTTGCCTTGCGGGATCCGGATTTTTCCGGTAAACCACGAAGCTACCACTCCATTACCATGCACTTTCGGAAATAACATTTTCCATGAGTACGGGATTATTTTTTTCCAAAAGATAAAGTTACTTTTTTGTACGCTTCCTTCGATATCCCGAAGAATGAGGAGGTGGTCATGCAGTTCCCATGTTGCAACATATCCGCGCTTACAACTTTCGGTGGATTGAAAGACCGGTCTCTTTTTAGGATATAAGTCCCAGTAGGATTCGAGTGGATTGGAATACAAATCCATTTTGGTTCCATCCAGGATCAGGAAATCGGGAAGTTGTGCCGCCATACTGGTATAAAATTGATGATGTAGCCGCACCTTGACGAAGCAAAGGTAAGGTTACCTGAACGGTTGTTAAAATAGTTACTCTATTGATAGCAGGATGGGAAGGTGAATGACAAAGAGAATCGATTGTCTGTGTAAATAATCTACATTATTTTTTCAGGTTGGCATTACAATACACACGAACACCGGGTTTTAGAATCATTCATCCGGAAAATTGTTAGCCCATAGAGCTTTCCAAACAATGGTATGATTTTGTGTGCTGTTGCAGCGTTAAGAAATCATAACTCAATTCAGTAGCTCATGAAGAACCCCGGAAAGTCATCTACCCTTGCCCTGTTGGTTGTAATGCTTATTCTCAGCGCCTTTGGTTGCCAAAGCAAAAAGAAAGCGATGGAAGCCTCGTACCTGGCCGGTGAAAAAGCCCGCATGGAACAGGAAGCAGCAGCGCAGAAGGAAAGAGATGCCGAATCAGCACGCAAAGAAGCCGAAGCAGAAGCGCAAAGAAAAGCCGAAGCAGCCCGTGCCAACGAACCTGCCGATGCTGCCATCAACACGCGCGTGAATAATTATTTTGAAGCCACCGCACAGGCCAGTACCGTAGCCGCGGCCAACGCCACCATTGCGGATGCCCTTACGCTCTTCGCCTCTCCGGAAACACCCGTGCTGATCGTAATCAGTGAAGAAGGTGGCCAGAAAGATTATGACCGGCCCACGACCATCAGGGACTATCTCAATTACATTAAAGATCAGAAGAAGAATAGTAACCGGATCTCGAACGTAAAAATGGACAGCGCTGGTAAAATAACCGAAGTAGAAGTAAGGAAACCCCTTTGAAACTGAACCAAGTCTTTACATTCAAAAATTTTTAACCATGAATAAATCTCCTGTTACTTTATCCACGTTACTTCTTTGCATGCTACTGTCGTCCACGCTGATGGCGCAGACGGGTGAGGTGAGCCCGGCACGGAAACTGGCCATCGACTCGCTGGCGCTTGAAAAAGTGCGGGACCTGAGTAAATACATCAGCATCATTGGCAATAAAGAAACAGCATTCTCCGAGGCTACCCGCGTAATGGATCGGGCCGAAGAACTTTTTACTCCGGGCAGTGAAATGGGTGTATCCTCACTTTCCAGTCAGGAGGTTACGTATTACAAAGTACGCAAGTACTTTGAACACCTGGTGGCATTGAACTATGATCGCGTAACCATTAAGTGGTATGATATTCATTACATCAGTGACCTGGAACGTCAACCCGATGGACGTTATGTAGGTGTGATTACCATTTATCAACGTTTTGAAGGCGAATCGGATGATGGCATGAAATACAAAGACACCACCAAAAAAGATATTACAATTTATGTGGAGCGCAAGAAAACGCAGATACAGGGAAGGGTGATTGAATTTTGGGATGTACTGCTGGGCGATATCAGGGTAACAGAAACAGGAGCATAGGCATTCAACGATTTTAGGCTACGGGCAACTTGCTGCGAAAAGGGGTTTTGGTAATGTGGGAAGCCTGTAGCCTTTTTAAATCCAACTAGTTACTATGAAAGTGAGTTACCTGCTTTCCGTATGGATACTTTTTTCATTTCACCTGCAGGCCCAGTTGGTGGATGATATGACTGATGAAAGTAAACTCTTTGCCGAATCCAAACAGGTGAATCAGTTTTTCAGACGCTTCAACGGAGAAGAGGATGAAAAAGGAAACCGCTATACATCGCAAGACAAAGCCTATCGAAGTGCTAAACTCCGAAAGAAATATTTCAGCGTTCTGTTTGATGAAAATAACAAGGGAATCAATACATCGCTCAAGACTGAATTCGTAAATCAGGTAGTGGAGCGTGACGTTCCCTCTTTTCTGAATTTTCACGGACCTCAGTGGTTCTCTGAAGTGTCGGCAGTGTTTACAGCTAACGGCAAAGAGCAGCCGATTACACTATTTATGGAACTGGAAAAAGATCATCTGGGCTACAAATGGGTGATTCGAAAAGTGCATGCCGAAATGTACCTTCCCTACTTTGATCGCGACACAACCAAGGTTGGGAGGTTTCTTCATCCACTAAGTCATGAATTAGATTTCATGAACCTACATAAGGCATTTAATAAAAGTGATAGTATTAGTCAGTATACGGTTAAGCGTTTTATACCCGATCATCTTTCTGTATTTCTATACGAATTCAAAAAGGGAATTTTGAAATTCAAATCCGTTCGCGAAGTGAAATTTCATTTCTTTCAGGTAGATGGTTGGTATTTTGAACTGGCCGACTTTAACAGGCCCGGCTACAACACCGGTTGGCTGATTTCTAATCTTGTAAAATTAAATACGGATGCTGAAAAGATTCTCTTGCAAAGATATTTATTCCATGAGACGAAATAACTGGTTGCTGGTGCTCGTGCTGTTTGTTTGTTCGCTTCCGGTATTGGCACAAAAAAAACCGACTAAGAAACCAGCAAAAGTTGTTGACACAAAACCTGTGGTAACGAAACCTGATCTGGCTGCGGATGAAAAAAAAGTTCGGGATATGGTGGCCTTCCTGGAATTTATGCTCAACACTCTGGGCAATAGCAGCACCCCCATACGCGACAAAGAAATAGTGATCACAGAAAGTTATGCGAAGATCTTCCGCGATTCAAAAGTGCAGGTGGAAGATGATCTGGATAATGAACGGAAGGTTATTACCAATAAAGACGTAGTGGCATACCTGAAAGATGTGAATTTCTTTTTCCACGATGTAAGGTTTGAATTTACCATTGAAGATATTACCACCAGTACCCTACCCGATGGTCAAACGTTTTATAAAGTCACCACTACCCGAAACCTGAAAGGGAATACCGTTGACCTCACACCGGTAAATTCAACGCTTGCCCGATACATAGAGATCAATTACAATCCTGTTGATCAGGATCTTAAAATCGTAAGCCTTTATACGCACGAGTTTGATGAGAAGGTAGCCTTGCTGAGTTGGTGGAAGGAGATGCCAGCGGAATGGAAATCTGTATTCACGGAAAGACTTATCCTCTCGGATAGCGCTACCCTGACCGACCTCAAGACGATGGCCTCGCTCACCGAATTAGACATTAGCAATAATAGTAACATTCAGGATCTTACACCGCTTGCTCAATTGATTAACCTTACTTCGCTCAATCTGTCAGGCACACCCGTGAGCGATCTTACGCCCATCCGCAATCTTACGGAGTTGGTTGAGTTAAACATCGCCCATACTTCCCTTACAGATTTATCGCCCTTAAAATATTCTAATAAGATAAGCCGGTTGATGATGAACAACACGGCCGTGGTTGATATCACCGTATTGGAAAAAATGCCGGCATTAAAACACCTCGAAATGCGAGGAACCCAGGTTAGCAACTGGATGCCGCTTGCCAAACTGGTGGCATTGCAAGAGGTAGATGTCAGTAATACAAAAATTACCAGCCTCACTCCTTTTGAAAATCTTTTGACGATCACGGAATTAACGTTATCCAATACGCTAGTGGAAGATGTTGAACCACTAAAAAACCTGCGGATGCTTACGAAGCTTACGCTGGACAGTACAAAGATTCGTACGTTGGCAGGGCTGGGTTCCATTGAAAGCTTGGAGACACTTTCCATTAATCATACGGCAGTCTCCGATCTTGCTCCGTTGCAAAAACTTGAGCATTTGGAAAAAATTTATTGTGACAATACCGGTATCAATCAGGAAGCTGCCAATGCATTTATGGTGTTACATCCCAAGGTGCTTGTCATCTTTGATTCCGAAGATTTGAAAGTATGGTGGAATCAGCTCTCGCCAGATTGGCAAACTATTTTTTCTAGATCGGCCGGGCTGGAAGGGAATCCCACCAAGGAAGAATTGGCCATCATTCCCTTGCTTGATTCCATTAACCTGCGTGGCGATCAGAACCTTGATCTTGAACCACTCACCCGGTTAACAAAACTTAAAGTCCTGCTTGCCAACAAGACATCGATTTCAGATCTGGAACCTCTTCGTGATCTTTCTGAAATCACCTATCTCGATATCAGCGGCACAAATGTAAGTGAGCTTTCTGTGCTGGGTACACTGAAACACCTGACATCCTTAAAAGCAGATGACAGCCAAATAAAAAATATAGAAAAGTTAACATTCAAAAACCTGAAGCATTTCTATGCGGATAACTCCGGTATCACCGATGACGTTGCTGCTGCTTTCCTGAAATTAAATCCTGCTTGTTTATTGGTGTACAAGACAGCTACGCTGAAAACGTGGTGGAGCAACCTTTCTGAAACCTGGCAGCAAGTATTCACGAAGCAGCTTGGCGCCAACCCCGATGCTTCGCGGGAAAAACTCCATACACTCATTGAACAACCAACACTTGAAATTAACAACGCCCCGATCAGCGATCTTGCCGCACTGAGCGAATACATTCGTTTACAGGAGCTTCACTTTTCGGGAACCTCGATTACTACGATCACCCTGCCCGAAAATATTCATACCCTCAAATCCCTGCATGCAACCAACAGTCCTATTAAAGACATTAAGTCATTAGTTGTGCTAACGGAGTTGGAAGATCTTGATGTTTCCAATACACCTATTGATGATGTGTATGAGTTGTGGAAACTGAAAAAGTTAACCAAACTCAATTGTGCGGGTACACAAATCAAAAGACTGGATGCCCTGGAGAAAATGGAAAACCTCACCTACCTGGATTGTTCGAACACCAATGTTAATAAACTCAGTGCGCTGGACAATCTTCCCTTAAAGACGCTGAAATGTTTTAATACCAAAATTCCCAATCGCGTTATAGAAAACTTTAAGGCCAGTCACCCGGAGTGTGATGTCATATACTACCGGTAGGTTAAAAATGATATTGATTTTACTTACCGAGTAAAAAAAAGGCTGTCTTAAAAGTCAATTGGGGTTGAAATGTCATTCCGGCCCTTGAGCCGGAATCCCATTCTACCTCTCATATCTGGGATCGTCAGGCCTGAGGCTTGACGATGACGGACGACTTTTGAGACAGCCTCCTCTTAAATCTTACATTCTTAAATATTACCCTTTACTTCTACGGTTCGTGATTGACCATTGATTGTAACGGTCACGATTTTATCGCACTCACCGGTTCCATAATCGATGGTAATTACTTTGTTGTTATCTACTGTTAACACTTTTACTCCTTCCACAGCCATGAATACTTTGTTATTGATCGCGCACTCACGTTTGTACACCAGGGGTGTTGTGATATCCACCTGATAAACCCCGCCACTTCGGTTAGTACCGGCTGCGGTGCCATCCACTATCCACTCATCTTGTAAAGGGTTGGTTCCTCTTATCCATTCACGGGTGCGATTTACCTCGCGGGTTGCTGTTGAACCATCAGGCCAGGTTGCTTTACCACCCTCCAGTACGATAGAGAATTTAGGACTTGCTTCTGTGCTTCCCGTCACATTGGTAACGGTGCGGGTTCCTTCTATCTGAACGTCATTAATAGAGTACCCATCAAACGTGGTTATGATTTTAGATCCCGATAAGAAACGTTTGCCAATAAACTCAACAACCATGATTCCCTTGCGCACATTTCCTTTGGCATCGGTACAGCCAGTTCCAAAATCGATCGTGATGTAGCCATGCGGAGTTGTGGTACTATTGTCTGCTGCAAATTCAAACGTAACAGCTGCACAATTGAAACGTAAATCACCGTTGGGCTTAACGCCACCCCGTCCACTAGCCGATACTCTTGATCCGCTGGCTGTAGATGCATCTGCTGAAACGGCTAAGGTTGCCATGTCATCGGCATCTTCAAAATAGCCATCCGTTGCGGCTTCATTTTCTACATTTTCTGAATCATTGACACTCAGGTCAAACTTGTCATCCGTACACGAAGTCAGAAATACTAAAAAGATAACGGCCAGACCGGAGAAAGCCTTTACAATTGTATTTTTCATAGTTTTAAATTGTTTTTATTAGTTTAACGACCCTTAGAGTTTAAATTCCGTATAAGGTTTAATTAACGATTAATTTTTTTCTCAAATCATTTTTCATCACATTTAAAGATTAACCCCAATTTTTATGAGAACCAAATCAACAATTATGATGATGGCGATACTTTTTGTATTTGCCGGAGCAGCCAAGGCTCAAGATAACGTCTTCAAAATCAACATTTTCAGTCCAATTGTAAAAACATTCAATGCTTCCTATGAAAGAAAACTGAGCGCCAGCAGCAGCTTGCAACTTGGCGTTTTTTATACTTCCTACACACCAGAAAGTACTAGTTTCAAAGGCCTAGGAATTACTCCAGAATATCGTTTTTATTTGTCGGAAACCGAAGCTCCGGCTGGTGTATACATTGCTCCTTTTCTTCGGTATCAGAATTTTAAAGTAGAAAGTACGTTTGATGGGAGTACCGATAAGGGAACCTTAACCTTGTTTGGTGGTGGTGTAGTTATTGGCAAGCAATGGATTTTTAAAGAGAAAATTTCTTTGGACATTTTTATCGGGCCGCAATTTTCATCGGGAGACGTAAAGGTTACTAGTGGTTCTGATACATTTGATACAGATGTATTTGATGGATTCGGAGTCCGTACCGGTTTAACATTAGGTTTTGCATTCTAAAGAATTAAAAAATAATTTAGGAAAACGGCTGCCATTTAGCAGCCGTTTTTATTTTAATTACTTTAGCAGAATGAAATCAGTAGTAATTTATATTATCCTGTTGCTACAGTTACAGGTTGTATATGCACAACCTGCGCTTAAAATTGCCAAGCTCAAATACGATGGCGGAGGCGACTGGTATGCCAATAAAACTGCTCTGCCCAACCTGATAGAGTTTTGCAACAAAGAACTGGGTATGAACTTAAATCTGGAGGAAGAAATTGCTGAGGCTGGCAGTCCTGACTTATTTGATTATCCCTATATCTATATGACCGGCCATGGTAACGTTGTCTTTTCTCAGGAAGAAACAGCTAATCTTAGAAACTACCTGATCGGTGGCGGTTTTTTGCACATCGATGATAATTATGGTCTCGATAAATTCATTCGCCTCGAACTAAAAAAAATCTTTCCTGAACTTGAATTGATTGAAGTTCCGTTTACTCATTCCATCTATCACCAGAAATATAATTTCCCGGGCGGCCTGCCAAAAATTCACGAGCATGATGGAAAACCTGCTCAAGGTCTGGGGCTTTTTTATGAAGGCCGGCTCATTGTTTATTACTCCTTTGAGAGTGACCTCGGCAATGGCTGGGAAGACAGGCGAATCCACAACGACCCGGAAGAAAAGCGTCAGCAAGCTCTGAAAATGGGAGCTAACATTCTCTCCTACTGCTTTACAAATTACTGATTTATAGTATGTTAATAATTTTTTATGGATTTGATTTGTATTGTATAACTAAGTTATTAGTTTTACAACGTAATTGATAGTTATGAAAGAATTAACCAAAGCTGAAGATCAGATCATGCAGGTTTTATGGAACCTCGAAAAGGGGTTTGTAAAAGATATCATTGATCAGTTGCCCGAACCGAAGCCTGCTTACAATACAGTTTCTACCATCGTAAGAATTCTGGAGAAGAAAGGATTTGTGGGGTATAAAGCCTTTGGCAAAACGCATGAATACTTTCCCTTGATTGGTAAAGAAAAATACACGCGCTTTTATCTTAACAACATGGTGAAAGGATATTTCAATGGCTCATTCCAGAACCTGGTTTCATTTTTCGCGAAAGAAAATAAAATGGATGTGCAGGATATCGATCAACTCATGAAAGAACTCGAACATCTTAAAAATAAAAAGCCATGATAACATTCATCAACTACCTGATAGAAGTAAACCTCGGGTTGGTTTTCTTTTATGTTATTTATTGGTTGCTGTTGCAAAACGAAAATCAATTTGGGTTTAAGCGCATTTATCTGTTGGGCAGTTTGTGTGCTTCGCTCCTCTTTCCGGCATTCACTATTGAATCGCAATCACTCGTAGTTATTCCCTCACTTGGCGAGTCGGTGCCAGCACATTGGCTCCCGGAAATAACTGTTTACGGAGACGGACAGGCTGCTCCTGAAAAGGTGATTGCTTCTACAAGTTATTGGACCTGGATAACGTACACTTACCTGACGATTGCAGCTATTATCCTAGTAATATTCATCTTTAGGTTGGCTGAAATAACCAGGCTATACATGACCTCCATACGCTATAACTGGAAAAATTATACCGTGGCTGAGTCTACTAACGTAAAAGGCGTCTTTTCCTTTTTTCAATTCATCTTCCTGAGTCCGGCCGGGAATTTAAATGAGCAAGAGAAACTGGAAATTCTCAGGCACGAAGAAGTTCACATTCAAAAACTACATTCATTTGATATTCTCCTGATCAATGTCATAGGCATTGTGTGCTGGTTCAATCCGGTGATCAAAAGTTATAAAAAATCCCTGGTTCAGATTCATGAGTTTGAAGCCGATGCGCGCTCGGTGGAAGGTCGGGATGTGAACGAGTATTGCGGCTTGCTGGCGAAAGTTGCTTTACAATCCCATGGGTATGTACTCGCCAATCATTTTACAAATTCCTTCACCCTAAAACGAATTAACATGATGAAAACAGTTAGAAAGAAAATAAGACAATGGAAAGTAGTCACCGTTTCGGTTACTGCACTCATAATCTTTTTTGTAGTGGCTTGCCAGGATCAAATTTTGAACGAAATATCAGACAGCACTCTTACACAGGTAGCAGAATTTCCTGATGTTGTAAAAAACGATATCTCGTCCATCTATCAGGCTAAATACCCGGGGGCAAAGTTTAACTACATCGAAGGTGATGCGGATGAAATCCGTGAAAAATTTGCAGCGAATACTAGCGCAAAGCAGATTTTACTAAATACTTATCCATTTCCTGATCGGAAAATTATTGGTGTGCTAACAGTTGATGTTTCCAATCTTGAATTAAAAAATCAAAACGAAGTTTACGCCATAGTTGAAGAATCTGCCGAACCCAAAGGCGGAATGACTGAATTTTATAACTACGTTGCTGCTAACCTCAAATACCCAGCTGAAGCTAGAGCAAAAGGAGTCGAAGGTCGGGTGTTTATTGAATTTGTTGTGAATGAAGATGGTTCTATTTCTGATGTAAAACCGGTAAAAGGAATTGGAGCCGGTTGCGATGAAGAAGCTGCAAAGATTGTTGCCTCAGCCGAAGCTTGGATACCTGGCAAACAACATGGCATTGCTGTTAAGCAAAGAATGGTAATTCCAATAGTTTACAGTTTGGACAATTCCGTTAAACCAGTTGGCGAAATTGAAGAAGTCAAACAATCTATGAAAGTTAATGGCAACCTGGTTCAGGAAAACGGCAAATACTTCATGGTAGGTAAGGTTACCAATACCGAAGGAAACCCTATTGCCGGCATGAACATCATTTTAGCTGGAAGTACGCGGGGTACAGTAAGTAATTCCAACGGAGATTATAAACTCGAAGTGCTGAATGAGTCCGGATCACTTGTTTTTTCATTCATTGGTTTTAAAACAGAAAGCATAGCGTTTTAGAACCTAACTGGGATTATTTGGATCTCATGTGTGCAGATAATCCCGGTTTCTTATCGCTTTGTTCAAATCCCACCCAACACTTCTTCCAACTTCTTATCTAAGGCAGCACCTCGTAAATTCTTGGCGATTATCTTTCCTTCTTTATCCAATAAAATAGAAAAAGGAATCGCGCTGATGTTATAATCGGTAGCGGCCTGGGATTCGAAGTATTTCAAATCTGAAACCTGCGTCCAGGTCAGGCCATCTTCGGCAATTGCCTGCACCCAATCTTCTTTATTTCTATCGAGCGATACGCCAAATACCTCAAAGCCTTTGTCTTTGAATTTGTTGTAGGCCATTATCACATTAGGATTCTCCCTGCGGCACGGACCACACCACTTAGCCCAGAAATCAATCAACACATATTTTCCACGCAGCGAAGATAATTTGATTACCTGTCCTTCCGGGTTGGGTAGTTCAATCTCTGGTGCTACCTGCCCAACAGCCGTCACCTTCATCTTATCAACATACGCAACAAAATCTTTTCCGTATTTATAGTCAGGCCATTCCGCTTTGAATTTATCGGCTGCTTTGATGTAGACATCAAAATATTTATCCCGATCTAGTAAATTGTTTTGTTGAAGTAGCGTAATCAGGCCTAAAGAAGGCGGCTGATCGTTTATCATAGCAACAACCTGATCATAACCCCGATCCAGAATTTTTATGTATTCTGATTGTATTTCTTTGATCCTCGTTTGATCATTGTTTTGAGATGCCTTGGCAAATTCTGCTTCGAGTTGCGAAATGAATGGCGAACTCTGAACGTTATTCATCAAGGTTTGCACCTTATTCAGCAACTCCTGATCCGGGGATCCTTTTACTTCAAAAAATCCGGAAGGACTGTTGCCATCCACCGTAACCTCTAAGTTGCTATGATCAAGGATAACGGTAAGAAATTGTTTGTCATAAAAATTCAATTGATAATATCCCGGTTCCGTTAACCGGATTTTCTTAGCGAAAGTATAATCCGCTTTTAATTGAATGGTATCCGCTACTACCTCACCCTCATTCCTCAATTCTTTAATGGAAATTTGTCCTTTTTGCGGAAATCCTACTTTCCCATTAATCGTTATTTCCCAGCCCTTTTCTTCCTTACAACTGAAGGTAAAAATTGAAATCATGCTAATCATCAACAACGGCACCCACTTTTTCATAACATTCATTTTCATACTAACTCAATTTCTTTACTAATAATTCATTTGTCAATTTGGGATCGGCCTTGCCTTTCGTGCGTTTCATCACCTCGCCCATAAACATAGTCAGAATAGCGGTCTTTCCCTTTTTATATTCTGCCACCTTCTGCGGAAAATCATTGATCACTTGCTCCACCACCGGCAATATCGAAGCTTCATTACTATCCTGAATCAGGTTTAATTGCTGCGCCAATTGAAGTGGTGTTTGTTCAGGGTATTTAACTAACTCCGGAAACAATTTTTGTGAAGCAACAGCAAAATTCAATTTACCTGCTTCAATCAGTGCAATCACTTGTGCCAACACATTTGGCGAAATGGGTATTTGATTTGCCTGCTGATTGGTTTCATTCAAATAAGATTTGATGGGGCCCATGATCCAGTTAGACGCAGCCTTAAAATTAGCGGTATGGCGACACACTTCTTCAAAATAGAAAGCCATCTCCTTCGAATCGGTAAGTACCTGCGCATCATACTCAGGCAACTTATAGGTTGTAATTAATTTTTGTTTCAATTCGCGTGGCAAGGCAGGCATTGACATTTTTATCTCATCGAGCCAGGCTTCAGACACAATCAATGGACTCAGGTCCGGGTCTGGAAAATAACGATAGTCATTAAGTTCTTCTTTTGTACGCATACCATACGAGTAACCCGTGGTTACATCATAGGTTCGTGTTTCAGAGATAACCTGTTCACCGTTTTCGATCAGGTTGACTTGCCGCTCCACTTCATGATCAATGGCGCGTTGCACATTGCGAATGGAGTTCATGTTCTTAATCTCCACCTTCTTTCCATATTCAGTAGCACCCTTTAGCATGATCGATACGTTCGCATCGCAACGCAACGAACCTTCTTCCATATTGCCATCGCAGATTTCAAGATAGCGGACTAATTTTCTTATTTCAGTCACCAAAGCAGCTGCTTCCTCCGAACTTCTAAGTGCGGGCTCGGTTACAATCTCAATCAAGGGAACACCCGAACGATTGAAATCGAGTAGCGTGTCCGTTTCATTCTCTAAATGAATAGATTTTCCAGCATCCTCCTCTATGTGGATCCGGTTCAAAGGAATTTGTTGATCGCCTACCTGTGTGGTGATCGTGACGTAGCCGCCTTTACAAATGGGAGTTCTGTCTTGTGTTAACTGGTAGCCTTTTGGCAGATCAGGATAGAAATAATTCTTGCGATCAAAAATCTGCCACCGCGAAATTTCAGAATGACAAGCAATTCCCATTTTGATGGCATACTCCACAACTTTCTTATTGAGTTTGGGCAATGTGCCCGGATGCGCGAGGGTAATCGCACTCAGATGCGTATTAGGCGCTCCGCCATACTCGGCAGAATCAGAATTATAGATTTTGCTTTTGGTAAGCAGTTGCGCATGGACTTCAAGGCCAATTACAATCGTGTATTTATCCAGAGCCTTCATTCTTGCCAAAATTATTTATCAAATATTATCTAGCGAGAATAAGCCGTGACTACAAGCTCTTGCAGTAGGATAATTCCTGGTGCAGGGTTATCTGGCATATCATCGATTTTTGTATTTCCCAACCTAAACCTTATAGGTAAGACAAATTTTGCTCTTCCTTTAATATCAAACCAAACATTAGGAGCGTTTGCCAAGACGCTTAGAACTTCATTTGAACAACCAGCTCCCAAGGGTCTTAAAACTTCTGTCTTAATTATCTTATTCAATGAATCAACTTCAAAATAAATTGTAGTAAGGCCTTGAACTCTCTTTTTTCTTGCTTCAGCAGGATATTTGATGTTTTCTCCAAAGTACGTATAGAAGGATTTTTTTAAATCAGCCTGCTCGATGGTTTCAATACGTTTTAATGGAAATGTAAATCTTATTTCAGTTGGTATTTTAATTATTTGAGTTTCGTATCCGTTCAATTGTGCCTTTAAGATTTTTCCACTTGACGCATTTATCTGAAAATACCCTACTACATTTGTACTTGTAACAAGAGAATCAGTTATGATTTCAACTCCACTTAAAGGAAGTCGTGTATCAAAGTCGTAAATTCGTCCAATAAAAACTTCTTGAGTCAATCCACTAAAGCTAATGGTGAGGAAACAAAAAATGATAACTAATCGAATAAACATTTACCTCAGAGTATAAACTTTATAGCAACCTTCAATACGTTCTCCAAACCCTCCAATTTCTTACCCCCAGCCGTAGCAAAGAACGACTGTCCACCACCACCGCCATCAATTTCTTTGGCTAATTCCTTCACCATGTTACCGGCATGATATTTTTTAGTCGCCTCCAGCTTCTCACCGATCATTACGGTCACTTGTGGTTTACCTTCTACGTCTGCGGCCAGGATCAGCAACAAGTCATCAAACTGATTGCGCAACGCATAGGCGATATTCTTAAGTGCATCGGCATTAGGCACGCTAACCTTTTCCAGTATTAACGTGTACGTTTCTTGTCTTTGTGCCTTTGTAGCAAGTAAGTCTTTAATCTGATTAGCGCGCTCCTGATTCACTTCTTCCAATTTTTTTTCCAGCGCATGTCTTTCTTCCAACAAACTGTGTAATGAAGCTGTAATGTCCTTCGGATTCTTCAATAAACTTTCCAATCCCTTCAACACGGTGAGAGAATGATTCATGTATTCAAATGCGCCTTCCCCTGCTACCGCTTCTATCCTTCGAACACCGGCAGCTACTGAACTTTCTGTTACAATTTTTAGCAGACCAATATTTCCGGTGGCTGTGGTATGTGTTCCTCCGCAAAGTTCTACCGAAAATTTCGGATCGAAGGTTATAACACGAACATAATCGCCATACTTCTCACCAAACAAGGCCATGGCTCCCAAACTCTTGGCTTGCTCAATAGGCACATTGCGTTTTTCGTCCAGGCGAATGTTTTCCCGAATTTTTTCATTTACAATCGTTTCAACTTTTGCTATTTCCAAGGGAGTCATCGCTGCAAAATGTGAGAAATCGAAACGCAAAATCTTTTCGTTCACCAACGATCCTTTTTGTTCTACATGTTTGCCTAACACCTGGCGTAATGCTGCATGGAGCAGATGAGTTGCTGAATGATTTCCCGTAGTTCGGGTTCGTTTATTTTTATCGACCTCTGCATGAAAAACCCCTTGTATGCTCTCCGGAAGTTTCTCGGTATAGTGGACAATTAACTCGTTTTCCTTTTTTGTATCGATAATGAAGATCTTTTCATTGGCGTTTTCAATAAATCCGGTGTCCCCTACCTGGCCGCCACTTTCGGCATAGAAAGGAGTTTTATTAAATACTAACTGAAAGAGTTCTTTATTCTTCTGCTTGATCTTCCGGTACTTTACCACAGTGAGTTCTGTCTCCAGTTGTTCGTAGCCGATAAACTCAGGCTTAACATCAGCGCCTACTAAAATCCAATCTCCGGTTTCTTTAGTGGCATCAACTTTGGAGCGAGCTTTTTGTTTAGCCATCTCTTCATGAAAGCCTTTCTCATCAACAATAAATCCGCGCTCACGCGCAATTAAAGAAGTAAGATCAAAGGGAAAACCAAACGTATCAAACAACTCGAATGCTTCTGCTCCTGAGATAGTTTTTTCGAAATTCTCAATTCGCTTTAGTCCCTTCTCCAAAGTCCTTAAAAAAGAAATCTCCTCTTCCTGCACAACACGCGTTACATAATCTTGCTGTTGATTTAATTCTGGAAACACATCTCGCAATTGATTTGCCAACAAGAAAACCAGGCGATGGATAAAAGGCTCTTTAAAATTCAAATAGGAAAATCCATAGCGCACGGCTCTTCTTAAAATTCTTCGAATAACATAACCGGCTCCGGTATTACTTGGTAACTGGCCATCCGCAATAGCGAATGCAACGGCACGAATATGATCAGCCATCACCCGAATGGCTACATCGGTTTTTACATCGGCACCATATTTAACATTGGCATGGATAGCAATAAACTCGATCAGCGGACTAAAAACATCCGTATCATAATTCGAAGTCTTCTTTTGTATTGCCATGCACAACCGCTCGAAGCCCATACCCGTGTCAACATGTTTGTCAGGTAGCGGTTCTAATGCTCCGGATGCAAGTCGATTAAATTGAATGAATACAAGATTCCAGATCTCCACTACTTGCGGATGATCGCTGTTCACCAACTCGCGACCGCTCTGCAGTTTTACTTCAGCATCACTTCGCAGGTCAATGTGAATCTCCGAACACGGTCCGCAGGGTCCCTGCTCACCCATCTCCCAAAAATTATCTTTCTTACTTCCATGTAAGATTCGCTCTTCGCTAACAAATTGTTTCCACAATTCTTTTGCTTCTTCATCTACCGGAAGGTTATCATTCTTATCACCACCAAACACGGTAACATACAATCTGTCTTTCGGAAGTTGATATACTTCCGTTAATAACTCCCACGCCCAGGCGATGGCGTCTTTCTTAAAATAATCACCAAAGCTCCAGTTGCCGAGCATCTCGAACATGGTGTGGTGATACGTATCCAATCCAACATCTTCCAGATCATTGTGCTTTCCACTTACGCGAAGACATTTTTGAGTGTCAGCAATGCGTTTACTTTTTGGAATGGAGTTGCCTAAAAAGTTATCCTTAAACTGCACCATGCCCGAGTTGGTAAAGAGCAGCGAGGGATCATTTTTAAGCACCAAGGGAGCCGAGGGGACTATTTTATGACCCTTATTTTCAAAAAATTGGAGGAATTTACGTCTGATTGTTGCTGAATCCATTAAATCTAAGCCCATATTAACTTTTCACTCTGAGGTTTTTCTTTATATTTATGGGTTCTAAGCCCTGGTAATCAGCAAAATTAAACCCCTTGGGGTCAATATGAAAGGAATCGATGAAAATCGATATGAGGCGGGTGAAGGTTTTTCGGGTGCTTACAAAGTGTGAGTAAAGAAATACATGGCCGATTCTAAGTTTCATTATAACCCCAAGACCCTCCGCTATGAGCGTGTGAAGATTTCTATCTTCAACATCATCATTACTGCCGTGAGTTACCTCGCCTTTGGGTGTATCTTTTTCATCGGACTGGTGCTCTTGCAAAATTTAATAATTGAAACCCCCTCTGAAAAAATATTAAGGGCCGAGAATAAAGCTCTGCAACAACACAAGGTGCTACTTACTTCTCAACTATGGCAATCCAATCAACAACTGGCTGAGTTGAAGAAGCAAGACATTGCTCTTTATCAAAAATTATTTGAAACCAATGCACCCTCAGAGTCTTCTCCGGTATATCCTGAACGGGAAGAATTACTTTTGGCGGGCACTTCGGATTTCAATGAATCCATCGAACAATTAAGTCAACGATTTTCAGAACTAATTCATTCAGCAAAGAGAAGCAGCCAGCAGTTTGGTTCTGGTTCACATGTTGACAAAGAGGATGTTCCCATGTTGACATCCATCCCCTCGGTTGCCCCGGTCGAAAATTTTGAGGTAGCCAAATTAGTTTCTGGATTTGGTGTTCGTATCAACCCCTTTCACAAAGGTCAGTATCACCACGATGGCGTTGACATTGCTTCCCCCCGAGGGACACTTGTTTTAGCGACAGCACCGGGTCGCGTCATTCTTGTAAAGAAAAGTGATCTGGTGGCGGGTTATGGTAACTATGTTGAGGTTGATCATGGAAATGGTTACGTAACACGTTATAGTCACCTGGAAGACATTTCCATCCGGGAAGGTCAGGCCGTAAAAAAGGGACAGGCTTTGGGATCGGTTGGTTCGACTGGTGGATCCATTGCTCCGCATCTTCATTATGAAGTTATTAATCAGGGAAAAAATGTAGACCCGGTTAAATTTATCGTAACCGGAATCGAAGCTAAACAGTACGAGGTATTAGTGAGTAACAGTAAAAAGCAAAACCAATCACTCGACTAATGGCAAAGGTTCGCTATCAATATAATTCCGAAACCTGTAAATACGAACCGGTTATTATTTCGCCTCGTGTTGCCGGTAGAAGACTTCTCATTTTCCTGAGTATATCATTTATCATTGGCTTGTGTGGGTTACTCTATTTTAACTACAACTTCCCACTGATTGACGAAACGCTGCAAGCCGCTCGAAATCAAAAATTAAAGACAGAGTGGACTGTATTGTATAAACAATTGGAACGCACGTCACGGCAGTTGAGCACGTTGGAACATAATGATGATAAAAACTACCGTGTTATCCTGGATCTGGAACCGCTCGATCAATCACAACGCGAGGCCGGTGTGGGCGGTCGCGAAAAAGAAAGCAGCTCTATTGCCTACCCATTGATTCGTATTGCTTATGAGCAAGCTGAAAAAATTAAGAATCGGTTAGATATTGAAGCACAATCGCATGAGCAATTGTCCAATGAATTAACGCGTAAAGAAAAGATGTGGGCCAGCCGGCCTGCGATACAACCCGTGAGCAATAAGGACCTCAAGCACCTGCACACCATCTTTGGTCTTCGTATGCATCCCCTGCTCGGCTATGTTAGGCCTCACAATGGATTGGACTTTACTGCACCACAGGGTAGCCCTGTGTATGCCACCGGAGACGGACGCGTTGGCTTTGCACAATACTCAACTTCTTATGGTAATGTGGTTTATATTAATCATGGCTATGATTTCGAAACCCGCTATGCACACCTCACCAACTTTATTGTGGGTGCCGGACAAACTGTTAAACGTGGCCAAATAATTGGTTACGTTGGTAACACAGGACTTTCTGTATCGGCTCATCTACACTACGAAGTACTTTATAAAAACTCCCCTATCAATCCTATCAACTTCTTCCAGCGCGATCTTAACAACAAAGAATATGAAAAGCTGATTGAAGTCGGAAGCATGGCTACCAGTTCGCTGGATTAAGTGCGGTTTCATTTCTCTCTTGAAAGACTTCTCCTTTTATTTGCATCCTTAATTTCTGTTATGATCCGGATGGCGCTTCTTTTCGCTTTTTTACTTCTGAATGGGTTAGTTACTGCCCAGAAGAAAGATACAGTCACGGTTATTGGTGTTGGGGATATTATGATGGGTAGTAATTATCCTAATGGCGGTGTGTTGCCCCCCAACGATGGGCTTGAGTTAATGAAAGAAGTGGGGCCTCTGCTCTCGAGTGCTGATCTCACGATAGGAAATCTGGAAGGAGTGTTGTTGGATGAGGGTGGTACCGCCAAAACGTGTCGCGATCCCAAAGTATGTTATGTTTTTCGTAGCCCGGTTCGTTATGTTCAGAACCTGGTGAATGCAGGCTTTGATGTAATGAGTCTTGCAAACAATCACGCTGGCGACTTTGGTGAAGTAGGTAGAAAAAGCAGCATGAAAAGCCTGGAGGATGCTGGTCTGTATCATGCCGGGCAGACCAACCAGCCTTATACAATTATTGAAAGAGATGGAATTCGTTATGGCTTCACAGCCTTTGCTCCTAACAGTAATTGCCAAAACATTAATGACTTACCTGCGGCCCGCAAAATCGTCTCTTACCTCGATTCGCTGACGGATATTGTAATTGTATCCTTCCATGGAGGAGCCGAAGGCCCGCAGCACCAGCATGTGCCCCGTAAAAATGAAATTTTCTATGGCGAAGACCGTGGTGATGTGTATGCATTTGCGCATTCCCTTATTGATGAAGGCGCTGATATAATCTTTGGCCATGGACCACACGTAACCCGGGCCGTTGAAGTATATAAGAATAGATTTATCGCATATAGTCTTGGAAATTTTTGCACCTATGGGGGTATTAATGTAGCGGGTATTAATGGCTGGTCACCGATAATTAAGGTTTATACCAATTCGCAAGGTGATTTCTACAAAGCTCAAATTACCTCAACCTATCAAATGCCCCGGTCTTCTGTAAAGATTGATTCTCAAAAGCAAGTGTTAAAACGAATTCAACAGCTCACCAAAGAGGATTTTCCTGAATGTGAGATAGAAATTGATGATTCAGGCTGGGTTTTTAAATCCACAAAATGATGTGAATAGGTTGTCGATAAAAAAATTAGGCAACGTTGCTTGAAGTTTAAAGAATTGTTACTTTGCATGATGATCGTTGGCAAAAAGCGATCGGTTATCGGCCCCTCAATCCCTCATGGCGTATAAAGAAAAAGAAATTGAGAAGATATATTATTCAATCGGTGAAGTAGCCGAGATGTTTAATGTAGCTCCCTCCCTGATACGCTTCTGGGAATCAGAATTCGAACTCATACAGCCTAAGAAGAATCGCAAAGGCAATCGCCAGTTTACCAAAGATGACATTGATCATGTTCGCACTATCTTTCATCTGGTGAAAGAGAAAGGATTTACACTTCAGGGTGCGAAAGAGATGTTAAAAAACGACAGCCAATCCGTGCGCGATAAGATGGATCTCATGGAATCACTTAAAAAGGTGCGCCAATTTTTGGTGCAGATTCGCGAAAAACTCTAATCAGATTCCCAAGTCTACCGTAGATTCTTTAATTTCAGAATTCATAAATTGAATTCATGGATCAGGAACGTGTTTCATTGCTTGCCTTACACTTGACGCCCGGTATAGGTGACTTCCTGGTGAAACAACTGGTAAGTTATTGTGGCTCAGCTGGGCAAGTGTTTACAACCCCCAAAGGAAAACTACTTAAGATACCCGGTGTTGGCGAAATCTCTGCGGACGCCATTAAAAATGGAAAGACATTTCAAGAAGCAGAACGCGAACTTATAAAAGCCGAAAAGAACGACACGGAAGTTCTGTTCTTTACTGATAAAAAATATCCCCACCGATTAAAAGCCATTGACGATGCACCCGCAGTTCTCTATTACAAAGGCAATCAAAACCTGAATGTCGCAAAGTCTGTGGGTATCGTTGGAACACGACAAGCTACAGAGTATGGAAAAGAAGTAGTGGAAAAGATTTGTCAGGAACTGGTGCCACACAAAGCGTTAATTGTCAGCGGTCTTGCTTATGGCATTGATATTAATGCGCACAAGTGTGCTCTTAAGCACGGGCTTGCTACCGTAGGTGTGATGGGCAGTGGCATGGACATCATATATCCGGCAGTACATAAAGACACCGCAAAAAAAATGGTTAGTCAGGGAGGGCTAATTACTGAAAATCATTTTGGAACAAAACCCGATGCCCATAATTTTCCGGCTCGTAACCGAATCATTGCCGGTTTGTGTGATGCTTTAATTGTAGTAGAAGCTGCCGAAAAAGGTGGTGCTTTGATCACCGCAGAGATAGCTAATTCATACAACAAAGATGTCTTTGCTGTGCCTGGTAACCTGGGTCAAACCTATTCTGATGGTTGTAATAAGCTGATCAAAATAAACAAAGCCAATGTATATACATCCGTGAAAGACCTTGAATATATTATGAATTGGTCTGGTGAAACAAGCGGAGTGCAAACAACATTAGACCTGCAACAATTTGAACCGGAAGAACAAAAAGTGATTGCGATCCTGAAAGAAAGAAATGCACCCGTAATGATTGATGAACTTAGTTTTAAATCATCGTTGCCACCTAGTCTGCTGGCTTCGCTCCTGCTAACCCTCGAATTTAAGAATGCGGTGAAATCACTTCCCGGTAAAATGTTCACACTGAAATAGTCTCCGTACAAATCAGATGTTATTTTATGAAAGTAGGATGTGACCTGATTGGATTGTCTAATGTGGGAAAATCTGATCAGCCATAGCCAAAGCAACTGCAAATTCGTGGCGATCTAATGGAGGCGCATCTTGCTTAGAATCCAGAAAAGATAAAATTGTTTCAGTAGCCATATTTCCAACCAACTCGTCCTTAGCCATGGGGCAACCCCCAAAACCTTTTATAGCCCCGTCAAATCGCTGGCAACCTGATCTGTAGGCAGCCTCAATTTTTTCAACACGAGTAGTAGGCGTTGAATGAAGATGAGCGCCAAATTCAATCTTGGTAAATTTCTTTGTCAGGGATTTAAATAAATATTCAATCTGAGTTGGTTCTGAAACTCCAATGGTATCAGATAGAGAAATAATCTCAATTTCAAGCGTAGCAAGGATGTCCGTAAACTGTTCAACAATAGTTACATCATAGGGATCATTATAGGGATTTCCAAAACCCATACTCATATAGACTACCTGCTTTTTGTTATGCTTGATACATAACTCCTGAATTTCATTCACTGTATTTAAAGCTTCGGCAATCGACTTGTTTGTATTTCTTTGCTGAAACGTTTCGGAGATCGATAATGGAAAACCTAAATAACTTATGTGTTCAAACTTACAAGCCTCCTCTGCACCCCGTTGATTGGCTACAATAGCCAGCAAATTTGATTTAGTTTTGGACATGTTCAACCTACTTAAAACCTCGGCTGTATCGCGCATTTGTGGAATGGCCTTGTGAGATACAAAACTCCCACAATCAAGGGTATCGAAGCCCACCTTTAGTAACTGATTAAGGTAAGCTACTTTCTGATCGGTAGGAACAAATTTATCGAGACCCTGCATGGCATCCCGTGGACATTCAATGATCTTCATGTTATCCAAAAGTTAAGCAAAAGTAGGTAACTCAAGGTCAGGGAAAAATACATACAACTGTCGTGGATAAATGCTATTTAACTGGAAAATTGGATTAAATTTTAGATCAGATGGATTAACTTGTCGAGAGAATAATATTTACCCATGCCTTTACCATCCTTCGGTGGCTCATTAGGTTATAAAAGAGCCGCGCATTTATTACACCGGGCCTCATTTGGTCCCACCAAGTTGCAGATAGATTCTTTTGCAACCCTCACAGCCACTCAGGCCGTACAATTATTATTTCAACAGCCACTCCCTGATCCTGCCTTGCCGATTGATCCTGAAACCGGAACGGAATGGGTGCTAATCGGAACCACTGACGCCAATAGTGGCGACAGCGATTTACAGGAATTTTTTAAAGGCTGGTTTATCGGGCAAATGTTAGGGATTGGTGTCCCGGCCGGAAATTCATTAGCCTATGCAACGCGTGAGAAAATTGTTTTCTTCCTACATGCTGTCTTTACCACTATTCAATCCAAAGTTGACAATAGTCGTTCGCTCTACTTCCAAAATCAGCTTTATAGAAAATTTGCTTTCGACAAAACACTCTTACCGGACTATAATATAAAAGAACTTACAAAAAAAATTAGCGTTGACAACGCCATGCTACGTCTGTTAGACGGCAACCTGAATGTGAATGGCAGTGTAAATGAAAATTATGGTCGCGAACTTTTAGAACTCTATTCCATTGGCCGTGGATTGGAAGGAACCTTGCCACCCGCTACGGTGCCTGGCGACTACATCAATTTTAAAGAACAAGATGTGCGGGCAGCGGCCCAGGTTTTATCCGGTTGGGAACTGGATACAACCTTTTCAACCCTTGATGATACAGTTGATTTAGATCTGGCGGGTACGATAAAACTTCCTCGCGGGAAAGTAAGAGGCAGCATCACCAACGCCAGTGCACATGACAATAGCGTAAAACAATTTAGCAAACGATTTGATAACGCTACTATTCAGGCCGATCCATTGCTTTTAAATGGTACCAACGCAACCGAAGAAAGCGCACTGGATGAAATTGACCAATTGATTGAACTCATCTATTCGAAGCCAGAAACGGCAAAAAACTTTTGCCGCAGGATTTATCGCTTCTTTGTGTATCATGAAATAACACAGGCTACGGATGATACGGTCATCACTGAAATGGCCAATACCTTTGCGTTGAATAACTATAAAATACAACCGGTACTGGAAGATTTATTTCAAAGTCAGCATTTCTACGATGCTGCTGCCGGTGCTAACGATGATAACTTTGGAGGCATTATAAAATCACCACTCGATTTGATGATTGGTACCTTTAGGATTTTTGATATCCAGCTCCCTGATCCATTAACAAATGCTGAATCCTATTATGAAAAAACTGGCCAACTGATCGGCATCCTTCAGGATATGGGCATGCATTTTTACGAGCCCTTTGATGTTGCCGGTTATGATTCCTATCATCAATATCCCATTTACCATCGCAGTTGGATCTCTACCAACTACCTCACACGCAGGTATGAATTTATCCGCAATCTGGTTTCCAACAATCAAATGATGCCGGGTGAATTAAGCATTGATGTTGTGGCGTTTGTACAGAATAATATAAGTAATGCCATTGCCTCAGACGCCCGGGCTTTGATTATAGAACTGGCGAAGTATTTTCTGCCGATGGCCGATAACCTGACTTTTGATCCTGCGCTCGATGATAATGCGGGGTTAACAGCTGAACGATTAAATTATTTCTTAACGGCATTTTTAAAGTCGCCTCAAATCGATGGGGACCCGGAAGGTGCCTGGTCATTCCGGTGGAATAACCCCGTGGACATGGAAGTAGTCCGCAGGCAACTGGAAAATTTATTCAATGCCCTGTTACAATCCCCTGAATATCAACTTTACTAACGCTAAGGATGAAACGTAGAAATTTTGTAAAGAAACTTTCCCTCGCTGCTTTACCATTCACACTCGGTGGAATACCACTACGCCTAATGGCAGAGAATTCTCTTACCCGGATGGCGGGGCAAAGTACCAACGATCGGGTGCTCATCATTCTTCAGCTTCATGGTGGCAATGACGGACTTAACAGCATCATCCCTGTTGAAGCCTACGACTTATACTATCAATGGCGTGCAAACATCGCCATCCCGGCAAAGAACAGTTTGCGTAAAATGATTGCCCTCGACAGTACACTACCAGCTGATGCGCAAGTAGGATTACATCCGGATATGATTGCGATGAAAGATCTTTACGATCGTGGAAGAATGACTGTTGTACAAGGGGTATCTTACAAGAATAATAATGGCTCGCACTTTCGTGGACGAGATATTTCATTTATGGGTGGTGGGTTTGATGATTATTTCTCCTCCGGCTGGGTGGGTCGTTATCTTCAGCAAGAGTTTGAACCTAAAATTTATCCCAACGATTTTCCAAATCCTGAGATGAAGGATCCATTGGCCATTGAGATGGGAAGCGATGTTTCTTTGATCTTCCATCAGGATGGAAACATTCCTACCTCCATTTCATTAAACAACCCCGAAAGTTTTGCACGCCTGGTGGATGAACTGGAAGGATTTACTGACGAAGGAGTTGATCCTCGTGGTAAACCGCCTATCGCATTGGACAATTCGCCCTATGGCAAAGAACTTAATTGGATTCTGGGGCTTGAAGAAAAATCAGAAGACTATGCCCAACGACTTTATGATGTATACCGCAATGCGCCACTCTCTTCAGTAACTTATCCCGAGCGGTATCCCTTCAACGCACCCCGTGGCAGCATGCGAAATGGATTAACACCCCAACTGCAATTGATTGCACGCTTGCTGGATGGTGGTGGTCCGGGTTTGGGTGTTAAAACAAAAGTTTTTCTTGTGAAAATGGGTGGCTTCGATACACATGCCGAACAAGTGGAAAGTTATGATCCGACCATGGGCCAGCATGCTGCGTTAATGTATCACATCTCCTCGGCTATGAAAGCCTTTCAGGATGATCTTAAAGCCAGAGGCCTGGAAGATCGAGTGTTAACAGTTACTACTTCAGAATTTGGAAGGCGCGTGCGCGCGAATGGCAGTTATGGTACCGATCATGGTACGGGTGCTCCAGTGATGATTTTTGGTAAAGGAGTACAACCCGGTGTAGTGGGTAAAGTGCCCGATTTAAATTTGCAAAATGTGGAAATGCAATATGACTATCGCCAGGTATACGCTAATCTGTTACGCGATTGGATGCTGGTAGATGAAGCTAAAATCAACAACGATATTTTCTTTAAAGATTTTATCAATGGCCCCAAAGAAGATGGCTCGGGCAACTATGAGCCCATGCCTTTGGCTACGCAGGTAATATCGGGTGTACAAGAAAATTTTATTGGTAATCGATTTAGCCTGGGCGACTGTTATCCTAATCCGGCCAGTGCTTTTACCAATATTGAGTTCAAAATCAACAACACCAACCTGGTTGATATTTCCTTAAAAAATAGTAAGGGCCAACTGATTAAGAGTTTGTTACATGAAGAGAGAACGGAGGGTACGCATATTATTAAAGCAGATGTCTCAGATTTGCCTGCAGGTATCTATTTTTATCAAATGAAAACAGGATTTTTTAACGAAAGCAAAAAACTCATTGTAATCCGGTAATCCATGAAGCAACTCTTTACGATTCTTATGCTCTTTGCTGTCTGTCTGGCATCGTCAGCTCAATCAAAACGAAAACAAGGTGGATTGGCAGCCAAACCCAGTCAGCAAAATAAATTTTTGGAAAAACAATGGTGGTTGGGCTTCAAAGCCGGTACAAATCTATCCGAAGCATCGCCTATAAAACGATACGCGGTAATGACTCCAACGAACTATGCGGTTGCACTTACTGACAAGTCATATGATTCCTTCAGCAAAACGGGAAGTCAGGCAACTCTTGAGGCCACGTTTTATTATAAAGGTTTCTCATTCAGCGTACAGCCTACGTATCGGCATAGCCGCTTCAGCTATTCCAACCAATATCAATGGGATAACCCCGAAAACTCTTCCGAACGACTTGTACTTGAATACGATCAGGAACAGAAAATTGATTATGCGGATCTTCCACTTATCGTAAAGTTTGATATCCTTCGGAGTAAACTAAGACCCTACGTTCAGGCAGGAATCTTTTATTCTTTGCTTATCAATGCAAATAAGTCTGTGAAAGTTACAGGCACCGATTATGCTTCCGGGGGCACCAATCAATTTAGCAATGAACCTATTATTGTGGGAGCCAAAGATTTATTCGACAACTATTGGGGTTTGATGGCGGGTGCCGGAGTTGATTATAATTTTGGTAACGTTCGTGTGGTATTAGATGCCTCCTATTGGAAGGGCATGAGCAATATTACCAATGTTGATAACCGTTTTGGTAACGATCGGTTAGCAGGCATTGGCGATGCCCAGGATGATCTTGACTTAAATAACATAGTTATCTCTGCTGGAGTGCTTTTCCCCATGCGTTTTCTGAGTAATAGCTTCAAAACTTTAGATCGTTAATTTATGCGTTCCTTCTTACTACTCTTTACTGGTTTGGTTTTGCTGGCAGGTTGCTCCAACGAATCCGATCCGGCTTCTGATAAATCAAGTTTTACCCGTATCTATGATAATGATCAGTTTACAGCATCCTTCAATCCCATTGATATAAAACAAACACCGGATGGCGGATATTTGATTTTGGGTAGACGTAGAATTCAGGATTCAAACTTCAGCGGTATTTATATAATGAAGGTAGATGAGTTTGGTGCCTTCATTTCTGAACAGGAAGTAGATGAGGGTTTTGTAAATCCCATTGGGCCTTTACTTGAAAGCGGTGGTAACTATTTCTTCTTTTGCATGACTCCGGTAGGTTTACAAACACAATTACTCAGCATGGATGCTGAGGGTACATTAAGCAACCCACTTAGCATAGGAAGCTCATATCCGGCTGCTGCAGCTGCTGATGGTAATAATTTCCTATTGCTCAGTTACGATAATCTTAATAAAAGAAGCGTGGTTTCTGTAATAACTCCGGCAGGTGCTATCACTCAATCCAAAGGGTTTAGCATTGGTGCTGGCGATGCGGTGGAAGAGCCTATCATCACTCACTTTCTTGGCACCGGAAGACAACTGCCTTTTTTAGTTGGAAGAAATACTGCTGGTCAATACTACTTCAATGGTTTCTATAACTACACGTTGTCGCTAGTATTTACCAATCTTACAGACGATGATCCTCAAGGTGTAATTCAAGGACAACAGGATGATGGAGGCTTAAGCCAGGTGGTGCCATTGGATGGAGGTAAGTTTGCCCTGGCACGATTCAACTTTGGTGATAATTACTTTTTGCCTAATGCTACACTCAATACTTCGGGTATTAGCTCAAGTACAGATCTGGGCGGTTTTCTGTTCCCGGAATTAGTAAGCAATGCACCCGTAAAAATTCTACGCACTACTATGGGTACCAAAAAAGTTGCGCTTTATGGAAGCGATACCCGGAGCAGTCAAATCGCACTCTATGGCTATGACGAAAGTAATGGTGAATATATAGGAAGTAGTTATTTGGGTTTCTCCAATCCATTTGAGATAGCTGCTGTTGTATCCACGCTCGATGGAGGCCTTGCGGTTTGTGGAACCACCTATGTTGCGGGTCGCTTTCCGCGAATCTGTCTTTTCAAGTTATCAAAAGAGGAAGTAGCCAAGTCATTCCAGTAATCATTTCTTTATTTCAATAGATTTTTCTTCCTTGGTCACCAATATGATCCGGATTGAAGAAAATGTAAGCCTGCGCTCCTACAATACCTTTGGCATTGATGCTAACGCGCGTTATTTCTGCCGAATTAGTACCGAGGCACAGTTTCAGGAACTCATTAAAACTGCTGTTTACAAAAATGAAAAGCATCTTATCGTGGGTGGTGGCAGTAATTTGTTATTCACAGGAGATTTTGATGGACTGATCATTAAAGTTGATCTGAAGGGAATAACTATTGTAGAAGAAAATGACGACCATATTCATTTGGAGGTAAGTTCGGGAGAAGTATGGCACGATCTGGTGATGTACTGCGTACAACATAACTATGGAGGAATAGAAAATTTATCTCTCATACCCGGTTCCGTAGGCGCGGCCCCTATTCAAAACATTGGTGCTTACGGTGTAGAGATACAAGAAGTCATTCAACTTATAAAAGGAATCGATCTTAAAACTGGAGAGCCAAAGAGTTACACGAAAGATAAATGTGGCTTCGGATACCGTGAAAGTATCTTTAAACACGAGTTGAAAGAAAAATATTTTATTTCAAGTGTTACTTTAAGTCTGACCAAGAAAAATCATCGTATTAACGTGAGCTATGGTGCTATTCAAGATACGATGAAAGCAATGAACACACTACCTACTATACAATCAATCAGCGATGCAGTGATACAAATAAGAAGAAGTAAACTTCCTGATCCTATATTGATTGGAAATGCAGGCAGCTTCTTTAAAAACCCATCAATCAGTTTATCACACTATCAAAATCTAAAAAACAATCATCCGAAAATACCGAGTTATCCAACTGTTAATCAAGAAGTTAAAGTGCCTGCTGGTTGGTTGATTGAACAATGCGGATGGAAAGGAAAACGTATAAATAATATTGGTGTGCATGAACATCAAGCGTTGGTGTTGGTAAATTATGGTGCAGGAAAAGGAGAAGAAATTTATCAACTCGCCATGCAAATTCAATCATCGGTTAAAGAAAAATTCAGCATCACATTAACACCTGAAGTGAATATCATTCGATGAAATTCAATGATCAGTTATGATAAAACTTATAAAAGTGTATACCTGATTTTTTTTTGTCATTGTAAAATTTTTTAAGCAAAATTTTTGTGAATTAATTATTTATTATACCTTTCGTACAGTTTTACTTAAAACATTAAAACGTTATGGCAAAAAAACCCGCTAAGAAAGCAGCCAAGAAAGCAAAGAAGGCTGCTAAGAAGAAGAAGTAATCAAGCTTGTCTTGATTCTTTTACAAAGAGAAGTGATCCAGGATTACTTCTCTTTTTTTTTTACAATCCCATATTTCCTATCTGCACTGTCCTGACACAAACGCTTAAGTAGCACATAACTTGCTACACATAACACCTTCCTGTTTTAACTATTTAGTTTTAAACATCATTCATAAAGGCCATCTCATGCTAGAATATCCAGTGCAACCCATTGAATTTCATAATCTTAATCACACGATTGCGGAAATATAATTGACTACAAGCTTGTTTGCCGCGATATAAGGGTCTTAACTTTACGGCATCATATAAAACATTTACCCATGGCAAAGACGTCTACCAAAACAATAACCGATAAGAAGGCTCCAGCTAAAAAAAGCACAGCCAAGCCTAAAACCATATCAATAGAAAAAGTTTCTGAGGATATTCTCGCGAAATTGAAAGCGCTGGATGTTGAGCACCAACTTCAGGCTGATATTGAATGGTGCCTGGGCAGTTATCGCTATGATAACAACGCTACCGGACTTTTGGAATCAGCCAGCAAGGCTGTTGCTGTATTCAAGCAAGCTCAGGCTAAAAAAACGAAGGGAGTAACAGCCACCTTTATCGCTTCTATAGAGAGTGCATTGAAATAATTTAGAATACGCGTAAAGAATAAAGCCGGAAGTATCCGGCTTTTTTTATATCATGTGCGTTACATTTGTTAGTGTGCCCATGTAGCGTGAGCACTCTACGCCAAACTTGTTGAGAAAATCCACGCCTTCATCAGATGCTAAGCCTTTGAATTCCGCATACGAGTTTAGATAGATCACACGGGCGATACCCATACTAAAAATAATTCTCGAACACGCCAGGCATGGCGACAAAGTAACATACAGTGTTGCACCCTCAACTGAGGTCTTGTTCTTAACTGCATAGAGAATTGCATTCTGCTCAGCATGTATAGCCAAAGAGCATCCGCCTTTCGAATCGCGAGGGCAACCCTCGTCTGGCCATTCTTCATCACAATTATGTGTGCCTGATGGCGGACCATTATAACCAATAGAGATAATCCGGGTATCCTTTGTAAGAACAGCGCCTACATGACGCTTAAGGCAATGTGACCGCTTGGCCAGGTTAACGGCTAGCTCCATATAGATGTCATCGAAGGCTGGTCTGATCATTGCAGTAAAAATAAGAATTCAAAATAGTATATTCGCGATGAAAATAGGATTCATGTTTGGTGACCGCAGATTAATTTTATTTGTCCTTATTTTTTTACCAATCCTGCTACATGCACAGGAAACCATAAAACCCAGACCCAGTCCGGTAAGTTTAGTGACGGCCCGGTATAAAGATACCTATCTAAAGATAACCTATAGTCAACCGCATAAACGAGGTCGAATTATTTACGGCAACCTGGTTCCTTTTGGGCAGCTATGGCGCACAGGTGCTAATGAAGCAACCGAAATCACCATAACGCGAGATATAATTATTAATAACACTCAACTCAAAGCCGGCACGTATTCCCTTTTTAGCATTCCTGAAAAAGAAAGCTGGACTATAATTATCAATAATGATCTGGGGCTCTGGGGTGCCTATAACTACAATGATAAACTCGATGTCATGCGTTTTACTGTTCCTGTTCAGATTCTTCAAGGGGCAGTTTATGAACCCTTCACGATATTGGTAGATCAGAAAAATAATAAAGCCGAAATAGTCCTCTTGTGGGATTCTGTTCGGGTCTCTATACCCATTCAATTTAACGAACCTAAGTTGCCATGAAGCAGTTTCTTAGTCTGATGTTACTAGTAATTACGTTTTCCCTCCAGGCGCAGGATCTAAACGAACTGGAACGCAGAAATGGTTTTAAAGAAATCAAGTTGGGTAGTTCCATTGACAGTGTAAAGGGAGCCACGTTCAAAAAAGATATTATTGAACGCAAGGAGTTTCAGGCAAAGCTGTACGAAACAGAATTTCCAGCGTACATGACTATTGGTGATGTAGAGGTTAAAAAGATTTCGATAAAAACGTATAAAGGACTTATCTACGAGATGGACATAATAACTGTAAAAGATCCTAAGGTAATGCGAGGTCTGGAGAAATCGTATGGAAAAGCGACCTACAGCATTCGAACAGAAAGCTACTATTGGAAAGGTCAGACCTTAAATCTGATTTATAAAGGACATCGCAAGGATATTAAATTAACGTACCGATCCAGCCCTGTTATCCGTATGATGTATGAGGATAAAGGAAAGAAAGTTGAAGAAGTAGCTGATGACTTCTAAAAAAAATAGCCAGGCTAAGTAAGCTGGCTATTCTTATTAATACTTGTATTATTTCAATCTTTATAAGTAATCCGATATATTTTTCCTGCATGATCATCCGATACTAGCAAGGACCCATCAGGCATCTGCACAACATCCACCGGCCGGCCTGAAACTTCTTGTGTAGCTTCATCGAGCCAACCACTGGCAAAGGTGTCATAACTGGTTACCTTACCTTCTTGTAGTTTCACCAGACTTAACTTATAACCACTTTTCTTTGAGCGGTTCCACGAACCATGTTCTGCCAGGATTATTTGATTTTGGTATTCTGCCGGGAACATAGAACCTGTATAAAATTTAAGTCCCAGTGGAGCCACATGGGCACCCAAATTCTGCATAGGCTTTACAAACTCATCGCATGACCGCTTGCTGCCAAACTCCGGATCTGCGATTGTACCTCCATGACAATACGGATATCCAAAATGCAGACCTTGTGTTGGGGCAACATTTAGTTCACATGGAGGAATATCATCGCCTAACATATCACGTCCATTATCTGTAAACCAAAGATCCATGGTTTCCGGATGCCAGGTAAAGCCCACCGTATTGCGAATACCTTTTGCGTAGGACTCCAAACCAGTTCCATCGGTGTTGATGCGATGAATATTTGCATAGACAGATTCATCGGGTTCACAAATATTACAAGGCGCTCCTACCGGAACATATAGCTTACCGTCAGGCCCGAAGGCAATATACTTCCAGCCATGGTGCGCTTCTGTAGGAAACTTATCATACACTACAGACGGCTCACCAGGATTATCAAGTTTTTCTTCTATACCGGAAAATTTTAAAATACGACTTACCTCCGCCACATAAAGATCGCCATCTTTAAATGCTACACCATTAGGCATATTAAGCCCTGAGTCCAAAACCCATTTTTTATCAGCAACAAAGTCTCCATCGGTATCCTTTACTGCATATACTTT
>JALHRJ010000023.1 GCA_022841475.1 Cyclobacteriaceae bacterium | reverse complement strand
AATCCTAATAAATCCAATTGGGCCAAAGCAACCCTCATCTGGTTTTTGATTGGTACTGTACTATTTACTCTTCTTTGGTTTACCATACTTGCCACCCTATACACCAGTGCTGGGTTCACCCTTTAATAATGATAATCAAACTCTGAGAAAGTTTAATTGATTAGGGTATACCTCAATAGTTGCCGGAAGAAACCCCATCAGTTCACCTTCCGCTTCTATAGCAACAGATTGCGGGGAGGTAATCTCAATCTTGGTTGTGGTTGAATAAACTACGCTCGGGTCTTTAACTTTTTTCTTACCCTTCACTACCTGTAGATAAAATAAAAATTTAAGAAGCGGTATATCCGATACCAGAAACGTTGAAAATACACCATCATCAGGTTTGGCATCGGGAGCTATATAAATTTTGCTACCAAATGATTTGCCATTCGCGATGGCCAACACCCGCACTTTTCCAACCCAATTCCAATCGTAAGTTTTGATCTCAATAGGCTCGGGTGTATGTGACAAAAATGCGCACACAATAGACTGCAGATAACGCAAGTCGGCCCCGAGCCATTGCGGGGCTTTTGCCATTTGCTTTACTGTAGCCGGACCCATACCTACGCTGCATGCATTTATGAAGTATTTCACTAGTTCCTGATTGCTGGCATCTTTACAGATCAGCTTACCCAGATCGATGGGCAGTGGTTGGTTGATTGATAAAAGTTCAAGTAGTTCGGCAGGATTTGCAGTCGCGCCCATGGTGTTGGCAAAATCATTGCCTGATCCTAATGGGATAAGCCCCAGCATTGGCAATTGATTTGGAGGAGCAATACTCATCATACCATTTACCACCTGATGTAAGGTGCCATCTCCGCCTGCAGAAAGAATGATGTCGTATTTGTCGGTTACAGCCGCGGCAGCAAGTTGGTGCGCATGATTTGCAAACCGGGTTTCAAAAATGGAAACAGAAAATTTTTGCTGGAGGGCAGGAAGAATAGATTCATAAAATTTTTTCTTCTTCCTGGAAATGCCATTGAGAATGATGGCAATCTTCACTTCCCGGCTTTACAGTTTTTCTTAATAGCAGCTTTAGCCTCCACCGATCCTAGCTCCTCGGCTCGTTTCAGGTCTAAACAACCATCATAATTATTATTCATTAATAATTTGACGAGGGCTCGTTGGTAGTACGTTTCTGGATCGCTAGGATACAGTTCGATGGAGACTGTGTAATCCTCCACAGCCCCTGCATAATTTTCCTTTTCAGCTTTGCTCAATGCGCGATTATCGTAATATGTTGGATTGGTTTCGTCTAACTCAAGTGCCTTTGTATAATCCGCAATAGCGCCATCATAATCTTCCATTGTATGTTTCAGTACGCCCCGCAGGTTATAGGTTTCCGGATCCTGATCATCCAGCTCAATGGATTTGTTATAATCATCAAGAGCCCCTTTTAAATCTTCTTTGGCCGTTTTAGCCAGCGCCCGGTTCTCAAACTTAAAAGGATCTTTCGGATCAAGTTTAATCGACTCGTTATAATCGGCAATAGCCCGATCAAAATTGCTGGTGTTATAAAAAGCTACCCCCCGATAGTTATAAAGATTAGCATCGTTCTTATCGAGTTCAATCGCTTTGGTGTAATCATCTATAGAACTTACAAACTCGCCCAACTCAGCTTTTACTAACCCACGATTGAAATATTTGTCTGCGTCCGGAGGACCGAGTTCGAGAGCTTTTGAAAAATCAAAGTAGGAACCCTGCAAATCTTCCATGTTATATTTCGCAAAACCCCGATTCGTATAAGCATCGGTATAGCGAGGATTGAACTTGATTGCTTTATCTAAATCCAGTAAGGCTCCCTCATCATCACCTAAATTAATTTTAGATTCCCCACGAAAATTTAACGCCTCGGCAAAGGTAGAATCAATTTCCAGCGCAAAATTAAAATCGCCAATGGCTCCATAAAAATCTCTCAACTCCATGCGCACTTGACCGCGAAGGGAAAAAGCATTTTTATTTCTTGGGTTACTCTCGATGATTTTGGAGAGATCAGTTTTCGCGCCTGCAAAATTCCGGGCGTCAAGTTTTTTACGAGCAGCCTCGAGACCAGCATCTGTTTGAGCAAGTGCCAACACTGGAATTATGAAGAAGAGGAGAATCAGGTTTTTCATGCGTTAAATTTCGTCAGGCAAGTTAACAAGAATTGCCGGATGAAAAACGAAGCCGGGGCCTGTAAAGTATTTACTTACCTAATAGTTCGTATAACAAAGATCTGTGTGCCTGATAACCCGATCGGTGCAACTACTCCTGACTTAACCTTTCTTGTCGATACCTGAGCCAGACTGCTTTTTGCAAGCACAACAACCAGCACCAGTGTCAAAAACATCGTAAAAGAAATCAGCTTTTTCATAGTATCAGGAATTACATCACTTGGATGCTCGTACTGATAGTGGGTTTAATTGCCATCCAAACAATTTTTGGAACCGGATGAACTGTTTATCGTAAATTGCTTCGGTAATAATTTTATTTATGAAGAAAACCTTGCTGGTACTCTCGCTATTGTTCTCCTGGTTGCTCGTAAGTGCGCAGGAAAAGCCATTGGATATGAAGATGGATTTTGAGCAATACGATCCGCCATCTACGCTGAAGGTAGAAGAACACAAACTCAAAAAATCAAAGTTTCCGTTTATCGACATTCACAATCATTATGGCAATATGAACACGGCCGATCTGAGCGATCGTGTAAAGTTTATGGATCAACTCAATATGGGCGTGATGATAAACCTGAGCGGACGGGGATTTAGAAATAACGGTGACCATCTTGAAAAGTCTTTTGAAAATATTGCCAAGCAATACCCCAATCGATTCATCCTTTTTACGAATGTTGATTTTTCCGATATCGACAATCCTGAGTGGGCGGCCAGGATCACAAAACAATTGGAAGACGATGTGAAGCGAGGCGCCAAAGGATTAAAGATTTACAAAAGCCTTGGCATCCGTGATAAAGACAGCAAAGGAAATCGCATCCATATCGATGACTCGCGCATCGACCCGATCTGGGCTAAGTGCGGACAACTCGGTATTCCGGTTTTGATTCACTCGGCTGATCCCAAACCTTTCTGGGATCCCATCGATAACCAGAACGAACGCTGGCTTGAATTGAAAACTCATCCTACTCGCAGGTATGATGAAAAGTTTGCCAGTTGGGAAACAATCATTGCTGAGCAGCATAATGTATTTAAGAGACATCCTAAAACTAAATTTATCAACGCCCATTTAGGTTGGTATGGAAATGATCTGAAAAAATTGGGAGAGTTAATGGATGCCTATCCGAATATGTACACAGAAATCGGAGCGGTGATTGCAGAGTTGGGAAGACAACCCCGTGCAGCTAACGCTTTCTTTACCAAATACCAGGATCGCATTCTCTTTGGAAAAGACAGCTGGGTACCCGATGAATATGAAACCTACTTTCGCGTATTAGAAACCCAAGACGAATACTTTCCCTACCATAAACGCTATCACGCCTTCTGGCGGATGTATGGCATTGGATTGTCAGATGAAATCCTGAAAAAGGTTTATTATAAGAATGCGATGAGTTTGATTCCGGGAATTGACAAGAGTTTGTTTCCGAAATAGAATATGACCTATAACTGATTGCTTGACCATGTTACAAGGATGAAAGCAGTTGTGGTTTTGTTAGTATTTCTATTGGGCTCTCTGCCATTAGATGCGCAGTCTGTTGAGGTTGCCTTTAAGATTTCAGAAAAGGACTTGATCCCTGAAGGGATTGCGTACGATGCAACGTCCAGAACTTTCTTCGTGAGCAGCATTCATAAGAACAAAATCATACGAATTGATGAACACAACAAAGTAACTGACTTTATCAAAAGTGGTAAAGAAGGCATTGGTCAGGCTTTGGGTATGAAAGTAAGCGATGGAAAATTGTGGGTGTGCAGCAATACCGGTAAAGGAAATGCACAAGACCAATCCATGGTTCATGCCTTTGATCTTGCCAGTGGTGATTTAGTTAACAAATGGATACTGCCACCAGGAGAAATACACTTGTTTAACGATCTTGCCCTCGACAGTCATGGGAATGTGATTGTTTCCGACACAGATTATGGTGCGATTTATCGTGTGAATCCAAAGTCAAGTAATGTGGAACTGCTGATCAAAGATGCCCGCCTGCAGTATGTTAATGGAATCACTATTGCCCCTGATGATGCCGTGATTGTAAATACCTTCAAAGGATTCTTTAAAATCAACACGGCTACACAAGAGTTGAAAGCTCTCCCGTTTCCTAACTACTCCGTAATTGGGATCGATGGACTTTGCTTTTACAAACAATCGCTGGTCGGAATTCAAAACGTCACTTACCCGGTTAGTATAAATCAATACCAGTTGAATGCTACGTTTGATAAAATTGAAAGTGCCCGTGTATTACTTGCTGATCATCCGCACTTTGATATTCCCACAACCGGGGTGATTGTTGATGATTGGTTTTATTTCATTGCCAATAGCCAAATGAGCAATCTGGATAAGCATAAAATAAAAGATCCGACCAAGCTCAAAGAGGTTTTGATTATGAAGATAAAACTGAATTGAAGTAATGCTATATCACGCAAAGGCGCAAAGAACACAAAGTGAGAGCACCTACTATTCTTGCGCGCTTAGCGTCTTTGCGTGCAAAAACATTCTACATTATGTCTACCGTTGGAATTGTATGAGGAATATCTTTACCTTACTCCGAAAGACTTAAAATTCCCTGCTCTTTTGATTCAAGTGCAGATTGGCCAACAAGATATTTATCTACAGCGCGAGCCGCTTCACGGCCTTCACTTATCGCCCACACGACTAACGACTGGCCTCTGCGCATATCTCCGGCTGCAAACACTCCCTCCACAGAAGTTTGATAACGCGTAGCTTTTACATTACCTCGCTCGTCATAATCCACACCTAATTGATCCAGCAAGCCATTATGTTGTGGATTAAGAAACCCCATGGCAAGTAATGCAAGTTCGCAAGGGATAATTTTTTCCGTTCCCGGGATTTCTGAAAAGGAAGGTGCTTTTCCGGGTTCCGACTTTACTTCCACCTCAGAAATCTTAATTGCTTTCAGGTTTCCTTGCTCATCCCCCATAAATTCTTTGGTGACAATAGACCATTGCCGTTCGCATCCTTCTTCATGCGAAGTAGACGTACGCAAAATCATCGGCCAGCTCGGCCAGGGCATCGCTTCGGTTCTATCCTTTGGTGGTTTTGATAAAATCTCAATTTGCGTAACTGACTTTGCCCCATGGCGATTGGATGTACCAACGCAATCTGAACCCGTATCCCCACCTCCAATGACCACTACATTTTTTCCGGTTGCCCAGATTTCCTCCACCATTACTTTTTTGCCAGCTACTCTTCGGTTCTGTTGAGTGAGAAAGTCCATAGCGAAGTGAACTCCCTTCAGGTTTCTTCCCGGTATCGGCAAGTCGCGGGGCATAGTTGAGCCGCCTGTCAGCAACACAGCATCAAATTCTTCTTTCAGTTGCTCAATGTTTAACGTCTCACCCACGTTGACATTTGTCTGAAACTTTACACCTTCCTCCATCATCAGATTGATTCTGCGATCAAGTACTTGCTTGTCTAATTTAAAATCCGGAATGCCATAACGCAGCAGTCCGCCAACTTCATCAGCACGTTCAAACACAGTGGCATGATGGCCGGCATAATTTATTTGCGCTGCAGCAGCCAACCCTGCAGGACCTGAACCTACAATGGCAACTTTTTTATCGGTGCGCGTTGATGGAATTCTTGGTTTGGCATAACCATCCTGAAAGGCTCTTTCAATAATAGATTTTTCAATGTATTCGATGGCCACCGCAGGCTTGTTAATACCCAGCACACACGAGGCTTCGCACGGGGCCGGACAAATACGACCCGTAAATTCAGGGAAGTTGTTTGTTGAAATCAGAATTTCATAGGCAAGCTGCCAGTTCTCCTGATACACCGCATCATTGAATTCAGGTATAATATTGCCGAGGGGGCATCCGTTATGACAAAAAGGAATGCCGCAATCCATGCAGCGTGCAGCTTGCTTTTGCGTGATTGACTCATCAATAACTGAATCAACCTCATTGTAATCGCTGATGCGTTTCTTAGCATCGCGTTTCTTTGGAAGTTCCCGGTCCAGCTCTAAAAATCCTGTTGGTTTTCCCATTTCGATCTAATCTATCTTTATCCGTGGTCTGTGTCTTCACAGACCACAACTAGTTTAAGAATATTTTATTCATGGTCTGTGCGGACACAGACCATACAATTTAATTTGAAGAATATTTAAATTCTGTATTGCCCAATGAAGATTTTAAAGCCTCACTTTTTTTCTCCGCTTTCTTTTTCTCCAGCACAGCTTTATAATCTATAGGCATTACTTTAATAAATTGCTTGAAGGCCGTTGGCCAGTAGCTAAGCACATGAGCCGCGAGATTGCTTTTTGTAACTTGTTTATGTGCTGCAATCATTTTGTGAAGTAACTCTTCGTCTTCGGCATCCAATGTATCCAGCAACACCATTTCCATGTTGCAGTTTTTTACAAACGTTTTGTTTACATCCCAGACATACGCTACCCCACCACTCATGCCGGCAGCAAAGTTTCTACCCGTGTCGCCAAGCACCACTACAATTCCACCCGTCATGTATTCGCATCCATGATCGCCCACTCCTTCCACAACAACTTTCACACCTGAGTTACGCACGGCAAATCGTTCGCCAGCCATACCACCAATAAATGCTTCACCCGAAGTGGCTCCAAAGAAAGCAACATTACCGGCTATGATATTTTTAGATGAGTTGTAGGTTGCTGATGCCGGTGGATATAAAATCAATCGGCCACCGGAAAGTCCTTTACCAAAATAATCGTTCGCATCGCCTTCCAGTTCGAAGGTCACACCACCGGTTACAAACGCACCAAAACTTTGCCCGGCTGTGCCATTGAATTTTAGGTGAATAGTATCTTCCGGTAAACCAGGACCGAGATAAACTTTTGAAATCTCATTGGACAACATGGTGCCTACAGCCCGATCCTGATTGGTAATTTTAAACTCGCCACGAACCGGAATCATTTCTTTCAATGCCGGCTGCGCTAACTCAATCAACTTTCTGTCAAGCACAGTCGCGATTCCATGATCTTGTTCTTCCTGTTTGAACATGGCCGTGTCCAAACTGATTGGATCTTTGGCAAGCAGTGGCGATAAATCCAGATTAGAATATTTCCAATGATCACCCATATCCCGAACTTCTAATCTATCGGCTTGTCCAACCATTTCATTCACTGTGCGGAAACCAAGTTCGGCCATAATTTCGCGAAGCTCTTCCGCTAAGAAAGTGAATAGGTTCACTACATACTCGGGCTTTCCGGTGAAGAGAGCGCGCAACTCTTTATTCTGGGTAGCCACACCCACCGGGCAAGTATTTAAATGACACTTGCGCATCATGATGCAACCTGTTGTCACCAATGCTGCTGTTGCAACGCCCCACTCCTCAGCGCCAAGCAAGGCAGCGATTGCTAAATCGCGACCCGTGCGAATTTGTCCGTCTGTTTGCAACACCACACGACCCCGCAGTTTATTTCTTACTAACGTTTGATGTGCTTCTGCAAGACCGAGTTCCCATGGCAAACCAGCATGACGAATTGAACTGATGGGTGATGCGCCTGTGCCGCCATCATGACCCGCAATTAAGATAACATCCGCATGAGCCTTGGCAACACCCGAAGCAATCGTTCCTACACCAGCTTCACTTACCAGCTTCACACTAATACGCGCTTCGCGATTCGCATTTTTTAAATCAAATATTAATTGTGCTAAATCTTCGATGGAATAAATATCGTGATGCGGTGGCGGTGAAATTAATCCCACACCCGGAGTTGAATGACGCACGCGTCCGATCCAATCATCGACTTTATGTCCTGGCAATTGACCGCCTTCACCCGGCTTGGCACCTTGCGCCATTTTTATTTGAAGTTCCTTTGCGTTCGTGAGATAATAACTTGTTACACCAAAACGACCCGAGGCAACTTGTTTGATAGCCGAGTTTTCCCAGTCACCATTTTCTTTCCGCGTAAAACGAATTTCATCTTCGCCACCTTCACCACAATTACTTTTTCCGCCAATACGGTTCATGGCAATAGCTAATGTACTATGTGCTTCATGCGAAATCGATCCGAAAGACATGGCTCCCGTAGCAAACCGTTTGAAAATATTCTCTTTTGATTCTACTTCACTTAGTGGAATGGATTTTCCCTTTTTGAATTTCAACAAACTACGCAGCGTAATCGCCTTCTCACTTTGATCATTGATTAGTGAAGAATATTTTTTAAACTGTGAGTAGTCGTTGGTTTTGGTAGAATGCTGAAGCAGGTGAATTGTTTGCGGATTGAAAAGATGCTCTTCTCCCCGTTGTTTCCACTGGTATACACCTCCCACCGCCAGGCGCGGCAACCAATTGGTTGTCTTTGGAAACGCAAGTTTATGCTTTGCCAATGCCTCACGCGCAATGTCATCCAGCTTCAAGCCACCAATACGCGAAACTGTACCCGAAAAATATTGATGAATAACTTCTTGATGAATCCCCAGAGCTTCAAAGATCTGTGCACCGTGATACGACTGCAACGTGGAGATGCCCATCTTACTCATGATCTTCAGGAGTTCGCCTGCTACCGCCTTCTTATAATTGGCAATGGCTTTCTCTTCTGTCAAATCTTCTTTCAGCACATTGCGTTTCTTCATGTCGTGAATCGTTTGATACACGAGATACGGATTGACGCCCGATGCGCCATACCCGATTAACGTTGCATAGTGATGAGTTTCCCAAACATCGCCAGCCTCGATAAGCAAACCAACCTTTCCCCGCAGGCCCTTGCGAATTAAATCATGATGCACTGCAGCTGTTGCGAGTAGTGAAGGAATCTGAGCGTGACCGCTATCAAAACTTCTGTCGGATAGAATAATAATCGTGAAGCCATCTTCAATGGCATCCGTTACATACTGACACACACGGTTCAAGCCCTTCTCCAAGGATCCGGGTTGACCATCTGCTTTAAAGTATGTGTAAATGGTTTTGGTTTGCAGATGCCGGTGATCGATGTATCGGATCTTTTCAAGATCGTTGTTGGCAAGAACCGGAGTTGGTAGTTCGAGCGTAATGCAATGCTCTGGAGATTCTTCCAATAGATTTAACGAACCACCAACATGCGATGCCAGTGACATCACCAATCGCTCGCGGATAGGATCGATGGGTGGATTGGTTACCTGTGCAAATAGTTGTTTGAAATAACTTGATAAATGTTGCGCTTGCTGCGAAAGCACTGCGAGTGGAGTATCATTGCCCATGGAGCCCAACGCCTCTTTCCCGGTCTCACACATTTGCGTAAGAATCATCCTCAAATCTTCCGAAGTATAACCAAAGGAAATCTGTCGCTTAAGAAATGTGGTGGGATCATACTTATGAAAACTTCCTCCTGGCTCAGGTAAATCCTGAAGCCTGACTTTGTTATCTTTTAACCACTTGCCATACGGCTTACGAGTGCAAATTTCCTTTTTGAGTTCATCATCACTAATGATACGGCCTTGTTCGAGATCTACAACAAACATTTTACCAGGCTGAAGCCGGCCTTTGGTAATTACCTTGGCGGGATCAACATCCAACACGCCTACTTCCGAAGCCATGATCACCATGTCATCATCCGTAACAACAAAACGCGAAGGACGCAAGCCGTTTCTATCCAATGTTGCTCCCACAATTTTTCCATCGGTAAACGTGATGGAGGCCGGGCCGTCCCATGGTTCCATCAGGTTAGCATGATATTCATAAAAATCGCGCTTCTCCTGACTCATGCCTTCGTTGCCATCCCACGCCTCAGGTATCAACATCATCATCACATGCGGAAGAGAACGTCCGGCATGCACGAGTAATTCAATTGTATTATCCAGGTTGGAAGAATCTGATTGCTTTGGGTTACAGATCGGAAGAATCATGTCTAACTCCTCGCGAGTAAAATACTGCGAGGTAAAAAATGCTTCTTTCGAATTCAGCCAGTTGATGTTTCCACGCACGGTATTTATCTCACCATTGTGCGCAATAAACCGGAAGGGTTGCGCCAACCTCCACGAAGGAAAAGTATTGGTTGAAAACCGGGAGTGGATTACGGCCAAAGCAGAAACTACATCTTCATGTTCGAGATCCGCAAAGTAAGGACGCAACTGACCCGATGTCACCATGCCTTTGTAGGCAATAGTCTTATATGACAATGACGCAAAGTAAAATTGATTATCAACGCCCTTTACGGATTCAGTGATAATGTGCGTTGAGTATTTTCTAAGGATAAATAGCTTGCGCTCAAAATCATCCGGAGTTAAGAGGCTCTGTGTTTGTTTGATGAAGATCTGTTCCATCACTGGCTCAGCCTTAAGCGCGGTCTCTCCCAAATCCGAATTGTTGGTAGGAAGAACGCGATAACCGAGCAACGTCATTTTCATGGACTTGATCTTGCGATTCAGTACAGTGCGACACTCTTCCCGCACTTTCTTGTCCCGCGGAAAAAACACTAGCCCTACACCATAGCTTCCATAAGCCGGAAGTTTAAAACCAAGTTTGCTGCACTTGCTGCTAAAAAACTCATGGGGCACCTGAATTAGAATTCCGGCACCGTCACCCGTATTCGGTTCGCAACCACAGGCGCCACGGTGTTCCATGCGCTCGAGCATGGTAAGCGCATCACTTACTATCTGATGCGATTTGCCGCCTTTGATATTTGCTATGAAACCAACACCACAAGAGTCTTTCTCAAATGATGGATGATATAATCCCTGCTGATCTGTGTCTTTCAAGTTCGTTACGGGGTTAAACTGAAGAAAAGTAACTCACAAGTTAACGCGATTACAAATCGGATGCGAACAAAGCAGAAGAGAATCTTTTAAATATTTTTCAAAACCAACTAACAGTTAGTAGCGAAAACGATTGTAGTTCGTCAAATCAAAAAGTAGATTTGACTGATGGAAATTGCCCGATAGCTAAACTTCATCAAGCCTATTCATGCCTGACACAAAATCGATTATCGTTGTAGGTAGTTCAAATACGGACATGGTGATAAAAGCACCTAAGTTTCCTGTTCCCGGAGAAACTCTTCTTGGCGGAATCTTTTTTATGTTTCCTGGCGGCAAAGGCGCAAACCAGGCTGTTGCTGCAGCACGATTGGGCGGGCAGGTAACTTTCATAGCCCGGGTGGGGAACGACATTTTTGGAGATCAGGCTATGCAGCAATTCAAGCATGAAGGCATTAATACAGAGTATATAATTTCCGATCCGAAAAACCCCTCTGGTGTTGCGCTCATCACACTGGATGCAAAAGGAGAAAACACGATTGTGGTTGCTCAAGGTGCCAATGGTGCGCTTACTACAGAAGATGTAAACAAGGCAGAAAAAGAATTTGAAAAAGCAGACATTATTCTAATGCAATTAGAAACTCCGCTTGATACAATCAGAAGTGCTGCCGTATTAGCTAGTCGCGCTGGTAAAAAAGTGATCTTAAATCCAGCGCCTGCTCAACCCTTGCCCGAGGGTTTATTCAAAGAATTATTCATCATCACCCCCAATGAATCGGAGACAGAAACACTTGTAGGAATCAAGATCTCCGATTTGAGTTCCCTTGAACAAGCTGCTCAAAAACTTTATAATCTAGGTGTAAAAAATGTGGTGATTACGCTGGGTGCTGAAGGAGCGTATTTATTTAATTCAGAAGGGGGCCGGTACATACCTACACGAAAAGTTACACCAGTCGATACCACCGCGGCCGGAGATGTTTTCAATGGTGCCCTGGCAGTAGCCATTGCCGAAGGTAAGTCGCTGGATCAAGCTGTTGAGTTTGCCAATGGTGCCGCTGCATTATCCGTTACCCGCATGGGCGCCCAGTCATCAGCTCCTTACCGAAGTGAATTAACCAATTCCTCCACTACCTAAATCAAAACTCATGTTCATTCTTGAGAGCTACTCACTTGCCGTACTTTTTTGCATCATCACCATGTTGTGTTGGGGTTCATGGGCCAACACACAAAAACTGGCGGAGAAATCCTGGCGGTTCGAATTGTTCTATTGGGATTATGTGATTGGAATTTTGATTCTGTCGTTAGTATTTGCCTTTTCGTTAGGTAGTTTGGGCGAACAAGGGCGAGGTTTTCTGGCAGATCTTCAACAGGCAGACAACAACAATATTCAATCTGCTTTGATCGGTGGAATCATTTTTAATCTCGCTAACATTTTATTGATCGCTGCCATTTCCATTGCCGGTATGTCCGTTGCTTTTCCTGTCGGGATTGGTATCGCGTTGATCTGGGGAGTGATTGACAATTACCTGAAAGTACCCTCAGGAAATCCAACCTTAATTTTTTCCGGTGTGATTCTCATCGCAATAGGCATTGTGGTGAATGCGCTGGCCTATAAAAAACTTACCAGCAGCGCGCAAAAGGTTTCCTCCAAAGGATTAATCATCTCCATCATTGCTGGAGTTCTCATGGCACAGTTTTATGGATTTGTTGTGGATGGTATGGTCAAGAATTTTTCTGTTCCCGAGGACGGCAAGTTAACTCCCTATTCTGCCATAGTCATTTTCTCGATTGGTATCTTAATCAGCAATTTCCTATTCAACACAATCCTAATGAGAAAGCCTGTACAAGGCGCACCGGTTTCATATGTAGATTATTTTAACGGAAATTTCAAAAGTCACCTGACAGGAATCTTGGGTGGCATCATCTGGTGTATGGGAATGTCATTCAGCATTATTGCATCCGACAAAGCCGGGCCTGCTATTTCCTATGGCCTCGGACAAGGTGCTGTATTAGTCGCGGCCATCTGGGGTGTTTTCATATGGAAAGAATTTAAAGCCGCCCCAAAAGGAACCAGCACGCTTCTCTACATCATGTTTATTTGTTTTTTTGTGGGCTTAAGCCTACTGGTATATTCTAAAATTCCGTAACGAATAACTTCTAAGACTAGAACATGAAAAACTTTGTAGTACTCATTTTCCTCGTGCTAAGTTTTTGGATCGGTTATTCCCAAAGCTACACGGTTGAGTCAGTTCCCAATATAAAACTTGTCAACAACAGCTATGTAAGTAATCCTGATAATCTGTTGAGCACGACTGCTGTAAATCAAATCAACCTTTTGCTCGACTCACTGGAAAAACAAACTACCGCACAAGTTGCTGTGGTAATGCTCAACTCTATTGGTGAAGCAGACGTAACCGATTTCGCACAATCACTTTTTGTCAGCTGGAAACTCGGACAAGCTACTAAAGACAATGGGTTACTGATCTTATTTGTTCAGGACCAGCGAACCGTACGGTTTCATACTGGCTTTGGGTTGGAGGGTGCGTTACCCGATGCCATATGCAAGCGTATCCAAATTCAAAAGATGGTGCCCTTTTTTAAAGAAGGAAATACCGATGCCGGTATGATGGCCGGGGTGGAAGAAGTTTCAAAAATTCTTACCAACCCAACCTATGCTGAAGAACTTAATGCAGTTGATGAAGGGTTGGGAATTTCAGACCAGACGGGGCTATCTATATTTTTTATTATTTGTTGGTTTTTAGTTGGGCTCTTCCTGTTCTTTACCAAACTCAAACGAGAGTTTAGTAACTCCAAACAAGCCCCAAAAAATTTTCCAAATGCAAATATGTCGTCATGGCAATGGCTGTTATTTATTTACTTAATGCCCATGGCCTTGGCTTTGTTATTGGCTAAAGCCGAACGATGGGATGTTTTGATTGGTGGATTGTATGGCTATTTCGGAATCCTCACCTTCATTAAATACAATCGGATTATACATACCGCCAATAAGTGGCTTAAGAAAGGGCAATATCAGGCTGTTCATACTTTTTATAAGCAAAATTTATCATGGACCGATTCTGCCGTTCTCTTTCCGATTCCGCTTGCCTTTCTTATTCCATCATTCAAAAGGAAAGAAGCTGCCGTACGCACTTACCCAAGGAATTGTCATAAATGTGATAAGCCAATGACATTGTTAAGCGAGGCGGCAGAAGACGAATATTTAAGTAAAGAAAAACAATATGAAGAAACTCTGAAGTCAGTCGATTATGATGTGTGGAAGTGTGACAATTGCTCAGCCGTAACAGTTGAACGGTATCCTAATAGTAAAACCGAATACAGCGCATGCCCTAAGTGCCGGACCAATGCCTACTATACACTTAGTACGTCAATCCTTAAGAGCGCAACCACCACTGCCAAGGGTGAAGAGGAGATCATTCAATCATGCAAATTTTGCAACCATCGCCATCAGGCTCTGGGGATTATCCCGATGATCGTTATCGCTAGCAGTAGTTCATCGTCAGACGACTCGAGTAGCAGTTGGAGCAGCAGTAGTTCGGATTCCGGTGGAAGTTGGGGTGGTGGAGATTCCGGTGGTGGTGGTGCGAGTAGTAGTTGGTAATAATTCAATTGTTTTTATGTTTTGAATCAAGCAATAAAAAATTAATGATACCATTTTATTGTGCTGATTCCCCACAAAAGAAAACCTTATCTTGCGTTTACAAATTTTCTACCCATGATCAAGGAATATATACAATCCAATCAACAACGCTTTTTAGATGAACTTTTTGAATTGCTCCGGATTCCTTCGGTGAGTGCTGATAGTCGCCTGAAAGCAGATGTGCGCAAAGCAGCTGAGTATGTGGTTAAAAAACTGAAAGATGCCGGAGCTGATAAGGTTGAGCTCTGTGAAACCGCTGGCCACCCGATTGTCTATGGTGAAAAAATAATAAATGCTTCGCTCCCAACAGTACTGGTATACGGACATTACGATGTACAGCCCCCCGACCCACTCAACCTGTGGACTTCACCACCCTTCGAGCCGGTGGTAAAGGATGGAAAAATCTATGCGCGTGGTTCGTGTGACGACAAAGGCCAGTTTTATATGCACATCAAAGCCTTTGAGGCGATGACCAAACTCAATCAACTCCCTTGCAACATCAAGTTTATGATTGAGGGGGAAGAAGAAGTGGGATCCGATAACCTTGGCACGTTTGTAAAAGAAAATAAGTCCAAACTAAAGGCCGATGTGATTTTAATTTCTGACACATCGCTGATTTCTCTTGATACCCCATCGATTACCGTGGGCTTGCGCGGATTAAGTTATATGGAAGTTGAAGTTACCGGCCCAAACCGCGATTTACATTCTGGGGTGTATGGAGGTGCCGTGGCCAATCCGGCTAACGTGCTGAGCAAAATGATTGCATCCTTACATGATGAAAATGGACGCGTGACGATTCCGGGATTTTATGATAAGGTTGCTGAATTAACAGCGGCTGAACGCGAAGCATTAAATAAAGCACCTTTCAATTTAGATAATTATAAAAAGGAACTCGACATCGAAGACATTCGAGGAGAAAAGGGTTACACTACGTTAGAGCGAACTGGTACACGCCCCACCTTAGATGTAAATGGAATCTGGGGTGGTTATACAGGTGAGGGCGCAAAAACAGTGTTGCCTTCAAAAGCCTATGCTAAAATCTCCATGCGGCTGGTGCCGAATCAAAACAATCATGAGATCACTGAACTCTTCACTAAACATTTTGAATCACTAGCGCCAAAATCCGTAAAGGTTAAGGTCACCGCTTTGCATGGTGGTGAGCCAGCTGTAACGCCCACGGATTCAAAAGCCTTTAAAGCTGCCAGCAAAGCCTTTGAAGAAGTTTGGGGCAAGTCGCCCATACCAACGCGGGATGGTGGTAGCATTCCTATTGTATCGCTCTTTAAAAAAGAATTGGGTTTAGATACGGTGCTTATGGGATTTGGCCTTGACAGCGATGCTATTCATTCGCCCAATGAACATTACGGGATCAAAAATTTTTTAATTGGCATCGAAACGATTGTTGCGTTCTATAAACATTATAGTGCGAAGTAAGATTATGATAAATAAAAAAGTCGTTGCTTCCTCGGCAACGACTTCTTTATAAGTTAATTGCTATTACTGCTCTTTTATAAACTCATCGAACGACTTCACAATTACTGGCTCGAGCTTATTCTTACTTATGCCTTCGGTAAGCTTAGTCATATGCTTATCTTTTATTTTCTTAAAATCAGATTTGGCCGTGGTAAACCTTGCCTGAATTGCTTCCATGTTTTTCATCTCAGCACCTGATGGCTTGTAGAAAGTTCCGGCTACTTTAGAGTAAAGTTCAGCCATGTCTTCACGCAATTGTGGTTCTCCCATACCTACATAATTATCGCCTGAAGTTACTAGCAAAGTTTCCTTGAGTTTTGTTAAGTCTGTAAGAATCGGGGCTACTGATTTTGCACTGCCCGGATTTTTTGCTTTTAGGTTTTCTGCTGCTTTTATCGTTTCATCTACTTCATATACTAGGTATGCCAACTCCTGTGTCATATCAAACAATTTTTTGGCTGTCTCTTCATTTAGTTTGCGATCGGCCAAAGAAATCGGTGAAGTAGGGTCGTACTGAACTTCAAATTCATTTGTAAAAGTGTCTTTGCCTTTTTGAATTACCGCTTTATACTTTCCGGCAGGAACGCGCAGCGGGGTAAAACCACCAAAAACAAAAGTTTTGCCAGCTGCAACTTTGGGTGGTTTAATGTTATATGGCCAGGTTATGATATTTATACCTTTCGATTTGCCAGGATCAAGATCCGTTATCTTATTTCCATTCATGTCTTGAATCTCAAGTGTCATCTTGCCTAGTGTATGTCGCTTCTTTAAATGATAAACCACCTTTGCAGACCGGCTAGCATTATTGCCTACGAATTGGGTCTCTGTGCTTGTGCTACCAAATCCATTTGACTCTGGGATAATTGCAGGTTTAGTTGTAAAGAAATGTAAGTCTTTAGCAAGCGTTTCATCATTCAATTGACGCAACGGGCTTATATCATCAATGATAATAACACCACGGCCGTGCGTACCAAGAACCAAATCACTCGTGCGCTTTTGGAGATCAATAAAGTGCACCGACACGGAAGGCATATTGTTGGTAAACTTCATCCAACTTTTTCCACCATCAATCGTGATGTACAAACCAAATTCAGTTCCTAAGAAAAGTAAATTCTCATTTTCATAGTCTTCCTGAATGTTGCGAACAAACCCGGTAACATCCGGACTAATAACCGATTTCCATGTGACGCCAAAGTCGGTAGTCTTGTATGCATATGCAGCCATGTCGCCTTTTTGGTAACCCGTGAAAACAGCATAGGCATTCCCTTTGCCAAACTTACTTGCTTCAATATGCCAGCACGAAGTGTTTTTCGGCAAGCCCGGGATATTCGAAACTACATTACTCCATGTCTTACCTCCATCTTTGGTTACTTGAACATTGCCATCATCCGTACCTGCCCACACAATATTTTCATCCAAAGGCGATTCGGCTATGGTAAAAACAGTGCAATGATTTTCCGCCCCTGAATTATCGCGCGAAAGCCCGCCTGATTTTCCTTGTTCCGTTTTAATAGGATCATTGGTGGTTAGATCGGGTGAGATTTTTTCCCAGGATTCGCCCATGTCTTCAGATCGGTGCACAAACTGACTGCCTATGTAAAATCTATCGGGCTTGAACGCACTCGTAGCCATCGGTGTATTCCAATTGAATCGTAACTTAGGATCGCCTCTTACGGCAAGTGGTTGAATAGTTTTTGCCTGATCTTTGGCAGGATCGTAGCGCCAAACATTTTCGGCCCCCTGCATTTCAGAGTAAATCAGCTTTTTAGTTGGGTGCGGAAGCACACGATATCCATCGCCTACGCCAATACGAACCCAATCACGAGCCTCCACACCGCCCGGTGATGAAGATGGTCCATACCAACTTCCATTGTCTTGCAACCCTCCATAAACATTATAAGGTTCTTCATTGTCAACACTTATCTGATAAAATTGAGACACAGGAATGTTCTCAACCATCTCGAAGGTTGTGCCACCATCCCACGAACGATACACACCCCCATCGGTACCGGAATACATGCGGTCTGAATTTTTGATGTCGAAAACCACATCATGAATATCCGAGTGCATAAGTCCAAGTGTCTTGAAAGTTTTTCCGCCATCGCGCGATATTGAACCCGACAATCCTCCTTTAACAATGACATCTGGATTCCTGGGATCAACTACAATACGCGAGAAATAAAATGGACGTACTACAATTTCAAAATCGTTGTTGAGCTGCTTCCAATTTGCACCGCCATCCTCACTACGATACAAGCCCTTGTCTTTATCTTGCTCTGACTCTACCACTGCATACAAGATGTTTGTATTTGAGGGTGCTGCAGCAATCGCAAACCTTCCAAGCTTACCTGCCGGAAATCCTTTATGAATTTTATTCCATGTTTTTCCTCCATCAATCGATTTATAGAGCGCGCTATTATTACCTCCTGAATTAAAGTTCCAACCACTTCTGCGGAACTCCCAAAATGCAGCATATATAATATTTGGATTGTTGGGATCGAGTATAAGATCACTGCAGCCTGTGGTTTTATCTACATACAAAATCTTATTCCACGTTTTGCCACCATCTGTAGTTTTATATAACCCACGGTCTTCGCTATCAGACCACAAAGCACCAAGCACAGCAACATACACTTCATCTGGGTTTTTAGGGTTGATCTGAATACCTGCAATACGCTCTGACTTTTCCAGACCCATTTTTTGCCAGTTCGTGCCGCCATCAACTGTTTTATAAATACCATCACCTACTGAAACACTATTGCGCGTCCAGGTTTCGCCTGTACCAGTCCACACTACATTATCGGGGTTAGAAGGATCAATGGCAACAGCTCCTATGGATTGGCAGTAATCATCAAAAATTGGATTGAACGTTGCTCCGCCATTGCTGCTTTTCCAAACACCTCCACCCGCAGTTCCGGCATAAATCACCCGATCGTTGGTTGGGTGAAGTTCAAGATCTGCAATACGGCCACTCATTAGAGCAGGGCCAATATGGCGTGCATTCATGTCGCCAAACAATTCTTTGCCTCGACTTACCGCATCTTGCCCAAGTGCGCAAAAGGAAATAATAACCAAAGAAAGACTTAGTAAAAGATTTTTTTTCATAGAATATTTTTTAAGGACATAAAAAATACTTCAACCCCAGTTGGCTGTTGTTGAAGTATTAATTTTTTAAATGGATTAATTTCCGCTTGGGAATGCAAATGTGGCGTCCTCCACTTTAGGATCAAGTTCAATGGCCGTGAACGTAATAGTTTGTCCACCAGGCTGTCCTTTTGCTCCTGCCGTCATCGAGAATGGAAACATCAAACCATTTACCTCTTGGTAGTCACTCATTTTTGCCTGTGAAATCATGCCTTTTGCTGGTCCTGACTTTACTTCAGACTCAACTAAAATTGGCACAAAATCTGCCACATCGAAATAATAGAATTCTACAGACTCAGTTTCCTTACCATCAACTTTAATAGGCTTTTTAGTAAGTTTAATTTTAAAAGTCTCTGAACCCTCTACCGTTTCCTTTCCAAGAAGTTCAACCTTAAATCCTTTTTTCTGATAATCTAAAAATGGGCTTGGAAAATCCACTGCATTTACCTTAAAATTTTCTGTTGTCTCTGCATCACTTTTTTCAGCCTTCATTGTCATTTGATTCGTTCCCCACAAACTGGTTCCATCAAAAACCTCCTGATAAAATTGCATTCCCTGAAAAGTTGCAACAGAAAATTGACGTCCATCTTTCAATTCAATAATGCTAAGAGGCAGTTCCATACCTTGCACATTAAGCTTGGCCATCATTTTTATGCCTTGCAGGGAAGCCCATTTTTCTTTTCCGCCAGTATTTTCAAAATACTTAGCGATAATTTCATCGGCAGTTTGTGCCTGAGAGGCCGTGATTCCAACAAATAAGAACAAAACGACAAGTAGATTTCGATTCATAAGTTTTATTATTTTTTGAGATTTAGGAGGTTATTAAGTTGATTGACACGTGGAAAACACCTGATTAGTTGCATAAGCCTATTCAAAATTACAGGAAATTATTTCTGTTAAAGAAAAGTTATTCAAAGCAATTGATTCTTTTAGCTCAATCGCATCCTTAACTTTGCCTTTTGCACTACCTCATGAAGAAGTCTATTCTCCTTATTCTTTTGTTTTTTGCGTTTTTTCAAATAAGAGCGCAGATTTTAACGCCTGCCAAATGGACCTATGAACCCTCCGTTAAGGAAGCAAAGACAGGCGATGAAATTGAACTCATTTTCAAAGCCACTATCGACAAAGCCTGGTATTTATATTCTTCCGAATTCCCCTGCGAAGATGGCCCGATAAAAACATCCTTCAACTTAATACCGCATGCAAGTTTCCAGCTTGTTGGAAGTTTAATGCCCATCAATCCAGTGGATAAGTATGATGATATCTTTGAATGTGACGTTAAAATCTTCAAGAAAACAGCCGAGTTCCGTCAAAAAATAAAAATCCTTTCCTCAGCGCTTTCCCTTAAAGGCGAATCTGATTATCAGGTATGCACCGAAACCACCGGGCAATGTGTGCCAGGCGGAGAGGAGTTTTCTTTTAACATAAAGGTGTCAGGTGCAACTATACGCGATCAAAATAATGTGGATATCAACTTACCCAAGCCGCAGACTGATAGCACTCAGGGTATCGCTACCAATCCCTTCAACCCTTCTGAAACCAAAGGCCCCATTCTCGATTCAACCCTTGTACAAGAAGATCCTGCCGGGAAATCGTTGCTGGGGTTTTTATTGATTTCATTTCTGGCGGGTCTTGCAGCCCTCATCACTCCCTGCGTGTTTCCAATGATTCCCATGACGGTAAGTTTTTTTACAGGAAGAGGCACAAAGTTTCAAGCGCTGATGTACGGATTCTTTATCATTCTTATTTATTCACTGATCGGTGCTGCGCTTGCCCCATTAATGGGGCCGGAAACCGCCAATCACCTTTCAACGGAATGGATTCCTAACCTCATTTTCTTTTTGGTGTTTATCATCTTCGGACTTTCATTTTTAGGCTTGTTTGAAATCACATTACCCGGTTCTATCATTAATAAAGTTGATCAACAGGCAGAGAAGGGCGGTCTTGCCGGTGTGTTCTTCATGGCCTTTACGTTGGTTCTTGTTTCATTCTCATGCACGGGGCCGATTGTAGGAAGTATTTTGGTTTCATCGGCCGGTGGCGAATTTATAAAACCAATCCTGGGAATGTTTGCCTTCGCGCTCGCGTTCGCGATTCCATTCACGTTGTTCGCATTTTTTCCAAATTGGTTAAAATCATTACCAAAATCGGGTGGGTGGCTCAATACCGTAAAAGTTGTGCTTGGGTTTGTTGAAATAGCACTCGCCTTTAAATTTCTTAGCATTGCCGATCAGGCTTTCCATTGGGGAATTCTGGATCGTGAAATCAACATTGCTATCTGGATTGTGATTGTTGTGCTGATTGGCATCTACCTGATGAAGGGATTTAGAATGCCCGGAGATACAGGCAAAGATGCAGAAGACAAAACTATCAGTGTGCTGCGGATTTCATTGGCCATGATTGCTTTTGTTTTTGCTGTTTATTTAGTCCCGGGCATGTGGGGCGCACCGCTAAAAGCATTGGCCGGTTATCTGCCACCCATGTATACGCATGATTTTAATATCAACGCATCCCCGGATGGGAAATCAAACAGCTTGTGTAATGAACCTAAGTATGCCGACTTCCTTCACCTGCCTCATGGATTGAGCGGCTACTTCGACTACGAAGAAGCTTTGGCTTGTGCCCGGCAACAAAACAAACCACTATTCATTGACTTCACTGGCCATGGTTGCACCAACTGTCGCGAAATGGAAGCCAACGTTTGGTCGGACCCGCAGGTGCTTCAACGGTTAACCGATGACTTTGTGGTGGTGGCGCTTTATGTAGATGATAAAACCCAATTGCCCGAGAGCGAATGGTATACCTCCACCTATGATAATAAAGTGAAGAAGACGATTGGCAAACAAAATGCAGACCTTCAAATTACCAACCTGAACAATAATGCACAGCCTTTTTACGTATTGGTAGGTAACGATGAGCGCGTATTAATATCTCCCTATGGCTACAATCTCAATGCTGAAAAGTTTGCTCAATTCCTGGATGCTGGTAAAGGAAAATACAAGGAGCTTTATCGGTAAAAGTCCTATATTTGAACGAATTGCTGGCTCTTGGGCCAGGTTTTTTAAACTAAACTTGTGGCAACTTAGAGCCACTATTTTTTAACGTAATGATGTTTTTCAAATCTGTTATTGCAAAAAGTTTATTCATTGCCGGTGCTTTAATAATTGCAGCCGGCATCGCTTTCTTTTGGATCGATTCCAAAACTTCCGTTTTCTCGCAAGAAGGTGATTATGTTGTCGAAAGTGACTCGTCACATCATGTGGAGCGGGAGATTGTGCTGCCCGTCTTTCTGCATGGCATGGTGGTAAATAATCTGCATGTGGTGGAAGACGAAGTAAAGCGCAATCAACGTTTTACCGATTTGCTGTCCGGGTATTATGTTTCGCCTTCTGTTCTGCAACAACTCAATCTGCTGCCCCGCAGCACCTATGACTTCCGAAAAATCTCGGCTCATAAAAAATATACGTTGCTGGTAGAGAATGATTCCATAAAAACAATTCGCGCTTTAGTGTACGAACCCAACCCGATCGATTATGTAGTCTTTCATTTCAGAGACTCGCTGCTGGTAGAATCCTGTAAGCGAAAAGTTGATACCCTGGAAAGACAAATCTCAGGAAGAATTGAATCGACACTATCACACACCATCGAAGCCATGAATGTTCCGCATGATCTTACCAACAAGTTTGTAGACATCTTTGCGTGGGTAGTTGATTTTCAACGATTGCAAAAAGGAGATCAGTTTAAATTGATCTATGAAGAAAATCTGGTGGATGAAAACCCCATTGGAATAGGTCGGATTCTGGGTGTGTATTTTGAACATTCCGGAAACGGTTATTATGCATTCCCTTTCGATCAGGGAGATGGTATTGATTACTTTGATGAAAAAGGAAATAGTTTGAGAAAGGCGCTATTAAAGTATCCTATCGAATTTTCGCGCATCAGTTCGCGCTATTCAAAAAATCGTTTTCACCCGGTAGTAAAAGTCTTCAGGCCGCACCTGGGCACCGACTTTGCGGCCCCAACCGGCACACCCATTCGCTCGGTAGGGGATGGTATCATTGAAGAGGCGCAATACAAAACCAATAATGGTAATTACGTGAAAGTGCGTCATAACAACACTTATACAACGGGCTATTTACACATGTCAAAAATTGCAACGGGTATGAAGCGCGGCACTCGGGTTCGCCAGGGCCAAATTATTGGATATGTAGGAAGCACCGGTTTGGCAACAGGTCCACATCTCTGTTATCGGTTCTGGAAAAATGGGGCTCAGGTTGATGCATTAAAAGTTGAACTGCCGCCCTCGCAACCCGTGAAGACGGAGCATTTTCCTTCCTTCGAAAGTGTGAAGGAAGATCTTATAAAACGTTTGCAACTCATCTCATTTCCGGCTACAGGAATGGAAATGGAAGTTGCTGCCCGCTGAATTTTTTATTCCTGCAATTTTTCTGTTACTTTTTTGTTTATAAGTAACTTACAGAGGTGATTTTCCCGTTAGGGTTATTGAACTTCATGCTTAAAAAATATCTTACCATATTATTTTTTCTTTCTCTCTACTTACAAGGAGTAGCGCAAAAAGTAGGTGTGGTGTTAAGTGGCGGTGCTGCCAAAGGGATTGCACACGTGGGTGTGCTTAAAGCACTCGAAGAAAATGAAATCCCGATCGACTACATAGTTGGCACATCGATGGGTGGAGTGATTGGAGGATGCTATGCTGCAGGCATGAGCCCGGATCAGATAGAAGAAATAGTTCTCTCCAAGGAATTTTTACAATGGATTAATGGCCAACTTGAAGAAGGGCATAACTATTACTTTGCCCGCAATGACGATGACGCTTCTTTTCTTCGTCTCAATCTATCATTAGACTCAACCTTTTCAATCCTGCTTAACACGAGCCTCGCGAATGATTTATCCCTAAATTTTGCTTTGGCTGAGAAACTTGCCCAGCCATCTGCGATAGCCAAAAATAACTTTGATAGTTTATTTATTCCCCTGCGGGTAATTGCCTCTGACATCTTTACACAAACCGAAGTAACTCTTGCCAGTGGCGTGCTAAGCGATGCTTTACGCGCAACACAAACAGTTCCTTTTTTTTATAATCCTATTCGCATTGATGGAAAATATCTCTTTGATGGTGGCGTATATAATAATTTCCCGGTGGATGTATTAGAGCGAGAATTTAAACCTGACTTAATTATAGGTTCGAATGTATCCTCTAAAATCTATCAGGAATATCCATACGGAGAAGATGATAAATTAATCTCCAAATCTCTCCTCTATATGATTTTGGATAAATCTGATCCCTCTGAGATAACGGAAAGTGGTGTTTACATACAACCCAATTTAACCCGATATACTGCTTTTGACTTTGGTAAGGCGAGAGCTTTAATTGACAGCGGCTATGCTCAAACCATGCGCCAAATGGCAGAGATTAAAAGTAAGGTTGGCCGGCAAGTTACCTGCGAGTCAGTGGCCGAGGCCCGCAATAAATTCAATAACAAAAGTTCACCCCTTATCATTGAACAAATTCAGTTTGATGGATTCAGTAAAAATCAAAAAAAATACATCAACCGGTTTTTTAAAAGTGGAAAACGACCGCTTACTTTCAACGAGGTGAAATCAGGATTTTATCGCCTGGTGTCTGAAGATTATTTTAACAATCTGTATCCGGGTTTCATTTTTAATCCAGACAAACAAAATTTTGACTTTAGCTTAACCAAAAGACCACAAAATAATTTTCAGGTTGACTTTGGTGGAGTAATTGCCACCCGAAACATCAGTAACATTTACCTGGGGATGAACTACTACTATTTTAACCGGGCTCTTACGCATGCGAATGCAAACTTTTATGCTGGTAATTTTTACAAAGCCGCTCAGGTAAAAGCACGAATTGATATTCCCAATCGGGGTCAGTTTTATCTTGAACCCAGTGCTACTTTTAATGTTTGGGATTTTCTGGAAGGAAACGACCTCGTGGTGAAGAATACATCCCCCACTGTATTGAATCGCATTGATCGGAAAATAGGGGGTACGTTGGGTATCCCTGTTGGAAAAAATTATAAGATGACCGTTGAGGGCTCGTACATCAGTAATCGGGATCAATATATCAATTCTGAAGTATTCATTTCCTCTGACACACTCGACATTTTACGACTGCGCGGTGGACGGGCAGGCATTGGGTTTTCTACCAACACACTTAATCGAAAACAATATGCATCAAAAGGAAAATCTTTCTCCTTTTCAGTTGATTGGTTTGGTTTAAACGAAACTCTTGAACCGGGAAATACTTCTCAGAAAACTGCAACCGAAACAATTTATCGGTCATGGTTACGGGGAAAGATATCACTGGAGCAATACTTCAACAAAGGGTTTTATAGTTCTGGATATCTTTTGGAAGGTGTCTTTTCCAATCAACCGGTTTTTCAAAACTACTCAGGCACAATTATAAACGCTTCGGGGTTTAACCCCATCCAGGACAGCCGGACGTTGCTATTACAAAACTTTCGGGCATTCAATTATGTAGCGGGTGGCTGGCGAAATGTATTTGCGATTAGAAAAAGTCTTGATTTCAGATTGGAGGGTTATTTATTTAAACCTATTGAGGCGATTGTATTAACTCAAAATCAGGAGGCAGCGCTCGATAAAGATCTTGCCAATATCTATTTTGCTGCAACGGCAGGTTTTGTTCTGCATTCAAGTGTAGGCCCTATTGGCTTAAGCGTAAATTATTATGACGACCCGGAAAACGAGTTAGGGGTTCTCCTGCATGTAGGGTTTCTACTCTTTAATAAAACTTCTATGGAGTGATTTCTTCTAAAAAGGGATTTGCCTCAAAATGAATCGCGTTGTTTGATGTAATTATTTCCCCGTTTTTCAATTTTTAGCTATGTTTATCCTTTAATCTAAACGCATAGTCTTTCCCTGGAATTCTTTATGAGAAAACTTTTACTACTCCTTTGTCTTTCGCTGGCAGGGGTTCAATTCTCAAATGGTCAAACGGTGCAATGGGCCTCAAAAGTTCTTGAGTTTTCTTCCGAGTTAACGCCTGTGCAATATTCTGCACAACAGGCTCTGGGAAAACCCAATGTATTGCCTGCAGGCGGCCAGAATCCTGCTGGCTGGACTCCCGATAAACCCAAACGCAAAGAGTTCATTAAGCTAGGGTATGACAATCCCATTCAAATTCAACAGATTGCTATTGCAGAATCTTATAATCCCGGGGCCCTCTTTAAGGCGTATTTGTATGATGAGGCTGGCCGGGAGTATTTAGTGCATACGTTCAACCCAATGGTGGTGCCTTTGCAAGGCCGCATGCTTAACGTTTTTGTTGAAAAGACAACCTATAAGGTTTCAGCGGTAAAACTTGAGTTTGATGGAAGTGCCTTGCCTGATTATTTCTCGTTGGATGCCGTTGCGATATCCGATTCTCATATTCCCATTATTGCTGATATTGACTTGCCGGAGTTACTGAGCAAAGGACTTGTTGTTGAACGTTTAGATACCAATGTGAACAGTGATTTCAGTGAATATAATCCCCTGCTTTCCCCCGATGGAAAGACCCTTTATTTCAGCCGTAAAAACCATCCGGAAAACGTAGGTGGCACCAGCGATAAAGAAGACATCTGGTACTCTGAACTTGGCTCTGATGGTAAATGGTCGCTCGCAAAAAATATGGGGCCTCAATTCAATAATGCGCAACCAAATTTTGCAAACACGATTGCCGCTACCCCCGATGGAAAGTCCGTGGTCATGATTTTGGGAAACAAATATTTAGAGAAAGGAAAAATGGTTGCCGGGGTTTCTATCAGCACCAAAGTGGGTGGGGTATGGAGTGACCCCAAGCCGATAGAAATTGAAAATGATTACAATTACAACGAGAAGGCCAATTACTTTCTGGCGAATACCCGCAAGTCACTTCTCATGTCAGTTGAACGGGAGGACACGCAAGGCGGAAGAGATCTTTATGTGAGCTTCGAAAAGGATGATGGCACCTGGACGCAACCCCTTAATCTTGGCAAAACAATAAACACAGTATCTGAAGAGACTGCGCCCTTTCTGGCATCTGATGATAAAACCCTTTACTTCTCATCCAATGGCTTCAGTGGTTATGGTGGCAGTGATGTGTATATGTCAAAAAGATTGGACGACACGTGGACCAACTGGACTTCGCCTGAAAATCTGGGTCCAGATATCAATACCAAATTAGACGATCTGTTTTTTAATATTCCTTCTACCAGCGAGTTTGCATACTATTCCCGGGGAATTACAGCTGATAATTCCGACATCTTCCGCGTAAAGATGCCCATGTTTATGACTCCGGATCCTATCGTTATTGTGAAAGGAAAACTGATCGATGCAAAAACCGGGCAACCTATTGGCGCAAAAATTATTTATGAAAGACTTTCTGATGGGAAAGAGGTAGGAGTCACGTACTCTGATCCGGTGACAGGTGAGTACGAAATTCACTTGCCGGGAGGTCAACAGTACGGGTTCCGTGCTGAAGCTAAAGATCACATTTCTGAGAACCAGAACCTGGACCTTCGAAACATGACCAAAGACGGTGCTGTAGCTGTCAAAGATATTACCCTAGCCCCTATTGAAGTGGCTTTAGTTGAGGAAAACGCAATGATTACACTTAATAACATTTTCTTTGATTTCGATAAATCCATCCTGAAAAAAGAATCATTTCCAGAGTTAAATCGGATTGTAACATTGATGAAGGAAAAACCAACGATGGAAGTTGAAATTGCAGGACATACCGATCCTGTCGGACCTGGTCTCTATAATATGGGGCTTTCAGAACGAAGGGCAAAATCTGTTACAAAGTATCTGGTTGATCAGGGTATCTCTATGAAAAGAATTACAACTTCATTCTTTGGTGAAACTCGTTTAATAGATACCAGCAATACTGTTGATGGGAATCGTAAAAATCGGAGAGTTGAATTTAAAATCTCAAAGATGTAACCATGAGAGTATTTTCTTTTCTACTACTTTTCGGCTGCTGTTTTTCTACGTTTGGTCAGTCGCCTGACACGTTGATTTATGCACAAGGAAAGATCTTTAATGCTGTCACCAAAGAACCCGTTGCTGCCCGCATTTCATACCAGAGTTTACCGTATGGTAGTAAGGTGGGATTCCTCTCAGGAAATTCTTTTTCATTCCCACTTTTTGATGGAGAGAAATATTCGATAACGGTGGAGGCCCCTGGATTTGCTCCCTCCAAGTATATGCTTGATCCCGCTGAGGCGAATAGCGAAAGAAAAGTATTGAAAGATATCGAATTAAATCCGCCAGCGGGTGCTGCTCATAATGCCGAAACTACTCATACAGTTGGCAAAGTAATGCGACTGGATGACCTGAACTTTGATGCAGGTAAAGCAAAAATCTCTGCTTCTTCGTATGAAGAACTAGACGAAGTGGCCTTGATGTTAAAAAATAACCCTCGTATGGTTATACAGTTGGAAGGACATACCGACACCCGAGGTAATGAAAACCTGAATGTTAAACTTTCTCAGGAACGTGTAAATGCAGTAAAGTCATATCTAATCACCAAGGGAGCAAATAAAAATAGAATTAAAACGAAAGCTTTTGGTGGCAAGGTGCCGTTAAGCCTTGAAAACACAGAAGAGGCTCATTCTCTGAATCGTAGAGTTGAACTTCGTGTGCTTGAAAATTAACGTGAGGCAATAACCGAATTTGTATTTCGCAAATACTTTACGAAAGGCCTTATCAGTTCCCTTTTTATTTCATCGCTCAGGCCGCTAACAGCAATTGATTTTACCAGAATAACAGCAAATTCCGCTGTCCGTGGAGATTCATAAATTTTACGGGCATAATCCAATTTCTCTGCACAGACCACAAGATTATTCTCATTATAAGCGATTACTGCCTGATTAAAGTAGAGTAACCCGGAAAGTTGATCTGGTTGCACTAATTGATAGAGATTCAAATTGAATTCATAATGAATTTTGTCGGCTTCAGAGGAAGTAACTATTAAATCATTAGATTGATACTTTGATATGCGCTTGTCTATTTGTACAGGATCCGAAACTATTCCATTTAATTTATCGGTCGATTCGATTAACACAAGACCCTCACTTGTCTGAACAAGTAGAAAAATATGATAGTTGGTTTCAATGATTTTAAAATCATAGTCAAATCGTTTTAACAAAATACTCAAGAAACTGGTAGCACTTAAGCAATCATACTTACCATCTTCCAAAACTTGAGCGAACTGCGCATAGGGCTGATAAGTTCTAAAGAATTTTCTATGCGACTCTCGGAAGACTAAGTGTAGAAAATCCTTATCCGATAATCTCGCTTCTTTATGTTCCAGATTAATGATGAGTTTTTCCAGACTTTGAGTTATTTCCTGAGGTCTCGAAGCAGGATAGCTTTTCAGCAATTCGGGTAACAAATCTATTGGCTGAGCAACGCAAAGCGATGAGTTTAACCCGATCAAAAGACATATAAGGAACCAACGGCACATTACCCAAATATTATTTAACTCACTATAAAGTTAACATTTAGATAATATTAGTCAACATTGGGTAACATAATCTTAACATTAGGATCTCGATACCCTGAATTTGACCAAAATTTGCGTATTTATTAGAAAAAGCAACTATCCAATGATCCTATTGACCTGGACCAATTTTATAGGGAGCCTTCGGAGCCTCTGATTTGAAGCCTGAATACTCTTGCTGGAACGTTCTGCAATTGGTAATTCCATGGTGATTGTATATGGGTATATTTCCCCCAACAATTTTCCACTTCGAACCGCATTTACGGATTTTAAGTTTATGATTTTATGCAAAAGCGCGTTTCATTACTTTATAGCATTGTGAATAGGCGTCAACCATATTGGCTTCGGATTTGCTAATTTTACAATCCTTTCAAAAGTGTATGTACTATGAAAATCGCGAAGAAAGTTTTCATCGGTGTTGGTGTATTGGTTATTCTTATAGTTGCCGCAGGGTTTATAATTCCTGTGGTGTTTAAAGACGATATCAAAGCGGCTATTGACAAAGCAATTGCTAAGAATATAAATGCCGATGTAATCTTTGAGGTAGACAATTTCGATCTTACCATTTTTAGAAACTTCCCAAACATAACAGCCGAAGTAAAGGATTTTGGTGTTTTTAACCGTGCGCCCTTTGAAGGTGTGCCACTCTTTGTAGTTGAAGAACTAGATGTTGAAATCAACCTTAAAGATTTAATTTTTGGTGATCAGCTAAAAATAAAAGGTATTACCATGGTGCAACCCCAAATCAGCATTAAGGTGCTAAAAGATGGCCGGGCAAACTATGATATCACATATCCTTCAGTAGATTCTGTACAAGCCAATTCGGAAGAACCTACCTCTTTTTCATTCGGAATTGACCATTGGGAAATCATTGATGGCGAACTTGAATACGATGACCAATCTTTACCCTTTTTTACTTCTCTAAAGGGATTAGATCATACCGGCAATGGTAATTTTAATGAGTTAGCGTTTGATCTGACTACTCGCAGTTCAGTTGATTCTTTAACCGTGGCATACGATGGCGTAGAGTATCTTACAAATAAGCGGGCTCTAATCGATGCTACCATCGGCATTAGCGAAGACTACACGCGGTTTACGTTTAAAGACAACATTACAAAGCTCAATGATTTTGCCATGAGTGCGGATGGATGGTTTAAAATGAATGAAAATGACTATGGAATGGATATTCAATTTAAAAGTCCTGAAAATACTTTCAAGAGTTTATTGTCACTTGTGCCCGGAATTTATACCCAGGACTTTAACAACATTGAAACAAAGGGTGATTTATCCTTTGCGGGATTTGCAAAAGGAACTTATAGCGAAACTGAAATGCCGGCTTTTAATGTAGCACTCAATGTAAATGATGCTATGTTTAAATATCCTGATTTGCCAACTGCGATTTCAAACATCAATCTTGACTTGCTTGTAGACAATAAGACCGGTGTAATTGAAAATACAGTGGTTGATTTAAAAAAACTACATCTCGATTTTGGACCTAACCCGGTAGACGCCCGATTGTTGATAGAAAATTTGAAAGACTATCGCATGGATGGAAATCTTAAGGCCTCTTTAAATCTTGCTGAGTTGAGTAAAATGTTTCCATTGGAAGGTCTTGATATGAAGGGCATGTTCTCTATCAACGGCACAGCAAAAGGTGTTTACGATAGTTTGAAAAAAATAATGCCAGCCATCAGTGCTTCCATGTCGCTGGCGAATGGTTATGTTAAATCTGCAGAGTTCCCGCTGCCGCTTGAAGATTTGCGTTTCAATTCTACGGTGCAAAACACAAGCGGTAACATGGCCGAGACTATGATTATCGTTAAAGATTTCGGTATGCTCTTAGACGGAGAAAAACTTACAGCCAATCTTATCCTGCAAAATCTTGATGATTACACCTGGGATTTGAAAGCCATGGGTGGAGTTGACCTTGAAAAAATTACTAAGATCTTTCCCATTGAAGGTATGACGCTTGCCGGCAAAGTAAAAGCAAACATCGAAACAAAAGGAAAATACTCAGACGTGGAGGCCAGTCGATACGATCGTCTGCCTACAAGTGGTACAGCTACTTTAAAGGATTTCAAATTCAATTCAAAAGATCTTCCCTACACCATTACGGTAAGTCAATCCGAAGCCGTGTTCGATCCGAGGAAAGTTGAACTTAAAAATACCGTGGGAACCATAGGAAAAAGTGATTTTACAATAACAGGAGCCATCAACAATTACATGGGTTATTTATTCAATCCCAACGAAACCATAAAGGGTACAGTTAATTTCAATGCTACTCTTCTGGACTTAAACGAATTTATGACGGACACCGATGAGGCTGCAACAAGCACCGATACAACTTCTTACGGTGTAATTCCTGTGCCCGAAAATATCGACTTCTTACTTCGCTCCAACATTAAGACCGTGAAGATGATGGATTTTGTGATCTCTAATGCCGTAGGTGATATTGTAGTAAAAGATGGTGTGGCAAACCTGAACGGAATAAAATTCAATATGTTGGGTGGCGCTTTCCTGGTATCCGGTTCTTATAATACGAAAGATATCAAGCACCCGCTTTATGATTTTGGATTGAAGATCGATAACCTTTCCATTCAACAAGCCGCTAACTCCTTCTCAATTGTTCAAACCTATGCGCCTATCGCAGGCCTGGTAACAGGTAGCTTTGGTACTGATTTTAAAATAAGTGGCGAACTAGGGCAAGATATGCTTCCTAAAATGAATACAGTAAATGCAGGTGGATTGATAAAAATTGCTCAGGCTGCATTGACACAATCCAATCTTGTTTCAAATATTACATCCTTAACCAAATTAGACGATGCGAATCAGGTGACTTTAAAAGATGTAATCATGTCCGCAACTATCAAAGAAGGTCTTCTGAGTGTTAAGCCATTCAACGTTAAGTTTGGAAGCTACGTTACCAATGTGAGTGGAAGTACCGGCCTTGATGGCTCAATTAATTATTTACTCAAGATGAATGTGCCAGCCGGAAAATTAGGCTCACAGCTACAAGGCTTTATTAATCAGAATACAGGTTCCACGAATTCGACTTCGGAAATTCCGGTAACCATTGGATTGGGAGGTACCTATAAAGATCCCAAAACCTCCTTAATGACTCAAGAGCAACAACAACAAGCTAAAGAAGCTGTAACAGCGGCCGCTGAAGAGAAAGGTAAACAAGCCATAGACGATGTACTGGCTGGTAAAAAACCAGAAGATGCGCTTAAAGATTTACTTAACCCAAAGAAAGACACGAGCAAGACAATTGGAAAGGATACAACCAAAACGGATGTTCAGCAGGAGACTCAAAAAGTGCTTGAAGATAAATTGCAGAATCTTTTAAAGAAGAAAAAAAAGAACTAAGCGAATAGCTGTCATCTAATTTTTCGCAGCTCAATACCTGTGAAATATCCTTCTTTGATCAGCTGCATCAACTGTGATGGCGTTGGATTAATTTGATAAAAAGTGTCGTCATTGCGTTGAATCTCCTTAACGGGAACCTTCCTTGAAATCTTACGAAGAATTTCTTTTCGTTTGGAATCATCCTGAATGTCGATGGAAAGAAATTCGAGAACACCCGGTGACTTTTCCTTAACGAGGCGTAGAACCCATTGATCACCCTCCTTGAAATTTACGAAGTATATATTCTCGTAAAACTTAACAACAAGCGAATCACTAAGCGTTCCCTTACCAAGCCAATCCTGATCATTTTTATCTTTAAAATGGTATCCCCACGACTCAATAATCAAGGTGTCTCCTATTTCGCCCGTGGCCTTGTCTCGTGTGGCATATGAACCTCTCAATTTCAGCGGAATTTCCTTTAAAGATGAAGCTCCTGCCGGTTGAGGTTCGCGAAACGTTACCTCTTTACAAGAATAGAGGAGTAATGACCAAAAAAGAATAAGAATCAACAATCGCATAATTCTATTACGAAAGAAATTAAACTAAGTTATAAAACTATGAGCTACTTTACTCTGAAATAAAGCTCTCCTTGTTGTCTGTATTCTTTGCGTAAACGGGGAATCCGCTCAATTACTTTTGACATTAGATTTCCCTGATCAACAATAACCTCGGGCGGATCTTGCTGAAATAATTGGTCGATCAAAACAATATTTTCAAAGTAATCAGGGTCAGAAAATATTCCCTGTGCCAGTTTCCACTCCATAAAACCGGTTGCCATTCTATTTGCATCATACAGTCCCCAATGATTTCCCAAAATTAGCACTCGCTTATTCTTTACCTGATCACCATGCGATGGCTTTTGGTAAAAAAGACGGGTATAATCGACCACCTTTAATTTTTCGTAGCGTGAGAGATAGCTGATCAAAACTATTCCGCCAATAAATATCCATAACATTGTTTCTCCAATCCATTTTCGTCTGATGAGAAGTAAAAAGTGGCTGGTGAAGTACGCCAAAGGTGGTGCATACGTGATAACCCGTTGTGGGCTCATCCTTCCGGCTACCACAATTTCTACCATTGCAATAACAAGCCAGAGGAACATAATTTGTAAAAGTTGAGACTGATATTTGGTTAATCGAGCATCTCGATTAACCATGACAATTGAAAAAATAAAATATATAATTGGAATAGCAGAAAGATAGATCATTGATGAAAGTGACATCAGGTTTTCACTAAACCATTCATGACCTCGATAAAAGTTGTTTGCAAGAAACGTGAAGTCGCCCTTCATAAAATAGGTCACCATGAGCAAGGCATGAGGAAGCAAGAACCCAAAAAATAAAAGTAACGTTTTGCGAATGGTAAGGCGTGTAAAAATGCCAAGGATAATAAGTGTCCCCAATAAGAAAACCACATAACTCAATACCAATAGAGAGGCAATTCCAAGAAAGACCCCCATGTTAAGAATAATGCTGTCACGTTGAATTCTAAACTCGACCTCCTTAAAGAGATTATTAAGTGCAAAAAGCAAAAATGTGGATGCGAGCAGTTCAGCGGAAAGTGAAAGCATATCAAATGAAAAGAAACAAAGCACTCCAAAAATTAGCGCAGGCATATACGTGCTCTCATTTTGTGCTTTGTTATTGATCAGAAGAATAGCAAAGTAGGCCCCCTGAAAAAAAATAAGAAGAAAAGCTAAACTATGGCGTGCCGTTATGGATCGGCCAAAGACCAACTCAATCCATCCATAAAACCAGGAAGCTAGCGGTGGGGTGCTGGTAAAAACCTCACTGTAAAGATGTTTTCCATCATTCAGCAATTCGCCAAGAACGATGCTCTTTAACTCGCTTAACGTAAGTGCTGCAGGATCTAGAAAAAAAGCCAGACTTATTAAAACAAGGGTGATAAATATTCCCAATAGTCGATAGGGATCATTAATCCGAAAAATGCGAAGAAGCACGGGCAGTTATTTGTTGCGCAAATAAAATAAAAAACTTGACAGTCTGGTGGATATAAAAGCAGCGCAGGTTATCTTTAGTATCTTTGTGCTATGAGTGGGACGGTAAGACAACAGAAATACAGCAAGCTGATTCAAAAGGAATTGAGCGAAATCTTTTTACGTGATAAGAGGGGAATTCTTGGAAACGCCTTCATTACCATTGCCGATGTTCGCATGAGCCCGGATTTGAGTGTTGCCAAGGTATATTTTAGCATGACGCTTGCCAAAGACAAAAATGCCCTTTTAAATAATATTGAGTCGCATAAAAGCGAAATCCGAAAAGCGCTCGGGGACCGGATTCGAAATCAGGCCAGAATTATTCCAGCTCTTGTTTTTTTTATTGATGAACTTGAGGAGAATGCCCAGCGCATTGAGGACGTGATTAAAAACCTCAACATTCCGAAAGAAACGAAAGGTGATCAGGATTAACTTTTTTCAGAGCCGCTTTTGAACCTCTCTTTCTTCATAGCGAGACGGTATTTCCTTTCTAAGAGAAAGAAAAATTTCATTAATATCATCTCCTTTCTTTCCGTTATCGGGATCGCTTTCTCCACCGCAGCGTTGATTATTGTTCTCTCCGTATTCAATGGATTAGAAGGACTCTTGCGCTCTTTATATTCTTCCTTTGACCCGGAATTAAAAATAGAATTGGCTAAGGGTAAGTCGTTCGAAACTTCTTCAGAGTTCATTGAGAAAATCAAAGCCGTGGAAGGAGTTAAAATTGTTACCGAAGTGATTGAAGATTACGCGTATGTGCGTTATCGCGATGCTGATATGGTGGTGACTTTAAAAGGAGTAAGCGATAATTTTCTTGATCAACACCGGTTAGATCAGCATCTCGCGGAAGGACAACTGGTATTAAAAGATAAAGGCCTTGATTTTGCAATTATTGGCAGGGGGGTGCAGTATGCTCTTTCCGTTTCGGTTACCCAAAATCTTTTTCCACTTCAGGTCTTTTATATCAAAAGTATGAAGGGATCTTCATTAGATCCTTCGCAGCTGTACGCTCGCAAGGTAATCGAACCCGGTGGCGTCTTTTCCATTGAAAAAAATTATGATGAGAATTATATTTTTGTTCCGCTGCAGTTTGCGCAGGAACTTCTCAACTACGGTGACAAACGAACTTCTCTAGAAGTTCAAACCGACAAAAAATTTGATCTAAGAATTATCCAGCAAAAGCTTATTAGTGTGGTGGGCGATGACTTTAAAGTTCTCACCAATGAAGAACAACATCAGGATTTATACCGGCTCTTAAAAATCGAAAAGTTATTCACTTTTGTTGCGCTTATTCTACTCATTCTGGTGGCATCCATTAACATCTTTTTCTCACTAATGATGTTAGCGTTGGATAAGAAAAAAGATATTTCCATCCTCTTTGCGCTGGGTGCTTATGACCGGTTCATTCAAAAGATTTTCTTAAGTGAAGGTGCCTTGATTGCTTTTGTAGGTGCAGTCATTGGTTTGTTGCTCGGTGGCGCCATTTGTTGGCTTCAGGATAGGTTTGGATTAGTTGGCATGGGTATGGAAAATGCAATTGTGTCGAGCTATCCCGTAAAATTGAGGTTGACTGACTTCCTGACCACCTCATTGGTCATCATTGGAATCACCCTACTCGTCTCTTTCTATCCGGCTCGGCTAGCGGCCCGGTCTTACTCTGTCGAGAGGTTGTAGGATGTAATTAGTAAGCATGTTTTATGGCCAAATTCTGATAATTTATTGGCCAAATTTCCCTATTTTGCAATTCTGCTTACTGCGTAAACTGCCAAAAATGACCATTTACGGTTCTTTTTGAGAAAGTCTTATAGTTTATAAGTCTGGCATAGAGGATAATTTATATGAAAGTATCGGCCGCTCAGCCTTTTCAAATCATATACTCATTGTATCAGCATGAGTACCTGGGCTATATTTTTGAATCTTTCATCGTGCACCTTGACGACAAGGGGAAATTAACCTATCAGCATCAAAACATCTCTCATAAAAATGCGCGCGAGTTTTCAAAAGGACTTGATGATCGCGATTTTGAGTTAATTGAAATGATGGATGGCATGAGCCAGGATGCCGTGCTCAAACATTTTACCAAAAAAGTAATGAAGCCCGATGAGTTCTTCAGCAAGGTTTTCAAGAAAGATAAAGGCGATGAACCTCTTCAGGAACAAATCGAAGCCTTTATGGAAAAGAGAAGGGCCGCGGTGTTGGATAAAATGAAAGGGAAAATGCTTTTCGAGATGGGTAACGATGGGGAGCCTACTTGGCGGAAAGTTGAAGTTTTGGAAAAAAGATCGAGCATTCAGTTTCACTTTCGTAGAAGTGATGAAAACACAAATTATTATCCAACGATTACCTACGAAGGAAAAAGAATCGACATTCCAAATCCAGGCGCATATTTGATTTGTAAACACCCTGCCTGGATGGTGTTGAATGGGAAATTATATGGTTTTGAAAAAGTAGTGGATGGTAAAAAACTTCTTCCCTTCCTGAGTAAAAAACATGTAGTCATTCCTAAAAATCTGGAAGAGACCTATTATAATCGTTTTGTCGCCCCTTTGATTGCGTCTTTTGATGATATTGAGGCTCACGGATTTGAAATCAATAAAAACGAATACGACCCTCATCCTTTTCTAACCATTTCAGAACTACCGCCTGCAAATTTAAAAGAAGTGCCCACCTTATTTGGAGCTTCTGATTCTTCAGAAGGTGTGAGTAGTGACGAAGCCGGAAAAATTGTATTTGATCTTTCGTTCAAGTATGGTAAACATCGCTTTCGCGGAGATGCCTTTGGACCTGTGAGTGTTACCGTTGAAAAGAAAGAAAACGACTATGTTTTTCATCGTGTAAAGAGAAACGTAGAGGCTGAAAAAAAATATGCGCAAACATTAATCAAATTAGGGTTGCCACTACGAGGGTTTCGCACAGCCGTTGATAAGGCGCAGGCGTTTTCCTGGCTTAATGAAAATCGAGTCAACCTGCTCAATCTTGGCTTTGAAGTAAGTCAGCCTGATAATCGGGATAAAAAGTACTTTGTCGGCAAAGCAGTCATTGAACTTGAGGTCAAAGAAAATATCGACTGGTTTGATATTCACGCTAAAATTCGTTTTGGTGAATATGAGATTTCGTTTAAAGAGTTGCGAAAACTTATCCTTAAAAAGAAAGTCGAATTTAAACTTCCGAACGGAGAGATCGCAATAATCCCGGAAGCCTGGCTACTGAAATATGGAGATCTTTTTGCTATGAGCGAAACTCATGGAGACAATGAAAAGCCCGTATTAAAGAAACACCATATAAACTTGTTGCGTGAACTGGAAGAAGGGAACCTTGCAAAGGTGCATATGAGTGAACGCCTCCGCAATCTTCAATCATTCAATGGCATTAAGGATTATCCGCTGCCGGATAAATTTGAAGGCACGTTGCGTCCGTACCAGAAAGCAGGTTACAATTGGTTGCGATTTCTCAATGAATTCCATTTAGGTGGTTGCCTTGCTGATGATATGGGTCTTGGAAAAACCGTTCAAACGCTAGCACTTCTTCAATCAGAAAAAGAAAAAGGTAAAGCAGGAACTTCATTGTTAATTATGCCGACTTCTCTGATTTACAATTGGGAAATGGAGGCCTCCAAATTTACACCGGAGTTAAAAATTTTAACCTACACGGGTACGCTCCGCAATAAAGATATTAGCCGTTTCAGTAAATACGATGTGGTGCTCACGTCTTACGGCATTACGCGATTAGACGTTGAGTTATTTCAAAAATTTTATTTCAATTACATTATCCTTGACGAGTCTCAGGTCATCAAAAACCCCACCTCAAACATTGCCAAGGCTGTTATGGAATTGAAGTCCCGGTTTAAGTTAACACTAACGGGAACACCGCTAGAAAACACCACGCTTGATTTGTGGTCTCAAATGACCTTCATCAATCCTGGGTTACTGGGCGGTCAAACATTTTTCAAGAACGAGTTTCAGGTGCCGATTGAAAAGAGACACGATGAATCAAAAACCAAAAAGCTCAATTCGATTATAAAGCCCTTCATGTTGCGCAGGCTAAAATCCCAGGTGGCAACCGATCTTCCTGAAAAAGTGGAAAACGTGTATTACACCAACATGACCGTTGAGCAAGAAAAGAAATATGAAGAAGCGAAATCGTTTTATCGTCATAAAATTTTAGATCTCATCGATAAAGAAGGTATTAATAACACGCGCATGATGATTTTGGAGGGATTGACAAAATTACGTCAGCTTTCCAATCATCCAAAAATGGTTGATCCGCGGTACGAGGGTGATTCTGGTAAGCTCGAAGACGTTTCGCACATGTTGGAAAATGCACTGTTGGAAGGACACAAAGTTTTAGTGTTTAGTCAGTTTGTGAAACATCTAGAGATCATTAAAGAGATGCTGAAGGGGCGTAAGATTCCATTTGCCTACCTCGATGGATCAAGTAACGACCGGAAAGAACAAGTGGAGAGATTTAATAAAGATCCCAACCTTAAATTATTTTTAATTTCAATTAAAGCCGGGGGTTTGGGTTTAAATCTTACCGAAGCCGACTATGTTTTTATTCTGGATCCCTGGTGGAACCCTGCTGTTGAAGCACAGGCTACTGACAGGGCCCATCGCATTGGGCAGAAAAAGAAAGTATTCAGTTATAAGTTTATTACCCGCAACACAGTAGAAGAAAAAATTCTTACACTTCAAAAGCACAAATTGAAACTCTCTGAAAACCTGGTTCAGACAGAAGAGAACGTAATCAAATCGCTTTCGCGCGAAGACATTGAAATGTTATTAAATTAAGTTATTGCTCGCGGGACTTCCAACGGTTGTGAGACCAAAGCCAGCCTGCAGGATTTTGCTTGATAATTCGTTCTGTAGCTTTTACGTAGTCCTCCACAATTTGTTGGCTGTCTTTTTCATAGGGCGGTTGCGCTACTAAAACACCTTCCGCCTCGTAATAGCCGCGCTTGATTTTTTTTATCCCGAAAAAGACGGCTGGGTATTGGGTCATAAATGCAAGTTGCCCAAGACCCAAAAAAAATGCTGTACGCTGATTCATAAACTCAGTCCAGTATTTCTTGTCATTTGAATGACCCGGAAACTGATCTGCCATGATAGCAATACCGCGCAAGATATTTTTTCTTCTTATCGCCTCGCGTCCAACTTGAAAACGCTCGATTGGAAAAGCACCAAATCTGTTCCGGCCTACTAACGAAAACCGATCAAATGTTCTGCTGCTTTGTCGTTGATAAACGTAATCAACACCCAGGGGCAGGTATAAACAACCCGATACCAACAACCACTCCCAGTTAAACTGGTGCGAGGTAAGCAGTAGGATGGATTGATTTTGGTCAGCGAATTGTTTAACGATTTCGGGGTTCTTATAAACCATTCTTCTTTTTAATTCCTCTTTAGAAATTGTTAAGAGCTTTACTGTTTCCACACCATAATCACAGAGATCTTTATAGAATTGTTTCTCAATCTGATTACGTTCCTGTTGTGATTTTTCAGGAAAGGAATTCAGGAGGTTTTTTTTAACCATTTTTCTGCGATAACCCACCAGGTAATAACTCACAAAAAAAAGAAAGTCGGAAAGAAGGTAGAGTATAGGAAGGGGAACTCTTGAGAGTAATCGCAGAATAAACATGGCTTCAAAAATAAAACAATGTTTTGATTACTTTTACCCTACATTCATACATGAAAGACAAAGTAGTCATTATAACCGGAGGCTCTTCCGGCATCGGTAAGGCGCTGGCGGAGAGGTTTGGTGCCTCCGGGTCAAAGATTCTAATCACCGGTCGCCACAAAGAAGATCTGGACAATACCGTTAATGAACTGCGCGCAAAAAAAATCACCATCCATGCCTTTCAGGGTGATGTAAGTATAGAAGAGAATAACATTACTATGGCCCAGGAGGCAATTCGTCTTTATGGCACAATTGACATTCTTATTAATAATGCAGGCATTTCTATGCGGGCACTATTTTCAGAAGTAGATATGGATGTGGTTCGCAAAGTGATGGATACTAATTTCTTTGGAGCTATGTATGCGACTAAATATTGTCTTCCTGAAATAACAAAAAATAAAGGTTCTGTTGTAGGCATCTCTTCCATTGCAGGCTTTCTTGGTCTTCCAGGACGCACGGGGTATTCATCTTCTAAGTTTGCACTTAATGGATTTTTAAGTGTGTTGCGTACAGAGCTGCTGGATACCGGTGTTCATGTGCTAACAGCCTGTCCGGGTTTTACAGCTTCCAATATTCGCAAACATGCGTTAACCAAAGATGGTCATGAACAAGGCGAGTCTCCTCGCACGGAAGAAAAAATGATGACAGCCGAAGAATGTGCCCATCACATCTATCGTGCGGTTGTGAAAAGAAAGCGCACCTTGGTACTTACAGGCCAGGGTAGATTAGCGGTATGGCTGAACAAATGGTGGCCTACCATGGCTGACCGGCTTGTCTATTACGTTATGGCCAAGGAGACGAATGCTCCGATCCGATAACTCAGGTTTTTGTTACAAATACCATCTTTAAATTATCCGCTTTGTTCATACTCTTGTAGAAGTCTATTAGCTCGGTGTACGATTCTGGAGGAAACTCGCCTTTGTTCATTTTAATTTTACGCGTGTAGACTAACTTGCCCTGGTCTAATTTATAAGAAGCTTCATACTCACCAAATTGAGATTTGATTTTCACTGGTTCGGGTACAAACTCTGGATATATGTCTTCCGGAAGACTGTAGTTAATAGTATCCAGGTCTATATAGGCTGATTTTCGAATAATCTTTGTTTTTCGCGTCTCCAGTTTTTCTGGAACATACGTAGATCTATTCATCAAATTAGGCGTTAAGAACAGGCGCTTACCACTTACCGATGCAAATCGATTTAATTGCAGATCCGAAGTTACTATGGCTGATGGAATTTTGTTTTTAATGTTTTTCATTGAAAATGACTTGATATCAAAACTTGGTATTTCGGTATTTTGCTGAATCCATTTCCGCTGTTCGTCATACTGGTTTCCTAAAACAAAACTTAAAGCATTATTCTCATACTGAAGACCGGAGTAGGTGGTTCGAACTTTAGCTTGTGCATTTCCATTGGACTGAACAAAAACATCGGCTGTTCTGGATTGAACATTTTGCTCCGCGAGGTACCTTGGTGTATTTACAATTTTTGCACCGTTATCTGTGATGGCTAAAGCTGTTCTATCTCCGGTATGCGTGCCCGCATAACCGAAGGGATTTGTTTGACTTGTACACTCCAGCCAGATTGTGTCGGCACCATTGGGTACAAAGGCGACTGCATGATTAAACTGAGAACTTGGAAATTCAGTAATCATTTTTGCTGCATCCCTGCCTGCTCGAATTAACGCATAGTTGGCTTTTACACCCGCAACTTCCAGCATCGATATCATATAGTTCGATAGAGCCTTACAGTCTCCGTATCCGGTTTCATCAACCACGGAAGCCTCAAAGGGTTGAAACCCGCCTATTCCTAATTGAATGCTTACATACCGGGTTTTACTTTGCATATACTCATAGACAACCCTGGTTTTTTCTTCATTTGTTTTAAGGCCTGTAGTGAGTTGTGCTATCTTCTTTTTGGTGGATTCGGGCAACGCGTTTCTATCCTTATTAAGGGTGTTAATCCATTGGCCAAATGCATCCCAGGTTTCCATATTGCCAACATAGCCATCAAACTCAAATTTTGAGGGAGCTACCATTATTCTTGGTATGATGTCGAGCCGAGAACTTAATGGCTCAAACTTGATGGGCATGATGTTATTAAATTCCCACGTTAGTGATTCAAAGCCATCAATCATTTCATTCCGGGGCTTACTGTCAATATTAATGGTATGGTATCGGGGGGCAAGTTGTGGAGGGTAGATTAACTTATATAGAGAATGTTGAACCGAAATCCCTTCGTTTGGAACAATTACAGAACCATCTATCATATAGAGAAACCTATATTCCTTCTCATATTCAAATACAACCGTGTAAGGGTAGATACTGTGCGAAAGATCTGCCGATTTTACACGATTGTCATTATATAGACTACCATCGTATACACTTTGATCAGCGATTTCATTACTCTTCAATTTTCTGATGAGTATACCGTTTGCATCATATACACTTCCGGTAAACTTGGTTACTTTCGTTAGCTTATCATAGTAAACATCTTGTGTGGCATAGTCTTTGGCGCGATCATTAAAAATAGTGATTGCATAATAAGCCGAAATGGTCGCTTTACTTTGCGTGAGGATTTTATAAATCATTTTGTCCTCGCGAATTACAGCATTGACGTCTTTCTTAAACTCTTCAGGAATATCCCGGACCGGATAAAGGGGATCAACAGCGTACAATCTTATCGCTATCAATTGCAATGCGATAATAAAATTCAGCGCTTTCATAAATCATTTCTTTTTTAACACAACTTGCTCATCCTGCTTGGCCACTACCTGATTGTAAAACTCGCGGAGGTTCGGGTACTCAAGTTGTGAAAAGATGCTTCTATTAATTTGAAAATTACTTATCACATTTAAAATATTTCCAGCCTGGGTCACACTGTATGAGTATCGACCTGCATTCTCTGGCAACGCTAACATTTTTGGTTGTGGCAATTCATCCACCTGGTAACCATCGGGGATTTTGATCCTGCACATATACACCCGTTCAAAAGGACTGCCAAAATCGACCGGATATTCACGGTTTTCAAGTTTAAAAGGATTCTCCTCAATCCGATAAAGAAATAATGGGTTTAAATAAATCTGATCTCCTGCGGAAGTCATTTGTTCGTTCATGACAAGCTCATATATCTCTTTTAAGGGTTGTTGAATTTCCCTGGCATTAGTTATTTCCGTTTTACTTATTTCCCACGATCGGCTTCCCACAAAACTTTTAACATATTCTTTTTCGTCACGAGAGAAATATCTTTTACGACCTGCTAAGCCATCATAGCCTCCGCGATCTATTTGCAGTTTACCTGCGAGTTCCATCTCTTGGGTTAATTCTAAGTCCACATTGACCACAACTCTTGACTTAGTGCTGGATTTCAGGGGTATCCATTTATAGCCACCTTTTGAAACTACAAACCCTTTACCGTTCAAGCATCTTTCTGGAAGAACTCCGGTAGGTAATAATTTCTCTGTGGCGTCCAGGAGAAATGATTTTTCTCCAATCATAGCAAGGCAAACTACATAATTGAATTGTGAAGATATCGGAATTTCTTCGCGTATAAATCCATGATCACGTGTGCTTAACAAAACAGGAAAAGATGAAATGCCCGCTTTATCTAACATAGAGGCTAACAAAAGATTAATCTCTGCAGAATTTCCCTTTTTGTCGTCCAGCACATTTCTGAATGTCTTTGTGGTAAATTTCCGGCTCGTTTCATCCCATGTAATATTCTGTTTTACATAGTTGCTAATGGCTCCAATCTTTTCTTCAGGCTCACTAATCCCAGCCGTAATTTCTTCCACCGTTCTCTTCAAAAAAGGGTTTCCCGAAACTTGATCTCCAAAGTCTGCACTTTCTGCATACAGTTTATTGATGTCTTCCCAACTGCCCATATATCTTTTGATTGGTTGACCGGGACTTTGAGTTGATGACAACTCAAAATTAATTTTTGAAATGTAATCCCGAGGTGTGGTTATAAAGGGTTCGGGTTTAAATGCGGGAATATGTACCGCGCCCCATCGATAGCGACTTTCTTCATAATTAATTTTATCTGTATAAAACTTAGTTTGACCCCCAATGCCTTCTGCTCTTTCTTTAGTGGTAATTGAGATTGAGGCAGGTGATTTACTTTCTTCGTTTATCGAAAGTCGAATATAGCCCTGCATAAATTTGTCGTAGCTAAAGTATTCAGGAATCCGCGCACGATATTCACTCATCACAGTTGGGATATCGCTTTGAAACTCCCAATCCTGAAAATTGAATAGAAAATCAGATAAGATAGTATAGGATATTTCTACAATTGAACCTTCTCTTACATTGGGAAGAGTAACTTTTGTCAGGTCAAGATTGGAATCACTTTTTTCTTTAAATATTGCATCGTTCTTAGCCTTAGTCTCAACAATTTTACCGTTCTCAAAATTATAAGTAACTGCTTTAAGGCCAGAAACTTTTTCACTATTATTTCCATCATGATAGAGGGGTATGCTAAAGTTGGCATAGTCAAGGCCATCCTTGGTTAGGATTTTTATTCGCTTTAGTCTTTCAAACTTCAATTGAAATCCTTCATTTTGGTTATACTGAATTATTGATTCGCCATAATCAGCCAAGATCACTGCTGAAGCGGAGGAGTCCCTATCGTACTTTGTCATTTTCAGTTCTTCGACAGAAATTTCGCCAAACTTAACAGGTGGCTTTTGTGCTACACTTATAGCAGGAATACTAAATAAAATCAGGAATCCGATTAAAGATTTCATATAGACGGTAGGTTAGGTTAGTGAAAATAAAGATATTATTTGATTCTCTAAAGAGGTTGAGGCATGTAAGTTTGTTTTACTTTTGAGAGATTATCTCTGATTCAATTGGCCAAATCCAAAACTCTTTTCTTTTGTCAAAGTTGTGGGTACGAATCCCCCAAATGGGTTGGCAAGTGTCCTTCCTGTGGTTCGTGGAATAGTTTTGTGGAGGAAGTGGTTTCAAAAAACGAAACCAACCGCAATGAGTGGCGGCAGGAATCATCTAAAAGCCGAACGAGCAAGCCAAAAACTCTCAATGAAATTGAATCCACCGGAGAAATCCGGATTTCAACTCCCGACCAGGAATTAAACCGTGTGTTGGGCGGAGGCATTGTGCCTGGTTCATTAATTCTCATTGGAGGTGAACCGGGCATTGGTAAATCAACCCTGATGCTTCAACTCGGACTCTCGCTTCAAAAAGCAAAAATCTTATATGTTTCGGGTGAGGAAAGCGAGCAGCAAATTAAAATGCGGGCCGACCGCTTGTCAACGAAGCCGTCTGGCAGTTTTGAGAATTTTTATATGCTTGCTGAAACGTCAACAAAAAATATTTTTCAAGCGATTGAAACGGTGCAACCCAATCTCGTCATCATTGATTCTATTCAAACGCTCCACTCACACATGCTCGATTCATCAGCTGGTAGTATTGGTCAGGTGCGGCAATGTGCCGGGGAATTGATGAAGTTTGCTAAGGAAACGAATACTCCGGTATTTCTTGTAGGTCACATTACCAAAGATGGTATGCTGGCAGGACCTAAAGTATTAGAACACATGGTGGATACCGTTCTTCAATTTGAAGGTGATCGTCACCTGGCCTATCGCATTCTACGTACAACAAAAAATCGATTCGGCTCCACGTCTGAAATCGGTATCTATGAAATGCTGGGTAATGGATTGCGTGAAGTTTCCAATCCCTCTGAAATCTTAATCTCTCAAAAAGACGGACTGCTCAGTGGTGCTACAATCGGAGCAACCATAGAAGGAAATCGTCCTTTGTTGATAGAAATACAGTCACTCGTCAGTCCGGCATCGTACGGAACTCCACAACGAACACCTACAGGCTTTGATCAAAAGCGCTTGAACATGTTGCTTGCTGTTCTGGAAAAGCGGTGTGGATTTCGCATGGGCACACAAGATGTGTTTGTGAACATGGCCGGTGGCATTTATGTGGAAGATCCGGCAATCGACCTTGCGCTTTGTATCTCCATCATATCGTCTATGGAAGAAATTCCCGTGAGTGATAAAGTTTGTTTTGCTGCGGAGATTGGTTTGGGTGGTGAGTTGCGTGCGGTCAATAGAATTGATCAGCGAATCTCCGAAGCAGAAAAGTTGGGCTTCGAAATAATTTATATTTCCAAATACAGCCAGAAGTCATTGGATCTTAAGAAGACAAAAATCACAGTTAAGTCATTTGGCAAATTAGAAGAAGTGTTTAAAGATTTGTTTGGATAAATTCAAGAGCCCTGATTGACAGATTTAATGGAATCCTTTTTCACAGACACGCTTGGTTTCTCTTCTGATATTTTCAGTTTCCTGATTTTACCGCTGCTCATTTTTCTTGCGCGCATCTGCGATGTTTCCATCAACACCATCCGCATCATTTACATGCTGGGCGGCAGACGTTACACATCCACACTGCTTGGTTTTTTTGAGTCATTCATCTGGTTGATGGCCATTAGTCAAATCTTTAAGCAGTTGGATAATTGGGTATGTTATGTGGCCTACCCGGCAGGTTTTGCTTCGGGCATTTTTGTGGGGATGTTAATTGAAGAACGTATTGCCTATGGAAAAGTAATCGTTCGGATTATTACCCGTAAAGAAGTTGTAGACCTTCTTCAGTATCTAAACCACCAGCACTTGCGCTATACCAAAGTAAACGCAGAAGGTCCGGATGGAAATGAAACGCTTGTATTCACTGTAGTTGAGCGCGATAGACTGGAGGATCTTCTGCAAAAATTAAAAGAACTTATCCCTACTGCGTTCTATACGGTAGAGCGGGTAAAGGCGGCCGCAGAAAGCGGAGCGCTGCCTGAAGAGCGGGGCGGGTTAAGAGTGTTTACCTGGCTAAGGGGAGTGATCAGGAATTAAATCCCGCTTTTCCCTGAAGACCCCCCGTATGAATTGCCATAATCGTTGTGCCCGGTATAAAGAATTTCTTTTTAATCAAATCCGTTATTCCAAACATAATCTTCGATGTATAAATCGGGTCCAGCGGTATGTTGAATTGCGTCTCAAACTGATCCATGAATTCCGTCAACTCATTCGTGACTTTCGCGTAACCACCAAAATGATAATCGTACATGAGTTGCCAATTGTGCTTCGGGGTGTATTTCGCGATTTCATCTTCCAGAAATGTTGCCCCTTTTAATACGGGAAATCCGATGATCTTCTTTGATTCATCCAGACCTTCAATCATCCCCGCCACCGTGCCACCCGTGCCCACCGGCAAACAGAGATAATCAAAATCTACTTCAGCATTGAGTTGCGTTGCAAATTCTGCACAGCTCTTCACAGCCAGTTCATTCGTGCCTCCTTCCGGGATCAAATAAAAATCACCAAACTGATCGTGAAGGTTTTGAATGAAAGCTTCCTCTGTTTTTTGTCGATATGCTTCACGCGAAATATGCTGCAACTTCATTCCCTGACTTTCCGCGAAAGCGAGCATATGATTGAGTGGTTTGGTTTCTTCGCCCCGAATGATGCCAATAGATTTTAATCCGAGTTCATGTGCCGCTGCGGCTGTTGCATAGATGTGATTAGAGTATGCTCCGCCAAACGTAAGCAACGTTTTATAACCTTGTTGTTGGGCGGTTTCAAGATTGTATTTGAGCTTCCACCATTTATTGCCCGACACAAAAGGATGGTTCTGGTCTTCCCTTTTTATCAACAGCCTAACTCCGGATTGCTCAAAAATTTGACTTTCTAACTCTCGAATTTGTGTTTTATCGAACTTTATCAAAGTAATTACTAAATTATTTAGTATTGTTGCTTATGGATGAATCGTATTTTAAAGGTCGTGGTGCCCAAATAAAAACTCAAAACCGATTTCTAAAAGCGCACTATGTAACCGATCATATCGAAGGTCTTGATGAGCCATTGCTCGAATCGCCTACCACCCAAATCTTTTTCGAAACTCCGAAAAAGATTGTGAATAAGGTAGACAGCCCGGATTTAAGCATGATGTATTCGATGAATCCCTACCAAGGCTGTGAACATGGATGCATTTATTGCTATGCACGAAACACACATGAATATTACGGGTTTAGTGCCGGACTTGATTTTGAAAGCAAGATCATTATAAAGAAAAATGCTGCCAAACTTCTCGAGCAACATCTACTTAATAAAAACTGGAATGCAGTACCTATCATGCTGAGCGGTAACACAGATTGCTATCAACCACAAGAAAAGAAATTTGAAATCACCCGAAATCTACTGAAGGTGTTTGTCAACTACCGTCATCCTGTTGGTATGATCACCAAGAACAGCCTCATCCTTCGCGACATTGATCTTCTCAAGGATTTAGCCAGTGATAATCTCGTGCATGTTTACATTTCTATCACCACACTTGATGAAGACCTGAGAAGAATTCTTGAACCACGCACCGCCAGCTCCATCAAACGCTTAAAAACCATTGAAGCACTTGCGAAAGCCGGTGTGCCTGTTGGAGTGATGAATGCGCCCATTATACCCGGTCTTAATCATCATGAAATTGCCCATGTGCTAAAAGCTGCTGCCGATCATGGTGCATTGGCCTGTGGCATGACAGTAGTTCGGCTCAATGGTTCTATCAGAAAAATCTTTGAAGACTGGCTGCGAAAGAATTTTCCGGATCGCTTCGATAAAGTGTGGAATCAGATCTGCTCGTTTCACGGAGGTAATGTAAATGACTCCCAATTCGGCAGGCGCATGTCGGGTGAAGGAAACATTGCTGATGCCATTCACCAGCTTTATCGTGCTTCAAAGAAGAAGTACTTTTCTGATAAAAAATTGCCCGTTTATGATCTTACCAAATTCAGGAAGGGAGGAAATCTTAGCCTATTCTAATCTGCAATCCAAATTTTATTGAATGGGAATCGAATCAGTTTTTTGGTTGTCTAAAGAGTAGTTACCTTTGAAGTGTTACATGCTACGATTTGCTGCAATTGGTTTGTTTCTGCTTTACCTTGTTTCGTTCACCGAATTCAGGGAAGTGTTGCGTTTGCCTCTGCTCGTTGAACATTACGCAGAACATAAAAATCAGGTAGCCGAAATGTCTTTCCTGGAATTTCTGGTGATGCACTATGAAACTGATGTTGCCCATGACGATCAGGACAATCGTCTTCCCTTCAAAGACTGTAGCCACTCCTTCATTGGCCAGGTTGTGATGCTCCCCATTCAAAAAATCTCATTGACGGAAGGCCTGGCTATAAACGCTACGTCTTATCAATTCTTTTACCTTCAGCATGAACCAAAACTGATTGCTGTCGATATCTTCCAGCCGCCCAAACTCTAATTTCTTCTGATCTCTGAACAACACTGGCCTTAGCTCTGCGTGTTGTGGTAAAATCTATTTATTCATTACTCTTTTCGAAAGTGACATCACTTTCACTCATTTCTACTTTAATACTCAGCAACGATGCTAAACAGAATCATAGAATTTTCAGTACGGCAAAAACTAATCATTGGACTATTGGTGATTGGCCTCATTGGCTTTGGCAGCTATGAGTTTACGCGTCTGCCCATCGATGCCGTGCCTGACATCACCAATAACCAGGTACAGGTAATTACATCCGTTCCTTCCTTAGGTGCAGCCGATATTGAACGCCTCATTACCTTCCCGATCGAACAGGTAAACAGCAACATACCCGGCCTTATTGAAATCCGGAGTTTTTCGCGATTCGGGTTATCGCTGGTAACTATTGTGTTTGATGATGATACCGATGTTTATTGGGCACGGCAGCAGGTTACCGAACGCTTACAAATTGTAAAAGATCAGCTTCCAACCGGGTTGGGTGTTCCGGTTTTAGCCCCCGTAACAACGGGGCTTGGCGAAATTTATCAATATGTAGTTAAACCTAAAAAAGGATATGAAGATCGGTATGACATTACGGAGCTGCGCACTATTCAGGATTGGATTGTCCGAAGACAACTTTTGCGTGTCCCTGGCGTAGCCGATGTTAGCAGTTTTGGCGGTAAGCTAAAACAGTATGAGATCGCTATTGATCCGAATAAGTTAAAAGCCTTTGGACTTACTATTGGCGATGTATTTAGTGCCGTAGAAAATAATAATCAAAATACAGGCGGTGCCTACATTGAGAGACAAGCAACCGTTCTCTATATAAGAAGTGAAGGACTCATCGGGGGGCTCTCCGATATCAACAGCATTGCAGTAAAAAATACAGAGAACGGTACTCCGCTTTTTATTAAGGACATAGCCGAAGTTCGATTTGGTAGTGCCATCCGATATGGAGCCATGACCTACAATGGAGAGGGTGAGGTGGCCGGTGCTATTGTGATGATGCTAAAGGGCGCGAACAGCAATGAAGTTATAAAAGATGTAAAAGACAGGATTGAACAAATCAAAAAAATCGTTCCTGAAGGAATTGAGATTGAGCCATTTCTTGATAGAACCAAGATGGTAAACAATGCCATAGGCACAGTGCAAACTAACTTGATGGAAGGAGCATTGATTGTGGTTTTTGTTCTGGTGCTCTTTCTTGGAAATTTCCGGGCCGGCTTTTTAGTCGCCTCGGTAATTCCGCTGGCCATGCTTTTTGCTGTTATCATGATGAACATGTTTGGCGTGAGTGGAAATCTGATGAGTCTGGGGGCGCTTGATTTCGGACTTATTGTTGACGGTGCGGTTATTATTGTAGAAGCCGTTATGCATCAACTGGCTCATAGTAAAAAATTCATCACGCGAAGTGAGATCACTCAAAATGAAATGGATGGCGAAGTCAAGCATTCAGCAGGCAGGATGATGAACAGTGCCGTGTTCGGACAAATCATTATTCTGATCGTATATCTGCCAATCTTAAGTTTGGAAGGTATTGAAGGAAAAATGTTTAAGCCCATGGCTCAAACCGTTGCTTTTGCTTTGTTGGGCGCCTTCATTCTTTCACTCACCTACATCCCCATGATGAGCGCTGTTTTTCTTAGCAAGAAGGTGAAGCACACAAAAAATATCTCTGATAAAATGATGGAAAAAATTGAACGCGTTTATCAGGCCCTGTTGGAAAAGGTGTTGGGCTTTCCAAAAACAGTGGTGCTTGTGGTAATCATATTATTTGCCGGAGCGATGTTTACTCTTTCAAATCTTGGTGGTGAGTTTATTCCGGCTTTGGAAGAAGGTGACTTTGCCGTTGACACGCGTGTGCTTACGGGCAGCAACCTTAATGTTTCTATTGAGGCAACGCTGAAAGGAGAAAAAATATTACTTGAAAATTTCCCTGAGGTAATTAAGGTAGTCGGTAAAACGGGAAGTGGCGAGGTGCCTACAGATCCCATGCCTATTGAAGCCAGCGATATGATGGTAATCCTGAAAGATAAAAAAGAGTGGACTTCGGCTACAACCTTCAACGAGCTTGCTGAAAAAATGGCAAAGGCTTTAGAGGCAGTACCGGGTGTTACCTTTGGCTTTCAGTATCCGGTGCAGATGCGCTTTAATGAATTGATGACGGGAGCCAGGCAAGATGTAGTCTGTAAAATCTTTGGAGAAAATCTGGATACCCTTGCACACTATGCCAACAAACTAGGCAATGTGGTAAACACCGTAGAGGGAAGCGCCAACTTATATGTGGAGGCTGTTGGTGGCATGCCTCAAATTGTAATACGCTATAACCGGGGTGCCATCGCGCAATACGGTATGAACATTTCTGACATCAACCGAACAGTAAACACGGCATTTGCGGGACAAAGTACAGGACAGGTCTATGAAGATGAAAAAAGATTTGACCTGGTTGTCCGTATGGAGGGTGAGCAACGCAAGAGCATCACTGATGTTCAAAATCTATTAATCTCATCCCCGCAGGGAAATCAAATTCCTTTATACCAGCTGGCAGATGTTGAAATTAAAGAAGGTCCCAATCAAATTCAGCGGGAAGATGCCAAGCGAAGAATAATCATTGGCTTCAATGTACGCGGTCGCGATGTTGAAACTATTGTTAACGAACTGCAGAAAAAGGTAGAGGCTCAGATAAAATTTCCGCCCGGCTATTTTGTTACGTATGGTGGCGCATTTGAAAATTTAAATGCAGCCAAGCAACGATTGAGTATTGCAGTGCCTATATCATTGTTATTGATTTTTCTCATGCTCTATTTTGCTTTCAAGTCTGTAAAACATGGCTTGTTAATTTATTCGGCTATTCCCCTCTCTGCCATTGGGGGAATTTTTGCTCTCGCCACACGGGGTATGCCGTTTAGTATTAGTGCCGGTGTGGGATTTATCGCCTTATTTGGTGTAGCGGTGTTAAATGGTATTGTGTTGGTAGCCGAATTTAATCGGCTGAAAGCTGATGGGCTGAACGACCTCAAACTTGTTGTGATGTCTGGAACAAAAGTAAGATTGCGTCCCGTGTTGATGACTGCATTAGTTGCTTCACTTGGTTTCCTGCCCATGGCATTGAGTAATGGTGCCGGTGCTGAAGTGCAACGACCGTTAGCAACAGTTGTAATTGGAGGGTTGCTGATTGCAACATTCCTGACCTTATTCGTTCTTCCTGTTCTCTACATCCTCTTCGAAACCAAACTTGTTAGAAAGAAAAACAGAATGAATCCAACGGCCGTGCTTTTGCTATTCGCTATTCTGACTTTACTGGCTACAGAAACAAAAGCCCAAATTCCGATCACTGTACAAGCCGCTATAGACACCGCCCTTGTTAACAATTTATTGGTGAAAAATGAGCGGCTTAAGGCTGAGTACCAAAGTAAACTGATTAAATCCGGTGCAAGCATCCCGCAGACGATGATAGTGGGTGAATACGGACAAATGAATAGTAGTTTTTCTGACAATCGATTTGTTGTTAATCAAAATATCAATTTTCCGTCCGTTTACGCGAATCAAAAATCAGTGCTCCGTGAAGAGTGGCGGAGTAGCATGTTGAACGTAACCCTGAAAGAGACGGATTTGAAACGGCAGGTATCGCAAGTCTATTATATGCTTACCTATCTCCAACAAAAGAAAAAACTGCTTCAGCAGAATGATAGTTTATATAACAATTTTTTGGAGAAAGCTGATTTGCGATTTGCCGTAGGTGAGACTAATATTCTTGAAAAAACAACGGCCGAAACACAACGGGCACAAATCGCGCTTCAATTAAATCAGTTGAATGCCGACCTTGAGTTGCTGCAGACACAATTTCAACTTTTGTTGAATACAACCACATGGCTTGTGCCACAGGAAGGCGACTTTAAGATGAGCAGGATCGAAACGCTGGATACAACTACCCTATCCCAACATCCAGCCATTCAATGGCTGCAACAACAAAAGTTAATCTCGATAAAGAATACACAACTGGAAAAATCCAGATTGCTTCCCGACTTTACTTTTGCCTATAACAACATGTCGATGCGGGGCACTGGTGCCGATGATGTAGTGTATGATGGCACTACTCGTTTTCAGTCTGGGCAGGTGGGTCTTGGTATTCCCCTGTTCTATGGCTCGCAACGGGCAAAAATCAATGCCTCCAAATCCTTTCAGAAAATTTCCGAATCGAATTATCTCGTGGGTTTGCAGCAATTCAATACCGATTACCAACGAGCAGTCACTCAATACAGGAATTTCTCGAAATCAGTTGACTACTATGAACAAGCTGGCTTGAGAAACGCGGGACTCATCAGTGATGCGGCCAATAAACAATTTGCAAATGGCGGCATCAATTACCTTGAATGGGTAATGCTTACCAATCAGGCGATCTCACTTCGTAACGAATATTTAATTGCCGTCAATAACCTCAACGAAAGTATCATTCAACTCAATTATTTTATTTCTAAATAGTGCACCATGAAAAATATTCCTCTTATAAATACTCTTGCTAAAATGCGAAACGGATCAAAATCTATACTCTTTCTAAGTGCACTGTGGTTGGTTATTTCCTGTGGTTCTAAAAATGAAGAAGCCGAGAGTATCGATACTGGTGAAATCGGAAATTCGGTTACACTTTCCAATGATCAGCTTAAAAATGCTGATATTGAGCTGGGGAAAATTGGGCCAAAATCTATTTCAAGTGTGCTAAAAGTAAACGGTCGCATAGATGTGCCGCCTCAAAATATGATTTCGGTAAGTGTGCCCATGGGTGGTTATCTTAAATCAACGAAGCTGCTTCCTGGCATGCATTTAAATAAAGGCGAAGTAATTGCGGTCATGGAAGATCAGCAATATATCCAGTTGCAGCAAGACTATTTAACCGCCAAAGCCCGGTTAAAATTTACAGCTAACGAATACAACCGACAAAAAGAACTCAATCAAAGCAAAGCGAGTAGCGATAAAGTCTTACAGCAAACTGAAGTAGATTATACTACCGAAAAGATCAATGTGAAGTCGCTGGCAGAGCGGCTAAAACTTATTGGCGTAAACCCTGACAAACTGGATGAAAATTCCATTTCAAAAAGTATAAATCTTTACTCACCCATTGATGGGTATGTTTCCAGTGTGAATGTCAATATAGGCAAGTATACGCAACCCTCTGAAGTGTTGTTTGAATTGATCAATCCTTCCGATATCCATCTGGCGTTAACCATTTTTGAAAAAGATCTGAGCAAACTCTCAATTGGCCAAACGGTGTATGCATACACCAATAGTCAGCCTGATAAAAGGTACGAGTGTGAAATTATTTTAATTGGTAAAAATCTATCTGCAGAACGCAGCACGGAAGTTCATTCTCATTTTGAAAATTATGACAAGAGCCTGATACCTGGCATGTACATGAATGCTGAGATTGAACTTAAAAATAACAGCGTCTACGCATTGCCCGAAGAAGCAATCGTTCGCTTTGAAAATAATCAATATATTTTCTTATCTGAAAGTGAGGCAACATTCACCATTCAGGAAGTCAAAACCGGTGATTCTGAAAACGGATTTATCGAAATCATTTCCGCTGACAAGCTACTCGACAAAAATGTTGTAATGAAGGGTGCCTATAACCTGTTGATGACGATGAAAAACAAGGTGGAGGAGGAATAGGTGCCTTCCAAAAATTTAATCGGGTGGACTTTTTCAAACAACTTTCCTGGCAAGATATACTCATTTACGGGTTGGGCTTTTTTGCCCAATCGTTGTTTGGCGCGCGCACAATAACACAATGGATCCAATCAGAGCGGGCAGGCCGCGTGGTATCGCCCACTATTTTCTGGATTTTCAGTTTAGCAGGCTCTTTTCTATTTCTTATTTATGGTGTACTAAGACATGATATTGTTATTCTTTTCGGGCAATCTATTTCCTTTTACATCTACATCCGCAATCTTCAGCTTAAGGGGTTTTGGATTAAGATTCCAAAGGTCTTGCGCATCGTAATTTTTCCCCTTCCTGCTCTTTTGTTTATATGGGTAGGTGTATTTTATCCCGGATTATTTCAACAAACATTTGATCAGGCCGATTTTACGGATCGGTTTATTATCCTTGGCAGCATTGGGCAACTACTGCTCAATTTCAGATACCTATATCAATGGTATCATTCTGAAAAAGTAAATGAATCCATTTTGCCACTGGGTTTTTGGGTGATCAGTGCTTTTGCTTCAGTGATGGTGGTGGTGTATGGCATTTACCGCCACGATCCCGTCCTGCTTGTTGCGCAAGGACTTGGATTGATCGCCTATTTGCGAAACATTTATTGGTCGCTGGTTAAATTGCCGCGCTCCTCTATTCAGGAATGATGCACGGGTGAAGGTGTCTTTGAAAAGTTGTTGGCAAGCCAAAAGCAAATGGCCATTAGGAAGGCTCCGACAAAAAACGGCACATGAAAATTCATCCCATATAAAAAGCCACTCACGCCCATGCCGGCAGCGCGGGCAACTGATCCAAATGATTGATTGACCCCCAACACCTGACCTACATCTTTTGGGTCAGTATATTTTGTAATTAAGGACGTGATACTAGGCGTAAGGCAGCCATTGGCAAGGGCAACCAGTGCTAAGCCAACTAATTCTAACGGGATAAAATAGGATTCACCAACCAGTGGCAACATAACCAGTCCTACGATCATAAAAAATACACCATACGTTAGCATCTTGGTTTCACCTAACCATTTCACCATTCGGCCCACCAAAGCACCTTGCACGATGGCTGTAGCCAGTCCTACAAAGGCAAACACATAGCCAATTTGCTGATCACTCAGTCCATCCACTTCTTTCCACATCAATGAGCTGGCCATCTGCATTAACATAAAAGCTGAGATAAATATGAAGTTGATCAACAATAACTCGCGTATCGATGGTTTCCTCAACTCCTTAACTATGCCCGTTACTACTCTAAAATTAAAAGGTGCATCTGCACGCTTTGTTTTGAGTGATTCGGGAAGTAAGAAGTAGGCTAAACCAAAATTGATAAATGACATGCCGGCTGTTACGTAGCCAACCCAATCAACCTGACCAGGCGCTGATATACTTTTGAGAAACCCGCCAAGCGTTGGTCCTATGATAAACCCTATTCCAAAAGCAGCTCCTAAAAATCCGAGTGTCTTCGTTCGTTCCTTCGGAGTGGTGACGTCCGCAATATAGGCCTGAGCTACTGAGATATTCGCTGAACCAATTCCGGATAACATTCTTGAAAAAAAGAGAATGATCAATCCGTTTACCTGTGCAAACACGAGATAAGCTACTCCGGTGATAAAGACACTTATTAAAATAATGGGTCTGCGCCCGTGCCGATCGCTGAGCGTTCCCCACATGGGCGCAAAAAAGAAGTTCATGATCGGATAGATCATGGCAATAAGTCCTATCTGGTAATCCTGCGCCCCCAGTTCTTTGGTGAATATAGGTAGAATGGGGATAATGATTCCAAATCCCAGCATGTCCAGAAAAATGGTAATAAAGAGAACAAACAGGGGAGATTTTCTCATCGTAAAAGAATAGCGCGCGAATTTGCAACTTTGCCTTCATGCCAACAAATTATCTTTTCCGAATTGCTCACCCCGATGTTCAGGATTTTATCATTCATCATGAAGGCGAGGATGAAAGACAATTTGTATTAAGACATAAGGAAGTTTTTGGTTTACCGGCTGCATGGATTGCCCAGCAGTTGGTTGGCAGAAGGAAAGCAAAAGCAAAACTTGCAACCTGGTATCAAACGAAGGGCATCATCTATCCGCCAACGCTCAATCTCGAACAATCCTCTTCGCAAGCAACTGCTTTGTTTAAATCGAAAATTGTCGAGACAATTCTTGATGAAATACGAGTCGCTGTTGATTTGACCGGTGGTTTGGGTGTGGATAGTTTCTACTTGTCGAAGAATTTCAATTCGTTTCATTACATCGAGCCTGATAAGGAACTCTTTGAAATTACCCGGCATAACCACGAAGTGTTGAAAGCCGCAAACATTATCCATCGCAATACCGATGCGGAACAATTTATGGATCAAACTGCTATTGACTTCGATCTTGTTTTTATAGACCCGAGCCGGAGAGATAACAAGTCGCGCAAAATTATCCGACTTGCTGATTGCTTACCAGATGTAACCCAACTTCAAAAGACCATTTTAAGTCGAAGCCGGTTTTTATTGGTAAAAACTTCCCCCTTGTTGGATATACAGCAAGGACTGCGGGAGCTTGATCATGTTAAAAAGGTTTATGTCGTTTCAGTCGACAATGAGTGTAAAGAACTTCTCTATCTGGCTGATAAGAACTATGTGGGTGAGGTTTCCATTGAGGCTGTTGATCTCTTCTCCGATGGAGAAATTCGATCAACGATTTCGTTTACATTAGAAGCCGAAAAAAATTCATTAGTCATTCTGGGTGAACCTCAAAAATATTTATATGAACCCAATGCCAGCATTTTAAAAGCTGGCGCATTCAAATTGATTTCCGAAAAAAATAAGCTGCAAAAGCTTGCTGCCAACACCCATCTTTATACATCGGAGAGGCTGCTAGAGAATTTTCAGGGAAGAATCTTTCAGATTGACATGCTGAATCCTGAGGCAAAGAAATTGCACGATCTTTTACCAAATAACCAGGTAAACATCGTAACCAGAAATTATCCACTTAAGCCCGAAGAACTAAAGAAGAAACTTAAACTTCGCGATGGTGGCGATAAATACCTGATAGGATTTTCATCCGAAAAGAAAAAATATCTCGCGCTTTGCTCGCGCATTACAAACTCAAATGGTTTATATTAATGAAATCCTTACGCTTAAGACTTTTTCTATTATTATTTTCTATGAGCAGCACTTTGTTTAGTCAAGAGACAGAATTTGAATTCCCGAAAAAAAAATATTTAAAAATTTCTATCTATCCCTTGGTTTGGGCTGTTGCTAAAAATAACCTGTGGATCACAACTCATTACGAAGGTCAGATAATAAAAAAATTTAGCTACAACATAGTATTTGACTATTATAACTGGACTTATAGACAATACACAGGCAGTACCGCCAGTACGGTAAGAAACAACCAGATTTTTTATTTTAGACCACAAATTCGATACTATCTTAGTAATAAAATTTACCGCGGATACTATATAGGTTTGTTTCCTCTCTATTCCTATCAAGAGATACGATATGAAGGAAAATATGCAAATTATCTTGGGCTGGGTATAATCACGGGTTATCAATTTTTTATTAAAGAAAAATATCCAATAGAAATAAACGTTTGGTTTGCTACACATTATGGAAAATATAATCAAATCAATTCTACGACTGGATTTGACGAAAGTGGGTGGGAGAGATACGGGCAGCTTTCTTTTGAACTTAATTTGGGTTTTCCATTAAAAAGTAGATCGAGTACTACAAACTCAAAATAATCTGATCGACCGGAGTTTCGCCCAGAAACGATTTTACAAATCGCTTTTCCTTCGAGTAAACATAAATGGCCGGAGTAGGAATAGACCCAAAATTCATATAAACATCTTCGCTTTCCGCTTTTCCAAAGCGAACATTGGGTTGGTTGGCAAGTCCATAATCATTGGCAAACTTCTGAATCAATTCTACAGGATCGGCCGCAATAAACAGCAGTGTGCTCTCCTTAAACGAAGTCAGCTTCTCCTGAATGGCCTTGGCTTCCCGTTGACAATGGTCGCAATCTGTATTAAATAAAATAATGATGCTGCCGCCAGGTAAGTCGCGGGTAGTGGTGGGTGTGCCATCCAGGTTATTGAACGTGAGGTAAGGCAGTTCATTAACTTCTCTTTTCACCACCGGTGTCTTCTTCTCTTCCTTTGTGCATTGTGTAAACAGAAACATTACCAACATCAAGAATACTACTCGCTTCATCATAGGTCAACAAAAATTTTCAGTACGAAATAAATAATTAAAAACAACAAACCCGAAGTGCCATAAAGTTGAATTACTTTTTTCCGGTTTTGCACATCTTCCCACCACAGCATGATCCAGGGTTTTATCAATCCCAGAATCATAAAAAAAAATGATGTAAGGCTGATGAGAAGAAATAACAAACGAACGTAATACATCGCATAAAGTTAAGGTATATTTGCGACCTGTTTTCAAATTCTGTTGGTGTGAAGGCGCATGAGTTTCTTTCTATTTATCGTGCGGACAGCCTGGTACAGACGCTGGTCGAGGGAATTCGTACGTCCGCTCATGCAAACATTCGCATAAAAGGCCTTCATGGCAGTCTGGATACCGTTGTCTTTGCGGCTGTATATAATAGTGTCCGGGCATCGCATGTAATCATTGCCCAGGATAAAGAAGAGGCTTCGTATCTATTAAATGACCTTCAGCATTTGCTTGGCGAAAAGGAGGTTCTTTTTTTTCCTATGTCGTACAAGCGGCCTTACGAGTATGATGAAATTGAGAATGCGAACATTCTCATGCGATCTGAAGTCCTTAATCAAATCAGCAACCATGCTGATGGCAACGTAATTGTAACGTATCCTGAGGCGATTTCAGAAAAGGTAATCAACAAAAAATCACTGGCCACAAATACATTTCTGATAGCAAAGGGTGAAATCCTGGACCGGAGTTTTCTGGAAGAGTTTCTTCATGGTTATGATTTTGAAAAAACCGACTTTGTCTTTGAGGCTGGTCAGTTTGCTATCCGGGGCGGCATTATCGATGTCTTTTCTTTCGCCCACGAACTCCCCTATCGCATAGAATTAATTGGCGATGAGGTTGACAGCATTCGAAGTTTTGATCCGGGGTCACAACTTTCCGTAGAGGCGCTCACAAAAATAAGTCTGATGCCTAATGTTCAAACCCGGTTGGTGCAGGAAGAGCGCCAGTCCTTGTTTGATTTCATTTCCCCTTCTTCGCGGATCTGGATAAAAGATACTGAACTTACCAAAGACATTGTTGAGAAGTGTTTTGATAAGGCCAGCTCTTCTTTTGATAAGATTCTCCGCGAAAGCGGTCAAACGAAAGTCGTGCTGGAGCCTGAACAACTTTTTAATACAGGTGCGGGAATATTGAAAAGTTTGACAAACTTATCCTGTATTGAATTTGGATCTAAGTGTTCTCTTGAATCTAAGTATGAGTATGTGTTTAATAGCTCGGCTCAACCCTCGTTCAACAAAAACTTTGAGCTGCTTGCTACCAACCTGCTGGAACATCAAACACAAGGCTGTGCAAATTTCATAGCTACGGAACAGCCACGGCAGGTTGATCGTCTGCATGGAATCTTTGAAGAGATTCATCCCGAAATCAGATTTCAATCGCTTGAGTTTTCGTTGCGACAGGGATTTGTAGATCATATCCTAAAAGTTGTTTGTTATACAGATCACCAGATCTTCGAGCGGTTTTACCGATATCGTCAAAAAGAAAAATTTTCAAAATCCAAGGCGCTCACCTTCCGGGAATTGCAAACCCTGCAACCCGGAGATTTTGTCACGCACATCGATTATGGCATTGGCAAGTTTGCCGGTCTCGAAAAGAAAGAAGTGGATGGAAAAGAACAGGAGGCAATCCGGCTTGTCTTTCGTGATGATGACCTGCTCACGGTAAGCATTCACGCGCTGCATAAAATCTCGAAGTATTCCGGCAAAGACGGAACGCCACCCGCAATCAGTAAACTTGGAAGTGGCGAGTGGGATAGCAAGAAAGCGAAAGCCAAAAAGAAGGTTAAAGATATCGCCAAGGAGTTGATCGAACTCTACGCCAAACGAAAAGGCGCTCCGGGTTATGCATTTAATGAAGATGGATTTTTACAGGCAGAATTAGAAACTTCATTTATTTATGAAGACACGCCCGATCAGGCTAAAGCCACTGAAGATGTAAAGCGAGATATGCAACAACCGCATCCGATGGATCGCCTGGTGTGTGGGGATGTTGGTTTTGGCAAAACTGAAGTTGCCATCCGGGCCGCATTCAAGGCTGCAACAGAAGGTAAACAGGTTGCTGTATTAGTGCCCACAACCATTCTTGCCATGCAGCACTATCGAACTTTTTCGGAGCGACTTTCTGGTATGCCCGTAAAGATTGATTACGTATCGAGGTTTAAGACCGACAAAGAGATCAAACAAATCATCAAAGAGGTAAAAGAAGGCATAGTTAATATTATTATTGGCACACACAGGGTCGTAAGTAAGGATGTTGAGTTTAAAGATCTGGGCCTGTTGGTGATTGATGAAGAACAGAAGTTTGGCGTAAAAGTCAAAGACAGATTAAAAGAACTCAAGGTTAACGTAGATGTTCTCACACTTACGGCAACTCCAATTCCACGCACGTTGCATTTTTCCCTTATGGGCGCGCGCGATCTTAGCATCATTTCAACACCGCCACCTAACCGCCAACCCGTAACCACAGAGTTGCATACATTCGATGAGAGTATCATCCGCGATGCAGTAAGCGCTGAACTTCGTAGAGGCGGACAGGTATTTTTTGTTCACAATCGTGTAAGTGATATCGAACAGGTGGCGAACACCATTTACAAACTCGTGCCCGATGCACGTATGGGAATTGCACACGGACAAATGGATGGCGACAAACTTGAAAAGGTAATGGTCAAGTTTATTGAAGGCGAGTATGATGTGTTGGTATCTACAAACATTATAGAGTCTGGGTTGGATATCCCCAACGCCAACACGATAATTATTAATCAGGCGCACATGTTTGGCTTGAGTGATTTGCACCAAATGCGCGGCCGGGTAGGTCGTTCCAACAAAAAAGCATTCTGTTATCTATTAACGCCACCAAGTTCCCTGTTGTCATCTGATTCACGCAAGCGGCTGTCTGCTTTAGAAGAGTTCTCGGAATTAGGTGATGGCTTTAAAGTAGCGATGCGCGATCTCGACATCCGTGGTGCCGGCAATTTATTAGGGGCTGAGCAAACCGGCTTCATTACAGATCTCGGCTTCGATACCTATCACAAAATTTTGGATGACGCCATTCAGGAACTGAAAGAAACTGATTTCAAGGAATTGTTTGCGGAAGAACTTTCCGCGAAAGCGAAATTGCTTGTGCCCGACTGCTCGATTGAAACAGATCTGGAAATCCTAATTCCCGACACGTACATCAATAATACTAGTGAGCGTTTACAACTTTACGCCACACTTGATAATATCAAAGACGAAAACCGTTTAGCTGGTTTCAGGGATTCCTTAAAAGATAGATTTGGATCTCTCCCCGACTCCGTTGAGCAATTAATTAATTCTGTACGCTTGCGGTGGATAGGCGAAACGCTGGGCTTCGAAAAGCTTAGTTTAAAAAATGGCAAGCTGCGGGGTTACTTCATTTCCGGAAAAGATGAATATTTTAAATCCGATATTTTCGGAAAGATTTTATCCTTTGTTCAGAGTCATAATAAGCGGTGCCGCATGAAGGATAGTATGGGCAAACTAATTCTTACTATAGAATCCATTTCAACAGTAGATGCCGCCATCGATATACTGGGGCCACTGGCTTCCTATGAAAGCAAGTCAATCAGCGAAACCTCTTCAGTGTAAGGTACCAGGGTTTCCGAATCGTTGAATGCGTGAATCATCAAAACTTTTTTATAGCGGGTTGAGTAGAAGACTTCAACAAAAAACTCACCGGTGTAATAGAGGTATGTTTTTGTATCCTCCAGTGTACGAGACGCAATAAATTCAGTGTAATTTGTAATAAGGTCACATTTCTTTTCAAAAGAAGAAACCTTAAATTCATCAATTGTAATCATGGGGTTGATTTTTTGGAATACCCTATAGAAAAAGATGTACCAACCCCAGATCATTAGGATTTCACACTTTTTGCACGTCAGTTCAGCCCAGGTATGGAATTTTTATCCCATTTTGGAATTAGATACTATCGCCTGATTTACAGCGTTAAGCAAACGGTTCGGGGTCGCCACCTTCTATTAAGGATTCATCAAAAAAACGCTACCCTTTGGAAAACATTGATTTATCTATTTATATTAGCGGTTACTTTTATGTCTAACCAAAAGCAAATGAAGTATTTCAAGTCTCTCCTGTTGTTAGTTGCGCTATCGGCTATTATTAGCTCCTGTTCTTTATTCGGCAACCGAGGGGGCAAGCCCACGGCTCAAAATCCTGGCCAGCTGAGTACGGCCACGGGTTTAAAGTATACCCGTGATGCGGCCGAAGGTTTTCCGGTGATGGAATATAACTCTCAGCCTGATGCCCCAAACATGGTATTAATTGAGGGTGGGCGCACCGTGTTAGGTTCTCTGGAAGAAGATGTGATGTCATCCCGCGACAACGTTGAGAGAACTGTGTCAGTGGCTTCATTCTATATGGATGAGACTGAAATAGCCAATATACATTGGTTAGAATACCTTTATCATTTATCCGTTGATTCAACTAAAGTAGATGGTGGAAAAGCTTACTCCCTGGCCTTGCCTGATACCTTGGTTTGGCGCTCGAACCTTGCTTTTAACGATCCTTATGTAGAGCATTATTTAAGATATCCCGGTTTCCGATATTTCCCGGTTGTGGGTGTTAAGTGGAAACAAGCTAACGAATATGCTAAATGGAGAACTGCTAAAGTTAATGCCGACCTGGCTGAAAAAGCAGGTATCGCTGCACCCGAAACAGGTGCAGGCCGCATTCCATTAGAGTCTGGTGTTGTAATTCCTGCTTATCGTCTTCCTACTGAAGCCGAGTGGGAATATGCAGCTCAGGCATTGATCGGAACCCAATGGCTAGACGAAATGCAAACCCACCAGCGGATTTATCCTTGGGATGGACATGCATTACGTAATCCTTATGGAAAGCAAATGGGTTCATTCCTTGCAAACTTTAAGCGCGGTCGTGGTGACTATGCCGGTATTGCCGGAAGACTTAACGATGGTGCGTTGATCACTTCCTACATCTATGAATATCCTCCTAACGATTACGGGCTTTATAATATGGCTGGTAACGTTAGTGAGTGGGTAATGGATGTTTATCGTCCTCTTTCGCACCAAGACTTTGATGATCTGAACCCTATCCGCAGAGATGACTTCATTGATAGTCATAGTGAATACAGAAATCGCTATACGAAAGAAGCCAGAGACTCTACCGTTACAATGCCTGATGGTACAACAAAGAACATCCGCACCTTTGATTACGTTAAAAACCCACAAGGTTTTATATCCTTGATTTCAGATAAGGTTCGTGTTTACAAAGGTGGATCATGGAAAGATGTTGCTTACTGGATGTCACCGGGTACCCGCAGATTTTTAGATGAAGATTCAGCGACTGCTACCATTGGATTCCGTTGCGCAATGATCCGTGCAGGATCAAACTACTAAGAGAATTAAAGTTTACTCTATTAATAAAGACCCTCCCTTCGGAGGGTTTTTTTTATTGTGCTTCAGCAAGGCATGCAATACTTAGCTCTTTGCAACCAGCTTCAATCAAATGTTTGCCGCACGCTTCGAGGGTTGCGCCTGTGGTGATAACATCATCCACCAATAAGATCCGGGCACCCTTTATTTTTTCGCTTTCGCGGATGGCAAAAACATCTTTCACATTCTCCCAGCGCTCTACTTTGGTTTTTCGGGTTTGGGTTGAGGTGCCTACTTTTCTTGTACTGATGGTTTCATCCCAGGGAATTTGCAAAGAGCTGCTTAGCCCTTGTGCAAAACAAGCGCTTTGATTGTAGCCTCTTCTGCGTTTGCGCGTTTGGTGCAAAGGCACCGGAACAACCAAATCAAATTCATTGGTGTAGCCAGCTTGCATCAATTCGTTACCGTAAATTTTTCCAAGCCTTATGCCTACTTCGGGGTGATTGTTGTACTTCAATTGATGAAGCAGGTGTTGAACAATTCCTGTTTTTCTGAATTTCAAAAATGCCATTACGTGTTTGGCGGGTAATCGACCGGCCAATCGTAGCTTGATTGGATTATCTGCTTCGAGATGGTATCCGGTTTTTGGCAAATCCCGAATGCAGCGGGTGCACAAAATTTCTTCACCTTTAAACAATGCTTGAGAACATCCGAGACAATATTGTGGGTAAAACAACGAGATAAAATCGCGGCACAAGTCTAGCGCAGGATTTACAACATTTGATTTAATCCGAATTGAACTCATCTTTGAGGAAAATAATCCAGAAGTATGGGCCTTGTAGAGCAATTTAATGAATACCGCGGCAAGATGAACGAGAAAATTCTCTCAGCCGATAATCTTATAATCAAACGCATTTTTAATCTCGATACCAATGCTTATCAAGAGGGCGCTTTAGATGTAAAGTCCAAAGAACTGATAGGGCTCACCTGTTCGTTGGTTCTTCGATGCGATGATTGTGTTAAATATCATTTGGGTAAGTGCAAAGAAGTTGGGTTTTCCACCGCTGAGGTTCATGAAGCCATGGGGGTGGCCACACTTGTTGGTGGTACAATCGTGGTACCGCATTTACGCAGAGCATTTGAGTATTGGGAAGAACTCACCAAATCATAGCCTTATGTTTCAACGGGATTTGGATCTGGAGCGTAAGTGGCACGGCTTGCTTCAAGAAATTGAAAAACTGCTGGAAAAAAAGCCCAAAGACCTCAATGCGGTTCTCTTTATAATTGGTATGCAGGAACTTGGTAAGGGCCCACGACTTTTTTCAAAAGAAGAAAAGCAAGACCTGATGCACATAGCCATCTGCAAAGTATTAAGCCTCGCTGGATACTATGAATTGGAGGGTCAAGATGCAGAAGGGTGGCCTCACTGGAAACTTGTAAAAAAGCTACCCCATTTTGATTTGCTGGAGCAGGAGAAACTATTAAAAATGCATGTGCTTGAATATTTCGAAAAGGAGTATGATTGGCATTTTCCAGATCAAAAAATCACTCCTTAAGCGGCTTGATTTGAGGGTTCATCGCACCTATCTTCGTACAATAAAAAACTATCTTTAGGATAAGTTCGTTTTAAAGGGAAACATGGGTGAGGGGATAAATCGGATCAATGAAAAATTAAACTCCTTTACAAGGAGATATTACCTGAATCTATTGATTCGGGGTAGCATCTTATCGCTTTCTATTCTTCTTGCTTACTTCCTGATTGCATCGCTTATCGAGTATAATCTTTGGCTAGGTAAAGGTGGTCGCTTTGTGATTTTTGCATCGTTCTTTGCGGTGGCCGCTTTTTCAATTTTCCGTTTTCTTCGCGAACCGATTGCCTGGTGGATATACAAAAAAGGTTTGCGCCAGGAAGAGAGCGCAAAAATAATCGGCCGTTTTTTTCCCGATGTATCGGATAAACTTTTGAACCTTATACAACTAGCTTCTACACAAAACCGGAGCGCTTTGTTAGATGCTGGTATTAATCAGAAGACCGTTTCATTACAACATGTTGCCTTCGAGCAGGCGATTGACCTAAGAGAAAATAAGAAGTACGCCAAATACTTTCTCATTCCTTTTTTCCTGATTCTTTTGCTGTTACTTATCAATCAAGGAATTTTTACGCAGAGTACCAGACGAATTGTACAATTCAATCAAGAGTTTTCACCACAAGCCCCTTTTCAATTTATTGTGCAAAATGAAAGTCTCCTTGCCTTCTTCAATGAAGATTTCACTTTGAAAATAAAAATGGAAGGTGAGGCCTTGCCTGCCTCTGTTTATATCGTGTCCGGAGAACAGCGATGGAAAATGGAAAGTGCTGGCTTGGGTTTATTCACGTATACCTTTGACAACATCCAAAATGA